>NZ_JBHRWL010000031.1:0-103944 GCF_042647945.1 Streptomyces lusitanus
CGCCTTGACCACGTCCGGGCCGGTGATGAACATCTGCGAGGTGTCGCGGACCATGAACACGAAGTCTGTCAGGGCGGGGCTGTAGGCCGCACCGCCCGCACACGGGCCGAGCATCACGCTGATCTGCGGGATCACACCCGAGGCCTTGGTGTTGCGCTGGAAGATCCCCCCGTAGCCGGCGAGCGCCGAGACACCCTCCTGGATACGGGCGCCGGCGCCGTCGTTCAACGACACCAGCGGCGCACCGGCCGCGATGGCCATGTCCATGATCTTGTGGATCTTCGTGGCGTGCGCCTCACCCAGCGCACCGCCGAAGATCCGGAAATCGTGGGCGTAGACGAAGACCGTCCGCCCCTCCACCGTCCCCCAGCCGGTGATCACACCGTCCGTGTACGGCTTCTTCTCCTCCAGACCGAAACCGGTCGCCCGGTGCCGGCGCAACTGCTCGACCTCACGGAAGGACCCCGGGTCCAGCAGCAGCTCGATACGCTCCCGCGCCGTCAGCTTGCCCTTGGCGTGCTGCGCCTGGGTCGCCTTCTCGCTCGGGCCGGCCAGAGCCTGCGCACGAATCCCGTGCAGTTCGGCCACGCGTCCGCGCGCGTCGGTCGGCTCACCCGGCGCCTCATCCAAAACGGTCATGTAGTGACCTTACGAAGCCGGCCGCTGATTGCGAGCCGTCGACTCCTCACAGTCTCCGGGGTGTTTTCCTGGTAGCACTGAACAGAACCAGGGGGCTGTTCACGCGTTCCGACTGCTCAGAGGCCCTGCGGCTTGTGGGGGTCGCACAAAGGCCGGCCACTGAGAGCCGCCTCACACACGTGGGGCGCGCATGCCTCCCCCGGAGTGACGCTCAAGTCGCAGCCGGGGCCCGGTGGCCGGAATTCCCACGGCGTCCGGGGCGTCGGACACCTCCCGTACGGGGTGATCCCATTCCGGTTCCCCGGGTTGACCCGTTCGGGTCGGGTCGCTCACGCAGAGCGTAGCGGTACTCCCCTCGCGGGGGCGCCGCGCGGCCGTTGTGCCCACCCGGGCGGGCGGGACCGCACCCCGTGTCAGCCGAAGCGGTTCAGGAGCCGGCGGTAGAGGCGGGGGGTGAGGGCGCGGACGCGGGAGGGGAGGGTGAGCCAGGACGGGACGTAGGTGTCGTCGCGGGCCTCGCCGACCGCGTCCCAGACGGCGGCCGCGACCCGGCCGGGCGAGGTGGGGCGCGGGTGGGAGCGGTGGTAGGGGCGGCCGCGGCGGGCGAAGAAGCCCGTCTCGACGGGGCCGGGCACGACCAGCGTGACGCCCACGCCGGTGCCGCGCAGCTCCTGGCGGAGCGCCTCGGCGAACGCGGCCAGTCCGGCCTTGGCTGCGGAGTACACCGCCTCCTCCCGGACGCCCACCGCGCCGGCCACCGATCCGACGAGCACCACCCGGCCGCCGCCGGCCGTCACCATCGCGGGCAGCACCTCGCGGACCAGGTGGAGGGTCGCGTTGAGGTCCAGGAAGAGCACCCGGTCGATGTCGGTGTGCGGCATGGTCAGGAAGGGGCCGGCCCAGCCGATGCCCGCCCCGGCGACCAGCACGTCGATCCGTCCCGTCTCCCGCAGCGCGGCCTCGGCGAGCATCTTCGCCCCGTCCGGGGCGGCGAGGTCGGCGGGCAGCAGGACGGCGGACGTGCCGGACGCGGTCTCCTCCAGCCGCCGCCGGTCGCGTCCGCTGAGCAGCAGATGCCATCCGCCGGCGGCGAAGCGCCGGGCGGTGGCCGCGCCGATGCCCGAGGACGCGCCGGTGACGAGGGCGACGCGGCGGTCCGTGCGGGGCAGGGTCTGTTCGACCGCCGCCGCGGCGGCGGAGGCGGCGGGGTCCGCCGGGGGGTCGTAGGTGGAACCGGAGCCGGTGGTGGTCACGAGTCGGTCTCCCATGCGCTGTCGCTGCGGGCCTCGCCATCCAGGACACCCCCGGTGCGGGGGACCGCGCCAGCGCAGCGCGGCGTTCGCGGCAGCCGCGCAGGCGGCCCTCCGGCGTGTGCGACCGCCGGTGGTCGGGGCGGGCGCGGGGCCGCCGCGGCGCGCCGCAGGACCACTCCTGCGTGCCGCCGGGTGGGCCATGCGGGCGTACGGGCAGTACGCGGTCCGGCCCCCCGGGTTACGAAAGGGACGTCCCGCCCTGTTCCCGGCACCGTGACGAGGTCCCCCGATGCGCCTGCTGCTAGTCCACCCCAGCGCCCTGATGTACTCCGAGATCTTCCTGCGGCTCGAACCCCTGGGCCTGGAGCGGGTGGCCGGCGCCGCCCGCGAGGCGGGTCACGAGGTCCGGGTGGTCGACCTCCAGGTGCTGAGCGTGCGGCGGCTGCGCGACGAGGTGCGGTCGTTCCGCCCGGAGGCGCTCGGGATCTCGCTGAACTACCTGGCGAACATCCCCGAGGCGATCCGGCTGGCCGAGCGGGTGAAGGAGGAGCTGCCGGACTGCTTCGTGTTCCTCGGCGGCCACAGCGTCTCGTTCGTCGCCCAGGAGGTCGTCGAGCAGGCGAAGGGGGCCGTCGACGCGGTGATCCGGGGCGAGGGCGAGCCGGCCGTCGGGCCGCTGCTGGAGGCGGTGCGGGACGGCGGCGTGGACGGGGTGCCGGGGGTCGTCACGGCGTCGGGGCGCGGTCCCGCCCCGCTGATGCTGCACAGCATCGACACGCCCCTGCCGGCCCGGGACCTGATGCGCAGCCGGCGCCGCTACTTCATCGGCGAGCTGGACCCGTGCGCGTCGATCGAGTTCACCCGCGGCTGCCCCTGGGACTGCTCGTTCTGCTCGGCGTGGACGTTCTACG
The DNA here is from genome assembly GCF_042647945.1 of Streptomyces lusitanus. Classification (NCBI taxonomy): domain Bacteria; kingdom Bacillati; phylum Actinomycetota; class Actinomycetes; order Kitasatosporales; family Streptomycetaceae; genus Streptomyces; species Streptomyces lusitanus. The sequence goes on from NZ_JBHRWL010000031.1 coordinate 2,804, forward strand.
GCCGCAGTTACCGCAAGGCGTCGCCGGAGGCGGCGGCGGACGACCTCGCGGCGATCCGTGAGCCGAACGTGTTCATCGTCGACGACGTGGCCTTCATCCGGCCCGAGCACGGCAACGCCATCGCCGCGGAGGTGGAGCGGCGGCGCATCCGCAAGCAGTACTACCTGGAGACCCGCGCCGACGTGCTGCTGCGCCACCCGGAGGTGTTCGAGCGGTGGGCGCGGCTGGGGCTGCGGTACATGTTCCTCGGCATGGAGGCGATCGACGCCGAGGGGCTCGATCTGTACCGGAAGCGGATCAGCCCGGACGAGAACCTGAAGGCGCTGGAGACGGCCCGGCGGATGGGCATCCGGGTCGCCATCAACCTGATCGTGGACCCGGCCTGGGACGAGGAACGCTTCCGCGTGGTGCGGGAGTTCGCGACGGCCGTGCCGGAGATCGTGCACTTCACGGTGATGACGCCGTACCCGGGCACGGAAATCTGGCACACCGAGTCGCGCCGGCTCACCACCCGCGACTACCGGCTGTTCGACATCCAGCACGCGGTGGTGCCCACCACGCTGCCGCTGGACCGCTTCTACGAGGAGCTGGTGCGCACCCAGGCGGTCATCAACCGCAAGCACCTGGGGCTGCGCACGGCGTTCGGGGCGGCGCGCGTGCTGGCCAGGAACCTGGCGCACGGGCAGACGAACTTCGCCCGCATGCTGTGGAAGTTCAACCAGGTCTACAACCCGCGCCGGCAGCTCGCCGACCACGCGCGTCCGGTGCGTCACGAGCTGCCGCTCCCCCAGCGGCTCGACGTGGGCGACCGGCGCCAGCTGTACGTCCACACCCGCGGCGCGACCCAGGGCGCCCCGGCGCGTCGGCTGCCGGATTAGGGCCGCCGCGCACTCGGCCGCACGAGCGGTCACATGTCCGGCCGCATGTCCGACCGCTCGTTCTCACTCGTTCGAGTGAACGGATCGGGACACCTTCCCCGAAAGATGTTGAAGTTTGAAGGGAATGGGTCTACGGTGGCCCGTGTTGAGTTAGTTGAAGATTCAACGGGATCTTCCCCGTCCCCTCAGTCCCCTCAGGAGGAACACCATGGGTCTCTTCGGCCGCAAGGACGACGACAAGGGCGCCACCGACTCCGCGGTGAGCCCGGACCTGGCAGCACTGACCGGCGAGTACGAGCTCGACCCGGCGCACACCACGATCGGCTTCGTCGCACGCCACGCGATGGTCACCAACGTCAAGGGTCACTTCAAGGAGTTCTCCGGGACGCTGCACCTCGACGGGGCCGACCCGAGCAAGTCCACCGCCTCGCTCGACGTGGCGATGGACAGCATCGACACCGGCAACGCCGACCGTGACGGTCATCTGCGGAGCGCCGACTTCTTCAAGATCGACGAGTTCCCGACCATGACCTTCCGCTCCACCAAGGCCGAGGCCCTGGGCGGCGACGACTACCGCATCACCGGCGACCTGACGATCCTCGGCACCACCCGGCCGATCAGCATCGACCTGGAGTTCAACGGCGCCGCGAAGGACCCGTTCGGCAACGAGCGCGTCGGCTTTGAAGGCAAGGCCGAGATCCTGCGTTCCGAGTGGGGTCTGACCTGGAACGCGGCCCTGGAGACGGGCGGCGTGCTGGTCTCCGACAAGATCAAGCTGAACTTCGACGTCTCGGCGATCCGCAAGGCCTGACGCCCCGCCCCACCCGAGCGCGCCCGCTCCTCCCGGCACGGGAGGGCGGGCGCTCGGTGTGTCCGGGGTACGCACGCCGGTCAGGTGCGCGCCCCGGTCAGAAGCCTCCGCCGAAGTCGCCGCCGCCTCCGAAGCCGCCGCCGCCCATGTCGCCTCCGCCGAACCCGCCGCCGAAGTCGCCGGAGTCGAAGTCCGCGCCGGAGACGTCACCGCCGTCGTAGCCGCCGAAGTCGCCGTACCCGGAGCCGTAGTCGGACGCGTAACCGGGGCCGGCCATCATGCTGCCGAGCAGGGTGCCGGCCAGGAGTCCCGGCAGCAGTCCGCCGCCGAAGTAGCCGCCCGCCCAGGGGCCGTACGCCGGGCCGGCCTCCCAGTAGGGACGGCGGCCGTACTCGGTGTCGACCTCGCGGACCGCGGGATCGCGCCCGTCGGCCAGCCGGGCCTGGTCGGCCGCGCACACCGGCACCTCGCGCTCCGCCCCGCCGGGCGGGGTCCACCGGGCGTCGGCGACGGCGGGGCCGTGGCGCGGGTCGAAGAAGCACGGCGGACGGCGCTCCGGTACCGGCCTGCCCTCACGGCGGGCGGTCAGCGAGGCGAGCGCGTACCGGCCGTCCTCCACGGCCTGGGTCACCGCCCGGACGTCCTCCGGTTTGCGGGCCGCCGCCATGTACGTCTTGGACTGCTCGTAGGCGTCCAGCGCGCGCTCGTAGTCCGCGCGCATCGCGTCGTCCGCGCCCGCCTCGCCCGGGTGGAAGTCGAGCCGGTCCAGTTCCTCGCCGAACGCGGTGATGTCCTCGTCCACCACGACCCGCAGCTTCTCCAGGGCGGCCGCCTGCTCCTCCTCGTGACGGCGCCTGCGGCGGCGGGTCACCGTGTACACTCCGACCCCGCCGGCCGCCACGAGGGCGCCGACCGTGATCAGCCCGCCGACGGGCACGTCCGGGGAGCCGTCGCTCCAGGAGCCGGGCGCGCCGCCGTCGATGCTGCGGATCGCGGTGTCGACGAAGTCGTTGAGCTGGGCCTTGGCGTCCCCGGCGCCCTGCACGGACCCGACCAGGTTGGACACGCCCTGCCGGCTCAGCACGCTGCTGTCGGCGCGGGCGTCGAACCGGTCGCCGAGCCGGACGCCGTACAGGCCGGTGACGCCGGTCTCGGTGCGCAGGTCGCGGAAGAGGTCCTGGGTGGGGAAGTCGGCCGGGAGGACGGCGACGAAGACCGGTTTGTCGGCGTCCTCGATCTTGTCGGCGAGGGCCTCGGCGTCGGACTCCGACAGGATGTCCCGGGCCGCGGGATCGACGTAGACGGGGCTCTCGCGCAGGTTCTCGGCGACGACGGAGACGTCCGTCGCCGCCTGCGCCCCCGGCGCACCGGCCAGCAGGACCGCCAGCACGGCGGCCACCGGCAGGATCAGCAGACGGAGGAGGGTGCGCGGCGATGCGGCCTTCATATATTCGAAGCTACCTGAATACGCCGCGAAACGGACATCCGAGCCGGAGGCATTCCTGCCGCCCTCCGGCCCGGAGATCCCCGGGGTCTCAGACGGGCTCCACCCCGGCGCGCAGCAGCCCGTACGTGTAGGCGTCCTCGAGCGCCTGCCAGGAGGCGGCGATGACGTTGTCCGCGACGCCGACGGTGGACCACTCCCCCGCCCCGTCGGAGGTCGAGATCAGCACCCGGGTCGTGGACTGGGTGCCGTGCTCGTTCTGCAGGATGCGGACCTTGTAGTCGACCAGCTCCAGCTTGGCGAGCTGCGGGTAGATCTTCTCCAGGGCGACGCGCAGGGCGCGGTCGAGCGCGTTCACCGGGCCATTGCCCTCGGCGGTGGCGACGATGCGCTCGCTCTTGGCCCACAGCTTCACGGTGGCCTCGTTGGCGTGGGTGCCGTCGGGGCGGTCCTCGACGATGGCGCGCCAGGACTCGACCTCGAAGTAGGTCAGCGGCCCGCCCTCCACCTCGGCGCGCAGCAGCAGCTCGAAGGAGGCGTCGGCGGCCTCGTAGGTGTAGCCCTTGAGCTCGCGCTCCTTGACCCGCTCGACGACCCGGCCGACCAGTTCGCGGTCGTCGCCCAGGTCGATGCCGAGCTCCTTGCCCTTGAGCTCGATGGAGGCCCGGCCGGCCATGTCGGACACCAGCATCCGCATGGTGTTGCCGACCTGCTCGGGGTCGATGTGCTGGTAGAGGTCCGGGTCGACCTTGATCGCGGAGGCGTGCAGTCCGGCCTTGTGGGCGAAGGCGGAGACGCCGACGTAGGGCTGGTGGGTGGAGGGGGTGAGGTTGACGACCTCGGCGATGGCGTGCGAGATGCGGGTCATCTCGCGCAGCCGGCCCTCGGGCAGCACCTTCTTGCCGTACTTCAGCTCCAGCGCGGCGACGACGGGGAACAGGTTGGCGTTGCCGACGCGCTCGCCGTAGCCGTTGGCGGTGCACTGGACGTGGGTGGCGCCCGCGTCGACGGCGGCGAGGGTGTTGGCGACCGCGCAGCCGGTGTCGTCCTGGGCGTGGATGCCGAGCCGGGCGCCGGTGTCGGCGAGCACGGTGGCGACCACGGCCTGGATCTGCGCGGGGAGCATGCCGCCATTGGTGTCGCAGAGGATCACCACGTCGGCGCCGGCCTCGGAGGCCGCGCGCACGACGGACTTGGCGTAGGCGGGGTTGGCGCGGTAACCGTCGAAGAAGTGCTCGCAGTCGACGAAGACACGGCGGCCCTGGGAGCGGAGGTGGGAGACGGTGTCGCGGACCATCTCCAGGTTCTCGTCCAGGGTGGTGCGCAGGGCGAGCTCGACGTGCCGGTCGTGGGACTTGGCGACCAGCGTGATCACCGGCGCGCCGGAGTCGAGGAGCGCCTTGACCTGGGGGTCCTGGTCGGCGGTGGTGCCGGCGCGGCGGGTGGCGCCGAAGGCGACCAGCTGGGCGTGCTTGAACTCGATCTCCTGCCGGGCCCGGGCGAAGAACTCGGTGTCCCGCGGGTTCGCGCCGGGCCAGCCGCCCTCGATGAAGCCCACGCCGAACTCGTCCAGGTGCCGGGCGACGGCCAGCTTGTCGGCGACCGTGAGGTTGATGCCCTCGCGCTGGGCGCCGTCGCGCAGGGTGGTGTCGAACACGTGGAACGAATCGTCGAGCTCGCTGGTTGCGGTCATGGTCTCAAGGCTCCTGTACTGGATCTCGGTCTACCGGAATGACCGGTTCCACCGTTCCCCCATGGTCCCTCGCGCCAGGTTCCCGGCTGCGGGTGGGCCGAGAAACAGAAAAACCCCTCGCGGGTGCGAGAGGTCTGCGCGCGGGTCGAGGACGACGGTGTCCGCCCGTACGGTGTCGTACGTGCGGTCACTGCGGACCGGCGCGCCTGCTGCCAATAATCGTGGCGAACGAGAGCACGGAGGAATATTGGCACACCCCGCCCGCCCACTCACCGACCGTCTCAGGATACGGGCGGCGAGGGCGGCGGGGTGAGACGCGGAGGCGCGCCGGTCGCCTCACGGCGGGGCGGGGCGGGGCTCCTGCGGCGCGAGCGGGTACGGCACGGCCCGGTCGCCGGCGGGTGCCGCACGGGCCGGGCCGCCGACCGACCGGCCCGTCCCGGGCTCCCGCCCGCGCGCCTGCGCGCAGCGGCTCCGGGGAAACCCCGTGCCTGGTCCAGGCCCTGGACACGACCGGCGCCGCACAGGCCGACCCCCTGCTCGTGGCCCAGGCTCCGGACACGACCGGCGCCGTGCAGGCCGACCGCCGACCCGCTACTCGTCCCGGCCTCCCGACCACGCCCGCACGCCACCGGGACAACTCCTGCGTGGCCCAGATCCTCGACACGACCGCTGCCGTGCGGGCCGGTCGCCGGCCCGCCGCCCGCCCGGCTCCCACCCGTGTGCCGCGCAGTGCGAGCCGCCCGCTCCGGCTCGGCGCCCACCGTCCGGCAGTGGGGAGCGAGGGGAACGGGAGTGCGTCGCCGGTCGGCTGCTCGGTTTCGGGCTCCGCTCGGGCGCGGCGCGTGAGCCTCTCCTCTCCCGCTCCGCGCTCACCGCCCCGGCAGCAGCTGGCGGCGACGCACCGCGCGTCAGCGGGCGGGCTCCACGCGGACCGCGTCCGGCATCAGCCGGGTCTCGTAGCCGCTGGTGCAGTCCGCGCAGGCGATCGCCACCTCGGCCCCGCAGCCGCAGATCCGGTTGACCCCGTCCCGTCCGTCGGGGCCGCAGCAGCCGCCGTGCCGGCCGGCGTCCGGGTGCGGGGCCAGGTCCACGACGTCGTCCGGGTGCAGCACATACGTTCCGCGCGGCCCCGCGGAGACCAGGAAGCCCCGCTCGTCGGTCAGCCACATGCCGCCGGGCACGACGCCGTCGTACTCCGCGTCGGGGCCGGCCGGGACGAACGGCGCCCCGAAGGGCAGCGGGTCGACGACGTACGTGCCCCGCGGGACGCTCGGCGGGCCGTGCCGTCGGCCGTCCGGGCCCGGACGTCCGTCCCAGCCGGGGTACCCGGGCGTCTCGGCGAGCCGGCCGACCGGCTCGGTCAGCCGGGTGCCGCAGGCCCTGCAGAGCAGAACGTCCACGCGTACGTTCTACCGGACGGGCCGGGGCCCGGGAGGCCGTCAGGCCAGCTTGTGCATCCAGCCGTGCTTGTCCTCCGCCGTGCCGCGCTGGATGTCGAGGAGGGCCTGGCGGAGGCGGAGGGTGACCTCGCCCGGCTCGCCGCCGCCCTGCTGCCACTCTCCGCTCGCCCGCTTCACCGTCCCGACGGGCGTGATCACCGCGGCCGTGCCGCAGGCGAAGACCTCGGTCAGCGTGCCGTTCTCCGAGTCGCGCTGCCACTGCTCGACCGAGACGCGCTCCTCGACCGCCTCGTAGCCGAGGTCGCGGGCGACGTCCAGCAGGGAGTCACGGGTGACGCCCTCCAGGATGGACCCGGTGAGGGTGGGCGTGACGATCTTGTTCCCGTACACGAAGTACAGGTTCATGCCGCCCAGTTCTTCGACCCACGTGTGCTCGACGGCGTCGAGGTAGCAGACCTGGTCGCAGCCCTTGGCGGCCGCCTCGGCCTGCGCGAGCAGGGAGGCCGCGTAGTTGCCGCCGGTCTTGGCGTCGCCCATGCCGCCGGGGACGGCGCGGACGCGGTCCTCGGAGACCCAGATCGACACCGGCTTCACGCCACCCGGGAAGTAGGCGCCGGCCGGGGAGGCGATGACCAGGAACAGGTACTCGTTGGCGGGCTTCACGCCCAGGCCGACCTCGGTCGCGATCATGAAGGGGCGCAGGTAGAGGGACTCCTCGCCGCCGTGGGCCGGCACCCACGCCTGGTCCTGGGCGACCAGGACGTCGCACGCCTCGATGAAGGTCTCGACCGGCAGCTCCGGCATGGCGAGACGGCGGGCGGACCGCTGGAACCGCTCGGCGTTCTTCTCGGGGCGGAACGTGGCGACGGACCCGTCGGGCTGCCGGTAGGCCTTGAGCCCCTCGAAGATCTCCTGGGCGTAGTGCAGCACCGTGGTCGCCGGGTCGATGGGGATCGGCGCGTACGGGACGAGCTGGCCGTCGTGCCAGCCGCGGCCCTCGGTCCACTTGATCGTCACCATGTGGTCGGTGAAGTGGCGGCCGAAGCCGGGGCTGACCAGAATCGCTTCGCGTTCCGCGTCGGAGAGCGGATGGGCCGAGGGCTTCAGCTCGATCGTGGGCGTCGTCATGAGTGGTTGTCCTTCACCGGTTGTAGTGACGGGCCGCGCTCACGCCCGTACGGCGCGTGGCCAGTACTAGGACGTCCGAGCATTCCCTCAAGCCGCGGCTCCGCGTTCGATTATCGCCCGGCGGAGGCGGCGGAAGAAACAGGGTGAATACGGCCCGGTGGTCGTTGACGGCACCCGGCGGTGGAACACGTCGAAGCCGCCGGGTGCGGATGCGACCCGGCGGCTTCGAGTGTGTCGAGGTGGGCGCCGGGTCAGCCGGCTACTCGCGCGGCGAGGGCGTCGCCGATCTGAGAGGTCGAGCGGGCGGGCAGGGCGCCGCGCTCCGCGAGGTCGGCGGAGACGGCGTCCTCGATGCGGGCGGCCTCGGCGTCGTGGCCGAGGTGGCGCAGCAGGAGCGCGACGGACAGGACCGTGGCGGTGGGGTCCGCCTTGCCCTGTCCTGCGATGTCCGGGGCCGAGCCGTGCACGGGCTCGAACATGGACGGGTACTCGCGGCTCGGGTTGATGTTGCCGGAGGCCGCGACGCCGATGCCGCCGGAGACGGCCGCGGCGAGGTCGGTGATGATGTCGCCGAAGAGGTTGTCGGTGACGATGACGTCGAACCGGCCGGGGTCGGTGACCAGGTAGATGGTCGCGGCGTCGACGTGGATGTAGTCGGTGGTGACGTCCGGGTACTCCGCGGCCACCTTGGTGAAGACGTTCGTCCACAGGTGGCCGGCGAAGGTCAGCACGTTGTTCTTGTGGACCAGCGTCAGCTTCTTGCGCGGGCGCGCCTGGGCGCGGGCGAAGGCGTCGCGGACCACGCGCTCGACACCGAAGGCCGTGTTGACGGAGACCTCGGTGGCGACCTCGTGCGGCGTGCCCTTCCTGATGGTGCCGCCGTTGCCCGTGTAAGGGCCCTCGGTGCCCTCGCGGACGACCACGAAGTCGATCTCGGGCTGCCCGGCGAGCGGGGTGGCGACGCCCGGGAGGAGCTTCGACGGACGCAGGTTGACGTGGTGGTCGAAGGCGAAGCGGAGCTTGAGCAGGAAGCCCCGCTCCAGGACGCCGGACGGGACGCTCGGATCGCCGATGGCGCCGAGCAGGATCGCGTCGTGCCGCCTGAGCGCGTCGAGGTCGGCGTCGGTGAGGGTCTCACCGGTGGCGTGGTAGCGCCGGGCGCCGAAGTCGTACTCCTCGGTCTCCAGCTTCACATCCTGCGGAAGGACGGCGGAGAGGACCTTCAGGCCTTCGGTCACGACCTCCTGGCCGATGCCGTCACCGGGGATCACTGCGAGATTGATGCTGCGAGACATGCGGGCACCCTACTCCTCGTCCCACGGGATGACATGAGGCGTCCGGCATACGGACGCCCCGCGCGTGTCGGCGGCCGGCCTGCGGCGGCTCAGTGGCCGGTCGAGCCGCCGTTGTCCCGGCGGTCGAGGGCGCGCTGGAGGGCGGCGGCGGCGTTCTTGCGGTCGTTCTCGGCGCTGCGGACGGAGCGGCGGACGCGGCGGCGGGCGGTCGTCTCGGGCATGAGGGATCGACTCCTTCGTGTAAGACGCGCGGACTCGAAGATGCGCGGAGGGTGACGAGACGCCGGAAGGGGCGGGGAGCCGGGCCGCAGGGGTCGCCTGCACAGGGCCTGCTCACAACCGCCGTTCGCTGGATCGAGCGATGCGTTCGGCTCCTACAAAAGTAAGGGCGTCGGTCGCATCTGTCTGCACAATTACTTGGGCTTCCTACTATCTGAGACGGCGGCACCGCCCCTGCCCCGCCGACCTGCGCTTTTCCGGATGCCGGCTCGGCCACCCGGCTGATCCCCGCGCCCGGCGGGCGACTGCCGCGGGCGGGAGGGGAACGGTGACCGGCATGAACGACACGGCGAAGGTGTTCCTCGAAGGCGGTCCTGACGATCTGCCCGAGCGGATCGTCCCGGCCCCCAGCCCCGGCCCGGACGTCAAGATCGAGCACCGCAACGGCTACGAGCACTTCCGGCCCGCCTCACGCGAGGCGGACACGCCCGAGGGGCGGCTGCCGGTGTACGAGTGGTGGGAGCGGACGGAGATGCCGGGCTGACCCCGGACGACACGAAGGGGCCGGGCGTCACGCGCCCGGCCCCTGTCACGTGCGACGCGATGTCAGCCCATGTGCGGGTAGGTGTAGTCGGTCGGCGGGACCAGCGTCTCCTTGATGGCGCGGGTCAGCGTCCAGCGCATCAGGTTCTGCGGGGCGCCGGCCTTGTCGTTGGTGCCGGAGGCACGGCCGCCGCCGAACGGCTGCTGGCCGACCACGGCGCCGGTCGACTTGTCGTTGATGTAGAAGTTGCCGGCCGCGTAGCGCAGCTTCTCCATCGTGTACGCCGCCGCCGCGCGGTCGTTCGCGATGACCGAGCCGGTGAGGGCGTAGTCGGACACCGACTCCATCTGGGTCAGCATCTCGTCGTACGCGTCGTCCTCGTAGACGTGGACGGCGAGGATCGGGCCGAAGTACTCGGTGCGGAACACCTCGTTCTCCGGGTCGTCGCACTCGATGACGGTCGGGCGGACGAAGTACCCGACCGAGTCGTCGTAGGTGCCGCCCGCGACGATCGTGCAGGCCGGGTCCTCCTTGGCGCGGTCGATGGCGGCCTTGTTCTTCGCGAAGGACCGCTCGTCGATGACGGCGCCGATGAAGTTGGACAGGTCGGTGACGTCACCCATCTTGATGCCGTCCACCTCGGCCGCGAACTCCTCCTTGAAGCCGGAGTTCCAGATCGAGGCCGGGATGTACGCGCGCGAGGTGGCCGAGCACTTCTGGCCCTGGTACTCGAAGGCGCCCCGGGTCAGCGCGGTCTTCAGGATCGCGCGGTCGGCGCTCGGGTGGGCGACGACGAAGTCCTTGCCGCCGGTCTCGCCGACCAGACGCGGGTAGGTGCGGTACTTCTCGATGTTCTGGCCGACCGTCTTCCACAGGTGCTGGAAGGTCTTGGTGGAGCCGGTGAAGTGGATGCCGGCGAGGTCCCGGTGCTCCAGGGCGACCTTGGACACCTCGATGCCGTCGCCGGTGACCAGGTTGATGACGCCCTTGGGCAGCCCGGCCTCCTCCAGCAGCTGCATCAGCAGCACGGCGGCGTGGGTCTGCGTCGGGGACGGCTTCCACACCACGACGTTGCCCATCAGCGCGGGCGCGGTCGGCAGGTTGGCCGCGATGGCGCTGAAGTTGAAGGGCGTGATCGCGTAGACGAAGCCCTCCAGCGGCCGGTGGTCCAGACGGTTCCACACGCCCGGGGAGTTCGCCGGGGGCTGCTCGGCGAGGATGCCGCGCGCGTAGTGGACGTTGAACCGCCAGAAGTCGACCAGCTCGCAGGGGCTGTCGATCTCGGCCTGCTGGGCGGTCTTGGACTGGCCGAGCATGGTGGAGGCGGCGATGGTCTCGCGCCAGGGGCCGGCCAGCAGCTCGGCGGCGCGCAGGATGATCGCCGCGCGGTCGTCGAAGGCCATCGCGCGCCAGGCGGGGGCGGCGGCGAGGGCCGCGTCGATCGCGTCCTGGGCGTCCTGCTGCGTGGCGTTGGCGTACGTGCCCAGGCGGGCCTTGTGGTTGTGCGGCTGCACGACGTCGAAGCGGTCGCCGCCGCCCATCCGCTTCACGCCGCCGATGGTGCAGGGCAGCTCGACCGGGTTGTCGGCCAGCTCCTTGAGCTTGGCCTCCAGCCGGGCACGCTCGGGGCTCCCGGGGGCGTAGCCGTGCACCGGCTCGTTGACGGGGGTGGGGACCTGGGTCACAGCGTCCATGGGTTCCGTAACTCCTTATCTCTGAGCGGTGTGGTGTCAGCCCTTGGTGATCATGCTGCGGGCGAAGAAGCGCAGGTTCGCCGGCTTCTCCGCAAGACGCCGCATGAAGTAGCCGTACCAGTCGGTGCCGTAGGCCGTGTAGACGCGCATGCGGTGGCCCTCGGCGGCGAGCCGGACGTGCTCGTCGCCGCGGATGCCGTAGAGCATCTGGAACTCGTACTCGTCGAGCTTGCGTCCGGCGGTGCGGGCCAGTTCCTGGGCGATGGCGATCAGGCGCGGGTCGTGAGACCCGATCATCGGATACCCCTCGCCCTCCATCAGCGTCCGCAGGATGCGCACGTACGCCTTGTCGATCTCGTGCTTCTGCTGGTAGGCGACCTCGGCGGGCTCCTTGTAGGCGCCCTTCACCAACCGTACGCGACTGCCCGCGGCGGCGAGCCGGCGCGCGTCCTCCTCGGTGCGGAAGAGGTAGGCCTGGATGACGCAGCCGGTCCCCGGGAAGTCCTTCCGCAGCTCCTCGTGGATGGCGAACATCGAGTCGAGGGTGGTGTGGTCCTCCGCGTCCAGGGTGACCGTGGTGCCGATCTCCGCGGCGGCCTCGACGACCGGGCGGACGTTGGCGAGGGCCAGCTCGTGGCCGCCGGGAAGCGCCTGGCCGAACATGGACAGCTTCACGGACATCTCCGCGCGCGGGCCGAGCTCCAGCGGCTTCAGCCGGTCGATCAGCTCCAGGTAGGCGTCGCGGGCGGCCTCGGCCTGCTCGGGGGTGGTGATGTCCTCGCCGACGACGTCCATGGTCAGCTCGAGACCGTTGTCGGTCAGCTCCCGCACGATCGGCAGGATCTCGTCCACGGTCTCACCGGGGATGAAGCGGTCGACGACCTGCTTGGTCACCGGGGCCGCCGAGATCAGGCGTCGCATCCGGTCGCTGCGCGACGCGGCGAGAATCACGGGACCCAGCACGGGGCACCTCCACAAGCTGCGAGAGGCCGCCACCCGACGGTTCGGGGACGGCACGGAGAACCACCGTGAAACCTAAGGATGACCCTGATCCTGGGCCATCGACAGACGTCACGCATCCCTGACCGAGATCTCAGACAGATGTATGAAGGGCACCTTCTTTTGCGGCAGAATGCCCGGGTGACGTCGGAATACAGGGACGACTACCAGGAGCTCGTGGACGAGATCTCGGAGCTCCTCGGCGCTCCGGCGACCCTGGAGAACCGCGACTTCGAGCTGATCGCCTTCGGCGCGTACGACAGCGAGGGCGACCTCGACCCGTCGGCGCTGGACCCGGTGCGGGCCCGCTCGATCCTGACCCGGCGCTCCACACCGGCCGTCCGCGCCTGGTTCGAGGGCTTCGGCATCACCCGCGCGACCGGCCCGGTCCACATCCCGCGCACCCCGGAGGCGGGCGTGCACCGGGGCCGCGTCTGCCTGCCCGTACGCCATCGCGGGGTGGCCCTCGGCTACGTCTGGCTGCTGGAGGACGACCCCGGGCCCTCGGCGGAACAGCTCGACGCGGCCATGCGGGTGACGGCACGGATCGGCGCGCTGCTCGCCGACGAGGCACAGCACGGCGCGGACCTCACCCGTGAACTGCGTGCGGTGCTGACGGCGGAGCGGGGCTGGCAGCGGGACATGGCGGTCGCCGAGCTGCGCACCGCCCTGGGCCCGCGCGCGGAGGGCCTGCACACGGTGGTCTGCGTCGCGCCCTGGCCGTCCGCCGACCCCGACGAGGCGCCCTCGGTCCGCACGGTGCCGGGCGCGACGGCACTGTGCACGCTGCCGTGGGGCGCCACGGCCGTGTCCCTGGCGCTGCTGCTGCGGCTGCGCTCCGCGGACGTGCTGGCGCCGGCGACGACCGCGGCCGGGCGTCTGCTGGAGCGGGCCCGGGACGGCGGGGCGGCGGGCCGGTCCGGGCCGCCCCCGGTGGCCGCGGGCATCGCCGCGCCCCGTACGGGCCTGGCCGATCTGGGCACGGCCTGGGACGAGGCGTCGGCGTCGGCGCGGGCGGCGCTGGCCGAGCCGCGCCTCGGTCCGGTGGCCCGCTGGAGCTCGATCGGCCCGTACCGGCTGCTGACCGCGCTGTCCCCCGGCGCCGCGCACGACCCCGCCGTCAGCCCGCTGCTCTCCCCCGCGCACACGGAACTGGCCCGCACCGCGGAGGTGTACCTCGACTGCGCGGGCCAGGCCGGGCGCACGGCGGCGGAGCTGGGCGTGCACCGCCAGACGCTGTACTACCGGCTGTCGCGGGTCGAGCGGCTCACCGGCCTGGACCTGGACGACGGCGAGGACCGTCTGCTGCTGCACATGGCGCTCAAGGCGCACCGTCTGTAGTGGCACCGGCTGAGGACGGACCGTCCGCGGGCCCCGTGACGGCCTCGATCACCTGGCGCAGGCCGGCGGTGAGGCGCTCCCCGTCGGGCGCCGACTTCGGGTCGAAGGTCCACTGGGCGATGAGGCCGGTCATCAGGGTCACGTAGAACGCGCCGAGGGTGTCGGCGGTCTCGTCGGACACGTCCTCCTCGCGGCCGCCCATCAACAGCGGCACCAGACCGCGCCCGGCCTCGCGCTGGGCGAGCGCGAGATGGTCGCGCACCTCGGGCAGCCGGTCGCCGAAGGCGAGCACCTCCATGCTGAGCCGCCACACCGAGCCGGGCTCCTTCATGGTGCCGACGATGTTCGACCACACCCGCTCGAACCGCTCCAGGGAGCCGGGCACGGTCTCGTCCACGGTCCCGTCGCCCTCGAAGGCGTCGCCCATCCCCTCGACCAGGGAGACGTAGGCCTGCGCGAGCAGCGCGTCCTTCGACCCGTAGTGGTAGCCGATGGACGCCAGGTTGGTCCCCGACTCCTTGACGATGTCCCGTGCCGTGGTGCGCACGAAGCCCTTGGCGAGCAGGCAGCGCTTGGCGCCCTCCAGCAGATCCTCACGGTGTCCCATGGTGTCACCTTATCCATGCCTCCATACGCACGTCTTATACGCTTGTTCTAGACAAGCGTATAAGACGTGCGTACAGTCACCGGCATGACAACGAACCCGTCCCGCGCCGGCCGCCGTGAGTGGACCGCGCTCGTCGTGCTGATGCTTCCGCTGCTGCTGGTCTCGATGGACGTCTCCGTCCTCTACTTCGCCGTCCCCGAGATCAGCGCCGACCTGGAGCCGACCGGCACCCAGCAGCTGTGGATCTTCGACATCTACGGCTTCGTGCTGGCCGGCCTGCTGATGACCATGGGCGCGCTCGGCGACCGCATCGGCCGCCGCCGGCTGCTGCTGTGCGGCGCGGCCGCCTTCGGCGCGGCCTCCCTGCTCGCGGCCTACGCGCAGTCCGCCGAGACCCTGATCGTGGCCCGCGCGGTCCTCGGCATCGGCGGCGCCACCCTGATGCCGTCGACGATGGCGCTGGTCCGCACGATGTTCACCGACCCCCGCCAGCGGGCGCAGGCCATCGGGCTGTGGTCCGGGGTGATGACGGGCGGCATCGCGCTCGGCTCGGTGATGAGCGGGCTCCTCGTGGAGCACTTCTGGTGGGGCTCGGTCTTCCTGGTCAACCTGCCCGCGATGGTGCTGCTCCTCGTCCTCGGCCCGCTGCTGCTGCCGGAGTCCCGGAACGCCTCCCCCGGCCGCTTCGACCTGCCGAGCGTCCCGCTGTCGATGGCCGCCGTGCTGCCCGTGGTCTACGGCCTGAAGGAGCTGCCCTCGGAGGGCTGGAACGTCCGGTACGTCGTCTCGATCACCGTCGGCCTGCTGTTCGCCGCGCTGTTCGTGCACCGGCAGCGCACCACGGCCTCACCGATGATCTCCCCCGCCCTCTTCCGCGGGCACGGCTTCACTCCCGCGCTCACCCTCAACACCCTGTCGGCCTTCGGGATGATGGGCTCGGCCCTCTTCACCACCCAGTACCTCCAGTCGGTCCTCGGCAAGAGCGCGCTGGAGGCCGCGCTGTGGAGCCTGCTGCCGTCGGTGCTCATCGGGGCCGCCGCCCCGGTCGCCGCCCAGCTGGTGCAGCGCGGGGCCGAGCGCGCGCACGTCGTCACCGCCGGGTTCGTGATCTCCGCCTGCGGTTACGGGCTGCTCGCCCTGGCCGGCACGGACTCCCTGTGGCTGGTGCTGGCGGCGTGCGGGGTGCTGGCCGCGGGCATCGTCGTCGTGATGTCCCTGCTCACCGACCTGGCGCTCAGCTCGGTCCCGGTGGACCGGGCGGGTTCGGCGTCCGCGCTGCTCGAGACCGGCACGGAGTTCGGCGGAGCCCTGGGCATGGCCGCCCTCGGGTCGATCGGCACGGCCGTCTACCGGCACGCGATGCCGGACACCGCGCCCGAACCGGCGCGGGAGACCCTCGGCGGAGCGCTCGCCGTCGCCGACGGTCTGCCGGGGCGCGCGGGGGACGCCCTGGCCACGGCGGCCCGCGCGGCGTTCACCGACGGGATGCGGGGCGCCGCGATCGCCGGGGCGCTGCTGCTGCTCGTCGCGGCGGGCATCGCGGTGGCGGGACTGCGGCACATCCGGGTGCGGCCGGAGACGGAGAACGCCGGACAGGCCGAGGAACTCAGCCCGTCCGGCGTGTGAGCCCGACGAAGGGTGACGAAGGGTGGGGTCAGACGAGGTTCACGGAGCGGGCCGAGGTGGCGCCGATCTCCGCGGCCAGCTCGCCCAGCACCGAGGTGGCGACCGTGTCGTCGACGGTCAGGACGGCGAGCGCCTCGCCGCCGACCGTCGCACGGGCGACCTGCATGCCGGCGATGTTGATGCCCGCCTCGCCGAGGATGCGGCCGACGGTGCCGACGACACCGGGGCGGTCCTCGTAGCGCAGGACGACCATGTGGTCGGCGAGCGCGAGATCGACGTCGTACTCGCCGACCGCGACGATCTTCTGGACGTGCTTGGGGCCGGCCAGCGTGCCGGAGACCGAGATCTCCTCGCCGTCCGCGAGGGTGCCGCGCACGGTGACCACGTTGCGGTGGTCGGCCGACTCCGAGCTGGTGGTCAGCCGCACCTCGACACCGCGCTCCTGCGCGAACAGCGGGGCGTTGACGTAGGAGACGGTCTCGTCGACGACGTCCTCGAAGACGCCCTTGAGCGCGGACAGCTCCAGCACCTTCACGTCGTGCTGGGTGATCTCGCCGTACACCTCGACGTCGAGGCGGACCGCGACCTCACCGGCGAGGGCGGTGAAGATGCGGCCGAGGCGCTCGGCGAGCGGCAGGCCCGGCTTGACGTCCTCGGCGATGACACCGCCCTGGACGTTCACCGCGTCGGGGACCAGCTCACCGGCGAGGGCGAGGCGCACCGAGCGGGCGACGGCGATGCCGGCCTTCTCCTGGGCCTCGTCGGTGGAGGCGCCGAGGTGCGGGGTGCAGACGACCTGGTCGAACTCGAAGAGCGGGGAGTCGGTGCACGGCTCCTTGGCGTACACGTCGAGGCCGGCGCCGGCGACGCGGCCCTCCTTGAGCGCCGAGTACAGCGCCTCCTCGTCGACGATGCCGCCGCGCGCGGCGTTGATGACGCGCACGGTCGGCTTGACCTTGCGCAGCGCCTCGTCACCGATCAGGCCCAGCGTCTCGGGGGTCTTCGGCAGGTGGACGGTGATGAAGTCGGAGACCTCGAGCAGCTCGTCCAGCGACAGCACCTTGACGCCCATCTGCGCGGCCCGCGCGGGCTGCACGTAGGGGTCGTAGGCGACGACCTTCATGCCGAAGGCGGACATGCGCTGCGCGACGAGGGCGCCGATCCGCCCCAGACCCACGACACCGAGGGTCTTCTCGGCGAGCTCGACGCCCGTGTACTTGCTCCGCTTCCACTCGCCGTTCTTCAGCGCGGCGTTGGCCTGCGGGATGTTGCGCGCGGTGGCGACGATCAGACCGCAGGCGAGCTCGGCGGCGGTGACGATGTTGGAGGTGGGGGCGTTGACGACCATCACGCCGGCCTTGGTGGCGGCGGAGACGTCGACGTTGTCGAGGCCGACGCCGGCTCGTGCGACGACCTTCAGCTTGCCCGCCGCGGCGATCGCCTCGGCGTCCACCTTGGTGGCGGAGCGGATCAGGATCGCGTCCACGTCGGCGATGGCGGGGAGCAGTTCGGCGCGGTCCGCGCCGTTGCAGTGCCGGATCTCGAAGTCCGGGCCGAGTGCGTCGACGGTGGCGGGCGACAGCTCTTCAGCGATGAGTACGACGGGTTTCGAGCTCACGTGAGTCCTCACAAGTCCCAATGCGGACGGCCGTCCCGACGGCCGCAGGCGGTGAAGAAGTGCTAGCCGCGTGGAAGACGCACGACGCTGTGGGCCTGACGCGTATGTAGTGCAGCAGTGTAGTGGCGCCGAAGGCGTCGTCTTACGCCGCTTCGGAAGGATCACCCGTCCGTGGCGGACGGGATGGACAACGCCGTACCACCGACGTTACCCCTGGTTCGCCCGGAGGGCCGGGGCGCGGTGCCCCGGCCCTCAGGACGGCCGTGCTCAGGCCTCCTCGTCGACCCAGCTCATCAGCTTGCGCAGCTGCTTGCCGGTGGTCTCCAGGAGGTGCTCGGAGTCCTGCTTCTTGTACTCCTCGTACTTCTTCAGACCGCCGTGGTACTCGTCCATCCAGGTCTGGGCGAAGGAGCCGTCCTGGATCTCGGCGAGGACCTTCTTCATCTCGGCCTTGGTGGCGTCGGTGATGATCCGCGGGCCGGTGACGTAGTCGCCCCACTCGGCGGTCTCGGAGATCGACCAGCGCATCTTCTCCAGGCCGCCCTCGTACATGAGGTCCACGATCAGCTTCAGCTCGTGCAGGCACTCGAAGTACGCGATCTCCGGCTGGTAGCCGGCCTCGGTCAGCGTCTCGAAGCCCGCCTTCACCAGCGCGGCGGTGCCACCGCAGAGGACGGCCTGCTCACCGAACAGGTCGGTCTCGGTCTCCTCGGTGAAGGTGGTCTTGATGACGCCGGCGCGGGTGCCGCCGATGCCCTTCGCGTACGACAGGGCCAGCGCGAAGGCGTCGCCCGTGGCGTCCTGCTCGACGGCCGCGATGCAGGGGACGCCGCGGCCCTCCTCGTACTGACGGCGCACCAGGTGGCCCGGGCCCTTCGGGGCGACCATGCAGACGTCGACGCCGGCCGGGGGCTTGATGAAGCCGAAGCGGATGTTGAAGCCGTGGCCGAAGAACAGCGCGTCGCCGTCCTTCAGGTTCGGGGCGACGGACTCCTCGTAGACCTGGCCCTGGATCGGGTCCGGGACGAGGATCATGATGACGTCGGCCTCGGCGGCGGCCTCGGACGGGGTCACCACGCGCAGGCCCTGCTCCTCGGCCTTGGCCTTGGACTTCGAGCCCTCGTGCAGACCGACGCGCACGTCGACGCCGGAGTCGCGCAGCGACAGGGCGTGGGCGTGGCCCTGGCTGCCGTACCCGATGACCGCGACCTTGCGGCCCTGGATGATGGACAGGTCGGCGTCGGCGTCGTAGAACAGCTCGGCCACTGGGTTCTCTCCTTGTGTGCAGGTGTTGCGTCCCACCGTATGACGGTGCGGGAGGGGGAAGGTTGGGGGTCTCGCGATACGGGCGGCCGGCCGTGTCCCGGCCGCCCGTTCCGTGTCTTACGCCGACCGGTCCAGAGCGCGCAGCGACCGGTCCGTGATCGAACGGGCACCGCGTCCGATCGCGATGGTGCCGGACTGGACCAGCTCCTTGATGCCGAACGGCTCCAGCATCTTGAGCATGGCGGACAGCTTGTCGCTGCTGCCGGTGGCCTCGACGGTCACGGCCTCCGGGGAGACGTCCACGGTCTTGGCGCGGAACAGCTGGACGATCTCGACGATCTGGGAGCGCGTCTCGTTGTCGGCGCGCACCTTCACCAGAACGAGTTCGCGCTGGACCGCCTGCCCGGGTTCGAGCTCGACGATCTTCAGCACGTTGACGAGCTTGTTGAGCTGCTTGGTGACCTGCTCCAGCGGGAACTCGTCGACGCTCACCACGATGGTGATGCGGGAGATGTCGGGGTGCTCGGTGACGCCGACGGCGAGCGAGTCGATGTTGAAGCCGCGGCGGGAGAACAGGGCGGCGATCCGGGCCAGGATGCCGGGGGTGTTCTCCACCAGGACGGAGAGCGTGTGCTTGGACATGATCTCTTCGGTCTCTCTCGCTCAGTCGTCTTCGTTGTCGCCGAAGTCGGGGCGCACGTCCCGGGCGGCCATGATCTCGTCGTTGGAGGTGCCGGCGGCGACCATCGGCCAGACCATCGCGTCCTCGTGGACGATGAAGTCCACCAGGACCGGGCGGTCGTTGATCGAGTTGGCCTCCTCGATGACCTTGTCGAGGTCGGCGGGGTCCTCGCAGCGGATCGCGTAGCAGCCCATCGCCTCGGCCAGCTTCACGAAGTCGGGGACGCGGGTGCCCCTCGCCTCCGGGTTGACGTCGTCGGGGCCGGAGTGCAGGACCGTGTTGGAGTACCGCTGGTTGTAGAAGAGGGTCTGCCACTGGCGGACCATCCCGAGGGCGCCGTTGTTGATGACGGCGACCTTGATCGGGATGTTGTTCAGGGCGCAGGTGGTGAGCTCCTGATTGGTCATCTGGAAGCAGCCGTCGCCGTCGATCGCCCACACCGTGCGGTCGGGCACGCCTGCCTTGGCGCCCATGGCGGCGGGGACCGCGTAGCCCATGGTTCCGGCGCCGCCGGAGTTCAGCCAGGTGGCGGGCTTGTCGTACTGGATGAAGTGCGCGGCCCACATCTGGTGCTGGCCGACGCCCGCCGCGAAGACGGTGCCGTCGGGGGCCAGCTGTCCGATGCGCTCGATGACCTGCTGCGGGGAGAGGGAGCCGTCCTCGGGCAGGTCGTAGCCCAGCGGGTAGGTGTCGCGCCAGCGGTTCAGGTCGGTCCACCAGGCGGAGTAGTCGCCGCGGTGGCCCTCGGCGTGCTCCTTCTGGACGGCCTGGATGAGGTCGGCGAGGACCTCGCGGGCGTCCCCGACGATCGGCACGTCCGCGGCGCGGTTCTTGCCGATCTCGGCCGGGTCGATGTCGGCGTGGACGATCTTGGCGTACGGGGCGAAGCTGTCCAGCTTGCCGGTGACGCGGTCGTCGAAGCGGGCTCCGAGGGCGACGATCAGGTCGGCCTTCTGCAGCGCGGTGACGGCGGTGACCGATCCGTGCATGCCCGGCATTCCCACGTGCAGCGGGTGGCCGTCGGGGAACGCGCCGAGCGCCATCAGGGTGGTGGTGACGGGCGCTCCGGTGAGCTCGGCGAGCATCTTCAGCTCTGCGGTGGCGCCCGCCTTGATGACGCCGCCGCCGACGTAGAGCACGGGCCGCTTGGCGGCCGTGATCAGCTTGGCGGCCTCGCGGATCTGCTTGGCGTGCGGCTTGGTGACGGGCCGGTAGCCGGGCAGGTCCATGACGGGCGGCCAGGAGAAGGTGGTCCTCGCCTGGAGGATGTCCTTGGGGATGTCCACCAGTACCGGGCCGGGACGGCCGGTGGAGGCGATGTGGAAGGCCTGCGCGATCGCCCGCGGGATGTCCTCCGCCTTGGTGACCAGGAAGCTGTGCTTGGTGATCGGCATGGTGATGCCGACGATGTCCGCCTCCTGGAAGGCGTCGGTGCCGATCGCCTTGGAGACGACCTGACCGGTGATGGCCACCAGCGGGACGGAGTCCATGTGCGCGTCGGCGATGGGCGTGACCAGGTTGGTGGCGCCCGGTCCCGAGGTCGCCATGCAGACGCCCACCTTGCCGGTGGCCTGCGCGTAACCCGTGGCCGCGTGGCCGGCGCCCTGCTCGTGCCGGACCAGGACGTGGCGCACCCGGGTCGAGTCCATCAGCGGGTCGTAGGCGGGCAGGATCGTGCCGCCGGGGATACCGAATACCGTGTCGGCGCCGACCTCCTCGAGGGAGCGGATGAGGGACTGCGCGCCCGTGACGTGCTCGACGGGGGCGGACTGCTGTCCTCCGGAACGGGGCCTCGGCTGCGGGTGATGGGCCCCGGTGGCCTGCTCGGTCATCGGCATTCTCTTCTCGATGCTGAGGGTTTTTGCGAAGTTCGTGCGGGTTACGCGTGCTGCGCGGCAGGTGCCTGTGCAACAAAAAACCCCTCGTGCCGTAAGGCAAGCGAGGGGAGCGCGCCGGGTGGTGGGTCGCTGAGCGTTCGCCGCTCAGCGTCAGCCGACGCGCTTTCCAAGTACGAGAATTCGGGTGCGCATGGCACTGACCCTCCCCCCGGCGCGCACTCACTGTCAAGTGGGTGGGACGGGAGTCTCATCATGTGAGCGGAGTGCCGTGGCGCTCTTGAGCACCGCCGTCACCCCCGTGGCGTACACCGGGGAACCGCCCCCGCCGGCCAGCACCGGCTCGCCCTGCGCGTGCGCCACCGGGTAATGCCCGGAGGCCAGCGCCCGGCGCAGCCGGTACTCGTCGAGCGGCCCGGAGAACGCCAGCCCCTGCCCGTGGGTGCAGCCCATCGCGCGCAGCGCCTCGGCCTGCTCGGGCAGGTCCACGCCGTCGGCCACCGTCTGGAGACCGAGGTCGGAGGCGATCCGGAGCAGCCCGTGGGTGATCTTGTACAGGCGCGCGGACTCCGCCACGCCGTCGACCAGGCTGCGGTCCAGCTTCAGCATGTCGACGGGCAGCCGCCTGAGAGCCGTGATCGCGGCGCGTCCGCTGCCGAAGCCGTCCAGGGAGATCCGCACGCCGAGCCGCTTGAGCACGGCGAGCCGGCGCTCCAGCTCGTCGAGGGACACCCGCGGGTCGGTGTCGGCCAGCTCCACGATCAGCGAGCCGGACGGCAGACCGTGCCGCGTGAGCAGCGCCTCGACCGAGCCGAGGGGCAGCGAGCGGTCCAGCAGGCGGCGCGCGCTCAGCCGAACGGCCACCGGCACCGGCAACCCCGTCGCGTGCCGCTCGGCGGCCTGCTCGACGGCCTCCTCCAACACCCAGCGGCCCAGTTCGGCGGTCTTCTCGCTGTCCTCGGCGACGCGCAGGAACTCCGCGGGGGTGAACAGCACACCCTGGGAGGAGCGCCAGCGCGCCTGGGCGCACACGGAGGTGATGCGGCCGTCCGCCAGGCACACCACGGGCTGGTGCAGCAGGGCGAACTCGCCGTGGTGCAGCGCCGCGCGCAGCCGCGTGGCCAGCTCGGCCCTGCGGACGACGTCCTGCTGCATGTGCGGCTTGTACAGCTCGACCCGGCCCTTGCCGGCCGCCTTCGCCCGGTACATCGCGAGGTCGGCGTTGCGCAGCAGCTCGCCCGCGCCGATGCCCGGTTCGGCGAAGGCGACGCCGATGGAGGCGTTGACGCGGACATCGTTGCCTTCGATGAGGTAGGGCTGGGAGAGCGTGGCTCTGAGGCGGTCGGCCAGTTCGAGGATGTGCCCCTCGCGCGCGTCGCGGTCGCGTACGCCGTCGCCGACGATGAGCGCCGCGAACTCGTCGCCGCCGAGCCGGGAGGCGGTGTCGCCCTTGCGGACGGCGTCCTGGAGTCTGCGGGCGGCCTGCACGAGCAGTTCGTCCCCGGCCTGGTGGCCGATGGTGTCGTTGACGCCCTTGAAGCCGTCGAGGTCGATGAAGAGCACCGCCGTGCCGCGCAGGGCGGCGCCCCGGTCCGAGGCGCGGCGGCCGGAGAGGGCCTGCTGCACGCGCCGGGTGAACAGGGCGCGGTTGGGCAGGTCGGTCAGCGGGTCGTGCTCCGCGTTGTGCTGGAGCTGGGCCTGGAGCCGGACCCGCTCGGTGACGTCCCGGCTGTTGAAGATCAGGCCGCCGTGGTGCCGGTTGACGGTCGACTCCACGTTGAGCCAGCCGCCCTGGCCGTCGGCCTCGCCCCAGGAGGAGCGGGAGGCGCCCCCGCCTCCGGAGCGGAACCGGCACTCGATGCGCATGGTGGGCTCTTCCACCGGGTCGGCGGCGAGGAACCTGCGCACCTCGTGCACCACGCGGCCGAGGTCCTCGGGGTGGATCAGGGAGGCCAGTTCGGTGCCGACCAGGTCCTCCGCGGGCCGGCCGTACACCCCGGCGGCGGCCGGGGAGACGTACCGCAGGACGCCGCTGGGCGCGGCGATCATGATGACGTCGCTCGATCCCTGCACCAGGGAGCGGAAGTGGTTCTCCGCCTGGGCGAGTTCCTGGGTGAGGGTGATGTTGTCGAGGAGCATGATGCCCTGGCGCACGACGAGCGCGAGCGCCACGGTGCCCCCGGTGATGAGCACGACCCGGTCGACGCTGCGGCCGTTGAGGACGTTGTAGAGGATCCCCAGGGTGCACACGGCGGCGGCGAGGTACGGGGTGAGCGCGGCGAGCGATCCGGCGATGGGCCGGGAGAGCTGGTAGCGGCCCGCTCCCCCGCCGGGCGGCGGCGCGTGCTGGTGGTCGGGGGCGGCGCGCCGCCCGGGCAGGTGCTCGCGGACCACGCGGGTGGACGTCTCCCGGTCCGGCCCGCCGCGGCGGGGCGCGGTCCAGGGGGCGTAGGCCAGCAGCAGCGACCCGGCGAACCAGCCCGCGTCGAGCAGCTGGCCTGAGCGGTAGTCGGCGTGCAGCAGCGGGGAGGTGAACAGCGCGTCGCACATCACGGTGAGCGCGAGCGCGCCGATCGCGGTGTTCACCGCCGAGCGGTTGACCGACGAGCGCCGGAAGTGCAGCGCGAGCACCATGCTGACGAGGGCGATGTCGAGCAGCGGGTACGCCAGGGACAGCGCCGTGTGCGCGACGCCCGGTCCCTCGGCCTGGGCGGCCTGGGCGAGGGCGAGGCTCCACGCCAGGGTCAGCAGCGAGCCGCCGATCAGCCAGGCGTCGAGGCCGAGGCACACCCATCCGGCCTTGGTCACGGGGCGTTTGGCGAGCACCAGCAGGCCGACGATGGCGGGCGGCGCGAAGCAGAGGAAGAACAGGTCGGCGTAGCTGGGGCTCGGCACGTCACGGTCGAGCACGACCTCGTACCAGCCCCAGACCAGGTTGCCCAGGGACGCCATGGCCGAGGAGAGCCCGAACAGCATCCAGGCGGGCCGGTAGCGGGTGCGGCGGCTGCGGGCGTAGAGCGCGCAGGACACGGCGGCGACCGCGGCGGCGGCGCTCAGCCCGAAGTCCCCCATGATCAGGGCGAGTCGCTCCGACCCCCAGCCGAACGCGGCGCCGACGGCGTAGGCGCCGCAGACCAGGACGAGCACCAGCTGGGCCGCGGGGCCGGGCCGGCGGCCGGCGGCCGGGGCGGGCAGCAGGGTCCGCGGGGCGGACGCGGGACGCAGCGCTCCGTCGAGGGTGGGGGTCGGCGGGGCGCTCACCGGTCCCTCCCGGTGCGCGCCGCCTCCGCGCTCCACGGCCCGCGGTGCGCCTGGGCCCGGGTCCGCCGGCCGGTCTGCCGGGGAGGATGGTGCGGGCCGGCGCCGTCGGTCCTTCCGCCGCGCCGGATGTGCTGACCGTGCCTGTGCGTGTCCGCGTGCCGGTGTCGCCGCCGACGCGTCCGCCGCGTCGGATCGGTGGTCCTCTGGCCGTGCATCGCCCGTCGCCCCCCTCACAGTCTCCGTGTCGCTCCCCCGCGCCGTTGGTCGGCGGCGCAGCCCCTGTCGGGACGATACACCAGGATCGTCACTCAGGGACATAGGTCCTCTACGCTCCGTGACGATCAACGGATGGCCGAGTACCCACCGCGCCCGGGGAGTCGCGGACGGTGCTCGAAGCGGACTACACGTCTTCCGTTCCCGTCACCAGGATCACGTTCCCGAGCTCCTCCTGGTTCACGAATCGGCGCAACTGGTCGCGCAGCAGCCGCTCGGCGCGGGGGAGGAACGCGGACGTGGGTCCGCCCACGTGCGGGGTGATCAGGACGCCCGGCGCCCGCCACAACGGGTGGGCGGCGGGCAGGGGTTCGGGGTCGGTGACGTCGAGGGCGGCGGTGATGCGGCCGCTCTCCACCTCGGTGAGCAGGGCCTTGGTGTCGACGACCGGTCCGCGGGCGACGTTCACCAGCAGGGCGCCGTCCTTCATCCGGGCCAGGAAACCGGCGTCCACGAGGTGCCGGGTGCTGTCGGTCAGCGGGGTGGACAGGACGACGACGTCCGCGTCCGGAAGCAGTGAGGGGAGTTCCGTGAGCGGATGCACCGGCCCGCGCTCCGTTGTGCGCGCGGAGCGCGCGACGCGCGCCACCCGCGCGAGCTCGAACGGGGCGAGCCGGTCCTCGATGGCCGCGCCGATCGAGCCGTACCCGACGATGAGCACGCTCCGGTCGGCGAGCGCAGGGCGGAAACCGCCCTGCCACTCCCCCCGGTCCTGGGCGCGCACGAAGCCGGGGACGCCGCGCAGCGAGGCGAGGATCAGGGTGAGCGCCAGCTCCGCGGTGCTGGCCTCGTGCACCCCGCGCGCGTTGCACAGCCGCACGCCCGGCGGCAGGTCCTTCAGGGCGGGCCGCACATGGTCGACGCCGGCCGAGAGGGTCTGCACCACGCGGACGGACCGCATCCGGGGCAGCGGACGCAGGCACACCTCGGCGGGCTTCATGTACGGCACGACGTAGACGTCACAGTCCTCGGGGTCGGCCGGGTAGGTGTCGGCGCCGTCCCAGAAGTGGTAGCGCGGCCCCTCGGGGAGCCCGTCGATCTCGTCCGGGGGGATGGGAAGCCACACGTCAGCAGTCATGCCACGGAGGCTAGTTCAGGGCGCCGCAGCGGCAGAGGTTAGGTTGGAGGGCCGGAGAGGGAGGGTCACGAGCAGGTGGAGCGCAGGACGATCGGCGCGGCGGCGCTCTCGGTGGGCGCGGTGGGCCTCGGATGCATGCCGATGAGCTGGGCCTACAGCACGTCCAGGCAGCGCGGCGAGGAGTCGCTCAGGGCGGTGCACCGGGCGCTGGACGCGGGCTCGTCCCTCCTGGACACCGCCGACATGTACGGCCCGTTCACCAACGAGCTGCTGCTCGGACGGGTGTTGAAGGAGCGGCGGGCCGACGCGTTCGTGTCGACGAAGGTCGGGCTGCTGGTGGGCGACCAGCACATCGTGGCCAACGGCCGCCCCGGGTACGTCAGGCGGGCCTGCGACGCGTCGCTGCGGCGGCTCCAGACCGACGTGATCGACCTCTACCAGCTGCACCGCGCCGACCCGGAGGTCCCGGTCGAGGAGACCTGGGGCGCGATGGCGGAGCTGGTGCGGGCGGGCAAGGTGCGGGCGCTGGGCCTGTGCGCGGTCGGGGCGCGTTCGTCGCGGCGGCCGGGGGCGCGGCTGTACGACGCCACGATCCGGCAGCTGGAGCGGGTGCAGCAGGTGTTCCCGGTGAGCGCGGTGCAGGCCGAGCTGTCGGTGTGGTCGCCGGAGGCGCTGGAGACGCTGCTGCCCTGGTGCGAGGCGCGTGGCGTGGGCTTCCTGGCGGCGATGCCGCTGGGCAACGGCTTCCTGACCGGGACGCTGACGCCCGGCGAGGGGTTCGAGGCGGACGACCCGCGGGCCCGGCACCCGCGGTTCACGGCCGAGATGATGGCCGCGAACCAGCCGATCGTGGCGGGCCTGCGCCGGGTCGCGCGCCGGCACGGGGAGCACGTCTCCCCGGCGCAGGTCGCCCTGGCCTGGGTGCTGGGCCGGGGCCGCCAGGTGGTCCCGGTGCCGGGCGCCAAGCGGGAGCGGTGGGTGACGGAGAACGCGGCGGCGGCCGGGCTGCGGCTGACCGCCGACGACCTCGCGGAGATCGCGAGTCTGCCGCCGGCCCAGGGGTCGTGGGACTGAGGTTCCGCCCTGGCCGTCCCGAAGGGCCGTCCCGAAGACCCTCCCCCGAGGTTCGGGCTCCGCGAACCGGGAACCTGTCAGGCGCGGGCGGTGTATGACAGACAGAACCCGCCGCGTCGAAGGGACGAGATCGTGCAACGACGAGCCGTGACGGCCGTGCTGGCCGCCGCCGCGCTCCTGCTGACCGCCGGCTGCTCCTCCGACGAGGAAACGCCGCCGTTGAAGGACGCCGCCTCCTCCTCGGGCGGTGCCACGACCCCGTCCCCTTCTTCCGGGAAGGCGGACGAGACTCCGCCCGCGAGGGGCTCGGTGACGGTGGTCCGGACCGTGGCGACGGGGCTGGCCAGTCCCTGGGGTCTGGCCCCGGTCGGGGACGGCGACCTCCTGGTGTCCTCCCGCGACGAGGCCACGATCACTCGGATCGACGGGACGACGGGGAAGAAGACCGAGCTGGGCGAGGTGCCCGGGGTGGCGGCCGAGGGCGAGGGCGGTCTGCTGGGCATCGCCCTCTCCCCCGACTTCGCCTCGGACCACATGATCTACGCCTACTTCACCTCGGCCTCCGACAACCGCATCGTGCGGATGCTCTACACCGAGCGCAAGCCCGCCGGCGAGCAGCTCGGGGCGCCGGACACGGTGTTCCGGGGCATCCCCAAGGGCGTGATCCACAACGGCGGGCGGATCGCCTTCGGCCCGGACCGCATGCTCTACGCGGGCACGGGCGAGAGCGGCGACACCGGACTGTCCCAGGACAAGGAGTCCCTCGGCGGCAAGATCCTGCGGATGACCCCGGACGGCGAGCCGGCCCCGGGCAACCCGTTCCCCGGCTCCCCCGTCCACTCCTACGGCCACCGCAATGTGCAGGGCCTGGCCTGGGACCGTGAACAGCGGCTGTTCGCCTCGGAGTTCGGCCAGAACACCTGGGACGAGCTGAACGCCGTCGCACCGGGCGACAACTACGGCTGGCCGGAGGCCGAGGGCCACGCGGACGAGGGCGGCTTCCACAACCCGGTCGCCCAGTGGAGCACCGAGGACGCCTCGCCCAGCGGCATCGCCTACGCCGAGGGCTCCGTCTGGATGGCGGGCCTGCGCGGCGAGCGGCTGTGGCGCATACCCCTCAAGGGCACGGAGGCCTCCGCGAAGCCGCAGGCGTTCCTGGAGGGCGAGTACGGCCGGCTGCGCACGGTGGTCGCGGCGGGCGGCGACCGGCTGTGGCTGGTCACCAGCAACACGGACGGCCGGGGCGACCCGGAGCAGGAGGACGACCGCGTGCTGGAGCTGCGGGTCAGCTAGCCGGCGGTCCAGCCTGCGGGGAGGTGTCGGGGGCGCCGTCAGGGTCCTTCACGTCGTCCCTGTCGTCGCCGTCGTCCGAGGCGCCTGTGTCGTCGTCCGTCGACGCGTCGGCCGGGGACGGGCGGCGGACGGTGACCTTCCCGGAGGCGAGGTCTATCGGCCCGCGTCCCGGGTCGCCGTCGCCGACGTCCTCCCGGGTCAGTGCCAGGCGTTTCTGCTCGTCCTGGGTGTGCTTGCGCCCGGGGGAGAACAGTTCCTCGAAGGCGTTGAACATCGCTCCCCTTTCCCAGGGCCCCGGGTGCCGGGCCGCTTGTGTCCTACACCGATTGTCGCGCGGTCGCCAGATGTCCCGGTCCTTCGGGAAGGCCGTCCGGAAGGACGTCCGGAGGGCCGTCGGGGAACAGGCCCAGACGGTGCGCCACCGCCGCCGCCTCGCCGCGGCCGGAGACGCCCAGCTTGGCGAGGATGTTCGACACATGGACGCTGGCCGTCTTCGGCGAGATGAACAGCTCCTCGGCGATCCGCCGGTTGGTGTGCCCGGCCGCCACCAGGCGCAGCACGTCCCGCTCCCTGCTGGTCAGGCCGAGCGCCTCGGCCGGGTCGGCGGGCGCGGGGGCCGTCTCCTCGCGCGGTGCGGGCGTCAGGGCCAGACGGCCGCGCCGGGCCAGCAGCGCGGCGTCCCGGGCCAGCGGGGCCGCGCCCAGGTGGCAGGCGACGGCGTCGACCAGGCGCAGCAGTTCGGTGGCGCGGGCCCGCTGGTCCTCGCCCCCGCCCGCGGCCAGCAGCGCCTCGGCGAGCCGGAGGCGGACGCAGGCGAGGTCGTGCGGCCGGCCCAGCGGCTCCAGCGCGGCGACGGCCTCGGCCCACGCGTCCGGGTCGCTCCGGCCCTCCGCGCGCCGGAGTTCGGCGCGCAGCCACTGGTCGTGGGCCTGCCACAGGGGCACCCCGGTGGCGAGGTTCCTCGCCGCCCGGCGGATCCGGTCGAGGACGTCCGCGCGGCCCGGTTCGGTCGCGGGGTCGCCGTACCGGTCGGCCTCGGCGGTGGTGGCGGCGAGCAGCAGGGGCCAGGCGTAGCGCTGGGTGCCGGGCGGGAAGCCGGCGTCGAGCGCGGCGGACAGTTCGGCGCGGGCGTCCTCCGGGCGGCCCTCGGCGGCGGCGACGCGGAGGGCGACCCACTGCATCGGCAGGGCGTACTGGGGCATCGGGTCGTGGGTGCC
This sequence comes from Streptomyces lusitanus, assembly GCF_042647945.1. Classification (NCBI taxonomy): domain Bacteria; kingdom Bacillati; phylum Actinomycetota; class Actinomycetes; order Kitasatosporales; family Streptomycetaceae; genus Streptomyces; species Streptomyces lusitanus. The sequence continues at coordinate 32,083 of NZ_JBHRWL010000031.1, forward strand.
GAAGTGGGCGCGGGCCTCGGCGAGGCAGCGGGCCGCCTCGGCGATGTCGCCCCGCAGGTACGCGAGATGGGCCAGGCGCATCGAGCCGCCGGCGCGCGGCTTGGCGCTCTGCTCGATGCGCTGCGCGCTGGCCGCGGCGCGGGCGGCGTCCTCCCAGCGTCCGACGGACAGCAGGGACTCGGCGAGGTTGCCCCACACCCACCCCTGGGAGTCCAGCAGGCCGAGCCGACGGGTGACGTGGACGCCCTCCTCCAGGAGCTGTACGGCCTCCTCGGAGCGGCCGACGCCTTCGAGCACGGAGGGCAGGTTGACGAAGGCGCGGGCCAGCACGGTGTCGACGCCCAGTTCGGTCGCCCGCTCCTTGACCTCGTACATCTCGGCGAGCCCGGCCTCGATGTCGCCGGCGTCGGCCATGAGGCCGCCGAGGGTGAGCCGGGCGTTCAGCTCGATGTCGTGGGCGCCGACCATGCGGGCGTACTCGACGGCGCGTTCCGCGGCGGCCATGGCGTCGGGGCCGGGTTCGTGCAGCATCGACCAGCCGGCGGCGAAGGCGAGCACCTCGGCGTGCACCTCGGAGGGCGGCAGTCCGCGCACCAGTTCCTGCGCGGTGCCCAGTTCCGCCCAGCCGTCGCCGCGGCCGAAGGCCTGGGTGAGCCGGGAGCGCTGTACCCAGAACCAGGCGGCACGCAGCGGGTCGGGGTCCTCGTCGAGGAGGCGCAGCGCCCGTTTGGTGAACTTCAGGGAGCGTTCGCGTTCGCCGCAGAGGCGGCCGGCGACGGCGGCCTCGGCCAGCAGGTCGAGGTGGCGCAGCGGCCGCGTCCCGGCGTCGTCGGCGTCGTCGCCGCAGCCGGGCGGCGGGGACGGGTAGGCCTCGGCGTGGTCCAGCGGGCGCAGTCCGGCGCGCACGGTGTCGGGGACGGCGTCCCACAGCTCCATCGCCCGCTCCAGCAGGCGCAGTTGCTCGGCGTAGGCGTGACGCCGGCGGGCCGCCACGGAGGCGTCGAGGACGGCGGGCAGGGCCTTGGCGGCGTCGTGGGCGTGGTACCAGTAGCTGGCCAGCCGGGTGGGCCGTTCGTCGGCGGGGACGAGCGTGGGGTCGGCCTCCAGGGCCTCCGCGAAGCGGCGGTTGAGCCGGGAGCGTTCGCCGGGCAGCAGGTCGTCGCTGACGGCCTCGCGGACCAGGGAGTGCCGGAAACGGTAGCCGTCGCGGTCGGGGGCGGGCGTGAGAATGCTGGCGTTGACGGCGGCGCGCAGGGCCTCGATGAGGTCGTCCTCGCCGAGTCCGGCGACGGCGGCGAGCAGCCGGTCCTCGACGGTGGAGCCGCCCTCGGCGACGATCCGGACGACCCGCTGGGCGCTCTCCGGCAGGTTCTCCACCCTGACCAGGAGCAGGTCGCGCAGGGAGTCGGTGAGGCCGGTGGGGCAGCCCTCGTCGGCGGCGACGGCCAGTTCCTCGACGAAGAAGGCGTTGCCGTCGGAGCGTTCGAAGATGTCGTCGACGCGGTCCGGTTCGGGTTCGCGGTCGAGGATGCCGGCGATCTGCCGCCGCACTTCCGCGCGGCTGAAGCGGTCCAGTTCGACACGCCGGACGGTGCGCAGCCGGTCGAGTTCGGCGAGGAGGGGGCGCAGCGGGTGGCGGCGGTGGATGTCGTCGGAGCGGTAGGTGGCGAGGACGACGAGACGTCCGGTGCGCAGGGTGCGGAACAGATAGGCGAGCAGATGGCGGGTGGAGGCGTCGGCCCAGTGCAGGTCCTCCAGGACGAGGACGACGGTGTGCTCGGCGGCGACCCGTTCCAGCAGGCGGGCGGTGAGCTCGAAGAGGCGGGCCATGCCCTGTTCGTCACGGCGGGCCTCGCGGGCGGCGGCGACGGCGAGCTCGGGCAGCAGCCGGGCCAGCTCCTCCTCCTGCCCGTCGGCGGCGGCGGTGAGCTGTTCGGGCAGTGCGCGGCGCAGTTGGCGCAGGGCGGTGGAGAAGGGGGCGAAGGGCAGGCCGTCGGCGCCGATCTCCACGCATCCGCCGAGGGCGACGATCCCGCCCCCGTCGCGGACGGCGGCGGCGAACTCCTCCACCAGGCGGGTCTTGCCCACCCCGGCCTCGCCGCCGATCAGCAGCGCCTGCGGCTCACCGGCGCCGGCCCGGGCAAAGGCGTCGATCAGGGTGGCGAGTTCGGCGGTGCGGCCCACGAACACGGGACTGACGGACTTGGTCTCCACGCCCCCGAGCATCGCATGCGCCCACGACGAGGGCGCAGCGGTTTTCGTCTCCGGGTGCACCCACACGGCCCCGCCTCCTCCTCGTCCCGGACTTCGTGTCGTACGCACCGACGGCGGGGCGGCGGCCGCCTGTGTGCGGCCGCCGCCCCTGGACGGTGTTCACGCGGTCCGGGCGAACCAGGACCGCCGCCGGGTATGACTGTCGGGCTCGGCGCCGCGTGCGGCGGTTCCGCGCCGGGCGGCGCGGCGGACCCGCAGCGCCTCGCGGACCTGGCGCTCCGCCTCGGCCCGGCGGACCAGGTCGTCGTGGCGGAGCCGGTGCAGCTCGATCTCGAACATGGTGGATTCCCCCTCGGATCCGGTGTCGGCATCGCTTTCTGCGATGCCTCCACCTTCGTCTCCAAGGCGGAGGGGTCGCATCGGGAGAGTTCCATATCTTCGCGGGGGGTGGTGCCTTAGAAGTGAGGCTCGATGAGGGCTTACGTCCGGGAGGCGCCCTAAGACCCTCCTCAGGAGGCCGCGGGCAGGCCCAGCAGGAGGCCCGTGTACTTGAGCACCGCGAGCAGCAGTCCGATCACGCCCAGGGTGACGCCCGCCCAGGCGACGGACGGGATCCAGGGGGCCCGCGCCGTGCGGCCGGGCGCGCCGAACGCGGGCCGGACCAGCACCACCACGCCCGTGATCAGCGCGACGAGGGCGAACAGGCCGGCCCACAGGGCGGTGGTGTTCCAGGCGTCGCCGTAGACCTCCTGGATCTGGGTGGCGACGCTCGCGTCGGCGGCGGTGCGGAGCTGGCCCACCAGGGTCTCGCGGGCGGCGGCCACCGTGCCCGGCCAGCCGCCGGTGAGGGAGACCACGCCGAGCGCCGCGGAGACGACCGCCGCGGCGCCCTGTCCGGTCCCGGAGGACGGCTCGGCCGGCTCGGGGTGCTCCTTGGCGGCGGCTTCCTCCGGCCGCTCCGCCGTCTGCTCGTCGAGGTCCACGGCGGCCTGCTCGTCGTGGTCCACGGCGGCCTGCCCGTCGTGATCCACGATGGTCACGGTCGTGGTTCCGGTTCCGGTCTCGTCCTCTGTCTTCTCAGCCATGTCCCGCACCGTACGGAGACCGTCTGAGATTCCGCTTAACGCCCGGACGGGCGCACCTAGGGCTGCTTGCCGCGGGCGCGCCACTCGGGGGCCAGCAGGGACCAGACCTCCAGGTCGTGCCGTACGCCGTCGTGGAGGTGGGCCTCGCGGCGGACGCCGTCGCGGGTCATGCCGAGCCGGCGGGCGACGGCGACGCTGGCGGTGTTGCCGGACGCGGCGACCCACTCGAGGCGGTGGATGCCGCGCTCCTCGACGGCCCAGTCGATCAGCGGGCGCATCGCACGGGTGACCAGTCCGCGCCCCGTGCCGGCGGGCTCCAGCCAGCAGCCCAGCTCGCAGGTGCCGGCCGCCGCGTCGACGTGCAGCGCGAGGACCCCGCCGACCAGCGTGCCGTCGAGCCACAGCCCGTGCACGAAGGCCGAGTCGGCGGCGCGCAGGTCGGCGTACCGCTGGAGCGCCTCCCGCGCGGTGGCCAGGTCGGTGGCGCCGGAGCCGAACGGGATGAACCGGTTGATGAAGGCGCGGCCCCGCTCCAGGTGGGCGAGGAACTCACCGGCGTGCCAGGCCTCCAGGGGGCGCATCTCCGCGCCGTCGTCACCCAGTCGTATCGCGTACATCCCGCTGCCGCTCCTCCTCCGCGAGCACGTCCGCCACCTCGGCGTCCGTGACGGCGGCCAGCCTCTCATGGGCGGCACGGCACTCGGGCGGCTCGATGCTGATCCGGGGCAGGACCCGGTCCAGCCACTTCGGCAGCCACCAGTTGGCGCCGCCGAGAAGGTGCATCAGCGCGGGCACGAGCAGGGTGCGCAGGATGAAGGCGTCCAGGGCGACGGCCGCGGCGAGGGCGATGCCGAACATGGCGATCACCCGGTCGCCGCTGAGCACGAAGGCGAGGAAGACCGAGATCATGATCACGGCGGCGGAGTTGATGACGCGGCTGGTCTCGGCGAGGCCGACGCGGACGGCCCGCCGGTTGTCGCCGGTCTCCAGCCACTCCTCGTACATGCGGCTCACCAGGAAGACCTGGTAGTCCATGGACAGGCCGAAGAGCACCGACACCATGATCACGGGCAGGAAGGGCTCGATGGGGCCCGCGCTGCCGAGGCCGAGCAGTTCGCTCCCCCAGCCCCACTGGAAGATCATGACGACCACGCCGAACGCGCCGGCGACCGCGGCCACGTTCATCGCGGCGGCCTTGAGCGGGATGCCGATGGAGCGGAAGGCGAGGAGCAGCAGCAGACAGCCCAGGCCGATCACCACCCCCACGAACAGGGGCAGCTTGTCGACGATGACGGAGGCGAAGTCGTCGTAACCGGCGGTCACGCCGCCGACGTGCACGTCGAGCGAGGTGCCCGACTCGGCGCGGGGCAGCACGTCCTCGCGCAGCCGGTCCACCAGGTCGCTGGTCTGCTTCGACTGCGGGGACGACTCCGGTACGACGGTCAGGAAGGCGGTGTCGCCGCCCTGGTTGTAGGTCACCGGCGACGCGGAGGCGACGCCCTCGGTGGTGCGCAGCGTGCCGTTCAGGTTGTCGAGGGCGAGCCGGTCCTGGGCGCCGTCGACGTGGGTGACCAGGGTGAGCGGCCCGTTGACGCCCGGTCCGAAGCCGTCGGCGAGAAGGTCGTAGGCCTGGCGGGTGGTGGACGCCTTCGGGTCGTTGCCCTGGTCGGAGGTGCCCAGGTGGAGCGAGAAGGTGGGCAGCGCGAGGACGGCCATCACGACGACGGCGACCGCGCCGAGCAGCTTGGGGTGGCGCTCCACGAACGCCGACCAGCGGGCGGCGAACCCGGTGGGCATCTCCGGCTCCGGCCCGTGCTCGGCGAGCCGGCGCCGCTCCTTGCGGCTGAGGGCGCGCGTGCCGATCAGCGACAGCAGGGCGGGCAGCAGGGTGACGGAGGCGGCGACGGTGAGCACCACGGTGAGCGAGGCGGCCACGGCGACGCCGTTGAGGAAGTTCAGGCGGAGGATCAGCATGCCGAGGAGGGCGATGCACACGGTCGCACCCGCGAACACGACCGCCCTGCCGGTGGTGGCGACGGCGTTGGTCGCGGCCTCGGTGACGCTCAGGCCGCGTTTCAGCCCGCGCCGGTGCCGGGTGACGATGAACAGCGCGTAGTCGATGCCCACACCCAGCCCGATCAGCAGGCCGAGCATCGGCGCGAAGTCCGCGACGGTCATCACATGGCCGAGCAGCACGATGCCCGCGTAGGCGGTGCCCACGCTCACCAGGGCGGTGGCGATGGGCAGCAGGGAGGCGGCGAGGGAGCCGAAGGCGAGGAACAGCACGACGGCGGCGACGGCCACGCCGACGATCTCGGCGGTGTGCCCGCCGGACGACTCGCTCAGCTCGACGGCGCTGCCGCCCAGCTCGACGTCCAGCCCGTCGGTCTCGGCGGCCTTCGCCGTCTCGACCACGGCCTGGGCCTCACCGCTGGTGATGTCCTTGCCGGAGTGCTCGAAGGTGACGGTGGCGTAGGCGGTACGGCCGTCGGCGCTGACGCGTCCGGCGCCCCCGTCGTCGTAGGGGCCGGTCACGGAGGCGATGCCGGGCAGCTCCTCGAGCCGGTCGAGGGTGTGGGTCATGGTCTGCTCGACGCCGCTGTCCCGGACGGTGCCGGACGGGGTGTGCCAGACCACGCTGTCGCTGTCGCCCCCCAGTGAGGGGAAGCCTTCCTTCAGCAGCTCGGCGGCGCGCCCCGACTCGGTGCCGGGCACCTTGTAGTCGTTCGAGTAGGCGGAGCCGGCGACGAAGGCGCCCGCCGCGATCCCGACCAGGGCGAGCAGCCACAGCAGAACGGTGACCAGACGGCGCTGTACGCACCAACGTGCTAGGGCTGCCACAGGCGTGCTCCCGGTATGGCTCGGGGTGGATCTTTGAGCGGACACCGGCGGCGAACGGCCGAACGGCCCGCAAAGAACGCATGAGCAATGCCCTGCCACTGTTACAGGCGAAAATGATCCTTTGTCGCCTTCGTGGACTAACTCACACTTCTTCCTGGGGCCTTCGTCCCGGGGGGCGCGCGTCTCAGTCGAACTGGTCGCCCAGCGCCATGATCATGACGCCCGCGACGGTCGTCCACAGCGCCCTGCGGGTGCGTCCGCGCGCCCCCAGCACCGCTGCCAGGGCGCAGACGGCCGCCCCGCAGGCGTAGGCGACCGGGGCGAGGACGGGGGCGGTGCCGGCGGCCCGGAGCAGGGCGGCGGCGGTTCCGGCGAGGGCGAGCACGGCGCCGGTGCCGACGGCGGCCCAGCGGGCCCGTCGCGCCTGCGCGGCGAGGAGGTCCTCGTCGTCACCCTCGTCGTCTTCGTCGTCGCCTTCGAAAGAGTCCTCCGGGGCCTCTTCCGGCGCGTCCACGCGAGGAGCGTCCTCCCGGGCCTCCTCGGTCGTCTCCTCGGCGGTCTGAGTGTCCGGGGGCAGGTCGGCATCGGGACGTCCACTCATGGCGCCGGAGCGTAGCGCCTCACCTGAGGAAACCCGGATGCGGGGGCACCCGGACGGCTGTTAGCGTCCGTCGGTCCGACACACCGCGGCAGTGCGCCGCCGGCCGAAGCAGGTGCTTTGATGCTTGTCCGTCCGACCCCCGACGCGACCCTTCCCCTCTTCACGGCCTCAAGGAGCCCGTTCACCGATGTCGGACATCACACCGGACACCTCGCACGACGACCTCGCTAGCCGCCTCAGCCTGCCCCGCTACCCCCGCAGCGGCGCCTACGACCCGCAGTGGACCATCGACAACCAGATGGGTCCGAACGCGCTGTGGCTGCTGGAGTGGCTGGCCCCCGCCCTCGGCCCGGACACCCTGCGCCCCGGCGCCCGGGTGCTCGACCTGGGCTGCGGCCGCGCCATGACGTCGGTCTTCCTCGCCCGGGAGTACGACGTCCAGGTCACCGCCGCCGACCTGTGGATCAGGCCGGACGAGAACGCCCGCCGGATCGACGAGGCGGGCGTCGCCGACCGCGTCCAGCCCGTCCTCGCCGAGGCGCACGACCTGCCCTTCGGGGAGGAGACGTTCGACGCGATCGTCTCCGTCGACGCGTACCAGTACTTCGGCACCGACGACCTGTACCTGCCGACGCTGACCCGGCTGCTGAAGCCGGGCGGGCGGATCGGGGTCGTCGTCCCGTCCCTGTCCGAGGAGATCGAGGGCAGCGAACCGCCGGAGCACCTGAAGCCCTACTGGGAGCCCGCGTTCTGGTGCTTCCACAGCCCCGCCTGGTGGCGGCGCCACTGGACCCGCAGCGGCGCCGTGGACGTCGAGACGGCCGACCGGCTGGAGGACGGCTGGCGGGAGTGGCTGCTGTGGTGCGACGTCGTCGCCGAGCACCACCCGGACGAGACGCATGTGCGGATGAGCCGGGAGAACGCGCGGATGGTGCGCGCCGACCAGGGCCGCACGCTGGGCTTCACGCGCGTGGTGGGCCGCCGCCGCTGACCCGGCCGTCGCACACGTAGCCGCGACCGTCGCACGAGAAGGGGGCGCACCCACCGGGCGCGCCCCCTCCCTCATGCCCTGCGGGCTCAGCCCTCGACGCCCAGCTTCGAGAGGATCAGCTCCTTCACCCGGGCCGCGTCCGCCTGACCGCGCGTGGCCTTCATGACCGCGCCGACCAGGGCTCCGGCCGCGGCGACCTTGCCGCCGCGGATCTTGTCAGCGATCGCGGGGTTGCCGGCGATCGCCTCGTCGACGGCGGCGGTGAGCGCGCCCTCGTCGGAGACGACCTTCAGACCGCGCTTGTCGACGACCTCGTCCGGGGTGCCCTCACCGGCGAGGACGCCCTCGATGACCTGGCGGGCCAGCTTGTCGTTCAGGTCGCCCTTGGCCACCAGCTCGGTCACCCGGGCCACCTGCGCCGTGGTGATGGCCAGCTCGTCCAGCGCCGTGCCGGACTCGTTGGCGCTGCGGGCCAGCTCGCCCATCCACCACTTGCGGGCGGAGGCCGCGTCGGCGCCGGCGTCGATCGTGGCGACGATCAGGTCCAGCGCACCGGCGTTCAGGATGGCCTGCATGTCGGTGGCGGAGACGCCCCACTCCTCGCGGAGCCGGTTGCGGCGCACCAGCGGCAGCTCCGGCAGGCCCGCGCGCAGCTCCTCGACCCACTCCCGGGCCGGCGCCACGGGCACCAGGTCGGGCTCGGGGAAGTAGCGGTAGTCCTCGGCCTCCTCCTTCACGCGGCCCGAGGTCGTGGACCCCGTGTCCTCGTGGAAGTGCCGGGTCTCCTGCACGATCGTCCCGCCGGACGACAGCACGGCCGCGTGCCGCTGGATCTCGAAGCGGGCGGCGCGCTCGACGGAACGCAGCGAGTTGACGTTCTTGGTCTCGCTGCGGGTGCCGAACTTGTCGGCGCCCTTCGGCATCAGCGACAGGTTGACGTCGCAGCGCATCTGGCCCATCTCCATGCGGGCCTCGGACACGCCGAGCGCGCGGATGAGCTCGCGCAGCTCACGGACGTACGCCCGCGCGACCTCGGGCGCCCGCTCGCCCGCGCCGGTGATCGGCTTGGTGACGATCTCGATGAGCGGGATGCCCGCGCGGTTGTAGTCCAGCAGCGAGTGCGATGCGCCGTGGATGCGGCCGGTGGCGCCGCCGACGTGCGTCGACTTGCCGGTGTCCTCCTCCATGTGGGCGCGCTCGATCTCCACGCGGAAGACCTCGCCGTCCTCCAGCTGCACGTCGAGGTAGCCGTTGAAGGCGATCGGCTCGTCGTACTGGGAGGTCTGGAAGTTCTTCGGCATGTCCGGATAGAAGTAGTTCTTCCGGGCGAAGCGGCACCATTCGGCGATCTCGCAGTTCAGCGCGAGGCCGATCTTGATCGCGGACTCGACGCCGGTCGCGTTGACGACGGGGAGCGCGCCGGGCAGGCCGAGGCAGACCGGGCAGGTCTGGGTGTTCGGGTCGGCGCCGAGCGCCGTCGAGCAGCCGCAGAACATCTTGGTCGCGGTGCCGAGTTCGACATGGACCTCGAGGCCCATGACGGGGTCGTACGACGCGAGTGCGTCCTCGTACGACACCAGGTCGGTCGTGGTGGTCACGGTGAAAACTTCCCTCTCAGCCCAGCAGGACGTCGTCGTCGCCCAGCCGCTTCAGCTCGCGGTAGAGGATGGCGAGGTTGGTGACGACGGCGGCGCCGGTGACGACGGCGTCGAGCAGCCGCAGCGTGTCACTCTCGCCGCGCGCCTTCTTGATCTGCTTGTAGACACCGACGGCGCCGAACGCCGAGGTGGCCATGGAGATGTAGAGACCCGACTTGGACGTCTTGAATCCCTTGGCCTTGGACAGTGCGCTCACAGCGACGGAGCCTCCTCGATCAGCGGGTGGCCCCACTTTTCCACGAAGGCGGCCTCGACGGCCGCACCCACCGTGTAGAGGCGGTCGTCCTTCATGACCGGGGCGATGATCTGCAGCCCGACCGGCAGGTTGTCCTCCGGCGCGAGGCCGCAGGGCAGCGACATGGCGGCGTTGCCCGCCAGGTTGGTCGGGATGGTGCACAGGTCCGCGAGGTACATCGCCATCGGGTCGTCGGCGCGCTCGCCGATCGCGAAGGCGGTGGTCGGGGTCGTCGGGGAGACGATCACGTCGACCTGCTCGAAGGCCTTGTCGAAGTCCCGCTTGATGAGCGTGCGGACCTTCTGGGCGCTGCCGTAGTACGCGTCGTAGTAGCCGGAGCTGAGCGCGTACGTGCCGAGCATGATGCGCCGCTTGACCTCGTCGCCGAAGCCGGACTCGCGGGTCAGCGAGGTGACCTCCTCGGCGGAGTGCGTGCCGTCGTCGCCGACGCGGGCGCCGTAGCGCAGGCCGTCGAAGCGGGCGAGGTTGGAGGAGCACTCGGAGGGGGCGATCAGGTAGTACGCGGAGAGCGCCAGGTCGAAGGACGGGCAGTCCAGCTCGACGATCTCGGCGCCCAGCTCCTTGAGGAGTTCGACCGACTCGTCGAACCGCTGGACGACGCCGGCCTGGTAACCCTCGCCGCGGAACTGCTTGACGACGCCGACGCGCATGCCCTGGACGGTGCCGTTGCGGGCGGCCTCCACGACCGGCGGGACCGGCGCGTCGATCGAGGTGGAGTCCATCGGGTCGTGACCCGCGATCACCTCGTGCAGCAGGGCCGCGTCCAGGACCGTGCGGGCGCAGGGGCCGCCCTGGTCGAGGGAGGAGGAGAACGCCACCATGCCGTACCGGGACACCGCGCCGTACGTCGGCTTCACGCCGACCGTGCCGGTGACGGCGGCCGGCTGGCGGATGGAGCCGCCGGTGTCGGTGCCGATGGCGAGCGGCGCCATGTACGCGGCCAGCGCGGCGGAGGAGCCGCCGCCGGAACCGCCCGGGATGCGGGTGAGGTCCCACGGGTTGCCGGTCGGGCCGTAGGCGCTGTTCTCGGTGGAGGACCCCATGGCGAACTCGTCCATGTTGGTCTTGCCGAGGATGACGACGTCGGCGGCCTTGAGGCGCTTGGTGAGCGTCGCGTCGTACGGCGGGATCCAGCCCTCGAGGATCTTGGAGCCGACCGTGGTCGGGATGCCCTCGGTGGTGAAGATGTCCTTCAGCGCGAGGGGGACGCCGGCCAGCGGGCCGAGCTTCTCGCCGCGCTCGCGCTTGGCGTCGACGGCGCGGGCCTGCGCGAGGGCGCCCTCACGGTCGACGTGCAGGAAGGCGTGCACCTTCTCGTCGACGGCCTCGATGCGGGCCAGATGGGCCTCGGTGACCTCGACCGCGGTGAGCTCGCCGGAGGCGATCTTCGCCGCTGTCTCGGCCGCGGTGAGCTTGATGATCTGATCGCTCATGGCGGTTTACTCCTCCCCCAGGATCTGCGGCACCTTGAAACGCTGCTGCTCCTGGGCCGGGGCGCCGGAGAGCGCCTGCTCGGGGGTGAGCGAGGGACGGACCTCGTCCGCGCGCATGACGTTCGTCAGCGGGAGCGGGTGGGAGGTCGGCGGTACGTCTTGGTCGGCGACCTCGCTGACGCGGGCGACCGCGCCGATGATGTCGTCGAGCTGGCCCGCGAAGTGGTCGAGCTCTTCGGGCTTCAGCTCCAGACGCGCCAGCCGGGCGAGGTGGGCGACCTCCTCGCGCGTGATGCCAGGCATGCAGCGATCCTCTGGGGTGAGTGTGTGTGGTTTGGGACCAATCCTATGGGGCGGGGCCCCATGCCCGTGAAACCCATTACCCGGCGCCCCGGAAGGGGCCCGGGGAACTGCGCGACCGGCCACGGCGGACCCGCACCCGCCGTACGGCCTCGTCCACCCCGGAGGGGCCTAGTCCTCCGCCGTCCCCGTCGCCGCAGGAAGTGCCGCGGCCGGCCGCTGCCACCCTCGCGACCCCCGGGCCAGCAGCCACGCCGTGGTCTCGTCCGGCGGCATCGCCGCGGCCACCAGCCAGCCCTGCACCGCGTCGCAGCGCAGGTCACGCAGGCGTTCCCAGGTCTCGTCGTCCTCGACGCCCTCCGCGACCACCAGCAGGCCCAGGGAGTGGGCCAGGTCGATGGTGCAGCGCACGATCTCCGCGTCCTCCGTGTCGACGGCCAGCCGCGCCACGAACGAGCGGTCGATCTTCAGCTCGCTCACCGGCAGCCGCCGCAGGTGCACCAGCGAGGAGTAGCCGGTGCCGAAGTCGTCGAGGGACATCTTCACGCCGTGCCCGGTCAGCGCGTTGAGGGTGTCGGCGGCCCGCGTCGGGTCCTCGAGGAGCACGTGCTCGGTGATCTCCAGCTGGAGCGCTCCCGCGGGAACGCCGTGCCGGGCCAGCCGCGCGGCGACGGAGCCGGCGAAGCCGGGGCTGTGGACGTCGCGCGGCGAGACGTTGACGGCGACCGGCACGAACAGCCCCTGGGAGCGCCACTCGGCGACCTGGCCGAGCGCGGTCTCCAGCACGTACTCGGTGAGCTGCGGCATCAGCCCCGACGACTCGGCTATCGCTATGAACTCGTCCGGGGGGACCCGCCCGCGCTCCGGGTGCACCCACCGCACCAGCGCCTCGAGGCCGGAGACCTGCCCGTCGAAGCGGACCTTCGGCTGGTAGTGCAGCTCCACCTCGTGCGCGTCGAGGGCGCGCCGCAGATCGCCCAGCAGCCCCAGCCGGTCGGGGGTGTTGGAGTCCCGCTTGGACTCGTACGCCTCGACGCCCGTGCGGTCCCGCTTCGCCTGGTACATCGCCACGTCCGCCCGCCGCAGCAGCCCTTCGGCGTCGGCCGCGTGGTCCGGGAACACGGCGACTCCCGCGCTCGCCTCCAGGACGAGGGTGAGCCCGTCGAGGTCGAGCGGGGAGCTGAGGGCCGTGACCAGTCCGCGGGCGGCGCGGGTCGCGGACGTCGTGGAGTCCGCCACGGGCAGTAACACGGCGAACTCGTCGCCGCCGAGCCGCGCGGCCTCCGCCCCGCGCGGCAGGGCCAGTCTCAGCCGGTCGGCGATCTGGAGCAGCAGCCGGTCGCCGGCGAGATGGCCGAGGGTGTCGTTGACCGACCGGAAGCGGTCGAGGTCGATGAGCATGAGCGCGGCGCGGGAGCCGGCCCGCTCGGCGTCGTCCAGCGCGGTCCAGATGCGCTCCTGGAGCCACTGCCGGTTGGGCAGTCCGGTCAGCGGGTCGCGCAGCTGCTCCTCGGCCCGCGCGCGGGCTATCCACAGGGTGGAGTCCAGGGCGATCAGCGGGATGGCGAACAGCGGCAGCAGCACCGGCTTGGCGGCGGCGACCACGCACACCAGCGGGGCGATGCCGAGCAGGGCGACCGCGACGAGCCCCTGGCGGACCAGGGCGGTGCGGGCGACCGTGGGCAGCCCCGAGCGCGGGGTGTGCAGGTACCACAACAGGGTGCGGGTGACCGCGAGATAGGCGGCGGCGACGAGCACCACCCCGGGGCCGGTGTAGAGGGTCCAGGTGTCGGGGGTGGACGGCGACTCGACGGACGGCACGGTGCCGAACGCGGCCAGGACGAGCGCTCCGGCGCCGATGCCGAGCAGGTCGACCGCGCCGTGCAGCACGCCCTGCCGCCAGCGGCCCCGGCGGGCTATGCCGACCAGCACGACGACGGTGAGGCTGACCATGCCGGCCGGGACCCAGCCGTAGAGGAGCAGCACGGCGAGGGTGAGGGCCGCGCCGGAGCCGGTACCGCCCCACCAGCGGGAGCGGCCCAGCATCACGAGGTGGCCGACGATGATGCCGGTGAGCACCGCCAGCGACCAGCCGACCGTGCCGGACGGGAAGAGGGCGTGCCCTCCGGTGAAGGCGCGCAGGAAGCCGGCGCCGAGGACGAAGCCGGCCGCCGCGACGACCGCGGTGGGCAACGCGGGCCAGGACGGGTGCCGTTCGGTCTCCGCCGCGGGGTCCGTGAGGCCGTGCCGGCCGGCCGGGCGTGGCGCGCCGGCGTCGCGCGCGTCCGCGGCGCCCGCCCCGGTGCGCCCGCGCGCGTCCGGTCGCTGCGCGGGCAGCCCGTCCGCACGGCCGCGCCGCCGGACGACCGCCAGGCGGCGCAGGCGCAGCCGTGAGCCCGGGGCGGCGCTCTCGGTCGGTTCCATTCCCGTCCCTCTCACAGCCGGCGGTGCCCACGCCACGCGGCCCGATGCCCGACATCCCTCAGCGGCTCCGCCGTGGAAAGCCCTTCCCCGGACCCGTCACGGGTACGGGGGTTGCCCCGACCGCAACTGGGCACGGCAGGCGCACATCTCAACAGTAGGCCGCGGAAGGCCTGTACGGGCACCGGTCGCCGACGGTTGCCCGAATGCGCCCCAGCCACCCGTATGCATCTGGTATGCGCCGATCGGGTGGCCTTCAACCGCTACTCCTCGGCCGAAAGAGCGGCGTCGGCCGCGGCCTCGGGCCCCTGCTCCAGCAGCACGACGAATCCGTCCTCGTTCAGGATCGGCACCTTCGCCTGCACCGCTTTGTCATATTTCGAACCGGGGTTGTCGCCCACGACCACGAACGACGTCTTCTTGGACACCGATCCGGTCACCTTGGCGCCCTGGTTCTGGAGGGCCTCTTTCGCGCCATCCCGGGTGAAGTTCTCCAGCGTCCCGGTCACCACGACCGTGAGTCCTTCGAGCGGGCGGGGGCCCTCGTCCTCGCCGGACCGCTCGTCCTCCATGCGGACCCCGGCCGCCTTCCACTTGCGGATGATCTCCCGGTGCCAGTCCGCGGCGAACCATTCCTTGAGGGACGCGGCGATGGTCGGGCCGACGCCCTCGGTGGCCGACAGCTCCTCCTCGGTGGCCTGCTCGATGCGGTCGACGGAGCGGAACTCGCGGGCCAGCGCCTCCGCCGCCACCGGGCCGACATGACGGATCGACAGGGCGGTGAGCACCCGCGCCAGCGGGCGCTCCTTGGCCGCCGCGATGTTCTCCAGCATCGCCAGGGCGTTCTTCTTCGGGGCGCCCTCCTGGTTGGCGAAGACCGTGACGATCTTCTCCTCGCCGGTCTTCGGGTCCCGCTTGGGCAGTCCGCTGTCCTGGTCGAGGACGTACGCCTTGATGGGCAGCAGCTGCTCCACGGTGAGGTCGAACAGGTCGCCCTCGTCCTTCAGCGGCGGCTCCTTCGGCTCCAGCGGGCCGGTGAGGGCGGCGGCGGCGACGTACCCGAAGTGCTCGATGTCCAGCGCCTTGCGGCCGGCCAGGTAGAACAGCCGCTCGCGCAACTGGGCCGGGCAGGCACGGGCGTTGGGGCAGCGCAGGTCGACGTCGCCCTCCTTCATCGGCCGCAGCGGCGTGCCGCACTCGGGGCACTCGGACGGCATCACGAACTCGCGCTCGCTGCCGTCCCGCAGGTCGGCGACCGGGCCGAGGATCTCCGGGATGACGTCGCCGGCCTTGCGCAGCACCACCGTGTCGCCGATCAGGACGCCCTTGGCCTTGACCACGTCCTGGTTGTGCAGCGTGGCGAACTCGACCTCCGAGCCGGCCACCGTCACCGGCTCGACCTGCGCGTACGGGGTGACCCGGCCGGTGCGGCCGACACCCACCCGGATGTTCAGCAGCTTGGTGTTGACCTCCTCCGGCGCGTACTTGTACGCGATGGCCCAGCGCGGGGCGCGCGAGGTGGTGCCGAGGCGTCCCTGGAGCGGGATCTCGTCGAGCTTGACCACGACGCCGTCGATCTCGTGCGCCACGGAGTGCCGGTTCTCGCCGTAGTACGCGATGAACTCCCGCACGCCCTCCAGGTCGTCGACCACCCTGTTGTGCGGGGAGGTCGGCAGGCCCCACTCCTTCAGCAGGCCGTACCCCTGGGAGAGCCGGGTCAGGCCCTTGTAGCCCTCGAGCACGCCGATGCCGTGCACCACCATGTGCAGCGGGCGGGTGGCGGTGACCCGCGGGTCCTTCTGGCGCAGCGAACCGGCCGCCGCGTTGCGCGGGTTGGCGAACGGCTTGTCGCCGGCCTCCACCAGCCGGGCGTTGAGCTCCTGGAACTTCTCCATCGGGAAGTAGACCTCGCCGCGGATCTCCACGACGTCGGGCACCGTGTCGCCGGCGAGGCGGTCGGGGATCTCGGCGATGGTGCGGACGTTGGGCGTGATGTCCTCACCGGTGCGGCCGTCGCCGCGGGTCGCGGCTCGGACCAGCCGGCCGCGCTCGTAGGTGAGGTTGACCGCCAGGCCGTCGACCTTCAGCTCGCACAGGAAGTGATAGGTCTGCTCGCCCAGTTCGCGGTGGACGCGGTCGGCCCAGGCGGCGAGGTCCTCGTCGTTGAAGGTGTTGTCCAGGGAGAGCATCCGGGAGCGGTGCTCGACGGAGGTGAACTCCGTCTCGTAGGACCCGGCGACCTTCTGGGTCGGCGACTCGGGCGTGCGCAGCTCCGGGTAGCGCTCCTCCAGCTCCTCGAGCTGCCGCAGCAGGCGGTCGAACTCCGCGTCGCTGACGACGGGCGCGTCGTTCACGTAGTACCGGAAGCGGTGCTCCTCGATCTGCTCGGCGAGCGTGGCGTGCTGCTCCCGCGCTTGTGCGGGCACGCTCGTCGTCTCCGCTTGCTTGTCGCCGGCCACCGTGTGTCCTCCCGTTACTCAGGGTTGTCCGCGAGGGATCTCGCCGCCCGGACGCAGTGGGCGTAGGCCGATCGCGCGTACCCGGGGGACGCCCCCGCGAGTCCGCACGCCGGGGTGACCGTGACCGCCTCCGGGAGAAGTCCCGGCCGCAGCCCCAGCCTGCGCCAGAGCGTCCTGACACCCATGACGCTACCGGCAGGGTCCGACAACGGGCCGTCCGTGCCCGGCACGACACCGGCGAACAGCCGGGTGCCGCCCTCGACCGCCTCCCCGATCGCCTCGTCGTCACGCTCGGTGAGGAGGGAGAAATCGAACGAGATGCCCGCCGCGCCCGCCCGGCGCAGCAGGGCGAACGGGACGTCCGGCGCGCACGAGTGGATCACGACGGGGCCGCCGTCGTGCACGGCGATCATGTCCCTGAGGGCCGCCTCGACGATCTGGCGGTCGACCGCGCGGTGGGTGCGGTAGCCGCTGGCGGTCCTCACCTGCCCGCGCAGGACGGCGGTGAGGGACGGTTCGTCGAGCTGGAGGACGAGCCGCGCGCCGGGGACGCGGCGGCGCACCTCGTCCAGGTGCAGGCGCAGGCCCTCGGCGAGGGACGCGGCGAGGTCGCGGCAGGCGCCGGGGTCGGAGAGGGCGGCCTCGCCGTTCCTCAGCTCCAGGGACGCGGCGAGGGTCCAGGGGCCGACGGCCTGGACCTTGAGCAGCCCTTCGTGGCCCTGGGTGAACTCCTCCAGCGCGTCGAGGTCCTCGCCGAGCCAGGAGCGGGCGCGTCGGGTGTCCCGGCCGGGACGGTCGCCGATCCGCCAGCCGCTGGGCTCCACGCGCGCGTAGAGCTCGACGAGGAGGCCGGCGGTGCGGCCGATCATGTCTGCGCCGGGGCCGCGGGCGGGGAGTTCGGGGAGGTGGGGGAAGTCCTCGAAGCTGCCTGTGGCCGCCTTGGCGGCTTCTCTTGCGTCTGTGCCGGGAAGGGAGCCGATGCCGGTGGCGGGCGGGAAGTGGAGGGTGTCGGTCACACGGGAAGCGTACGCAGTGGGGGCGGGGGAGGTTCGCCCCCGCCGCCCCTTCCCGTCCCGTCCCCGGGGGCTGCGCCCCCCGGACCCCCCTTCGGCCCTTCGGGCCTCGTCCTCAAGCGCCGGACGGGCTGAGTGGTGCCCCGTCCCCGGGGCTCCGCCCCGGACCCCGCTCCTCAAGCGCCGGAGGGGCTGGAGGGTGCCGGACGGGCTGATGGTGCGAACCGGCCGGAAAGCGTCAGCGTCCCGGGCGGACCGTCAGGTCGTTGACTTCCGCGTCTTTCGGGAGGTCCAGGGCCATGAGGATCGTCGTGGCGACCGACTCCGGGTCGATCCACTTCGACGGGTCGTAGTCCTTGCCCTCCTGCTGGTGGACCTTGGCCTGCATGGGGCTTGCCGTGCGGCCGGGGTAGACCGTGGTGACGCGGACGCCGCTCGCGTGCTCCTCCTCGCGGAGGGAGTCGGCGAGGGCCTTCAGGCCGTGCTTGGAGGCCGCGTAGGCGGACCAGTCGGCGTGGGCGCTGAGGCCCGCCCCGGAGTTGACGAAGATCACGTGGCCTCGGCTCGCGCGGAGCTGGGGCAGGAAGTGGCGGGTCAGTTCGGCGGGGGCGACGAGGTTGACGTTGAGCTGGTGGCGCCAGGTCTTCGGGGTGAGGTCGCCGACCCGGCCGAGGTCGACGACGCCCGCGACGTGCAGTAGCGAGTCCACCCGGTCGGGCAGCGACTGGTGGGAGAACGCCCAGCTCAGGCGGTCGGGATCGGCGAGGTCGCCGACCAGGGTGCGGGCACCGGGGAACTCGGCGGCCAGCTCCTTCGCGCGGCCCGCGTCGCGCGCGTGGAGCACGAGGTCGTCCCCGCGCGCGTGCAGGCGGCGCGCGACGGCCGCGCCGATGCCGGAGCCGGCTCCGGTGATCACATGTGTAGCCATGACGGCCATGCTCGCATCACCGCGCGGTCAGGCGACGCCCAGGCTCTCCTCGAGGTAGGCCAGCGCGCCGACGGGTTCCTCGGCGAAGAAGACCAGCTCGCTCAGCGGGCGGGGCAGGAAGCCCTCGTCCTCCATGCGGCGGAACTGCTCCTTGAGCCCGTCGTAGAAGCCCGCGGTGTTGAGCAGCACCACCGGCTTGTCGGTGTGGCCGTGCTTCTTCAGCTCCAAAATCTCGGTCGCCTCGTCGAGGGTGCCGGTGCCGCCCACCATGATCACGACGGCGTCGGCCTTCTCAAGAAGCAGCCGCTTGCGCTCGGCGAGGTCCTTGGCGACCACCATCTCGTCGACGCCGGGCCGTGCCTTCGCCGCGAGGAACTCCACCGAGACGCCGCAGAGCCGGCCGCCGGCCTCCTCCACCCCGTCGGCGACGACCTTCATCAGGCCGACGTCCGAACCGCCCCAGACCAGGGTGTGCCCGCCCTTGCCGAGCAGGCGCGCGAAGTCCCGCGCGGGGCGTGTGTAGCGGTCGTCGAGGTCGGCGGCGGAGAGGAAGACGCAGATGTTCACGGCCGTCAGCCTACGCCCGGGAAGAAGGCGGCTCCGAGGGGTGCTGTAGGGGGTGGACCGACCACCGAGGAGGACGCCGTGACCACAGGCCATCGCATCACCGTCGAGCCCGGCGACCGGCACGTGCGCGTGGTGCGCGACGGGCGGGTGCTGGCGGAGAGCGACCGTGCGCTGGTGCTGCACGAGACGGGCTGCCCCGCGCGCTGGTACATCCCGCCGGAGGACGTGCGGCTCGACCTGCTGACGCCGTCCGCGACGCACACGTACTGCCCGTTCAAGGGGACCGCGTCGTACTGGTCGCTGCCGGACGCCCCTGACCTGGTGTGGGCGTACCCGGACCCGAAGCCGGCGGTGGCCGCGATCAAGGACCACCTGTGCTTCTACGAGGTGGACGTGGACTGACCCCGCGCAGGGGGTGCGATCGGCGGACGCGCCGCCCGCCTCACCGACGATTCCCGTGCCGTGCGGCAGTCTGGTGAGACATGGACCAGAACATCTCCTCGCGCGACGGCACCTCCCTCGCCTACGAGAGCGCCGGGCGCGGCGCCACGATCGTCCTCGTCAGCGGCGCGATGTCGACGGGCGCCACGGTGGCGCCGCTGGCCGCGCCGCTCTCCGAACGGTTCCGGGTGGTGGTCTACGACCGCCGCCGCCGGGGCGCGAGCGGCGACACGCCTCCGTACACGGTGGAGCGCGAGGTGGAGGATCTGGCGGCGCTGATCGAGGCGACCGGCGGCGAGGCGGCGCTGTACGGCGTCTCGTCGGGCGGCGCGCTGGCGCTGCGGGCGGCGGCGAGCGGGCTGCCGGTGCGCCAGGTCGCGGTGTACGAGACGCCGTACGCGATGTCGGAGGACGATCTCGCGGAGCGCGCCCGGTACACCGAGCGGCTGGCCGCTGCCCTGGAGGAGGGGCGGCGGGGCGACGCGGTGGAGCTCTTCCTCCAGCTCACCGGGCTGGACGACGCGGTGATCAGCAGTGCGCGGCAGTCGCCGATGTGGGCGGGCATGGAGGCGCTGGCGCCGAGCCTGGCGTACGACGACGCTGTGATGGGCGACGGGAGCGTGCCGCGGGAGATGCTGGCGTCGATCCGGGTGCCGGTGCTGTCGATCGCGGGCGACGCGAGCCCGGCGTGGATGCGTCAGGCGGCGCGGGCCATCGCGGAGTCGGCCCCCCGGGGCGCGTACCGCACCCTGGAGGGCCAGACCCACATGGTCGAACCGGACGTGCTGGCGCCGGTGCTGGCGGAGTTCTTCTCGCGGTGACGCGCCGCGCGGGGCGGGCCGCCCGATCCCCGCGGACCGCCCGATCCCCGCGGACCGCCCGGTCCCCGCGGCCCGCTCAGGCCACGTCCGCCGTCGCCCGCTCCGTCGACGCGATGGTCGCCGAGCCCACCACGCGCGTGCCGTCGTAGAGGACGACCGCCTGGCCGGGCGCGACGCCGCGGACCGGCTCGGCGAAGCGCACGCGCAGCTCCTCGCCGACGAGTTCGGCGGTCACCTCGGTCTCGTCGCCGTGGGCGCGCAGCTGGGCGGTGTAGGCGCCGGGACCGGTGGGTGCGGCGCCGCACCAGCGGGGGCGGATGGCGGTGAGGGCGCCGACGTCGAGGGCGTCCGCGGGGCCGACGGTCACGGTGTTGGTCACCGGGGAGATGTCGAGGACGTAGCGCGGCTTGCCGTCGGGGGCGGGCGTGCCGATGCGCAGGCCCTTGCGCTGGCCGATGGTGAAGCCGTACGCGCCCTCGTGCGTGCCGACCTTGGCGCCGGACTCGTCGACGATGTCGCCCTCCGCCTTGCCGAGCCGCTTGGCGAGGAAGCCCTGGGTGTCGCCGTCGGCGATGAAGCAGATGTCGTGCGAGTCGGGCTTCTTGGCGACGGCGAGTCCGCGGCGCTCGGCCTCGGCGCGGATCTCCTCCTTGGTGGTGACCGTGTCGCCGAGCGGGAACATGGCGTGGGCGAGCTGGCGGTCGTCGAGGACGCCGAGGACGTAACTCTGGTCCTTGGCCAGGTCGGAGGCGCGGTGCAGTTCGCGCGTGCCGTCCTCGCGGAGAATCACCTTGGCGTAGTGGCCTGTGCAGACGGCGTCGAAACCGAGCGCGAGCGCCTTGTCCAGCAGCGCGGCGAACTTGATCTTCTCGTTGCAGCGCAGGCAGGGGTTGGGGGTGCGGCCGGCCTCGTACTCGGCGACGAAGTCCTCGACGACGTCCTCGCGGAAGCGGTCGGCGAGGTCCCACACGTAGAACGGGATGCCGATGACGTCGGCGGCGCGGCGGGCGTCGCGGGAGTCCTCGATGGTGCAGCAGCCCCGCGCGCCCGTGCGGAAGGATTGAGGGTTCGCCGAGAGCGCGAGGTGGACGCCGGTGACGTCGTGGCCCGCTTCGGCCGCGCGGGCGGCGGCGACGGCGGAGTCGACGCCGCCGGACATGGCGGCGAGGACGCGGAGGGGGCGGGTGCGCTGCGGGGTGTCAGTCATAGCCCCTCCAGGGTACGGGGGCGCGGGAACCACGGCCGCCGGATATGCGTTCACGATCACATGGGGGCCAAGGGAGCATCCGAGGACGGCGACCGGCGCATCGGGCGGCGCGCCCTGATCGTGGGCGGTCTCGCGGCAGCGGCGGGGACGGCGGCGCTGGCGCGCGACGAGCTGGCGCGGCTGTGGTGGCGGCTGCCGGGCGTGGACAAGCCCCGCACCCCGGGCGCGGTCGACTTCGCGGGCGCCCGCTGGGTGGCGGCCTCGGACGCCAACTGGCGTGGCGCGGACCGGCCGGACGACTTCCGGATCGACATGGTGGTCGTGCATGTCACGCAGGGCAGCCTGGACAGCGCGGTGCGGGCGTTCCAGGACCCGGGGCACAAGGCGGCGGCGCACTACATCGTCGGCAAGGACGGCCGGATCACGCAGATGATCCGTGAGCTGGACGTGGCGTACCACGCGGGCAACCGCGACTACAACGAGCGCAGTGTCGGCATCGAGCACGAGGGCTTCGTGGACCGCCCCGAGGACTTCACCGACGAGATGTACGCGGCCTCGGCCCGCCTGACGGCCGGCATATGCGCCCGTTACGACATACCCGTGGACCGCGAGCACATCATCGGCCACGTCGAGGTCCCGGGCACGGATCACACGGACCCGGGCCCCCACTGGGACTGGGACCGCTACATGACACTGGTCCGCCGCGCCGGCACCGTCCGTGCCGCCCCCTCCGGCTCCCCGTCGTCCACGGCCCGCTAGGCAACGTCCGGGACATCCCCACGGCCTCGCGGTCACGCGGTCACTGGAAGATCTCCAGCCAGTCCAGCGACCTGTTGAGGAAGGCGCGGACGGCACCGCCCCGGCTGAGGTTGCGGGTGTCGACGCCGATCAGCACGGCGGCCAGTGCGAGGTCGGTGGCGTCGGCCGGGCCGAGGACGGTGAGGGTGGCCTTCTTCCGCGCGCCGCTGCCGTGCCGGCCGGTCCGGATCTCGACGCCGTCGCGGATCAGGGCGCGGTCGCGGTGCCGTCGGCCGGTCGCGACATAGCGGTACTCCCGCCCGGCGGCCCGCATCCGCAGAGCCCGTCCGGCTCTGGTCTGCGCCCAGCGGTTGCGCTTGATCCGGATTCCGGTCCCGCCGATGCTGAGCCGCGCCATGTGGAGGGAGGGCTTGCGTCCGTAGGCCCAGCCGTCGAAGGAGGTGGTCGGGACGGTGTCGCCGCTGACCTCGGTGACATGACGGTCGCCGTGCCGCCTCGCCGGGTGGACCACCTCGATCCGCCCGAACTCCCCCGCCGTTCCCCGGTATCCGAACGTCCAGGTCAGCCGATGGCCCGACCGGTCCTCCCAGCGGTCCAGGGTGTACGTCTGCCGCATGATCCCGTCCCCCTCGTGCACGAACTCCGCTCCGGCCAGGTCACCGACGGCTCACGTCAGCCCGGCCGCCCGGGCCCGTTCCACCGCCGGGCCGATGGCCTTGGCGAGGGCTGCCACGTCGGCCTCCGTGGAGGTGTGGCCGAGGGAGAAGCGGAGGGTGCCGCGGGCCAGGTCGGGGTCGGTGCCGGTGGCGAGGAGGACGTGGCTGGGCTGGGCGACGCCGGCGGTGCAGGCGGAGCCGGTGGAGCACTCGATGCCCTGGGCGTCCAGGAGGAGCAGCAGGGAGTCGCCCTCGCAGCCGGGGAAGGTGAAGTGGGCGTTGGCCGGGAGCCGGCCGCCGGGGGCGGGGTCGCCGCCCAGGAGCGCGTCGGGGACGGCCTCCAGCACCGCGGCGACGAGGTCGTCGCGGAGGCGTCCGATCTCCAGGGCGAAGCGCTCCCGCTGCTCGGCGGCGATCCGTCCGGCGACGGCGAAGGAGGCGATCGCCGGCACGTCGAGGGTGCCGGAGCGGACGTGGCGCTCCTGGCCGCCGCCGTGCAGCACGGGCACGGGGGTGTGCTCGCGGCCGAGCACCAGGGCGCCGATGCCGTACGGGCCGCCGATCTTGTGCCCGGAGACGGTCATCGCGGCGAGCCCGGACGCGGCGAAGTCCACCGGGACCTGGCCGAAGGCCTGGACCGCGTCGGAGTGCAGGGGGACGCCGAACTCGGCGGCCACGGCGGCGAGTTCGGCGACCGGCAGGATCGTCCCGATCTCGTTGTTCGCCCACATGACGGTGGCGAGGGCGACGTCGTCGGGGTCGCGGGCGATGGCCTCGCGCAGCGCGTCGGGGTGGACCCGGCCGTGGGCGTCGACGGGGAGGTACTCGACGGTGGCGCCCTCGTGCGTGGCGAGCCAGTCGACGGCGTCGAGGACGGCGTGGTGCTCGACGGGGCTGGCGAGGACCCGGGTGCGGGCCGGGTCGGCGTCGCGGCGCGCCCAGTACAGGCCCTTCACGGCGAGGTTGTCGGCCTCCGTGCCGCCGGAGGTGAAGACGATCTCGCTGGGGCGGGCGCCGAGGGCCTCGGCGAGGGTCTCGCGGGCCTCCTCGACGGTGCGCCGGGCGCGGCGGCCGGCCGCGTGCAGGGAGGAGGCGTTGCCGGTGACGCCCAGGTGCGCGGTGAGCGCCTCGACCGCCTCGGGCAGCATCGGGGTGGTCGCGGCGTGGTCGAGGTAAGCCATGGTGGGGCCGATTCTACGGGGCCCGGTGCACGGCACATCGATCCCGGTGGCCGGTATGCGCCGCTGCGGCGGGCTCCGGCGGGGCGCCCGGTCAGAAGCTCCAGGAGATCGTGCCGTCCGCCTGCATGAGCACGGCCAGGACGACGAGGTCGGCGACGCCGAGGCCCAGGCCGAGCAGGGCGCGACCGCGGCGGGCGGTGCCCCGCCACAGGGCGACGGACGCCAGCACGATGGCGCTGGGGCCGAGGAAGACGTTGAGGACGAGCAGGCCGAGCAGGCCCAGGACGAACGACGCGACGGCCATGCCGTCGGTGTCGCGGATCCCGGTGCGGCGGCCGGCCGGTGCGGTGAGCTGCATGGTGATCGGCTCCTGCGGTCGATGCTGGTCGGAGGTGGGCGGCGCGGGTCAGTGCGTGGAGGTGCCGCGGTCGCGGCCGTGGTGCTCGCGCAGGGCGAAGACGCCGAGCCAGACGGCGATGACGGCGCCGACGGCGACGGAGAAGGTGAGCGGCGCGTGCGCGACGGCGCCGAGGACGACGCCCAGCAGCAGAAGCGCGGCGACGAGGAACAGCATGGGTCGGACCCCCAGATCGGGTGAACGGTTGTAGTAACACTTGTTCACTGACTTTCGAGTCTAACGCGTCCACCCGCTTTGCAATGTGGGAGAACAGTTGTTAACTGCATGGCATGAGTCACACGTCCGGCATCCGGCACGCCCGGAAGCAGAAGACCCGGCAGGCGCTCCTCGACGCGGCGCTCGAACTGCTGGAGGGGCAGAGCCTGAGCAGCCTGGGCCTGCGGGAGGTCACGCGCGCCGTCGGGATCGCTCCGACCGCGTTCTACCGGCACTTCCGGTCGGTCGAGGACCTGGGCGTGGCGCTGGTGGAGGAGGCGCTGGGCAGTCTGCATCCGATGATCCGGACGATCGTGTCCACGACCGGGGACGGTGAGGAACGCGTCGCGCGGGCCGTCGAGCTGATCGCGGGGCACGTCGACGCGCATCCGGCGCATGTGCGGTTCATCGCCCGGGAGCGGCACGGCGGGGTGCGGGCGGTGCGGGAGGCGATACGGGATCAGCTCGCGCTGTTCACCGTGGAGGTGGCGGAGGCGCTGGCGGAGGATCCGGTGTCCGCGGGGTGGGGGGAGGAGGATCTGGTGATGCTGGCTCAGCTGTATGTGGACCAGATGCTGGTCACCGCTTCAGCGCTGTTGGAGGCCCCGGTGAGGGGGGCCGAGCGGGAGCGGGTGGTCCGGACGGCCGTGCGTCGGATGCGGTTGATCGGGATCGGGCGTGCGCACTGGTTGGACGGTGGGGTGGGTGGGGGTGGGTGAGGGGGTTCTCGCCCCCTCCGCCCCTACCCGCCCCCACTCTCGGCTTCGCTCGAGCGGGGGGACCCCATCGTCCCGGGGGCGCTGCCCCCGGGGCGCCCGCTCCTCAATCGCCGGAGGGGCTGATTGTCACAGCCGCACCCGGGCCAGCTGGCGGGACTGCGCGACGAGGCGGTCGGCGCTGTCCCAGACCTCGGCGTCCTCCTCCAGGAAGCCGCCCGCGAGGTTGCGGGTGGTGATGGAGACGCGCAGCGGGCCCGGCGCCGGGCGGCAGCGGATGTGAACGGTCAGCTCGACCGTCGGCACCCAGCCGGTCAGGCCCATCTCGAAGGCGGTCGGCGGCAGCGCGTCCACCGCGAGCAGCAGCGCCAGCGGGTCGGGGTCCCGGCCGTCGGCGAGTCCGAACCACCCGCGCATCTCGCCCTTGCCGGACGGCTTTCCGAGGGCCCAGCCGAGGGTCGACGGGTCGAGCTTCAGCATCAGCCGGCCGGCGATCTCGGAGCTTCCGTCGACCGGGGCGGGGCCGTCCTCGGGACCGAAGCACTGGTCCATCGGCGGCAGCGCGGGCGGCGCGGCGGTCGTACGGACGTCGTCGGGGAGGGAGTCCAGGTCGCCGTAGGAGGCGAGGACCCGGATGCGCTCCACCTCGTCGCCCTGCTCGTCGAACTGGAAGAGGGACGCCTGCCCGGTGGACAGCGTGCGCCCGGTGCGGACGGTCTCGGTGCGGACGACCGCCGGTCCCGGCCGAGAGGCCGTCAGGTAGTGCGCGGAGACGGTGAACGGATCGGGGTGCGGCAGCGCGTCCCCGAGCGCGCGGCCCAGGACGGCCAGCAGGTAACCGCCGTTGACGGCGTTGATGATCGTCCAGCCGGCGGAGAGGTCGATGTCGTAGACGCCGGGTTCCCGCGCGGTGAGCGCGGTGTCGCGGTCGAACTCACTGTCACCGATGACGGCCCGGATGGCCTGGGCGGAGGCTGCTTCTGGCATGGCTGAACAGTACAAGAAGATAGTACTAAGCGGTAGCTTTGTTCGCCCCGTGAGCGTCGGGCGGCCGCACCGCCCGGTACCTCAGGACGGAGGCTGCTCCTCCGCGACCGTCGAACGGCGGTGCCAGGCGCGGGGCGCCCGCCAGTGGTACCGCATGGCGAGCAGCCGCAGCACGAAGGCGGTCACGGCGGCGGTGGTGCTGGTCACCGGGTTGAGCGCGTCGAAGCGCAGGCACAGGGCGACCATGGCCGCGCCGACGATCGCGGGCACCGCGTACAGGTCGCGGTCCCAGCGCAGCAGCGAGGGCACCTCGTTGGCGAGCACGTCCCGCAGCACGCCGCCGCCGACCGCCGTGGCCAGGCCCAGACAGGCGGACGCGGTGAGGCCGAGCCCGTAGTCGTACGCCTTGGTCGTGCCGACGACGCAGAAGAGGCCGAGGCCGGCCGCGTCGAAGACGTTGACGGCGCTCTGGATGCGCTCGACGTGCGGG
The DNA here is from genome assembly GCF_042647945.1 of Streptomyces lusitanus. Classification (NCBI taxonomy): domain Bacteria; kingdom Bacillati; phylum Actinomycetota; class Actinomycetes; order Kitasatosporales; family Streptomycetaceae; genus Streptomyces; species Streptomyces lusitanus. Next base: position 58,721 of record NZ_JBHRWL010000031.1, read on the forward strand.
TGCAGGAAGAAGACGAGGACGGTGGCCAGCAGCGGGGTGACGAAGTACCCCAGATCCGTGAACGCGGCGGGCGGGACGGCGCCGATGATCAGATCGCGGAAGAGACCGCCACCGAGGGCGGTGATCTCGGACAGCACGGCGATCCCGAACACGTCGAAGTTCTTCCGGACGGCCAGCAGGGCGCCGGAGATGGCGAAGACGAAGATGCCGATCAGGTCGAGTGTGTGCAGGACGGACGGACTGAACAGTTGCTGAAGCACTTGCATATTGTGGCGTAGAAAGAAGCCCTCGCCTTGCAAAGCAAGGCGAGGGCTTCTTTCTGACGCCGATCAGACAGCCTTCTCGGGCTCCTCGGAGGCTTCGGGCTCGTCGGCAGCCTCGGGCTTCGGGGAAGCCTTGGCCGCTTCGGCCTTCGCCGGCTTGTCCTCGGCCTTGGCGGGCTTCTCGGCCTTGGCGGGCTTCTCGGCCTTCGCCGCCTTGTCCTCGGCTTCGACGGGCTTCTCCGCCTCGGCGGCCTCCGTGACCTTCTCGGCCTCCGCGGGCTCCTCCGCCTCGGCGGCCTCCGCCGGCTTCCGCTTCTGCGCCGGGATCTTCGCCGGAGCCTCGGCCGCCGGCGTCTCCGCCTCCGGCGTGTCCTCCGTCGGGTTGTCGTCGACGCCCTCGCGCGTCGCCGACACGACCTCGCCCTTGGTCAGCTGGAGCTTCCCGGACGCGATGTCCTCGGCGTAGTGGCAGGCCACCCGGTGGCCGCCGCCGATGTCCCGCAGCTGGGGGCGCTCGGTCGAGCAGCGCTCGGCCTGGGCCCACGGGCAGCGGGTGTGGAACCGGCAGCCGGTCGGCGGGTTCGCCGGCGAGGGCAGGTCGCCGGTGAGGAGGATCCGCTCGCGCTTGTCCTCCACCTCCGGGTCCGGCACCGGCACGGCCGACATCAGGGCCTTGGTGTACGGGTGCTTCGGCTCGGCGTAGAGCGCGTCGCTCGGCGCCTCCTCGACCAGCGCGCCCAGGTACATCACGCCGATCGTGTCGGAGATGTGCCGGACCACCGCGAGGTCGTGGGCGATCACCACGTAGGTCAGGCCGAGTTCCTCCTGGAGCTCCTCCAGCAGGTTGATGACCTGGGCCTGGACCGACACGTCGAGCGCGGAGACCGGCTCGTCGCAGATGATCACGTCCGGTTCGAGGACGAGGGCGCGGGCGATGCCGATGCGCTGCCGCTGGCCGCCGGAGAACTCGTGCGGGTAGCGGGCGAGCGCGTTGGAGGGCAGGCCGACCTTGTCCAGGATGGCCTTGATCTTCTCCCGGCGCTCCTCCTGGTTCTTGCCGATGCCGTGGGCGATCATGCCCTCGGACAGGATCGACTCGATGTTCTGCCGCGGGTTGAGGGAGCCCAGCGGGTCCTGGAAGACCATCTGGAGCCGGCGCCGGAAGCGGCGCATCTCCTCGCCCGGCAGCTTCGCCAGGTCGGTGCCGTCGAGGACGACCGAGCCGTCGGTGATGTCCACCAGCCGCAGCACCGACCGCCCGAGGGTGGTCTTGCCGCAGCCGGACTCGCCGACCAGACCGTAGGTCTCGCCGGCCTCGACCTTCAGGGAGACCCCGTCCACGGCGTACACGTGGCCGACCGTGCGGTCGAACAGGAGGCCCTTCTTGATGGGGAAGTGGACCTTGACGCCGTCCAGTTCGAGCAGGCTCATGCGGGGACCTCCTCGGCCTTCGCGTCGTCGAGTACGGGGTTGACGCACCGCACCTGGTGACCGGCCGCGCGGGGCTCCGCGAGCTGCGGGGTGCCGGTCAGGCAGCCCATCTCGTACCGGTCGCAGCGGGGCGCGAAGGCGCAGCCGTCGGCCCAGGCGATGCGGTCGTTGATCGAGCCGCGGATGGGGTTGAGCGGCTCGCCCCGGGGCGCGTCGAGCCGCGGGATGGAGCCCAGCAGTCCGTGCGCGTAGGGGTGGGTGGGGTGGGCGAACACCTCGCGGCGCCCGGCGGACTCCACGACCTTGCCCGCGTAGAGCACGTTGACCTGGTCGCAGAGGCCGGCGACCACACCGAGGTCGTGGGTGATCATCAGCAGGGCGGTGCCCTCCTGGTCCACGAGCTCCTTGAGCAGCTCCAGGATCTGCGCCTGGATGGTCACGTCGAGGGCCGTGGTGGGCTCGTCGGCGATGAGCAGGCGCGGGGCGCAGGCCACCGCCATGGCGATCAGCGCGCGCTGGCGCATACCGCCGGAGAGCTGGTGCGGGTACTCCTTGAGCCGCCGGGTCGGGTCGGGGATGCCGACCCGGTCCAGCAGATGGGCGGCCTCCTTGCGGGCGGCCTCGCCCTTCATCCCGCGGTGGCGCTCCAGGATCTCGGTGACCTGCACGCCGATCGGGACGACCGGGTTCAGCGAGGACAGCGGGTCCTGGAAGATCATCGCCATCTCGCTGCCGCGCAGGTCGCGGCGTGCGGACGGGTTCATGGTGAACAGGTCCGTGCCGTCGAACTCGGCACGGCCGCCGATGGTGAGACCCTTCGCGGGCAGCAGGCCCATCAGGGCCAGGGAGGTGACGGACTTGCCGCAGCCGGACTCGCCGACCAGGCCCACGACCTGGCCCTGGTCGACCTCGAAGGAGATGCCGTCGACCGCCCGGGACTCCTTGCGGCCGCGGCCGCCGAAGGTGACGGTCAGTTCGTCGACAGTGAGCAGAGACATGGTGGTTCAGCCCCTCAGCTTCGGGTCGAGGGCTTCCCGCATGGCCTCGCCGAGGAGGGTGAAGCCGAGGGCGGTGATGATGATGCCGACGGCGGGGTAGACCGCCATCGCGGGGGCGTAGCTGAAGAAGCGCTGCGCCTGGGCGAGCATGACGCCCCACTCGGGGATCGCCGGGTCGGGGTTGCCGAGCCCCAGGTAGGACAGGGCGGCCGCCTCGATGATCGCCGTGGCCAGGGAGAGCGTGGCCTGCACGATCACCGGGCTGAGCGAGTTGGGCAGGATCTGCGAGAGCACGATGCGGCGCTTGCGCACGCCCAGGGACTGGGCGGCGAGGACGTAGTCCGCGCTGCCCTGCGCCAGCATCGAGCCGCGCAGCAGACGGGCGAACACCGGCACCTGCACCACGCCGACGGCGATCATCACCGTGGTCAGCGACTGGCCCATGACGGCGGCGATGGAGACGGCCAGCAGCAGCGACGGCAGCGCCAGCATCATGTCGATGAAACGCATGATGACGGAGTCGACGCGCCGTCCGGTGTCGCCGCCGAGGGTGGCCGCGGCGCCGGAGACGATGCCGATCAGGAAGCCGGCGACCAGGCCGATCAGCGTGGCGACGATGCCGACGAGCAGGGTCTGCCGGGCGCCGACGAGCATCCGGGAGAACAGGTCGCGGCCCAGGTGGTCGAGGCCGAACCAGTTGCCGTCGCGGGCCCCGACGAACTTGCCCTGGTTGGGGAAGACCTCGCTGCGCCAGGTCTGCGCGCTCGGCGAGTAGGGCGCGAGGAACGGCCCGACGACCGCGATGAGCACGAACAGGACGATGATGACGGCGCCGACGATCGCCATCTTGCTGGACTTCAGCCGGCGGAAGGCCTCCCGCCAGAGGCTGGCGCCGGTGCTGGTCTCGCTGACGGCCGTCAGTTCCGCGAGACGCTGGATCTTCTCGGACTTGGTGGCGACAGCCATGTCAGTGCACCCGCACTCTCGGGTCGATGATGCTGTACGCCAGGTCCACCAGCAGGTTGATCAGGACGTACACCATCGCGATGAACATGATGAACCCGACCAGCACCGGGTAGTCACGGCCGTCGATCGACGTCTTGATGAAGTTGCCGATGCCGTTGAAGGAGAACACGGACTCGGTGAGGACGGCTCCGGACAGCAGGGAGCCGGTGAGCAGACCGACCGACGTGATGACGGGCAGCAGGGCGTTGCGCAGCACGTGACGGCCGCGGACGACACGGCGCTTGAGACCCTTGGCCTGCGCGGTGCGCACGTAGTCCTCGTCCTGCACCTCGAGCACGCTGGCGCGGGTCATGCGCACGATGACGGCGAGCGGGATGGAGGCGAGGGTGACGGCCGGCAGGATCAGGTGGTGGATCGCGTTCCACGAGGCGTCGAACTCGCCGGTGAGGACGCCGTCCAATACCGCGAAGCCGGTCACCTCGGTGGCGTTGATGCCGGTGTCCAGGCGTCCGTAGCTGGGGAAGAAGCCCAGCTTCACGGCCAGGACTTCCTTGAGGATCAGGCCCAGGAAGAAGACGGGGATGCAGATGCCCACGAGCGAGCCGGAGACCGCGCCGACGTCGAGCCAGCCGCCGCGCTTGCGGGCGGCGAGGTAACCGAGGGGGATGCCGACGGCCACCGCGATGATCATGGCCAGCAGGGACAGCTCCACCGTGGCCGGGAACCGGAGGAAGAACTCGTCCGTGACGGGCTGTCCGGTCTGGACGGAGGTTCCCAGGTCGCCCTGGAAGATGCGCTTGAGGAAGCGCCAGTACTGGACGTAAATGGGCTGGTCCAGTCCGAGCGCACGGTTGATGCGCGCCACTTCGGCGTCGGTGGCCCTCTCCCCCAGGATCGCTGAGGCGGGTCCACCGGGCAGCCGGTCGAGCCACAGGAAGAGCAGAACCGACAGGCCGAGCAGCGTGGGTATGAGCTGGAGCAGTCTTCGTACGACGAGACGCAGCACCCCGCTTGCCCCTTTCTTGCGTGTTGTCTTACATGAACGGACCCGCCCGGCCGCCGAGTTGCGACGGCCGGGCGGACCCCCCCGTTATCGGTTTTCTGCCGGTTCGCCTACTTGAAGGAGGCTTCGGCGAAGATCTCCTGCGTCAGCGGCGACACCTTCGGCGGGTTGACGTTCTTGGCGAAGGCGATGGCCGGCGGGGACGACGAGATCGGGACGCCGGGCAGGTAGTCCATGATGACCTCGTTGGCCTTCTGGTAGGCCGCGGTGCGCTCCTCGGCCTTGCCCAGCTTCGAGCCGGCGTTCACGGCGTCGAAGACCTTCTTGTCCCGGAAGCCCCACTGCTTGTCGTACTCGGCGAACCAGGTGCCGATGAAGTTGTAGCCGTCGTTGAAGTCACCGGTCCAGCCGAGCATGTGCAGGGCGCAGGAACCGGCCTCGGTGGCGTCCAGGTAGTCCGGGGCCCACTTCATGGCCTTCGGCTTGACCTTGATGCCGGCCTTCTCCAGGTCGGCCTTCATCAGCTCGAACAGGTCCTGCGGGGCAGGCATGTACGGGCGGGTGACCTCGGTCGGGTAGCAGAACTCGATGGTCAGGTTCTGCGCGCCGGCCTTCTTCAGCAGCTGCTTGGCCTTGGCGGGGTCGTACGGGTACTGCGTGACGTTCTTGGAGTAGCCCGCGATCGTGTCCGGCATGAACTGGTCGGCCACCTTGCCGCCCTCGGGCAGCTGGGTCTTGACCAGGTTCTCCTTGTCGATCGCCTGCGCGATCGCCTGGCGGACTTCCTTCTTCTTCAGGGCCGGGTTCGCCGACTGGCTCATGCCCACGTAGAAGAGGTTGAAGACACCACGGGTCGGGACGACGTAGCCCTCGTTCTCCAGGGTCTTGACGTCGGCCGGGGCGACGAGGTCGTAGCCGTCGATGTCACCGGCCTGGAGCGCCTGGCGGCGGCCCTCCTCGGTGTCGATGGTACGGAAGACCAGGTTCTTGATCTTGGCCTTCTCGCCCCAGTAGTCGTCGAAGCGCTCGAGGGTGACTTCCTTGTTGCCCTTGTTCCACTTGACGATCTTGTACGGGCCGGTGCCGGCGACCGTGCCGGCCTCCTGGCTGTACTTGGGGTACGTGATGGCGTCGCCCTTGGCGGTCGCCTCCTGCTTCTCGTACTCCTTGATCGCCTTCGGCGAGTGGATGGCGAGGGCGTTCAGCGAGAAGCCGCCGGGGAGGTTGGCGGTGGGCTTCTTGACCTCGATGACGGCGGTGTTCTCGTCCTTGGCCGTGCAGCTCTTGTAGTTGGCCTCGGGCGTCTCCGGGTCCTCGTTCTTCGCGAACCCGCCCATGACGGTCTGCCAGTAGTAGGAGACCGCGCTCGACTGGTAGGTGCCCTTCCAGTTGAACCAGTGGTCGTAGTTGGCGCAGACCGCGGCGGCGTTGAACGCCTCGCCGTCGTGGAACTTCACGCCCTTGCGGAGGTTGAAGGTCCAGACGGTACCCGCGTCGTTGCTCGACCAGGTCTCGGCGAGGCCGCCGACCAGCTTGGTTCCGCCGGGCTCGTGCTCGAGGAGGGCCTCGAACGCCTGGCGGGTCACACGGAAGGTTTCACCGTCACTCGCGAGGGCAGGGTCCAGGGAGCCCGGGTCGCCTGCACCGGCGAACACGAAGGTGTCCTTCGCGCCGCCGCTCTCGTTGTCGCTGTCCCGCTCGCTGGCGCAGCCCGTGGCGATCAGACCGACCGCGACCGCGGCCGTGATCGCCCGAGCGGCTCGGGTCTTGAATATGCGCATACTGGGGCCACTCCGGGTCCGCTATGTGGATGCATCTTGACCGGCCGAACACTACAGACGTTCGCAGTGAGTCAGGAACAGTCCGGATAGCGGTGATACCTACCTGAGATCTGAACACTTGACATAAGGGACTGTTCCGGCGTCCCAGCGCGTCGATTTAACGCTCCGGACACATCTGACGCCCTCACAAGTGCCGCTCATGAGGCCCGGGATGACGTGGAGACGCGGTGAAAGCGCAGGTGACAGGCGGTCAACGAGAGGTAGCTGACCGCACTCGCCGGAATCTGACGCAAAATCAGCGGTGGACGACTCAGAACGGAAGCCCCGATGGCCACCCCTGTCCATATTCTGGACACGGTCACGCTGCGTCACCGTACGGGAAACCCCCGGCAGCGGGTCAGCCGCCGGGGGCATCGGGAAGACCCACCGGTCAGAGGCGGTGCGCGGGCGGATAGCCGTAGCCCGTGGCGGGGGCCGGGGCGTGCGCCTCACGGTCGTAGAAGGGGCGCGCGTTGACGCGCAGCCACATCGCCACGGGGTCGTGCGCGTCGGCCATGGCGACGGTGGAGACGGGCAGCCCGTCGGGCACCGCGGACAGCGACTGCCGCATCATCGCCCGCACCGACTCCACGGCGGGCGGCGAGGTGTCGTAGACGTCCAGGCCGATGGCGAGGTACGGGGCGCCGAGGGCCGGCTGCACCCAGGCGCGGCGCAGCGCGCGCACGGCCGGGGTGCGGTGGGCGTTCTGCGCGAGAAGGGCGTAGAACTGCGGGATCTCGATGGCCGGTTCGGACAGCCGCAGCGGCCCTGCGGGCTGCTGGTCGAGTCCGCCGGCGATACGGCGCAGGTCCAGCCAGGGGATGCCGACGCCGCCGCCGGGCGCGTGCGGGTTGAGCCAGAGGCCGTAGCGGTCCGGGTAGAGCGCGCGGGCCACCTCCAGGCCGTCGACCACCTCGTACGAGCGGTTCCAGCCGCTGGCGGACAGCTCCTGGGCGGAGGTCACGCAGGGCGCGTAGCCGTGCCCTTCGACCTCCATGGTCCCGTACTGGGCGTCGGGCGAGCCGGCCTGGCCGTGCCAGAGCAGCATCCAGACCCGGCCGGACGAGGGGGTGGCGAGGGCGCGCAGCAAGGCCTCGTAGGCGTCGTAACGCCCGGGCGTCACCTGGCGCAGCATGTGCTCGACCTGTCCGGCCGCCGCGGTGCCAGCGCTCACTTGTATCGCCCCTCCGTACAACACCCTGCCGGCCAATGCCCCTAGCTTAAGCCGACGGCCACCGCCGGTCTGCGGTCAGTGCCGGAAGGCGGGCGATGAGGCCTCTCGTTCGGATCACCCCGGCGTCGGTGGCCTGGCACGCACTCCCCCACCGCCCTGAACGGGCGTGAGCACCCCCAGCGGCGTTGTCGTCGGTTGCCAACTCCCCCACGCTCGACTGCGCCCGTGCGGGCGGGGCCCCCATCGCGTTGACGCCCTCCTCCGCCTTGCGGCTGCACGCCCCGGACCCGGTCCGGGCCGGTCGACGGGGCACCGCGCTTCACGGTCGGCCTGATCCGAACGAAAGGCCCTGGCGGCGGATCGGGCGGGCGCGTCAGGCGCGCTGGTAGAAGGGGCGGACCTTGTGGCGCAGCCAGTCGGCGACCGGGTCCTGGGCCACGTCGAGGACGACGAGGTTGACCGGCCAGCGGGCGGGGCTGCGGCCCAGGGCGCGGCCGAGGGCGTCCAGCGGCAGCGCGCGGGGGTCGCCCTCCCAGTGCAGCAGCTCCACGCCGACGAACAGCACCGGGTCGGCCGTCTCGATGGCGGCCAGGCAGCGGCGGGCGGTCGCCACCACCCCGAGGGCCTCGAACTCCTGGGAGGCGGCGGCGAGGAAGTCCACCGGGTCGTCCTGCCAGTCCGGTTCGAACAGCCGGACCCGGCCGCCGCCCGCCGGGCCGTCCAGCGGGGAGCGCCCGGCCCGGCACAGGTCGGCCACCGCGGCCGGCGGCAGCGGGACGGCGACCGTGCCGCCCGGGTTGACCACGATGCCGGCCTGCGGGGGCAGTCCGCGGGCGAACTCCACGGCGGGCGCGATGGTGCAGCCCATGTGGGAGCCGACGACCTGGCGGAACTGCTCCTCGGAGCTGAAGACCGGCACGTACACCTGGCCGTCCAGGTCCATGGTGGGCAGGTCGAGGGGGCCGCTGTGCGGGCCGCCGCCGTTGGGCAGGGGCACCCACAGGAAGCTGCGGCCGAGCACCTCGACGATCCGTGCCCCCGCCGAGGGGACGCCGAGGGAGGCGGAGAGCGCCTCCTCCAGTTCGTTGCCGGGCCACCCGCCGTGCGGGTGGAAGTGCGTCCGGTCCGGGATGTCCGCCGGGAAGTCCATCTGTCGCCCACCGTCTGCCTGGTACCACTGCTTGGCGGAAAGGCTAGCCGGTCAGCCGGCGAAGCCGATCCGGCGCAGGGCGTCCGCGGCGTCCCGGTCGACGAGCACCGCCGAGGCGCAGCCCGCCGGCACCCGGCCGGACTCCACCGCCTCCAGCAGCCGGCCGCACGCGGTGCGGTGCCGCCGGAAGGCGTACCGCGAGACGCCCCGGCCCCGCTCCAGCTGGCCGGCCAGGGCCTCCTCGGCCGGGACGTCCAGCACCAGCAGATGCAGTGCGGCCCCGCGACGGCGGGCCTCGCGGGCCAGCCAGCGCCGCACCCAGGCCTGGGTGCCGCAGTCGTGCACGACGACCGGCCGGCCGGAGCGCAGCACGCGGCGCAGTCCCGCGTAGTGGGCGAGGCGGACCAGCGGGCGGTAGACCGCGTAGGGCAGCAGGCGGGGCATACGGCGGTCCCAGCGGTCGCGGGCGTCCTGGGAGTCGACGCGGGCGTCGTGCACCGCGCGCCGCATCAGCGTGGACTTGCCGCTGCCGGGCAGCCCGGTGACCACGACGAGGTCACGGGGGCCGAAGAGCAGGGCGCGCGGGCTGCGGCCGGAGCGGGCGCGCAGATCCTGGACGAGGGGGGCGGGCGCCGCGTCGCGGGCGCCACCGGCCCGGAGCGCGTGCTGCCGGGGCAGCGCGACGCCTGTGGTGCCGGCGTACGCCGTGGGCCTGTTCACCGTGGTCGTCCTCCCCTGGGGCCGGATATGAAGGTCCCGTCCCCGCCGCGTGTAAAGAGAAGGTAATGCCGGGTCGCTCTCGGTTGCGTGCTCATACCGCTACAGGCCTGTCACAGCTCCCTGTGACCGAGCCTGCACGAGCGGTGCACCCCCGGCAAGGGTCCCCCTGACGGTGTCCCGCGATGCGTGCAATGATGTGCGCGCCTAACTGCATACCGGCCGTTTGAATCCGCGCGGGAGAGTCCCCGGCACCGTGTGCCGCCGGGGCGCCGAAGGAGCAAGTCCCTCCCTTGAATCTCTCAGGCACCGTTACCGCGCGGGCGAGGCACATCTGAAAAGCGGGCCGCCGTCGCAGTGCTCCGGCTGCCCCACCCAAGGTGCAAGTCCTGGCCCCCGTCCGCCGGTGGTCATGGCGAACCTCTCAGGTTCCGATGACAGATGGGGAGGAACGACCTCGCCGTCATGCCCCCTGGGAGACCGACCGATGAGCAGTACCGAACCCCGTCGCACCGCGCTCGATGCCCTGCACCGGTCGCTCGGCGCGACCATGACCGACTTCGCCGGCTGGGACATGCCCCTGCGCTACGGCTCCGAGCGCGACGAGCACAACGCCGTGCGCACGAGGGCCGGCCTCTTCGACCTCTCGCACATGGGCGAGATCACCGTCACCGGCCCGGGGGCCGCCGCGCTCCTCGACCACGCGCTGGTGGGCAACATCTCCGGCGTGAAGCCGGGCCGCGCCCGCTACACGATGATCTGCCGTGAGGACGGCGGCATCCTGGACGACCTGATCGTCTACCGGCTCGGCGAGACCGAGTACATGGTCGTGGCCAACGCCTCCAACGCCCAGGTCGTGCTGGACGCCCTCACCGAGCGGGCCGACGGCTTCGACGCCGAGGTGCGCGACGACCGCGACGCGTACGCGCTGCTGGCCGTGCAGGGCCCCGAGTCCCCGGCGATCCTCCAGAGCCTCACCGACGCCGACCTGGACGGCCTGAAGTACTACGCCGGCCTGCCGGGCACCGTGGCCGGGGTCCCCGCGCTCATCGCCCGCACCGGCTACACCGGCGAGGACGGCTTCGAGCTGTTCGTGAAGCCGGAGCACGCCGTGGAGCTGTGGCAGGCGCTGACCAAGGCGGGCGAGGGCCACGGTCTGGTGCCGTGCGGCCTGTCCTGCCGGGACACGCTCCGCCTGGAGGCGGGCATGCCGCTGTACGGCAACGAGCTGAGCACCTCGCTGACGCCCTTCGACGCCGGTCTGGGCCGGGTGGTGAAGTTCGAGAAGGAGGGCGACTTCGTCGGCCGCGCCGCCCTCGCCGAGGCCGCCGAGCGCGCCGCGCAGAACCCGCCGCGCGTCCTGGTCGGCCTGGTCGCCCACGGCCGCCGGGTGCCGCGCGCCGGGTACGCGGTGGTGGCCGGCGGCGAGAAGATCGGCGAGGTCACCTCCGGCGCCCCCTCCCCCACCCTGGGCAGGCCGATCGCCATGGCCTACGTCGACGCGCGCCACGCGGAGCCGGGCACCGAGGGCGTCGGCGTGGACATCCGCGGCAGCCACGAGCCGTACGACGTCGTGGCGCTGCCGTTCTACAAGCGGCAGAAGTGACACCGTCGTAGACAGCCTCCGGGCAGTCCTCGGCAGTTCTCGCGCGTGTGTGCGGCGCGGGCGTTCCACCCGTCCGGCCGTGTTCCGCGCCGTCCCCGTTCACCAGCAGTTTCCCGCGTACAGGAGAATTCAGGCCATGAGCAACCCCCAGCAGCTGCGCTACAGCAAGGAGCACGAGTGGCTGTCGGCCGCCGAGGACGGCGTGTCGACGGTCGGCATCACGGAGCACGCGGCCAACGCGCTCGGCGACGTGGTCTTCGTGCAGCTCCCCGAGGTCGGTGACACCGTGAGCGCGGGCGAGACCTGCGGCGAGCTGGAGTCCACCAAGTCCGTCAGCGACCTGTACTCCCCCGTCTCCGGCGAGGTCACCGAGGTCAACGAGGACGTCGTGAACGACCCGGCGCTGGTGAACTCGGCCCCCTTCGAGGGCGGCTGGCTGTTCAAGGTGCGGGTCGCCGAGGAGCCGGCCGACCTGCTGTCCGCCGCCGAGTACGACGCGTTCGTCGCGGGCTGAGGAGCCTAACCGCATGTCGCTTCTGAACACGCCTCTGCACGAGCTCGACCCGGCGGTGGCCGCCGCGGTCGACGCAGAGCTGCACCGGCAGCAGTCCACCCTCGAGATGATCGCCTCGGAGAACTTCGCCCCGGTCGCGGTCATGGAGGCCCAGGGCTCGGTCCTCACCAACAAGTACGCCGAGGGCTACCCCGGCCGCCGCTACTACGGCGGCTGCGAGCACGTCGACGTGATCGAGCAGATCGCCATCGACCGGGTGAAGGAGCTGTTCGGCGCCGAGCACGCCAACGTCCAGCCGCACTCGGGCGCCCAGGCCAACGCGGCCGCGATGTTCGCGCTGCTCAAGCCCGGCGACACGATCATGGGTCTGAACCTCGCGCACGGCGGGCACCTGACCCACGGCATGAAGATCAACTTCTCCGGCAAGCTCTACAACGTGGTCGCGTACCACGTGGGCGACGACGGCCAGGTCGACATGGCCGAGGTCGAGCGCCTCGCCAAGGAGAACAAGCCGAAGCTGATCGTCGCCGGCTGGTCGGCGTACCCGCGTCAGCTGGACTTCGCCGCGTTCCGCCGGATCGCGGACGAGGTCGGCGCGTACCTCATGGTCGACATGGCGCACTTCGCCGGTCTGGTCGCCGCGGGCCTGCACCCGAACCCGGTGCCGCACGCCCACGTCGTGACCACCACCACCCACAAGACCCTCGGCGGTCCGCGCGGCGGTGTGATCCTCTCCACGGCCGAGCTGGCCAAGAAGATCAACTCCGCGGTGTTCCCCGGTCAGCAGGGCGGTCCGCTGGAGCACGTCGTCGCCGCCAAGGCCGTCGCCTTCAAGGTCGCCGCGAGCGAGGACTTCAAGGAGCGCCAGCGCCGCACCCTGGAGGGCGCCCGCATCCTGGCCGAGCGTCTGGTGCGGGACGACGTGAAGGCCGTGGGCGTGGACGTGCTGTCCGGCGGCACCGACGTGCACCTCGTCCTGGTCGACCTGCGGAACTCCGAGCTGGACGGCCAGCAGGCCGAGGACCGGCTCCACGAGGTCGGGATCACCGTCAACCGGAACGCGATCCCGAACGACCCGCGCCCGCCGATGGTCACCTCGGGCCTGCGCATCGGCACGCCCGCCCTCGCCACCCGCGGCTTCACGGCCGAGGACTTCGCCGAGGTCGCGGACGTGATCGCCGAGGCGCTGAAGCCGTCGTACGACGCCGAGGCGCTCCGGGGCCGGGTCGCGGCGCTGGCCGCGAAGCACCCGCTGTACCCCGGTCTGAAGTAGTTCCGTACGCTTTCGTACGTACGGACATCCGGGGCATCGCGCACACTGGGTCAGTGGGCGCGGTGCCCCGCTCCGTGCCGCGCGCCTCCCGCGCGCTCCCTGTACCACCCTCCCCCGGCGGACAGCGCCGTCCGTCACACGCTTAGGAGTCCTCCCGTGGCCATCTCGGTCTTCGACCTGTTCTCGATCGGCATCGGCCCGTCCAGCTCGCACACGGTCGGCCCGATGCGGGCGGCCCGGATGTTCGCCCGGCGGCTGCGCAACGAGGACCTGCTGGACTCGGTCGTCTCGGTCCGGGCGGAGCTGTACGGCTCCCTCGGCGCCACCGGGCACGGCCACGGCACGCCCAAGGCGGTGCTGCTCGGCCTGGAGGGCGACTCGCCGCGCACGGTGGACGTGGAGTCGGCCGACGAGCGGGTGGAGAAGATCAAGGACGGCGGCCGGATCCGGCTGCTCGGCGAGCACGAGATCGCGTTCTCCTTCGACGACGACCTGGTGCTGCACCGCCGCAAGGCGCTCCCCTACCACGCCAACGGCATGACCCTATGGGCGTACGACGCCGCCGGCGCCGAGCTGCTGGCCAAGACCTACTACTCGGTCGGCGGCGGTTTCGTCGTCGACGAGGACGCGGTGGGCGCGGACCGCATCGTGCTGGACGACACGGTCCTGAAGTACCCCTTCCGCACCGGCGACGAGCTGCTGCGGCTGACGCGGGAGACCGGCCTGTCGATCTCCGCGCTGATGCTGGAGAACGAGCGCGCCTGGCGGACCGAGGAGGAGATCCGCGAAGGGCTGCTGGAGATCTGGCGCGTGATGCGGGCCTGCGTGGAGCGGGGCATGTCCCGCGAGGGCATCCTGCCGGGCGGCCTGAAGGTCCGCCGCCGGGCCGCCACCACCGCCCGCAAGCTGCGTTCCGAGGGCGACCCGCAGGCGCTCGCGATGGAGTGGATCACCCTCTACGCGATGGCGGTGAACGAGGAGAACGCGGCCGGCGGCCGGGTCGTCACGGCGCCGACCAACGGCGCGGCCGGCATCATCCCGGCCGTCCTGCACTACTACATGAACTTCGTGCCGGGCGCCGACGAGGAGGGCGTGGTCCGCTTCCTGCTCGCGGCGGGCGCCATCGGCATGCTCTTCAAGGAGAACGCCTCCATCTCCGGCGCCGAGGTCGGCTGCCAGGGCGAGGTGGGCTCCGCCTGCTCGATGGCGGCGGGCGCGCTGGCGGAGGTGCTGGGCGGCTCCCCGGAGCAGGTGGAGAACGCGGCCGAGATCGGCATGGAGCACAACCTGGGGCTGACCTGCGACCCGGTGGGGGGCCTGGTGCAGATCCCGTGCATCGAGCGCAACGGCATGGCCGCGGTGAAGGCGGTGACCGCCGCCCGGATGGCGATGCGCGGCGACGGCTCGCACAAGGTGTCCCTGGACAAGGTCATCAAGACCATGAAGGAGACCGGGGCGGACATGTCGGTGAAGTACAAGGAGACCGCGCGCGGCGGGCTCGCGGTGAACATCATCGAGTGCTGAGCGCGTGCTCCGACGGGTGCTGAACAGGGCTTTGCGTCAGGCAGGTTGAAACGGGGAACAATACAACTCCCGTCCCCCCACGGCACCACACGGGAGAACCTGCATGCTGCGTGGCATCGACGTCAGTTCCCACCAGTCCTCCTCGTACGACACGGACGGCCTTTCCTTCGTCTTCGTCAAGGCGACGGAGGGCCGTTCGTACGTGAATCCGAAACTGGCCGCCCAGACCAAGCGGGGCCGGGACGCCGGTCTGGTCGTCGGGTTCTACCACTTCCTCTGGCCGGGGAATCTCACCGCACAGGCCGAGTACTTCGTCGCCAAGGCGCCCGAGAAGCGGGGCGACATCCTCGCGGTGGACTGGGAGACGACGGGGGAGGGAACGCGGGCCAGCAACGCGGAGAAGGACCGCTTCATCCGCAAGGTAAAGGAGCTGAGGCCGCACCACAGGGTGATCCTTTATGCGAACAGGCACTTCTGGCTCAACGTCGACACCACTTCCTACGCAGGCGACGGGCTCTGGATCGCCGACTACGTCACCGCCGGGAAGCCGCGCATCCAGGCGGACTGGCGTTTCCACCAGTACACCGACGACCCGCTGGACAGGAACGTCGCGGACTTCTCCAGCGAGTCGGCGCTGCGGGAATGGGCCGGGGGCTGAGGCGCCCCGGCCTCTCGGCGTGACGGCCTAGCCGCGGAACTCCTCCTGGCGTTCCGGGGAGGCCTCGGCGAGGGCACGGGTGACGGCGTCGGCGTCGCCGCGCAGGCCGTAGACGGGGGTGCCGGGCTGCTGGCGCCAGGAGTCGTCGATGCCGCCCGCGTCGACGGTGTCGAAGCCCAGCTCCTCGATCAGGTCGCGGACCTTGCGCTTGGCCGCCTCGTCGTCGCCGGCGACGGGCAGGGCCATGCGCTCCGGGTCGCCCTTCGGGCGGTGCCGGTCCAGCAGGTCCTGGGCGTAGGTGCCGTTGAACGCCTTGACGACGGGGTGCCCGATCCGGCCCTCCGTCCAGCGGCTCTCCGTGACGCCCTCGTCCTCGATGCCGGCGATCCTGCCGTCGCGCCCGCGCGGGTAGTAGTTGCCGGTGTCGATGACGGCCAGGCCCTCCGCGGCCTCGTCGAACAGTCCGGAGGGCAGGTCCGGCACGGCCTTGAGCGGCACGGTGACGACGGCGATCTCGGCGCCGCGGGCGGCCTCCTCGACCCTCACCGGGGTCGCGCCGGTCTCCTCCGCCAGGTCCTTCAGCGTGTGCGGGCCGCGGGAATTGGCGACGGACACGTCGTGACCGAGGGCCGTGAGCCGCCGTGTGAGGTTTCCGCCGATGTTGCCCGCGCCGATGATGCCGATCTTCATGTCTGTTCGCCTCGCCATTCCGGGGGTCGATGTCGCCGAGGTTCCAGGGAAACTCCGACGAGCGGCTCCAACACCGGGCGCGGGCAGGCTATTCCGGGACTTTCACCCGTCCGGCTCTGCGCGGCGGGACGGAACATTCCCCGGCGCCGGGATTCCGGCGCCGGGGAATGTCCTGTCCCACGGATCGGGTCCTACTTGTTCAGGTGGGCCCAGAACTCGTCGAAGGACAGGAGCTTGTCGCCGTCGAGGTCCCGCGACTTGATGACGGCCTCGGCGACCGCCTCGGTGACGTTCCAGTCACCGCCCTGGGCGAGCGCGGTCTTGAACTCGGCAGCGGTGATGAACCCGTCCCCGTTCGTGTCGATCCGCTCGAACTGCTTGCGTGCTTCCTCGATGTCCGCCACCGATCCGCCCCTCATTTCGTGCTGGTACTGACGCGGGCAAGATTATCCGGCGGCCCGCGCCTCCAGTGCGGCGACCACCCACCCGAACTCCTCGGCGTGGGCGGAGGGCCGTTCCACGCCGTTCACCACGGCGGACAGTTCGCGGTAGCGGTTGAGGCGCGGGTCGGCCACCGCCGCGAGGCGCTTCAGCACGGCGGCCGGGTCGGCGTCGCCGATCAGCTCGCGCAGCACGGCGGCGGCGCGGGGGGTGCCGGGCTCGACGCCCTCGCGCAGGGCGTCGCCGGCGGTGCGGATCAGGCGGCTCATGAACCACAGGGAGCTGCCGCTGGGGACGTCCGGTCCCCGGTCCGCGGCGTTGAACTCGATCATCCTGCGCATGGTGGTGCGGAACTCCGGGTCCTGGATCAGCTCGACCAGTTCCACCCAGGCGTCCACCTGCTCGGGGGTGGGGTCGTCGGGCAGGTCGGCCGCGGCGAACCGCAGACGGCTCCGGATGTCGGGGTCCGCGGTGTCGAGGCCCTCGAAGATCTCGGTCATGAAGTCGTCGAGGATGCGGGCGCGCTCGGCGGCGGACAGTCGGGCCAGTCGGTTCATCAGGGTCGTCTCCTCGGCGGTCGAGCCTCGTCGGGCCACGGTCGACAGCACCGCGCGGGTCACCTTCAGCGACCGGATCCGCGCGTCCAGGGCGGTCACGTGCGCGGCGGCGACCTGGGCGACCGTCGTCTCGCCGGTGAGCACCCGGCGTACGTCGTCGAGGCCGAGGCCCAGTTCGCGCAGGGTGCGGACCAGTTCCAGCCGGGCGACGGAGGCGGCGTCGTAGAGCCGGTAGCCGCCCGCGGACCGCGCCACGGGCGGCAGGGCGCCCTCGTCGGACCAGTAGCGGATGGTGCGCACGGACAGGCCGGTGGCGCGGGCGAGCGCCCCGATGGTGAGGAGCCCGGTGCCGTCGTGGGTCATGTCGGGGAGTGTGGGCCTTCCAGCGGGTGGAGACTCAAGCGGAGTCCCGCGGGGGCCTTCCCGGCCGCCCGGGGCGCGTGCCTCAGCGGTCCACCACGCGCATCTCGAACCAGGTGGTCTTGCCGTGGGAGAGGAGGTCGACGCCCCAGCGGTCGGCGAGCTTGTCGACGAGGAACAGGCCGCGCCCGCTGATGTCCAGGTCCTGCACCGGCATCAGACAGGGCAGGGCGCGGGACGGGTCGCGGACCTCGACGCGGATCCAGCCCCGGCGGTGCCGCATGCGCAGGCCGAAGGCACGGGCGCCGGTGTGGCGTACGGCGTTGCCGACGAGTTCCGACACGAGCAGCACGGCGTCCTCGGTGAGCTGCGGGGTCAGGCCCCAGCGGCGCAGGACGACGATCTGGACCAGTCGGCGGGCGACGGCGGCGGACTCGGGAAGGGACGGGAGCGGAACTTCACCCTCCGAGGGGTCCCCGTGCACCTCCAGTGCGTGCACGGCACGTTCGTCCTCAACCGTCGGCGACCAGCGTGACGCGATGGCGCGTCCGTCTCCCCGCGGCTGTTCCATGCCCTCCAGCCCCGCCATGACCCCATCATGGCCACCCATCGGGGCGGCCGGGGCCGTCTCGAGGGAATACGCCCCCCGTGCGCCCCTGTCCGACGCCGGTCCTCCGGCATGTGCCACAGGCATGTCGATGCCCTCGAAAGCCTGCTCGACCTGCGACAACGACTCACGCTCGGGCAATCGACGGGCCCCCTCGACGGAAACGGCTTAAGGGTGCGTTAAGGCTCCCATAATGCGTACCGCCGAGGGGACCGGATCAGACATGACGTCAACTGCAAGCCCTGTGCGGGGATTTCATCCGCTGGTCACGTAGTCCCGCTGATCACGCGCGCCGCGCCCGTCACGCCCGTCACGCCCGTCACAGGAACTTCGCCTTGCCGGGCCCTTCCTCCACGAAGCTGCGCATGCCCCGCTCGCGGTCCTCCGTGGCGAACAGGCCCGCGAACCAGTTGCGCTCGACCGCCAGGCCGGTGTCGATGTCCGTCTCCAGCCCGGTGTCGACCGACTCCTTGGCCGCCCGCAGCGCGATCGCCGGCCCCTGCGCCAGCTTCGCCGCCCAGGCGTGCGCCTGAGCGTAGACCTCGTCGGCCGGGACCACGCGGTCCACCAGACCGAGGGCGAGCGCCTCGTCGGCCCGCACCTGGCGGCCGGTGAAGATCAGGTCCTTGGCCTTGGACGGGCCGATCAGCCGGGCCAGCCGCTGGGTGCCGCCCGCGCCGGGGATGAGCCCGAGCAGGATCTCGGGCTGCCCCAGCTTGGCGTTCTCCCCGGCGATCCGGTAGTCGGCGCACAGCGCCAGCTCGCACCCGCCGCCGAGCGCGTACCCGGTGACGGCGGCCACGACCGGCTTGGGGATGCGGGCGACGGCGGTGAAGGAGTCCTGGAGGGCACGGGCCCGCAGCACCATGGCCGCGTGATCCATGGCCTGCATCTCCTTGATGTCCGCGCCCGCCGCGAACACCTTCTCGCCGCCGTAGATCACCACGGCGCGCACGTCGTCGCGCCGCGAGGCCTCCTCGGCGAGCTCCTTGAGACGGTCCTGCGTGGCGACGTCCAGCGCGTTCATGGGCGGCCGCTCCAGCCGCAGCGTGCCGACGCCTTCGGCGACTTCGAGATGTACGGTCATGCCAGCAGGTTAACGGTGACTAACGCTGCTTGCGCCGGTGCCGTGGCTCACACCCGGCCGGGGGTCCGTGGGTTGTCCCCGGGAGGTACGACGACGGCCCCGGTGCGGACACCGGGGCCGTCGTCGGGCTGAAGCCTTACGCCTTCCACTTCTCCCACGACATGTTCCAGCCGTTGAGGCCGTTGTCCGGGGCGATGACCGCGTCCTCGCTGTTCTTGACCTCGACCACGTCGCCGATCAGGGAGTTGGTGAAGAACCAGGCCGCCGGGGCCTTCTTGTCCCAGCCGCCCTGCACGTCGCGCAGGCCCACGCAGCCGTGGCTGGCGTTGCGGTTGCCGAAGGCGTCGCCGCCCCAGTAGTTGCCGTGGATGAAGGTGCCGGAGGTGGACAGGCGCATGGCGTGCGGGACGTCCTTGATGTCGTACTCGCCGCCGTAGCCGACCGTCTCGCCGTTCATCCGGGTGACCGTCAGCTTCTCGCTGATGACCATCTTGCCGTTCCAGGTCTCGTAGCCCGGGGCGCCGGTGGTGACCGGGATGGTCTTGATCACCTTGCCGTCGCGCATCACCTTCATGGTGTGCTTCTTGGCGTCGACCACGGAGATCTGGCTGCGGCCGACGGTGAAGGAGACGGTCTTGGTCTGCTCGCCGTAGACGCCGTCGCGGCCCTCGACGCCGTTGAGGTCGAGGGCGACGGTGACCTTGGTGCCGGCCTTCCAGTAGGTCTGCGGGCGGAAGTCCAGGCGGTCGTTGCCGAACCAGTGGCCCTCGACCTCGACGGCCGGCTCGGTGGTGATGCGGATGGCCTTCTCGACGTCGTCGGGGTGGGTGATGCCCCGGGTGAAGTTGAGGGAGAAGGGCATGCCGACGCCGACGGTCGAGCCGTCCTCGGGGGTGAAGTGCCCGACGAACGTCTCCTTCGGCGTCAGGGTGGTGAAGCGGGAGTCCTGCGCGGTGGTGCGGCCCTCGGCGTCCTTGGCGACCGCGTGCACCGTGTAGGCGGTGTCGGCGGCGAGGTGGGTGGACGGCGTCCAGGTGGCGCCGTCCTTGGATATCGCGCCCTCGACGGCCTTGCCCTTGGCGTTCTTGACGACGACCTCGGTGAGCTTGCCCTTGGCGGCCGTCACCTTCAGCTCACCGCTGGTGTCGACCGCCTTGGCGCCGTCGCGCGGGGCGATGGTGACCTGGGCCTCGGACTTCGTGCTGCGCGCCGCCGTGGAGTCCTTGCCCTTGCCCTTGCCGTCGTCCCCGCCGGACCCCGGCTCCGATCCCCCGCCGCAGGCGGTGACCGCCAGCATCACCCCGAGTGCCAGCGCCGCCAGCTTCCTGCCGCCGCGCCGCGCGCCCACCGACGCCCCCGATATCGGCCCCACGTTCACTTGTTTCTCCCCTCGGCGGGTCTGACCGGACCCGGCCCCCCAGCGCGCCCCTCGCGCACACGGCGAATGGTAACCACAGGCCAGGAGCCTGGGAGGCGGAGGTTTTGTCACCGTTCCGTTCCAAGTTCAACGGCCCGGCCGAGGGGGTGCGGTCAGCGGCGGTTCACCGCGCTGCCCGCCTTCCACTCCTTCCAGTTCATGTTCCAGCCGCCGAGCCCGTTGTCCGGCGCGACCGTGCGGTCCTTGCTGTTGACCACCTCGACGACGTCGCCGATCAGGCTGCGGTCGAAGAACCAGCCCGCCGGGGTGTCCGCGCCGCCGCCCTTCACGTCGCGCAGGCCGACGCAGCCGTGGCTGACGTTGTCGCTGCCGAACACCTCCGGGTCGGCCCAGTAGTTGCCGTGCAGGAAGGTGCCGGAGCTGGTCAGCCGGATGGCGTGGGGCACGTCGGGGATGTCGTACTCGCCGCCGAAGCCGACCGTGCGGCTGTTCATGCGGGTCACCTCGAGCAGCTCGGTGATCACCATCTTGCCGTTGTACGTGGGCGTCTTCGCCGCGCCCGCCGTGACCGGCACGGTGGCGAGCAGCTCCCCGTCCCGCCGCACCCGCATGGTGTGCGCGGCGGCGTCGACCACGGACACCTGGCTGCGGCCCACGGTGAAGGTGAAGGTGCGCCGCTGGAGGCCGTAGACGCCGGGCGCGCCCTCGACGTCGCGCAGGTTCAGCTCGACGGTGACCTCGGTGCCGGGCTTCCAGTAGTGCTCGGGGCGGAAGTCCAGGCGCGTTTTCCCGAACCAGTGGGGGCGGATCTCGACGGCGGGGCGCGCGGTGACCCGGACGGCGCGCTCCACGGCGGCCCGGCGGGTGATCTTCCGGTTGAACTCCAGGGAGACGATCGCCCCGGTGCCGACGGTGGAGCGGTCCTCGGGGGCGACGTAGCCGATGAAGCGTTCCTCCGGGACGTGCGTGGTGAACGTGGTGTGCCGGGCGGAGCGGCGTCCGGAGCCGTCCACGGCGACCGCGTCGACGGTGTACTTCGCGGCGAGCGCCAGCCGTTCGTCGTCGGGCCGCCAGGTGCGCCCGTCGCCGGAGATCCGGCCCGGGACCGGTGACTCGCGCGCGTCCTGCGACACGACCGCCTTCACCGACTCCAGCCGGCCCTCCGCGACCCGCACCCGCAGCTGCTCGCCGGGGCGTACGCCCTTGCTGCCGTCGCCGGGGGACACCTGGATGACGTCCCCGCGTCCCGGCGGCCCGAACGCCCCCGGGACGGGGCCCTCCGGACTGCACCCGGCGGTCGCGGTCAGCAGTCCTGCCCATGTCACTACGACGGCCAGCGCGGCCCTCGCGCGCCGTGCGCGCCCTTGTACGTGCCTCACGCGGTACCCAACGACGGGCCTCGCCTCCGGGAAACGACCGTGCCGCCCCTCGGGGAAACGTGAGTGCGAGGCGCGCTCTGGGCAGAACTGTGGGAGGACGACGCACCGGGGAGCCGCGGCCGGAGCCGCACGGGCCGTGGCTCACCCGTCCGCCGTCGTCCCTCCACGAGCCGCGGGAGGCTGACAGGTGTCCAGCGCAGCCGAGCAGGAGGCGGTGGCCGGAGAGCGGGCCACCGGGGACGGGCGCCCGGCCGTCGTCGTGAACGGCGCGCGGCCGGCGCCGCCCGTGCCCACGGTGCCCGTCCGGCCGGGCCGGCCGACGCCGCTGGGCGCCCGGTTCCGCACCGGCCCGGACGGGGTGGCGGGGACCAACTTCGCGCTGTGGGCGGGCGGGGCGGAGGGCGTGGAGCTGTGCCTGTTCGACGAGCACGGCCGGGAGAGCCGGGCCCGGCTGACCGAGCTGACGCACGGCATCTGGCACGGCTTCGTGCCGGGGGTGATGCCCGGGCAGCGGTACGGCTACCGGGTGCACGGCCGCTGGGACCCGTGGACCGGCGCGCGCTGGAACCCGGCCAAGCTGCTGCTCGACCCGTACGCCCGGGCCGTGGACGGCGACTTCGTGCTGCCGCCCGAGGTGTACGGGCACGTCCGGGACTGGCCGGAGCAGCATGTCGCGGACACCGTGCGGGACGACCGGGACTCGGCGCCGTACGTGCCGAAGGGGGTCGTCGTCCATGACGACGACGACTGGGCGGACGACCGGCGGCCGAAGACGCCGTGGTCCGACTCGGTCATCTACGAACTCCACGTGCGCGGCTTCACCAAGCGCCATCCGGACATCCCCGAGGAGCTGCGCGGCACCTACGCCGGGCTGGCACACCCCGCGGCGATCGAGCACCTGGTACGCCTCGGCGTCACGGCCGTCGAACTGCTGCCGGTGCACCAGTTCGCGCACGAGGACCATCTGCTGCGCCGGGGCCTTGGCAACTACTGGGGCTACAACTCCATCGGCTACTTCGCCCCGCACGCCGGCTACGCGGCCTCCGGGACGGCCGGGCAGCAGGTCGGCGAGTTCAAGCGGATGGTGCGCGCGCTGCACGCGGCCGGCATCGAGGTGATCCTCGACGTCGTCTACAACCACACGGCGGAAGCGGGTGAACTCGGCCCGACCCTCTCCCTGAAGGGCATCGACAACCGCGGCTACTACCGGCTCCAGCCGGACGCCCGCCGCTACGCCGACTACACCGGCTGCGGCAACACCCTGCACGTGGTGCAGCCGCACGTGCTGCGCCTGATCACGGACTCGCTGCGCTACTGGGTCACCGAGATGGGCGTCGACGGCTTCCGCTTCGACCTGGCGGCGGCGCTGGCCCGCTCCATGCACGACGTCGACATGCTCTCGCCGTTCCTCGCGGTCATCGCGCAGGACCCGGTGCTGCGGCGGGTGAAGCTGATCGCCGAGCCGTGGGACGTGGGCTCCGGCGGCTACCAGGTGGGTGCCTTCCCTCCCCTGTGGACGGAGTGGAACGACCGCTACCGGGACGCCGTACGGGACTTCTGGCGCCACGCGCTGCCGGACGTACGGGAGATGGGCTACCGGCTGTCCGGCTCCAGCGACCTGTACGCCTGGGGCGGGCGGCGGCCGTACGCCTCGGTCAACTTCGTCACCGCGCACGACGGTTTCACCCTGCGCGACCTCGTGTCGTACGACCGCAAGCACAACGAGGCCAACGGGGAGGGCAACCGCGACGGCACGGACGACAACCGGTCCTGGAACTGCGGCGCGGAGGGCGAGACGGACGACGGGGACGTCCGCGCCCTGCGCCGGCGGCAGCTGCGGAACCTGCTGACCACGCTGCTGCTGTCGACGGGCGTGCCGATGCTGGTCGCGGGCGACGAGATGGGCCGCACCCAGCGCGGCAACAACAACGCCTACTGCCAGGACAACGAGACCGGCTGGGTGGACTGGAGCCTGCGGGACGACCCGGAGTGGCGGCCCCTGCTGGAGCTGACCTCACGGCTGGTCGCGCTGCGCCACCGGCACCCGGTGCTGCGCCGCCGCTCGTTCTTCTCCGGCCGCGCGCACTCCGCGGACGGTCTGCGCGACCTGGCGTGGTTCACCCCGCACGGCCGGGAGATGACCGAGGACGACTGGTACGCACCGGCCGCGACCCTCGGCATGTACCTCTCCGGACGGGACATCCCGGGCCGCGACGAGCAGGGCGCGCCGGTGCTCGACGACAGCTTCCTGGCCGTCCTGCACGCGGGCGCGGACCCGGTGGACTTCGTCCTCCCGGGCCCACCGTGGGCGGAACGGTACGAGGTGGTCGTGGACACGGCGAGGGAGGAACAGGACGCCGCACCCGACGTGACGCACGCGGCGGGGAGGCGGGTCACGGTGCCGGGACGGTCGGTGCTGGTGCTGCGGGTGCGGTCCTGACGAGGGGGGCGGGGGGCACGGTCCTGACGCCCGGGGCGGCGGGGGGGTGGCTGACGCCGGGCACGGCGGGTGGGGCGGCTGGCGCCCGGCGCGGCAGGTGCGATGACTGACACCCGGCGTACGGCAGGCACCACGGCCAACGCCCAGCCTGCCGCGTGCACGGCGGCTGGCGCCCAGCACGGCAGGTGCGACGGCTGACCCTGGCGTGCCGCAGGCACGGCGGCCGACGCCCTGCTCGGCGGGTGCGACCGCCAACCCCCGGCATGCCGCAGGCACGGCAGCCGACGCCCGGCACGGCAAGCGCCACGGCCAACCCCCGGCGTGCCGCAGGCACGGCAGCCGACGCCCTGCTCGGCGGGTGCGACCGCCAACCCCCGGCGTGTGGCAGGCACCACGGCCGACGCCAGCGTGTCGCAGGCACGGCGGCAAACGCCCAACGCACGGCAAGCGCGACGGCCAACCCCCCGGCATGCCGCAGGCACGGCAGCCGACGCCCGGCACGGCAAGCGCCACGGCCGGTATCCGGCGTGACAGGTACGAGGGCCGGCCCCGGCGTGCGGCGGGTGGGCCGGCTGCCGCCTGGCATGCGACGGATGCGGTCCCTACGCCCGGCGCGACGGGTACGGTCCGGACACCCGGCACGGCAGGTATGGCGGCTGACGCCGGGCGTGCAGCGGGCGCGACCGCTGGCGCCCGGCGCGGCAGGTGCGGCGGCTGACACCCGGCGCCGTGGGTACGGCAACCACCGCGAACCGGCGCGCGCCGGTTCGCGGTCAGCCGAGGATGCCCCTGTCGTACGCCGTCGCCACCGCCGCCGCCCGGTCCTTGGCGTCCAGCTTCGTGAAGATGTGCGTCAGGTGCGTCTTCACCGTGGCCTCGCTGATGAACAGTTCGCGGGCGATCTCACGGTTGGAGGTGCCCTTGGCGACCAGTGCCAGTACCTCCCGCTCCCGCGCGGACAGCGGTTCCGCGCCCGGGGTGCGGGGGGTGCGGACGGCGGACACCAGCCGGGAGGCGACGGCCGGGGACAGCACGGAGCGGCCCTCGGCGGCGGCCCGGACGGCCGCGAACAGTTCCTCCCGCGGGGCGTCCTTGAGCAGATAGCCGGTCGCGCCGGCCTCGATCGCGGGCAGCGTGTCCGTGTCGGTGTCGTACGTCGTCAGCACGAGGACCCGGGCACGGGCGCCCCGGCGGGTCAGCTCACGGATGGCCTCCACGCCGCCCGTGCCGGGCATCCGCAGGTCCATCAGGATCACGTCGGGGTCCAGCTCCGCCGCCCGCTCCAGCGCCGCCGCGCCGTCCGCCGCCTCGCCGAGCACACGGAAGCCGGGCGCGGACTCGAACATGCCGCGCAGGCCGTCCCGGACGACCGGGTGGTCGTCGACGACCAGCAGGGTGATCACGGGCTCCGCGGGGGCGGCCTCCGCGGGCGTCCCGGACGCGGCGTCATGGCTCATGGCGGACCAACGGTACGCGAACGGAGACGGCCGTGCCGCCGCCCGGCTCGGACTCGACGGTGAGGGACCCGGCGACGCGTTCGGCGCGGGCCCGCATGCCGTCGAGGCCGAAGCCGCCGGCGGAGGTGCGCGCGGGGACGGCGAGCGGGTCGAACCCGCGGCCGTCGTCGCGGATGTCGAGGGTGACCTCGTCCCCCATGTAGGAGAGGGTGACGCCGGTCCGGGCGGCGCGCGCGTGCCGCGCGGTGTTGGCGAGGGCCTCCTGCGCGATGCGCAGCAGGGTGGCCGCCAGCTCGTCGTGCAGCGGCTCGGCGGTCCCGGTGACGGTGAACTCGGCCCGCACACCGCTGCGTTCGGCCCATTCGGTGACGGTCCGCTTCAGCGCCTCGGGCAGTCCGCCGTCGGCGAGCGCGACCGGGGAGAGGTTGTGCACGGAGCGGCGGGCCTCGCCGAGGCTCTCGCGGGCCAGGGCGAGGGCCCGGTCCAGATGGGCGCGGCCGGCGGCCGGGTCGGGGGTGTTCGCGGCGACCTGGAGCTGGGCGATGATGCCGGTCAGGCCCTGCGCCAGGGTGTCGTGGATCTCCGCGGCGAGCCTGCGGCGCTCGTCGGCGACCCCGGCCTCCCGCGCCTGGACCAGCAGCTGGGAGTGCAGGGCGGCGTTCTCGTCGAGCGCCTGCTGCAAGGCGGTGTTGGTGCGTTCGAGTTCGGCGATGGTCGTCGCCTGGGTGCGGGCGCGGTCCTCCTCCAGGTCGGCGAAGTGGCCGAAGAGCAACACCAGGAGGCTGTTGGCGGCGAGGAGCCCGCCGAAGAGCGCCCAGCCCGTGCGGCCGTCCGGCGGCAGTCCGCCCGACTGGGAGCCGGCCACGGTCACGGCGGTGGCGAACAGGCCCGCCCCGCGCAGCCGGCGCGGCAGCAGGCCGGTGGTGAAGTAGCCGAGGACGGCGTAGAAGGCGAACAGCGGGTTGAGCCAGGTGAGGGCGAAGCCGAGGGCCCAGCGCGTGGCGTACAGGAGGACCCCGGCCGGGGAGGGTCCCGCGGGCCGGCCGCGCCCGGCCCGGCTCCACCACAGCTCGGCGGCGACGGCCGTGACGACGAGCGCGCCGCAGGCCGACAGCTCGCCGGCGCCCATGCCGAGGGCGTCGGCGACCGCCCACGCCATCAGGCTGCTCATCAGCAGCAGGCCGTACGGTCCCCAGCGGTGGAACACCGCCCAGCGGTCCTCCAGACGGGCCGTCTCCCTCATGGCACCAGTGTCCGGCACGGCCGTCCTCACTCCCAGCGGAAGCGGCGCACGGCGGCGGAGGTGAGCAGCACCGCCCAGCCCGCCGTCACCGCGAGGTGCGCCGCTGACGGCCGGTCGCCCGCCGACGCCTCGTTCAGGGCCTGGGCGGCCGCGCCGAACGGGGTCCAGCCGACGATGCGCGCCATCAGGTCCGGCATGGCCTCGACCGGGAGCCACACGCCCGCGGTGAACATGGCCGGGAAGAGCGCGGCGGAACCGGCCGCGGTGACGATCTTCGCGGTGCGGGCCAGGGCGCTGAGCAGCGCGCCGAGTGCGAGGGAGGCGGCCAGGGCGAGCAGCAGCGCCAGGAGGTGGCCGAACGGCTGTGCGGGCAGGGCGACGCCGAAGGCGAGCCGCCCGACGGCGAGGGTGAGCAGCGCGGAGACCAGCGAGGCGCCGCCGACCACCGTCATCTGCGCGGCGAGCAGGGCGGAGGGGCGGACCGGGGTGGTGGACATGCGGCGCAGCACGCCGGTCTCGCGGTAGCCGGTGAGGACGGGCGGCATGCCCTGGAGTCCGCCGATGAGCACGCCGAGGAGGACGGCGACCGGTACGTAGGCGTCGACCGGGCGCAGTCCGCCGAGGGCGGGGTCGGCCTCCCGGAAGGAGGGAATGGAGCCGAGGACCGCCAGCAGCAGGGTCGGGAAGAGGGTGATCCAGAAGACACCGGCGGGTTCGCGCCGGAAGAGGCGGAACTCGGTGCGCAGCACCGCGGTGTTGACGAGTCCGGTGCTCATGCCGTGGTCTCCGTGAGGTCGAGGAAGGCGTCGTCCAGGGTGGCGTCGGTGACGCGCAGCTGGTGGGCGGTGACGCGGGAGCGGGCGAGGAGGGTGACGACGGCGTTGACCGTGTCGTCGGTGCCGGACAGGGTGATCCGGGCGTCCTTGCGGGCGACCGAGGCGAGTCCGGGCAGCGCGTTCAGGTCGGCGTCGTCGAGCGGGGCGGACGGGGTGAAGCTGATGACGGTGGCCCCGGCCGAGCGGCGTACGAGTCCCGCCGGGGTGTCGAGGGCGGCGACGCGCCCCTTGTCGATGACCGCGATGCGGTCGCACAGGCGCTGGGCCTCCTCCATCAGGTGGGTGACGAGGAGGACGGTGACGCCGCCCGCGCGGACGTCCTCGATCAGCTCCCAGGTGTCGCGCCGGGCGCGCGGGTCGAGGCCGGTGGTCAGCTCGTCCAGCACGACGATCCGCGGGTCGCCGATCAGGGCGAGCGCGATGAACAGGCGCTGCCTCTGGCCTCCGGACAGCTTCGCGAACCGGGTGCCCAGCTGCGCGGTGAGCCCCAGCCGTTCGGCGAGCGTGCGCCAGTCGGCGGGGCGCGAATGGAAGGAGGCGTGGAGCT
This sequence comes from Streptomyces lusitanus, assembly GCF_042647945.1. Classification (NCBI taxonomy): domain Bacteria; kingdom Bacillati; phylum Actinomycetota; class Actinomycetes; order Kitasatosporales; family Streptomycetaceae; genus Streptomyces; species Streptomyces lusitanus. The sequence goes on from NZ_JBHRWL010000031.1 coordinate 86,840, forward strand.
CCAGGGCCTCGCGGACGGTCAGCCTGGGCTGGAGTTCGCTCTGCTGGAGCTGCGCGCCGAGGACGCGGGTGACCTCGTCGTGGTCGGCGACGGGGTCCAGTCCGGCGACCCGCACCCGCCCGGCGTCGGGGACGCGCAGCCCTTCCACGCACTCCACGGTGGTGGTCTTGCCGGCGCCGTTGGGGCCGAGGACGCCGAAGATCTCGCCCTCGTCGACGGAGAAGGACACCCCGTCGACGGCGGGCCGGCCGCCGTAGGCCTTGCGCAGGTCGGTGACATCGATGACGGACATGACGGTCAGTGTTCCGGCGAGCGGGGTGCGCGCACATCGGCCGTCGCGCTCGGCCGCGCATCGTCCGATCGGCCGATGGAGTGGTACGACTCCCCGTCCCCCGGGTCACCGGAGGGCCGTTCGCCCAGGTCCGGCCGCCCCGGGACGCCGGTCGTAGGACCCGCGGCCGAGGCGGACCGGGCCGGAATTCGGTGGGCAGCGTCAGTGGCGAACCGTACTCTCACTGCTGATGCCCACTACACCTTCTCCCCGGGAGCCCCGCTCCACCGTGCGGACGCTGCTGCGGCTGTGGCCGTACGTGCGCCCCGTGCGGGCGCGCCTGTTCTCCGCCGCGTTCATCGCCGTCCTGGCGTCCTGCATCGGGCTGGTCATCCCGCTCGTCCTGAAGTGGATGGTGGACGGTCCGATCGCCGACCGTGACCCGGCGGGGGTGTGGCTCGGCGCGCTGTACCTGCTGCTGCTCGGGCTCGCGGAGGCGCTGCTGTTCGGGTTCCGGCGGTGGCTGGTGGCGCGGCCGCTGTCGCACGTCGAGGCGGAGATGCGGGCGGACCTGTACCGGCATCTCCAGCGGCTGCCGATCGCCTTCCACGACCGCTGGGCCTCGGGCCAGCTGCTGTCCCGGGCCACCGGGGACCTCGCGCTGCTGCGCATGTTCTTCGCGTTCCCGCTGACCTTCCTGCTGGTCAACGGGGTGACGATCCTGGTCGGCGTGATCATCATGCTGGTGCAGGACTGGGCGCTGGGGCTGGTCATCCTGGTGCCGGCGGCGCCCGTGCTGATCACCTGCGTGGTGTTCGAGAAGCGGTACTCGCTGGCCGCGCGGCAGGCCCAGGACCAGGTGGGCGACCTGACGACGGTGGTCGAGGAGAGCGTGCTCGGCATCCGGATCATCAAGGGGTTCGGCCGGCACCGCAGCCAGGCGCTGGCGTTCCGGGAGCTGTCGGGAAAGCTGCGGGGCACGGAGCTGCACAAGGCGCGGCTCCTGGCGACGATCCTCGGCATCATCGTGACGCTGCCCGAGTTCGCCATCGGGGCGGCGCTGGTGCTGGGCGCGGTGCAGGTGGCGGACGGCACGCTGTCGGCGGGCACGCTGGTGGCGTTCCTGTCCACGGCACTGGCGCTGCGCTGGCCGGTGGACTCGATCGGCTTCCTGCTGGCCATGAGCCAGGAGGCGGCAACGGCCACGGAACGCTACTTCGAGGTGATGGACGCGGAACAGGAGTCGGGGACGACGGCGTCCGCCGCCGCTGCGGGCAGTCGTGCCGCTGGGGCGATGGGGGTCCCCCCGCTCGAGCGAAGCCGAGAGTGGGGGAGGGTGGGCGCAGCGGCACCTCGCAGCGCCGAGCGGCGCAACCAACCCCCGGCGGACACCGACACCGGCAGCCTTGGAGGCCTACGCTTCGAGAACGTCACGTTCCGCTACCCGGACGCCCCCGACAGCGCACCCCCCGTCCTGACCCGCATCGACCTCCACATCCACCCCGGCGAATCCCTCGCCCTCGTCGGCGCGACCGGCAGCGGCAAAACCACCCTCACCGCCCTGGTCCCCCGCCTCCACGAGGTCACCGAGGGCCGCATCACCCTCGACGGCCGGGACATCACCGAGATGTCCAGAGAAGAACTCCGCTCCCGCGTCGCCGTCGCCTTCGAGGAACCCACCCTGTTCTCCGCGACCGTCGGCGAGAACGTCCTGATGGGCGGTGGCACCGGCGAGGAGGACCTGGAGCGCGCCCTGGCCGTCGCCCAGGCCGACTTCGCCCACGCCCTGCCCCAGGGCACCGCCACCCAGGTCGGCGAGCAGGGGCTGAGCCTCTCCGGCGGGCAGCGGCAGCGGCTCGCCCTCGCGCGCGCGGTCGTCGGGCGCCCCGACTTCCTGGTGCTGGACGATCCGCTGTCCGCACTGGACGTGCACACCGAGGCCGCGGTCGAGGCCGCGCTGCGCCGGGTGCTCGCCGACACCACCGCGCTGATCGTGGCGCACCGCCCGTCCACGGTGCTGCTCGCCGACCGGGTGGCGCTGCTGTCCGGCGGGCGGATCACGGCGGTCGGCACCCATCACGAACTGCTGCGGGGCAATGCCGAGTACGCCCACCTCATGTCGGGCGACCCGGCGGAGGAACGGGAGGAGCAGCGATGACGGCGGCCACGACCGCACCGGTCCGCGACGAGGACGACGACCGGGCGAGGCACAAGGACGGCGACCCCTTCGACCGGGACGTCCTTCCCACTCCCCCGGGCGCCACCGGCGCGCTGCTGCGCTCCCTGCTCGCGCCGATGCGCGGCCGGGTCGCCGTCGCCGCGCTGTTGCTGCTGCTCCAGCAGGCCGCCGTGCAGGCGGGCCCGCTGCTGGTGGCGTACGCGATCGACCGGGCGGTGCCCGCCTTCCGCGGGGACGACCACGGGCCGCTGATCGCGGTGGCGGTGGGCTATCTGCTGTGCGCGTCGGCGGCCGGGGCGTTGCAGTACGCGTTCATCACCGCCTCCGCGCGGGTCAGCCAGGACGTGCTGCTGGACCTGCGCGGCCGGATCTTCCGGCACGCGCAGGCGCTGAGCGTGGACTTCCACGAGCGTTACACCTCCGGGCGGCTGATCTCCCGCTCCACCACCGACGTCGAGTCGCTGCGGGAGCTGCTGGAGGAGGGCCTTCAGGAACTGGTGATGACGATCCTGTCCGCCGTGTACATCTCGGTGCTGCTGCTCTGGCTGGACCTGGGCCTGGGCGCGGTGGCGGTGGCGTCGTTCGTGCCGCTGTACCTGCTGGTGCGCTCCTACCAGCGGCGGGCGCAGCGGGTGTACCGGAGGCGGTCGACGGCGATCGCCGCGGTGATCGTGAAGTTCGTCGAGACGATGAACGGCATCCGCCCGGTGCGCGCGTTCCGCCGCGAGCAGGCCAACGACGCCGACTTCGCGGTGCTGAACCGGCGGCACGAGAAGACCAACGGCGACGCGCTGATCGAGATGGCGCGCTACGTCGTCGGCTCCCGGGTGACCGCCAACACCACGGTCGCGCTGATCGTGCTGTGGGGCGCCTACCGGGTGGCCGGTCAGACGCTGGCGCTGGGTGTGCTGGCGGCGGCCGTGCTCTATCTGCGGCGGCTGTACGACCCGATCGACCGGCTCGGCATGTTCCTCAACTCCTACCAGTCGGCGGCGGCCTCGCTGGAGAAGATCGCCGGGCTGCTGGCGCAGACGCCGTCGGTGCCGGAGCCTGCGACGCCCCGTGAGCTGCCGGGGCGGCGTTCCGGTCTGCCCGGGCGCGAGGTGGTCTTCGACGACGTGCGGTTCGCGTACCGCACCGGCGGCGAGGTGCTGCCCCGCTTCGGCCTCACCCTGCCGGCCGGGCAGACGGTCGCGGTCGTCGGCTCCACCGGCGCGGGCAAGTCGACGCTGGCGAAGCTGCTCGCCCGGTTCTACGACCCCTCCGACGGGCGGGTGCTGCTCGACGGCGTGGACCTGCGCGACCTGAGGGGCCGGGATCTGCGGCGCGAGGTGGTGATGGTGACCCAGGAGGCGTTCCTGTTCTCCGGGACGGTCGCCGAGAACATCGCGATCGGCCGTCCGGAGGCGGGCCGGGAGGAGATCGAGCGGGCCGCCAAGGAGATCGGCGCGCACGACTTCATCGCCGCGCTGCCCGACGGCTACGACACGGACGTCCGCAAGCGCGGCGGCCGCATCTCGGCCGGTCAGCGGCAGCTGGTGGCGTTCGCGCGGGCGCTGCTGGCGGACCCGGCGGTGCTGATCCTGGACGAGGCGACCAGCTCGCTGGACATTCCCGGCGAGCGGGCGGTGCAGCGGGCCATGGCGACGGTGCTGAAGGGCCGTACGGCGGTGGTGATCGCGCACCGGCTGTCCACCGTGGAGATCGCGGACCGGGTGCTGGTGATGGAGCACGGGCGGATCGTCGAGGACGGCACCCCGGACGAACTCGTCGGCGGTACGGGCCGGTTCGCGGATCTGCACCGGGCCTGGCGGGACAGCCTGGCCTGACGAGCACCGTCGCGGGCCCGCGGGAGCCGCGTCCAGGGGAGGGGAACTGACGTGATCGACGCCTACGAGGATCCCGGCACGCCCGACGGGCGCGGCGGGGCCGGCTACCTGTGGTGGCTGGTGCGCCGGCAGCCGGGGCGCTGCGCGGCGGGGGCGGTGTACGGCAGCGTGTGGATGGTGCTGCTGGCGTCCACGCCGTACCTGATGTCCCGGGCGGTGGACGACGGGCTCCAGACGGGCGACATGGCGGCGCTGGCCGGCTGGGCCGCCGCCCTGGTCGGGGTGACCGCGTTCAACGCCTGGCTGAGCATGATGCGGCACCGCACCATGACGAAGGTGCGGATGGACGCCAACTTCCGCACGGTGAAGGTGGTCGTCGGGCACACGGTGCGGCTGGGCGCGGCGCTGGAGCGGCGGGCGGGGGCCGGGGAGGTCGTGACGATCGGCGTGGGCGACGTGCAGGTGATCGCGCAGGCGCTCACCGCCGTCGGGCCGGGGATCGGCGCGGTCGTGGCGTACGCGGCGGTGGCGGGGCTGCTGCTGGAGGTGTCGCCGCTGCTGGCCGTGGTGGTGCTGCTGGGGGTGCCGGTGATCGCGCTGGTGGTGGGGCCGCTGGCCGGGCGGCTCCAGGGCGCGGAGACGGAGTACCGGGAGCGGCAGGGCGTGCTGACCGCGCGGATCGGGGATCTCGCGGGCGGGCTGCGGGTGCTGAGCGGGCTCGGCGGCAAGGGGCTGGTCGCGGACGCGTTCCGCCGGGACTCGGGGCGGCTGCGGGAGCAGGGCTACCGGGTGGGGGCGGTGACGAGCTGGATGCAGGCGCTGTCCGCGGGCCTGCCGACGCTGTTCCTCGCGGTGGTGACATGGATCGCGGCGCGGCAGGCCGCGCAGGGGGACATCAGCATCGGCGAACTGGTGTCGGTGTACGGGTACGTGACCATGCTGGTGTGGCCGGTGATGTTCCTGATCGAGTCCGGCTACTACCTCAGCCGGGGCGTGGTCGCGGCCGGCCGGGTGACGGCGCTGCTGCGGATCCAGCCGCCGCCGGACGCGGCCACCGCCGACCCGCCGGCGGAGCCGTCCGCGCTGGAGGACCCGGAGTCCGGGGTGCGGGTGCTGCCGGGGCGGCTGACCGCGCTGGTGTGCGCCCGGCCGGCGGACGCGGCGGCCGTGGTGGACCGGCTGGGCCGGTACACGCCGTCGGAGGTCACGTGGGGCGGGGTCCGGCTGGACGAGATCGCGCTCGCCCGGGTGCGGGAGCGGATCCTGGTCGCCGACCCGGAGGCGGCGCTGTTCGCGGGCCCGCTGCGCGAGGTGGTCGCGGGCGGGTGCGAGGCGTCCGACGAGGAGGTGCTGCGGGCCCTGCACGCGGCGGCCGCCGACGACGTGGTGCGCGGGCTGCCGGACGGACCGGCCTCGGTGGTGTCGGCGCAGGGCCGCAGCCTGTCCGGCGGTCAGCGGCAGCGGGTGCGGCTGGCGCGGGCGCTGCTGGCCGGCCCGGAGGTGCTGCTGGCGGTGGAGCCGACCTCGGCGCTGGACGCGCACACCGAGGCTCTGGTCGCCGGCCGGCTGCGAACCGCGCGCGAGGGCCGTACGACGGTGCTGGTCACCACGTCGCCGCTGGTGCTGGACCGGGCCGACCGGGTGCTGTTCCTGGTCGACGGCAAGGTGGCGGCGAGCGGCGCCCACCGCGACCTGCTGGACGGCGAACCGGAGTACCGGCGCCTGGTGGCCAGGGACGCCGAGCAGGGCGTCGCCGAGGAGGTGGCGGGATGAGCGGGGAGCGGCTGCCGGTGGCGGAACCGGCCGATGTGCGCCGGGCGGCCGGGGAGCTGGTGCGGGCGGACGGGCGGGCGTTCGCGGGCGTGCTGGCGCTGAACGGCGCGGCGGCGCTCGCCGGTCTGGCCGGGCCGTGGCTGCTCGGGCGGATCGTCGACGAGGTGCGGGCGGGCGGCGGGACCGCGGTGGTGGACCGGCTGGCCCCGGTCATCCTGGCGTGCGCGGTGGCGCAGCTGCTGCTGTCCCGCTGGGCCCGCTACGTGGGGCACCGGTTCGGGGAGCGGACGCTGGCGCGGGTGCGGGAGCGGTTCGTGGACCGGGTGCTGGCGCTGCCGTCCGCGGTGGTGGAGCGGGCGGGCACCGGCGACCTGACGACGCGGGGCACGGCGGACGTGACCGCCGTGGGCACGACGCTGCGCGACGCCGGGCCGTCGCTGCTGGTCAACCTGGTGCAGTCGCTGTTCGTGGCGGCCGCGATCCTGGTCGTGGACCCGCTGCTGGGCGCGCTGGGGCTGCTGTGCCTGACCCCGATCTGGCTGGTGCTGCGCTGGTATCTGCGGCGGGCCCGTCAGGCGTATCTCGCCGAGGGCGCGGCCAATTCGGACGTGGCGGAGGTGGTCGCGTCGACGGCGGCGGGCGCCCGCACGGTGGAGGCGTTCGGGATGCGTGAGGTACGGATCCGGGCGAGCCGGGAGGCGCTGGAGACGTCCCGCCGCACCCGTATGCGGACGCTGTTCCTGCGCTCGGTGTTCTTCCCGGCGGTCGAGCTGTCGTACATCGTGCCGGTGGCCGGGGTGCTGCTGTGCGGCGGATGGCTGCACGAGCGGGGCGCGGTGAGCCTGGGCGCGGTGGTGGCGGCCTCGCTGTACCTGCTCCAGCTGAGCGGTCCGCTGGACGAGGTGCTGATGCGGATGGAGCAACTTCAGTCCAGCGGGGCCTCGTTCGCGCGGGTGGAGGGTCTGGCCCGGGCGCCGCGCGCGGCCGGGCGCGGCGCCGCCCCGGACCCGGCGGACGACCGGATCGACGTGACCGGGGTGCGCTACGCGTACGACGGGGGCGGCGAGGTGCTGCGCGGGGTGGACCTGACGGTGACGCCGGGCGAACGGCTGGCGGTGGTGGGGCCGTCGGGCGCGGGCAAGACCACGCTGAGCCGGCTGCTGGCGGGGGTGGACGCGCCGGCCGCCGGGAGCGTGACCGTGGGCGGGGTGCCGGTGGCGTCGCTGGACCCGGAGCGGCTGCGCCGGCAGGTGGTGCTGGTGACGCAGGAGCACCATGTCTTCCTGGGGTCGGTCCGGGACAATCTGCGGATCGCCGCGCCGGACGCCGGGGACGAGGAGCTGTGGGCGGCGCTCGCGGTGGTGGGGGCGGACGGCTGGGTGCGGGAGCTGCCGCGCGGTCTGGACACCGAGCTGGGCGAGGGCGGTCACCCCACGGACGGCCCGCGGGCGCAGCAACTGGCGCTGGCGCGCGTGGTGCTGGCCGATCCGCACACGCTGGTCCTCGACGAGGCGACCGCGCTGCTCGACCCGGCGACCGCCCGGCACGCCGAGCGCGCGCTGGCCGCCGTGCTGGAGGGCCGTACGGTCGTCGCCGTCGCGCACCGGCTGCACACCGCGCACGACGCGGACCGGGTGGCGGTGATGGAGGACGGCCGGCTCTCCGAACTGGGCACGCACGACGCCCTGGTGGCGGCGGACGGGGTGTACGCGGCGCTGTGGCGGTCCTGGCACGGGGACCGGCCGGGCGGCGGCACGCCGTAGGAACCGGTGTTCCGGGTCCGTCAAGGCGGCGCACCCGGCCGTCCGAAGCACCTCCCGTCCGCCGTCGTCCGATTGCCGGACACCCCCTCCCGGACACCGGACGGAATCCGGCCAACTTCTTGACGCGCCCCTGACAGAAAGCGCACTCCCCTGCCACTCTTCCCACGGCCGCTTCACAGCAACCCCACAGCCCCGGCTGCCCGTTGTGCGCGGTCACTGCTCGAGTGCACTTCCGTTCTGCCCGGCCGGCTGACCCGCCGGCCGGTCTCCCCAGGCCGCGCAACCCCGCGGCCCCGCAGAAGGAGTCAGCGTTGAGAAGCAGGACGTCCCACAGACGCACCCCCCGCACCACGCAGCGCCGCGCCGCCGCCGTCGCCCTCGCCGGCGTGGCCGCGCTGATCGCCACGGCCGTGCAGTCCGGCGCCGCCACCGCCGCCCCCGGCACGACGCCGCGGGCCGCGAGCGCCGCCGCGTCCGCCTCGGAGTCGGTCACGCTCACCCCCGCCCAGCGTGCCGCGCTGATGCGCCAGGCGGACTCCGTCAAGGCCGAGACCGCCAAGGACCTCGGCCTCGGCGCCAAGGAGAAGCTCGTCGTCCGCGACGTCCTCAAGGACCGCGACGGCACCGTGCACGTGCGCTACGAGCGCACCTACGACGGACTGCCCGTCCTCGGCGGCGACCTGGTCGTCCAGGGCGACACGGCCGGCGAGGCCGACAAGGTCGTGAAGGCGACCCGTGCCGCGGTGAAGCCCGCCACCACCGCCGCGACGGTGCCGGCCGCGAAGGCCGAGCAGCAGGCCCTGTCCGCCGCGAAGGCCGAGAAGGCCGAGAAGGCGGACGTCGACCGGGCCCCGCGCAAGGTGATCTGGGCGGCGGACGGGAGGCCGGTCGTCGCGTACGAGACGGTCGTCGGCGGCCTCCAGCACGACGGCACCCCGCAGGAGCTGCACGTCGTCACCGACGCCACCACCGGCGAGAAGCTGTACGAGTGGCAGGCCGTGCAGAACGGCACCGGCCACACCGTCTACAGCGGCACCGTCGACCTGACGACCACCCAGTCCGGGTCGTCGTACAACCTCACCGACGGCGCACGCGGCGGGCACAGGACGTACAACCTCAACCGCGGCACCTCCGGCACCGGGACGCTGTTCTCCGGCTCCGACGACGTCTGGGGCAACGGCAGCCCGTCCAACGCGGAGTCGGCCGGCGCGGACGCCCACTACGGGGCGGCGCTGACCTGGGACTACTACAAGAACGTGCACGGCCGCAGCGGCATCCGCGGGGACGGCGTCGGCGCGTACTCCCGGGTCCACTACGGCAACAACTACGTCAACGCCTTCTGGTCGGACAGCTGCTTCTGCATGACCTACGGCGACGGCTCCGGCAACGCCAACCCGCTCACGTCGATCGACGTGGCCGCGCACGAGATGTCGCACGGTCTCACCTCGTCCACCGCGGGCCTGATCTACAGCGGCGAGTCCGGCGGCCTCAACGAGGCGACCAGCGACATCTTCGGCGCGACCGTCGAGTTCTACGCGAACAACTCCTCCGACGTCGGTGACTACCTCATCGGCGAGGAGATCGACATCAACGGCGACGGCACCCCGCTGCGCTACATGGACGAGCCGAGCAAGGACGGCCGGTCCAAGGACTCCTGGTACTCCGGCATCGGCTCGATCGACGTGCACTACTCGTCGGGCGTGGCCAACCACTTCTTCTACCTGCTGAGCGAGGGCAGCGGCACCAAGACCATCAACGGGGTCACCTACGACTCCCCCACCTCCGACGGCCTGCCGGTCACCGGCATCGGCCGCGACAAGGCGGAGAAGATCTGGTTCCGCGCACTCACCACGAAGTTCACCTCCACCACCAACTACGCGGCGGCCCGCACCGGCACCCTGGCTGCGACCGGTGAGCTGTACGGCACGGACGGCGCCGAGTACAAGGCGGTGCAGGACGCCTGGGCGGCCGTCAACGTCGGCGCCCGCTCCGGCGGTCCCGGGGGCGGCGGCACCAGCTTCGAGTCCTCCGCCGACGTGGCGATCCCGGACGCCGGCGCCGCGGTGACGTCCCCGATCACCGTCACCGGCCGGACCGGCAACGCGCCGGCCAACCTCCAGGTCTCGGTGGACATCGTGCACACCTGGAGCGGTGACCTGGTGGTCGACCTGGTCGCCCCGGACGGCACGTCGTACCGGCTGCGCAACCGCACCGGCGGTTCGGCGGACGACATCAACGAGACGTACACGGTCAACGCGTCGTCGGAGTCGGCCAACGGCACCTGGCAGCTGCGGGTGCAGGACGTGGCCCGCTACGACACCGGCTACATCAACGGCTGGAGCCTGACCTTCCCGTAGACGGACCCCGTCACGGCGCCGTCCCGGGTGGTCGCCACCGCCCGGGACGGCGCCGTTTTTGCCGACCCCATACGTGCCACGGGTTGCGTCTTTGCCGAGGTCACGCGGGTTCGCACGCATGCAACATTCATCCGGACGTCGATTTTCGGCCAACGTCATCCGACCCTCCTGACATGTACGCGACGCAGGTGTCACTCTTCCCTCGCTCGGTGCACCACCTGGACGGCCCCCCACCGTCCGCACCCCCCCACTCACCCCCGAGGAGCTTCGAGTGACTCCCCTCTACGCGCGTCGCCGTACCGCCCTGGCCGCCGCCACCGCGGTCGTGGCCGGCGCCCTGCTCACCACCGGACTGGCCACCGGCACCGCGACCGCAGGCTCCGCCCCCGCCGGCACGCCGGCCCTGGGCGGCGCCTCCGTGCCGCTGTCCGCCGCGGCCCGCACCTCCCTCATCCAGGAGCAGCAGGCCACGGCCGACGCGACCGCCGACGCGATAGGCCTCGGCGCCCAGGAGAAGCTGATCGTCAAGGACGTCGTGCGGGACGTCGACGGCACGGTCCACACCCGCTACGAGCGCACCTACGCCGGACTGCCCGTGCTCGGCGGCGACCTGGTCGTGCACCAGCCGGCGGACGGCGCCAGAACCGTCACCAAGGCCGTGCGGGCGGCCGTCGCGGTTCCCTCCGTGACGCCCAAGGTCGGCGCGGCCCAGGCCGAGGCGCAGGCCCTCGCCGCCGCCGGGAAGGCCGGCGCGGAGCGCGCCGAGGCCGGCTCCGCGCCCCGCCGGGTGATCTGGGCCGCCGAGGGCACGCCCGTCCTCGCCTACGAGACCGTCGTCGGCGGCCGCCAGGAGGACGGCACCCCGAACGAGCTGCACGTCGTCACCGACGCCACCACCGGCGAGAAGCTGCACGAGTGGCAGGCCGTGCACACCGGCACCGGCCGGAGCCTGTACTCCGGCACCGTCACCCTCGGCACGGTCAGGTCGGGCTCGACGTACCAGCTGAACGACACCTCGCGCGGCGGTCACAAGACCTACAACCTGGCGCGCTCCACCTCCGGCACCGGCACCCTGTTCACCGACGCCGACGACACCTGGGGCACCGGCACCGCCTCCAGCTCCTCGAGCGACCAGACCGCGGCCGTGGACGCCGCCTACGGCGCCCAGATCACCTGGGACTTCTACAAGAACACCTTCGGGCGCAACGGCATCAGGAACGACGGCAGGGCCGCCTACTCCCGCGTCCACTACGGCAGCAACTACGTCAACGCCTTCTGGCAGGACAGCTGCTTCTGCATGACCTACGGCGACGGCACGGGCAACGTCAACCCGCTGACCTCGCTGGACGTCGCCGGCCACGAGATGAGCCACGGCGTCACCGCCAACACCGCCGGCCTGCGCTACAGCGGCGAGTCCGGCGGCCTCAACGAGGCGACCAGCGACATCTTCGGCACCGGCGCGGAGTTCTACGCGGCCAACTCCGCCGACGCCGGCGACTACCTCATCGGCGAGAAGATCGACATCAACGGCGACGGCAGCCCGCTGCGGTACATGGACAAGCCGAGCAAGGACGGCGCGTCCCGGGACTACTGGTCCTCCAACCTCGGCTCGGTCGACGTGCACTACTCCTCGGGCCCGGCGAACCACTTCTTCTTCCTGCTGAGCGAGGGCAGCGGCGCCAGGACCGTCAACGGCGTGAGTTACAACTCGCCGACGTACGACGGCTCCACGGTCACCGGCATCGGCCGCGCGAAGGCGCTGCAGATCTGGTACAAGGCGCTGACCACGTACTTCACCTCGACGACCAACTACAAGGCGGCCCGCACCGGCACGCTGAGCGCGGCGTCGGCGCTGTACGGGTCGGGCAGCGCGGAGTACAGGGCGGTCGACGCGGCCTGGAAGGCGGTGAACGTCAGCTGAGGCCGACCGGTGCCGGCGGTGGCCGCGAGGCCACCGCCTAGGCTTGGGTCCCATGTCTTCGGCGGACTTCACCTACGACCACGTCGGCGCGAGCCGGGATCCCGACTACTGCCCTCCGGGTTTTCACCACCTGAGGGAGCGCACCCGGCTCGGCGAGGGCGAGAAGGTGTTCCGCCAGGCCGCGGACGCGCTGTTCGGCTGGGAGATGCACCGGGAGATGGGCGTCGGCGTCGACGCGTCCGCGGAGCGGGCGGCGTCCGACGTCGACGTGACCGTCACCCTGGCGGGGGTGGTGCGGGCGCCCTGCCGGGTGGTGTGGGCGGAGGAGGAGTACCGCCGGGCCGGCTGGGCGTACGGGACGCTGGCGGGGCATCCGGAGAGCGGGGAGGAGGCGTTCGTCGTCCACCGGACGGGGGACGGGACGGTGTGGCTGACCGTCTCGGCCTTCAGCAGGCCGGCCCGCTGGTACGCGCGGGCGGGCGGCCCGGCCACCCGAAGCCTCCAGCACGCTTACGCGCGCCGCTGCGGCAAGGTCCTACGCAGACTTGCGACCCGGGGGGTCTCGGACGCCTGACCGGCGCACGGGGGTGCCGGGGGCGGTCCGACGCCGGGTGCGGGCAGCACGGGGCCGATCACGCAGTTCCCCGCGCCCCTGAGGCGCCTGCCGCCTGCGGGCAGTCGTGCCGCTTGGGGCGGCACGGGTGGGCGCAGGCGGCACCCCCCAGCAGGCCTGCGTTCAACCCCGTACGGCCACCGGGGTGCCGGGAACTGTCGCACGCCGGGTGCAGGCCGCACGGGGCCGGTCGCGCAGTTCCCCGCGCCCCCGGCGGCCACCGAGGTGCCGAGAACTGTCGCACGCCGGGTGCGGGTCGTGCGGGGCTGGGGGCGCAGTTCCCCGCGCCCCTGACGGGCGCGTCAGCGCATGAGTAGGCCCGCTGCCTCCGCCACGTCCTCCGACGGGACCGCCACCAGGCCCAACTCCGCGCCCGACGCCAGCAGCCGATGGCTGGGAAGCACCCGGACGGTGTAGCCGAACGGACCCGTCCGGTCGAGGGACAGCGGGCCCTCGTAGACCCACTCACCCCCCGCCCCCGGCGCCCCCACCGGCTTCAACGGCACAGCCGCCGCATCCGTGATGCGATCCTCCTCGTCGACCCGCCCCGCGACCGCCTGCACCTCGACGTCCTCCGGCCGCAGACCCCCCAGCCCCACCCGCACCCGGAGGGCCAGCGTGCTGCCCAGTTCGGCGGTGGCCGAGGCCACGGACGTCTCGACGTGGTCGACGGTCACCCCGTGCCACGCCCCCCGCACCGTCGCCTTCCACTCCGCGAGCTCCCGGGCGGCATCGGCGTTCATCGCCCGGTGCGCGTGCGCGGCCGGCGTGTACAGCCGCTCCACGTACTCCCGCACCATGCGCCCGGCCAGCACCTTCGGCCCGAGCAGGCTCAGCGTCCGCCGGACCATCTCGATCCAGCGGTCCGGCAGCCCGCTGCGCCCGCGCTCGTAGAAGGCGCGGGTCACCCGCTGCTCCAGCAGGTCGTACAGCGCCGCGGCCTCTATGTCGTCGCGCCGGTCCGCGTCGGTTCCGACGCCGTCCGCCGTGGGGATCGCCCAGCCGAAGTCGGGCTGGAACCACTCGTCCCACCAGCCGTCCAGCACGGACAGGTTGAGGCCGCCGTTGAGCGCGGCCTTCATCCCGCTGGTGCCGCACGCCTCCAGCGGCCGCAGCGGGTTGTTCAGCCAGATGTCGCAGCCGGGGTACAGCTTCTGCGCCATCGCCATGCCGTAGTCGGGCAGGAACACGATCCGGTGCCGCACGCGCGGGTCGTCGGCGAAGCGGACCAGCTCCTGGATGAGCCGCTTGCCGCCGTCGTCGGCCGGGTGCGCCTTGCCCGCGACCACGATCTGCACCGGCCGGTCGGGGTGCAGCAGCAGGTCCATCAGCCGGTCCCGGTCGCGCAGCATCAGCGTCAGCCGCTTGTACGAGGGGACCCGCCGGGCGAAGCCGATGGTGAGCACGTCGGGGTCGAGCACGCCGTCGATCCAGCCCAGTTCGGCGGTCCCGGCGCCGCGCTGCCGCCAGGAGGCCCGCAGCCGTTCCCGCACCTCCAGCACCAGCAGTTCGCGCAGCGACCGGCGCAGCTCCCAGATGTCCTGGTCGGGGATGTCGGCGACGGAGTCCCAGCGGTCGGAGTCGCCGACGCTGAGCGCCTCCTCCGCGCGCTGGGTGCCGATCTGCCGGGCGCCGAGCCGGTACACCTCGGGGGCGACCCAGGTGGGCGCGTGCACCCCGTTGGTGACGGAGGTGATGGGCACCTCCTCGGGGTCGAACCCGGGCCACAGTCCGGCGAACATCTCCCGGCTGACCTGGCCGTGCAGCACGGAGACCCCGTTGGCCCGCTGCGCCAGGCGCAGGCCCATCACGGCCATGTTGAACAGGTTGGGCTCGCCGCCGGGGTAGGTCTCCATGCCGAGCCGCAGGATGCGGTCGACCTCCAGGCCGGGCAGCTCCGCGTGCGGCCCGAAGTGCCGGGCGACCAGTTCGCGGTCGAAGCGGTCGATGCCGGCCGGCACGGGCGTGTGCGTGGTGAACACGGTCCCGGCGCGCACCGCCTCCAGGGCCGCGTCGAAGTCGAGCCCCTCGGCGCGCAGCTCGGCCATCCGCTCCAGGCCGAGGAACCCGGCGTGCCCCTCGTTGGTGTGGAACACCTCCGGCGCCGCGTGCCCGGTGAGCCGGCAGTACGTGCGGACCGCGCGGACACCTCCTATGCCGAGGAGCATCTCCTGGAGCAGCCGGTGCTCGCTGCCGCCGCCGTAGAGCCGGTCGGTCACCCCGCGCTCGATGAGGTCGTTCTCCTCGATGTCGGAGTCGAGCAGCAGCAGCGGGATCCTGCCCACCTGGGCGACCCAGACGCGGGCGCGCAGGGAGCGGTCGCCGGGCAGGGCGAGGGTGATCTGGGCGGGGGCGCCGTCGGCCTCCTTGAGCTGGTCCAGGGGCAGCTCGTGCGGGTCGAGGACGGGGTAGTGCTCCTGCTGCCAGCCGTCCCGGGACAGGGACTGGCGGAAGTAGCCGTGCCGGTAGAGCAGGCCGACGCCGATCAGGGGGGCGCCGAGGTCGCTGGCGGCCTTGAGGTGGTCGCCGGCCAGGATGCCGAGCCCGCCGGAGTACTGCGGCAGGGCGGCGGTGATGCCGAACTCGGGGGAGAAGTAGGCGACGGCCGCGGGCAGCCGGCCGCTCTGCCGCTGGTACCAGCGGTCGCCGGTCATGTAGGTGTCCAGGTCGCCCGCGACCGCGGCGAGGCGGTCGAGAAAGTCGCGGTCGCCGGCCAGTTCGGCGAGCCGCTCGGTGGGCACGCTGCCCAGCAGGCGCACGGGGTCGCCGCCGGCCGCGGCCCAGCGTTCGGGGTCGACGGAGCGGAACAGGTCCCGGGTCCCGGCGTGCCAGGACCAGCGCAGATTGCGGGCCAGGTCGCTCAGCGGCCGGAGGGGTTCGGGGAGCACGGGTCGGACGGTGAATCGACGGATAGCCTTCACAAGCCACCTCGGCGCGTTCGTGAGAGACGCGGTGTGCGTCCGGGTATCGCAGCCGACAGTACCGGCGCGGAGACCGTCCGCGGGGGAAGCCGGAAGACACGGGTACCGCGCCTGCCCCGTCCAAACGATTCACCGCACAGTGGACATGGCCGATTCCGCCCCCATGTACGGCCTTGTCGTACTTCACTCCGCGCGTCGCGCCACCCCTCCCCGGCCCCTCCCGGACCCTGCCCGGACCCCTGACGTCCCGCGCGTCCCGGCCGGACGCCGGGCGGGGCAAGAAACCGGCCGTTTCCGCCGGCCGTCCGACCCGCACCCGGGTCACCCCCGGTGTTCCGTCCCCTCGCGCCCCTTCCGCCCCGCCTTCCCCAGCGGTCACATGCCGCCGTACGGGCAGGACGCGGGCGTGTCGCCGCACCCCGTGCCGGCGGAGGGCGGGGCGGGCGGCGGAGCCGCTGGTCACGGGGTGCGGCGGACGGCGTACCCACGGCGCGCGCACCCCGTCCGCTAGGAGGCCCGCGTGCGCGGGAGCGCCTCGCGTGCTTCAAGGCGCCCTCGCCCCCGCGCGCCGGTGGGAACGCGCCCAGGACGGGCGTCCTCCGGACCCGTCGGGTGCCGAAGGGCCCCGGCCGGTCTTGAGTGTCGACATACGCGTGAGTAGTTAACAAAGGGCCGGATTGCCCACCCGAACGGTGTGGGAAGGCTCCTGCGGGTACACCCCACTGAGACCCCGCAGGACCCACCTCCCCACAGTCATCCGCCCACCCTCGTTGACGCGGACAGGAGCGGTCATGCCCGCCAAGCACCATTCGTCGTCCCCCTCGTCCCGCTCGCCCCGGACACCGTCCGGCGCCCCACGCGGCAGGCCGGCCGCCGCCGGGCGCGCCCCGTCCGCCCCGGCCCCGTCCGCCCCGGCCACGCCCGCGGCACCGGCCCCTCCCGAGACCTCCGTGGGACGCATCCCCGTGCTGGACGTCCGGCCGCTGGTGCGCCAGGGCCGCCGGCCGGCGAAGGCGGTGGTGGGCGAGTCGTTCGAGGTGACGGCGACCGTGTTCCGGGAGGGGCACGACGCGGTGGCGGCCAACGTGGTGCTGCGGGACCCGGAGGGACGTCCGGGTCCGTTCACGCCGATGCGGGAGCTGGCGCCCGGCACGGACCGCTGGGGGGCGACCGTCACCCCGGCGGCGACGGGCCTGTGGACGTACGCGGTGGAGGCGTGGGGCGACCCGGTCACCACCTGGCGGCACCACGCGCAGATAAAGATCCCGGCGGGCATGGACACCGAGGTGGTGCTGGAGGAGGGGGCGCGGCTGCACGAGCGGGCGGCGGAGCAGGCGCCCGGCTCGGGTGACCGGGAGGTGCTGCGCGCGGCCGTGGACGCCCTGCGCGACACGGAGCGCCCGGCGCCGGCACGGCTGGCGGCGGCGCTGACGCCGGAGGTGGACGCGGTGCTGGCCAGGCATCCGCTGCGGGAGCTG
>NZ_JBHRWL010000032.1:0-29416 GCF_042647945.1 Streptomyces lusitanus
GCCCCGCTGCGCGGGTCGGCCAACGGGCCTACGGCCCGAGCGGCAAGGGGAAGGGGGTGGTCGGGGTCGCGTGACCCTGCATCAACTGATGCACCATGTAGCTTTGGCAGAACCGGGCCACCCCAGTGCTTCAAACTGTACCCCGAGACAAACTCTGGAACCAGACCGCACCCCCGATCCTTATCGGCTGCGCTCGATGTGGGCTACCCAGGTAACGGCCTGAACTTTACTGGGGACTTCTCCGATGTCCCGTGCTGCGGCACGGTAGCAGTCGGCAAGGAGATTGTAGCGGCCGACTGCTCCCAATCCTCGGTCCCGCTGGCCGTAGATCTCTCGTACTGCAATGTCGTGCGCGTGGCGGTCAATTACAACGGCGTCCGGGTTTTCCGGGTCGGCGATGCACACGTAAAAGGCTCCCGTTTTGAGGTGCATGGGCAGGACCTCGCTGGGGTCGGTGCCTTCCATGATTCGGTTGGCCTTGGTGATTGCGTCGCGGACATGTCCGCTCGCCCTTCCTTCGGCGAATGCCTTGCGGGCCAGCCTGCAATTCTCGGCCCATGATTTGTTGGCGGAGAGTGCGGCGAGGACGCCCGCGCCCTTGTGGGTTTCTCCTGCTGCGATTTCTGCGGCGAATTCGTGAGCCGTGGCGTACCACTGGAGGCCGCGTGCCTTCTGGTCGGCCGTGGCCGCGTGCCATTGGTCAATGATGGCTTTGGTGTAGGCGGCGCGCTGCTGCTCGGTGCACTTGACCGGGATCATGATTCCTTTGGTGGGGTGGGCGCGCGAAATGGGGTGGTGAGGAGCTGCCTCGATGGGCGCTCAACTCAGGTCGGCGGCGCGCGAAAGGAACTGGGAGGGGCGGAGTGGGAGGCTTGTATGAGCCTCCCACTGCCTTTGGTGCGTCAGTTGGTGCGCGGGTCGGGAATCGTCGGGGCGTCGATTCCAGCCAACTCCAAAAGGGCGTGGCAGTTGTCGAGGGTGAGTCCCTTGGTGTCGCCCCGGGCGTCGGGGCCGCCGGTGAATACGGCGGTGCCGTGGTAGGTCTGGTGAACGGGCGCGGTGAGGGCGTAGAGCTGAAGGGCCGGGAAGTTGACGGGGGAATTCTTGAGGATTCCTTCGTCGTCCAGCCACATGGAGACTTCAGACGAAAGGTCGACGACGGTGATGCTGGTGCAGTCGATTTCGCGGTTAAGAATGCTGAGGGTGTCGCCGGTACGGGGCCATTCGATGACCCGGAACGAGGCGTCAGGGTGGAGGACGAGCGCGAATGCTGCTGCGGGCATGGGTGTCCCCTTTCAGGGCGTGGTGATCTTGGTTGTTGGTCGACTGCCACTGCCGACCAACAAGAAAAGTGTACCGTGATTTAGGCACTGATCCAAGTGTTTTCGCAGGTCAAGGCGCTGGGGCGGCGGGCCGGGGCCCGGTCGACGCGCCGCCTATCCGCACCGCGCAGCGGTAAGGATCTGTCCGGTCCGGCCGTCGCAGACGGCGGGGCAGCGCGCAGCGTCTGCCCCGGTACCGGGCGGGCCGCCGGTAGGCCGCGCAGCGGGTCCGGCGAGGGTGGAAGACAGGGCGAGCGTGCGCAGCGCGCGGTCGGGGCGCGTAGCGGCCCGGCGGCCTGGCCCACCCGGGCGTGAGCGTGCGCAGCGCGCGGCCTGGGGTGCGCAGCACCCCGGGCACGCCCCCGGCGGCGCGGCGGGCGGGCCCCGGCCCGCCGCCCCAGCGAAGAGTCTTTCGGCCGGTGCGCCCGGCCGACGGCGCGCCGTGCTGCGCCCCGGTCTGCTGTGCGGTCGGGCTGCGCCCTGACGACGAGTCGGGCGACCGTCCCCGCAAGCGTGGCACGGCAAGGGCCCCCAGGGGCGTCCTGGGGGCCGCATAGGCGCGGACGGAGCGCGCGCCGTCAGTGCGTGCTGTCGAGCGCCGTGACGAGGTCGGCGGGAGCGGGGGTCGTGCCGGTGGCGAGGTGGCGGATCCCGTCGCCGGGCGGGGGCCATTCTGCGCCCCGGCCGAGCGGGTGCCGTCGGGAGGTCGCGGTGCGCCAGCCGTGCCGCTCGGACCACACCAGCGCGGGGGCCGGCGCGTCGGGGGCGTCTAGGACGAGCACGGCGACGCATTCGTCGTCCTCGGGGTGCTGAACGGCCGGCGGGGTGTCGGCGGTGGTCCAGCCGCGGGCGTGCAGAGCGCGGGTGACCTCGGCGAGGTAGGGGTGGGCCTGGCGGCCGCGCAGGACGGCTGCGGCCCGGATGCCCGCGCGGCGGGTCAGGCCGGCCGGGTAGCCGAGTTCGGCGGCGGCCTGCGCGGCGCTCGCCCCGCGCTGCTCCATCACGTCGGCCATTCGTTCCGCGCGCAGGGCTGTCAGCGCGGCCTGGGCGGTGTTGCGGTGCACGCCGAGGCGGGCGGTGACACCGGCCGCGGTGACGGTGGGGTCCTCGTCCAGGAGCTGCGCGACGCGCGCCGGGAGCTGGTCGCGGGGGACCTGGTCCCCGACGCCCGCAGGCCGGCCCCCGCCACCGGTGCCGGTACTGCGGCGGGGCGTGGGGGTGTGGTCACGCACGATGTGGCGGGGCCAGTGCTCGACTCCGCCCACGAGCACGGTGTGTTCGCTCACGGCCGGATCCTTCTTCCGGCGGTCCCATGCCTGCGGGTCCATTCCGCGTAGCGCGGCAGCCTCCTGGCGGTCCAGCAGGTCATCGTCATCGTCCGTCGTCGGCAGCGGCGGAACGGGACGCCCGGCAAGGTAGGCGTCGACCTGCTCTCCGTCGTAGAGCCGGGTGCGGCCCGCGCTCAGCGGAGCGGGGAACCCTTCGGCCTTGAGGCGGCCCGAGTTGATCAGGGTTTGCACGGCAATGCCCTGCTGCGCAGCGATGTCGGCGAGGGTGCGCACCAGGTGCCGGCGACCAGCGCGGATCATGGGTTCCTCCCACGGTCCGGCGAGCACCGGACCCGTCAAGAAAACGGTAACGAACTTCCCTACCGGTAGAGAGCGGCGGGTAGGATGCTGCCCGAGCACATGCCCTTCGGGCGGTGTCTTGGGGGTCGGCACCCGTGCCACCCGCCTTCGGGCGGACTGAGGGTGCCGACCACTTCATCGCGCTACAGGTCGATCTCCAGCTGCTCAATGTCGGTGAGTTCGACGTCCAGGCCGTGGGCGCGGCGCCCGCCGTCGCGGAAGTAGACCTCTCCGAGCGCTTCGGCCGCGAGGCCGCGCAGCTGCTGCTCGCTGGCACCGGCATCCTGGGCGTTGAACAGGCGGGCCGCATGCTGCGGAGGCAGGGCGAGGGTGATGTGCCGGATGCGGGCGTCATCGGTGGTGCCGGGAGCGGCGGTGAAACCGAACCGGGCGCGGACGTCGACGACAACGCCCGTGCTGGTGGCCGCTCGCTTGCGGGCCTCGGCACGCACCCGCGGCTGCCAACGCTGGCGTACCGCGTCGGCCAGGCGCTGGGCGAGGTCGGCGCGGGGCCGGCGGATCTGGTCTTTCACGTACCGCTCCACGGTGCGCTGCGAGACACCGAGCATTTCGGCTACGGCGCGGGTGCCCTTGAGCTGCTTGACCAGGTAACGCATCTGCGCCCCCGCGCTCTTGGGGATCGGGCGGGTGAACGCCTGCTGCACCGCCCGGTTCAGGCTGTCTCTCACGATGCCCATGCGGGGCTCTCCAATCATGATCGTCTATGCGGGCCACTGAGGGACGATCACGGCCGGGCCGGGGGGTTTACCCGACCGAGCCGTGATCGCGCCTTACAGCGGCACTCAGGGCGTCTCTGGCGTGTCTGGGAGGAGAGGAGGGCGGGTCAGGTGTGGGCCATGTCCACGAACCGGGAGTAGTGCAGCTGGCTGGCGACGGTCACGCAGGCGGTAGGCCCGAACCGGTTCTTCTCGATGACGAGGTCGACCTCGCCGGCGCGCGGGGATTCCTTGTCGTCCGCGTCGGGCCGCTCGACCTTGATCAGCACCGACGCGTCGCTCTTGATCGCCCGGGACTCGCGCACCATCCCGTCGTCGTTGAGCTGAGACAGGGCGATGACGTGGCAGCCGAGCTGGACGGACAGGTTCTTCAGGCCGCGTGAGACGGCGGCGACGGCCTGTTCGCGGGTGATGTTGCGAGATTGCTCGGTCTCGACCAGCTGCAGGTAGTCCACGACCAGAAGGCCGAGGCCTTCGGCGCGGGCGCAGGCACGGGCGGCGGATGCGATGTCGCCCAGGGATGCGCCGTCGGGCCGGTAGACCCGCAAGGGCAGCTTTTGGAACAGCTCCGGTCCCAAGGAGTGGATCTTCTCCCACTCCTCGGCCGTGAGGCCGCCCTTGTGGGTCAGGTGGTGCAGGGCGATCTGCCCCTCAGCGGCGGCGATCTTCTGCATCAGCTCGGTACTGCTCATCTCCAGCGACGAGAACAGCACCGTGGCGCCCGTCTTTGCAGCGGCCACGGCCATGTTCAGCGCGAGCGTGGACTTGCCCACCCCGGACTGGGCGGCCACCACGGTCACGTTGCCCGGCTGCATGCCGGAGGTGAGGGCGTCGAGGTCGGCGAACCCGTACGTCAGGCCGACCCGCTGCCCGTTCTGGATGTCTTCGGTCTCCGCAACAAAGTCGAGGTAGATGTCCCCGACCGCGGGCGGCGCCTCGTGCAGGCCCGAAGTACCGGCGACGATGTCGGTGAGCTGCTGCTCGACCAGGGCGCGCACCTCGTCCTCGTCGCCGGCCTCGCTGAAGGCGTACTCGAGGATGCGATTGGCCGACTCGATGACCGCGCGCCGGTAGGCCTTGGCACGGACGATCTCCGCATAGCGCGGGCCGTTGGCCGCGGTGGGCGCGGCCTCGATGCACACGTGCAGGTAGGAGGCACCGCCGGCACGGGCCAGTTCGCCGCGTTCGGTGAGTGCGTTGGCGACGGTGACCGGGTCGACGGCTTCGCCTGCCTGGTGCACGTCCAGGATGGCGCGGTGGATCACCTGGTGGGCGGGCCGGTAGTACTCCTCGGCGACGAGACCGGTGTCCAGGATCTCGCCGAAGAACCGGTAGGACGCGCTCTTCGGGCTGCCGGACAGCAGCAGCGATCCAAGGACTGCCTGTTCGGCCTGAAGGTCCTGCGGCGGCACGCGGGTGAACGCGGCCAGCTGCTTGCCCTCGCGTGCGTCGAGGTCGTCTTCGGGAGTGTCGTGGCTCTGGACAGGAAGGCTGGTAGACACTGGTGGGGTCTCCTGATCGAGTGTCGTGCTCAGGGGATTTCACGGGCCGCTCCCCTGCACGGGAGCGGCCCGTACTGCCATCTGGTCACACAGGCACGGTCAACGCGCACTCCACGCAGCCCCTGCGGTAGCGGGCCGGGTGCTTCGGGCACCGCTCAGCACCGGTGCCCTGACCGTGACTGGCACTGGTGCCGGTGATGATGGCGTAACGCGGAAGATCCCTGATCCGCGTCGGCACCAGCGACGACGGCCGTTTGAAGCCCTGCGGATCCCGCGTGACCTCCCGCGCCAGCAGCAGGTGGTCGACCTCGAAGATGGACGGCCAGCCCTGCTCAGCCATCGACCGCAACAGCATCGGCGCGTACTTACGGGCCGACGCCGCACCCATGTGATGCGGCGGACGTAGCTGCTGCAAGAACGACTCCGCCGCGTGAAGGTCCTTCGAGGCGAAGGCCTCCTCCCCCTCCTCCCGCTGTGACGGAAGCGACCCCTGCGGGTCAGTGAGGGGGTAGGGGGAGGAGGTAGTTACCTCCTCCGGGGGGTGTGGGGGGTGGACGCCGGATCGCGGGTTTTCCGCATTTCGGCTCTGACCAGGCGAAACGCGGGTTTCCGGATCGCGGGTTTTCCGCGATCCGGCTCCGGATCGCGGGTTTTCCGCATTCCGGCTCTGACCAGGCGAAACGCGGGTTTCCCGCGATCCGGGGGGCTGGGAATCGCGGGAAACCCGCACTTCGCCGCTGACCTGCTGCGATGCTGCGATGCCGAGATCGACGTACTGCTCGTTGTTCGCGGGGTTCCGGTAGACCCGGGTCACCCAGGTAGGGCGCTGCGTGGTGTCGTCGTAGACCGAGACGCGGGCGAGGTGGCCGGCCTTCGTCAGGCGTGCCTGGATGGCGTTGTAGCGGTCCTTGCCCATCTTCCAGCCCTGCGCCTGGAGGTCCCGCCGAATGGCCTCCATGGTCGACGGCAGGCGAGGGTCCCGCAGTAGCAGTTCTGCCAGGACGCCGATGTCTTCGGGCTGCAAGCCCGGCGTGCGCACCAGCTCACGACGCAGCACGACTTCCTCAGGCGGCTCCCAGCCGCGCTCGAGGTAGCTGGCGCCGAGGTCGTCAGGCGACGGCGGACGGTGTGGGGTGTGCAACGGTGGTACATCTCCCCAGGTAGGGGAGCCGTGACCGACGGGTGTGACCAAGCAAGGAACCCGGAGTAGTGGCGGTGCGCATTCGATGGCGCATACTCTGGGTACAGGTGACCACGAGGGCCGGAAAGCCCACGGGCATCACCCCGGCGAGGTCACCTCACCGGACACGACTCGGACTTTGGTAGGTGGCGAGTCGACTTGGGAAGCGGTCCTGTTGTGGCGACAGGACCGCTTCTGTTTTGAGTTATGGGTAGCGGACGATACCTTCCAGAGCCTCCGCACGAGCCTGGATGATGCGCATGCGGGCCTCCCACTCCTCCCCTGTGCCGTGGTCCGGGTGCATGGTGCTCTGGGCCTCGTGCTTCCGGTAGTGGAGACCGACCTCGGGCAGGAACCAGCCTTGCGACAGGACGGACAAGGCTGTCAGCAGGCCGGTGTCTTCCGAGGCCGGCAGCGCCATCCAGCCGCCGAGGAAGGTTACAAGGTCGCGTCGCGCGCACAGGGTGGCTGGGTGCACTTGAGGCCGGCGATGTTCCCGCCAGTGTGAAAGGACAGCACCCTTAGGGATGACTCCGGGAGTAGGGTCACCCTCGAAGCCGAGCAGAGAACCGTCCGGCAGACGGTCGAGGACTCGACTCGTGGTCCACCCCACTGCGGCTTCGGATTCGAGAACAGCGATGTCCCGAGCGAGCACGCCCGCTGCTAGTTCATCGTCTGCGTCGAGGACCTTGACCAGGTCCCCTGTCGACCGGGCGAAGGCCATAGTGCGCGTCACTGCTGGACCTCCCTTACGGGAGGCTCCCAGGCGTACTCGCGGATCACTGGGGTCGGGCAACGAGTCCTTGGCCGCCACGTGGGCCCCGTCCTCCTGGATGCACCACTCCCAGGACCATCCGCTCGGCATCACCTGGGCAGTCAGCGAGCCATAGGCTGCGGCGAGATACGGCAGTGCCCCCTCGTGCACTGCCGTCAGCACAGAGATTGTCTTCACGACGTCGGCCACCTCTTCAGAGGGATGCGGTAAAGGAATTCGACCCGGTCTCCCGGCAGGATGACCTCGGAGAACTCGATCAAGTCCCCGTCCAGGGTGTAACTCGCCTTGTGCAACACGAGGATCGAAGTGCCTGGAGGCAGGTCCAGGGCCGTCGTTTCCTGGGCTGTGGGTGGTCGTGCGCTGATGGTGTCTGTGATCTCGCCCAACTCGACTCCGACAGTAGCCAGTTGATGCATAGTGCCGCCTGGCCAGGGCTCGCGGCCGCTGTCCAGCAGTTCTGGGTTCTTGGCGGCCACGCTGTACGGAATCCAGGAGTCGACGAGGCTCACCGGCGCCGTGTCGTCGCGGGAGCTTGTCCGGTAGTGCCGATGCAGCATTTGTGCGTCCGGGGAGACCCCGAACCGCGCGGCGATCTCCGGGGGCGCCTTGCGTACCTGGTAGCTCGCATGGAAGGCAAGCTGCGGGGTACGCAGGCCGGTTTCCTGTTCCGTGACGCCCGTCTTCCGTCGCTCATCCTCAGGAAGCAGCGCGCGGTCTTTCTCCCACTGGTAGCGGCTTTGGGACTGCCGCACGATCCGTCGCCGCTGTCGCCGGACATACGTGCCGCGGCCACGCACAATCCGCACCAGGCCCTCGTTCTCAAGGGCCCGATACGCGGCCTGCACGGTAGTCGTGGATCCTCTGCCCTGGGCCGTCAGATCTCGGATCTGCGGGAGGGCATCGCCCTCGCGCAGATCGCCGGACCGGATCTGATGTGCGAACTCATCCGCGAGTTGCCTCCACTTCGGGGCCACAGCGCCCTCCTCTCTCGTAGTCGGCTTCGGCGACCTTGTAACTCCCAGATTAGACCACAGCGACTCGCAGTTCCGGAACTGTTGACGTGTGACCTGACTCCATGTCATGGTCTTCCTCGGCAGTTCCGGAACAGCGGATGTGTGTGGCTCTGTTCCAGAACCTGTCACCGATCAACTTCTTCATACGTCTGGCTGTCCGTGGCTTACACGCCTGGCCGGGGTGACGAACCACGAGGTCCCCCGAGAACAGCAGCCAGTTGTGCGACCCGCAGCCGTTGCGCTGCCCGCCCACCGCAGACCGCCCGCTTTCTAACCGGCGGGGCTGTGGAGGGCGGAGAACGCAACAGCAAGGGAGACAACGCTCATGCGCCACAACGGACGCGCCCCTATCCTGGCCAGCCAGATGCGGCCCGAGCACCTCAGCCTCCGAGAGGGCGAGCCCCGCCTCGCGGTCTGCCCGGACTGCGAGACCTGGCACCGCCTCAAGCGGGGGATGATCCACCCCCACCGCGACGGCAGCCCCGTCGAGCGGACCGAGCGCCGCTACTACGGGGACAAGCCCGCCGGCGGCCGCCGCTGCCCCGGCAGTGCCCAGCGCATCACCATCGACATCACCCCCGAAGAGTGGGCCGAGAAGCTGCTCGCCGCCGACAGCACGGCGACCGGCCGCCGCTCCGCCCGCCAGCACCACAAGCCGGTCCTAGCTCCGGCCGCCCCGCTCGCCCGCATCCACGCGGACGTCACCCCGGCGACGGCTCGCCGCGCCTACCTCGCCCACACCGAGGAGTGCGTGCCCTGCGGTACTGGCGAGCACTGCGCGCACGGAGGCGCCCTCGCACAGCGCTACGTTCGCGTACTCCGCGAAGAACCCGCTCGTCGCCAGGCCCGCAAGAAGATGGCACCGGATGCCCGCAGGGCGCAGTGGGCCAAGCACGGAGGCGCGGACGTGGAGACGGCGAACAACCAGAACCGCCCGCGTCCCCACGGCACGGTCTCTGACTACCGCGGCCCGCAGGTCCCCACCACGCCGCTGCGCATCAACGCCTGACACAGCAGCCTGCGCTGCCCGTCGGCCACCGCCCCGCCCTCGCGGCCGGGCAGGCGGCCGGCGGAGTGCGCAGGACGCACTCATGCGACGACCCCCAGGGATTGCAGCCCTGGGGGTCTTGTCGCAGGTCACCCTTTCGGAGAGGACGACCCACATGCCCAGCATCGCATCCATGCACACCGCTGCGTCTCCCGAGCACGAGGGACGGAAGGAAACCCCGGCGACCGGACGACCGCACCCGCACTACAGCGACGTCGCCGAGCAGATCGGCCCCCGCTTCCCCGGCGCGATCTACCAGAACATCGACGGGCGTTTCGAGGTCCTGTCCCTGGTCACCGACCCCGCCGACGCGGCGCAGCTGCTGCGCCGCGACAGTGCCCGGTGGGCGGTCATCGTCCGCGACACCCTGCGCCCGGACGGCCAGCCGTTCGCTGTCGGCTCGGTGTGGACGACGTCGGACTACCTGATCCGCCCGGCCAGGACCGCCTACGCGTCCGCAGCCTGACGGCCCGCCACGGTCCCCCTCCCACCCGCCAGAGCGTTAAGGGGTGGGAGCAGGGCCGTGGCTGGCCGTCCGGCCAGTCACAAGGTGACAGCCCCGGAAGGTCAGAGCTCCGGGGCTGTCCGGTCAACGGAACGGATAGGAGATCCCCTTGACCACAGCGATCATGACACGACCTGCGGCCCGCACGACAGAGACCGCGGCCAACCCGGAATACGCCTGCGACCAGTGCGGCACCTTCCACACCGGCCCCTGCGCCACGGCGGCCCACCGCCAGCTCGGTGACCTCCTGGCCCGCATGGTCCGCGAGACCGATGCCCTCGTCCCGGCCGAGCGCCGGGCGCGGCGCACGCTTCAGGAGATGATGCCCGGCTACGAGCGGCAGCCGGTGCTCACTCTGCACCGGCCGGCGATGGCAGATGACGCCTGCCCGCTGTGCGGGCGGTGGAACTGCACGGGCAGCGACTGCCCGCCCGGTGTGGCACCCGCGCCGAGCACCACGGTCCGGGACGGGCGTAAGGCGGTGACCGCATGATCACCCGCCTCACCGAAGAGGAGAAGAAGAAGCTCTCCGAGAAGGTCCGCGAGGTCAACAAGCGGTCGGAGCAGCGGCCCCGCTAAGCGGTCGGAGCAGCGGCCCCGCTGACGAAACGGACCGGATGCCTCACCTCATACACGCGGCCCGAGCGGCGCAGCACCGCGCTGCCCGGGCCGCCCTCGCTCTCGGCCCCGGCCATCCCCTCGCCCGCCTGCTGCTGGCCGCCGCTGCCGCGACTGCCGCAGCGGCATGGGAGGCGGGATACCGCGTCGCCGACCTCCACCCCACCCGCCGGCACCACGAGAGACGGACAACCCGTGCCTGACGACCTGTACCAGCGCTACCAGGCAGCCGCCCGCGCCCACCAGGCGCACACCACCAGCTGCCCCCACTGCACCGACACCGCCCGCTGCCCCGAAGGCACGCGGCTGTGGTCGGCGTTCGAGCGACTGCAAGACGCCTACCTCGACCGCCAGCGCACCAAGCACACCCGCTGAGCCACCTGGCCCAGCCGACATCGCCACCTCTGTCGGTTGCCTCCCACGCCCGTCCCGGCCCGCCCCTGGCGGCGGTCGGTACGGGCGCGGCGAGGGGAGCCGGACAGCCGCGCTCCGTCTGCCTGCTGGAGGCCCTTGTGTCCCACACGATCCCGTTACGCGCGCCCCTGGACGAGTCCGGGCTGCCGCGCAAGGAACGGACCGCCCCGACGGACGGTCCCGCCGCACCGCGTTCGAGCACTCACGCCCCTGCGCCTCGTCAAGGAGACGCCATGCCCGACACGTTCTCGGTCCCGTTTCAGCAGGTCCTCGACCGCATCACCCCGCACCTGCCGCCGTACCTGCGGAAGATCGAACCGGTCCACGGCCGGGTGCGCTTCGAATTCGCGCCGTTCACCGGCCACGAGAAGCAGCCCGTCAAGCCGCAGTCGTACTACGACGACCCGCAGCTGAACTACGTGCCCGAGTCTGAGGATCAGGCTGAGCACCGCATCCGGACGATCGCGCGGGACGTCCTGGACGACCTGTACCAGCAGGCGAGCAAGCGCTGGCAGGACGCCGCCTACGTCGCCGAACTCCGCCGGGTCGTGCGTGACGCCCCGGAGCGCTGGCGGGCGTACGAGCGCGAAGCGAAGGCCCTGGAAGCGGCCTACGCCTACCTGCGCACCGCTGAGGCGGGCCGGGAATGGCCGGCCGCCATCTCCCGCCTCGTCGACGCGCAGGACCGCACCCGCGCCGCCGCCGATCGGTTCGACGAGCGCGCTGCCCACATCGCCAACGCCCAGTACCGGCACCTGTACGCCGACCTGGGCCACACCCAGGCGCTCACCGAGGCGGGCTACCCCGAGGCCAAGGACTGGCACGTCGGTGACGGCTTCGGCGGCTACTTCCGCGACGGGCTCACCGCCAAGGTCGACCGCCTCATCGAGGAGCAGGAGCAGCACCTGGCCAAGGTCCGCCGCCTGTCCGGCACTGCCCACTGATCACGAGAAAGGAAGCGAGACATGAGCAAGACCATGAGCGTGAGGCCGTCCCCGCGCGGGACGGTGCTCACCATCCTGGGCGTCATCACGCTGGGCGTGGCCATCCTGTCGGTGGCCGTCTCCTACGACATCCTCGAGCCCCGGTTCGGCGCCTGGGCGGTGCCCACCGTGGGTGCCCTGGACGCCCTGTGGGTGGTCTTCCAGGCCACGGAGGTGCTGGCCGGCAACAACCGGTCCCGCGCCCGCCGGGTCCAGTACGCCGGCCTCGCGCTGACGCTGGTCAACGCGGCCATCCCCACGGCCGAGCTGGTCATGTCCCGGACCGACGGTTTCGACCTGGCCGTCGTCCTGACTCCCATCGCCATCGTCGCCACCAAGCTCGCCTGGTGGCTGGCTCTCCCCTCGCTGGGGCGGAAGACGTCGCCCGAGACCCTTCAGGGGATCGCCAGCAAGCGCCAGCAGGTTGCGGACCAGCTGGAAGTGATGGAGGCCGAAGCCGCCCACCGCATCGAGCTGCTGGACGTGGCCAAGGACCTCCAGAAGCGCGTCGCCGAGGCCGAGACCGCCTACCGCAAGGCCGTCCTGGAGGCGCAGAAGCGGATGACGGAGGAGCTGCACGAGACGGCGGAGGCGACCGCGGCGACCATCGCGGAGAAGCCGCTGCCCGCCTCGGTCGCCGCCATTGCCCTGCCGGAGCTGGGGCAGTGGACGCCGGCCGCCCCCGCCCTGCCCGTGATGCCGGACCGTGACGCCACCGGCACGCCCGCCATCGGGCGGGACGCCAGCGGCACGCAGGTCAACGCAGGCGCGGGCCGCGAGGCGGCACGCCGGGCGGGGCACACCGTCACGCTCGACGAGCTGGCGGCTGTGGCGGGTGTGCCGGTTCCCGAGCCGGGCGTGCCGCTGACCGACGACCAGATCGGCGTCGTGCTGCGGCACCTGCGCTACTCCGACGACCCGCCCCTGTCCTACCGCAAGGCCCGTGCCGACTACCGCACCGCCGGCTTCGTCGGCAGCGAGGAGCGCGTGCGCCACGTATGGGGCTCCCTCCTCGCCGCCGAGGACGGCGAGGAGATGTCCGAGGAGGCCGAGGAGTCGGAGGACGAGGACGCCGACGCGGCCACCTGAGAGAGGGCGTCTGCCCCGTTTCGTCCGGCACCACCAGTGAGGGCCAGCCCGCCTGTGCGGGCTGGCCCTTGCTGCGACTGCCGGAAGCAGAACCTGCGGTCGACCAGCGCAGACCCGGCGAGTGACCCAGCGAGCAGCCTCTCGGTTGCAGACCTGAGGGAGCAGACCCGGCGAGCGCTGTAACCAAGTCCCTGGAAATCGAATGCGCGTGTGGCTATGGTCACCCGCTGTCATGATCAGACGAAGGAGAGGGGTGTGGGAAGAAAGAAGAACGCGCAGGTCAGCGACGACCTGGCCGGGCAGACGGCGGGCGCTATCGGTGTCCTCGCCATCGCGTTCGGCGCCCTTGCCGCCATCAAGGACAAGCTCGGTCTGTCCTGGCCTGCCACTGTGCTGCTCACCGCAGGAGCTCTGGTCGCGCTCGGCTACGGCGCCTGGCGGCTCCGGACGTTCGTCCAGCAGCGCTGGGCACGCGAACCGCAGGCCGCGCAGGCCGCAAAGCAGGAGACGGCCGTCAGTCTGCTGGAGGGGCCGGAGACGGAAGCCGAACGGGCTCCCGCACACCCGGAGCTGACGGCGGCGCTCACCACGGCCGGCGTCATCGGCCGGGAGCAGGTCATCCGGGC
Organism: Streptomyces lusitanus; assembly: GCF_042647945.1. Classification (NCBI taxonomy): domain Bacteria; kingdom Bacillati; phylum Actinomycetota; class Actinomycetes; order Kitasatosporales; family Streptomycetaceae; genus Streptomyces; species Streptomyces lusitanus. Next base: position 13,441 of record NZ_JBHRWL010000032.1, read on the forward strand.
CGACGAGGCCACCGTCACCGACATGCCGACCGGCACGCTCTACGACTTCCTGGTCCCCAAGGGGCGCACCTACGAGGACGTAGAGAAACGGCTCGGCACCGTGGCCGGCATGTTCGGCGTCACCCGCCTCCATCTGACGATGGAGCGCAGCCGGGACAACGAACGCCGCGTGAAGCTTCTCAAGCTCCACGAGCCGCCGTTCACCACGCCGTTCCCGGCCCCAACCCGGCAGGAGATCGAGACGTTCGCCGGGGTGCCGCTTGGTCACGACGTCACCGGCCAGCTCCACGGTGTGCCCACGTTCGACAAGGCGTCACTGCTGGTCGCCGGAATGACACAGATGGGCAAAACCACGCTGATCAACGGGCTTATTACCTGCCTTCTGATCGCGTACGGCGAATTCGACCTGTACTTGCTCGACGGGAAGTTCTGCGGGCTTACCAGGTTCGAGCCGATCGCCACCCGCTACGAGTCGTCCGACGATCCGGCCGTCTTCTGGGACATGGTCCGTGAGCTGAACGGCCTCTCGGACAGTCGGTACGGACAAATCAAGGAAGCCATCCGTGACCGGAAGCCAGTACCAAAGTTCAGGCCGGTCTTTTTCATCGTGGATGAGGCGGCTGACTTCTTCGCGTCTGGCGGCACGAACGAAGAAAGGGACCAGGCCAAGCAGATCGCCAATGACACACGACAGCTGGTTTCCAAGTCTCTGGAATCCGGGATCTCGACGGTACTCATGACGCAACGCCCGTCTGTGAATGCAATTCCTGTCGAGGTCAGGGATCAGTTCCTCTACCGAATGTGTCTGTACGTGGCATCCCAGGGAACTGCCAAAGTTGCTCTCGGTGACACATACTTCGAGACGATCGCCCCTATCAACCCGGCACTCCTGGACCCGGACATCAAGGGGCAGGCAGTCCTGTTTGCCAATGGGCGATCCACCCTCATCCGAGGGTTCAACTTCGAGGACAAGTTCATCTGGGACGTGGTGGACGAAAAATCCACCAAGCTCCTGGAGAAAATCCCGGAAGAAACCCCTCTCCGACAGGCTATAGAGCTGATGCGGAGCAAGGGTGTGGACTTCATGACCACGCCGGACATGGCGCCCGCCCTCGGAATCCTGGAAGACGATCCGGTAAAGCGCGGAAAGAAGCTCAATGAGCTTCTGGGCGGCCCGCGCACCTACAAGGGCTCGCAGGGCCGCGGCTACCGCCTGGAGGACCTGCTCGCCTTCGCAAGGGCCGATTCGTGACCGCCACACCACACCGCCAGGGCACCGCCACAGCACCGCCATAGACCGCCATGCCACCGCCATCCGTGGCGGACCCATGGTGGACCCATGGCGGTCCCCGGCGGTCGCCTGGCGGTGCCCTGGCGGACCGTCATGGCGGTTGTGACCTGCGAAAAGCCATCATTCGCTCAACAGGGAGGGGGAAAGCCCTTGAAGGGCTCCACAGCGGCCATCGTCGGGGCTGGAGCGACCGCGGCTGTCATCGTGGCCGCGCTCGTCCAGGCCGCCGGCGACGACCCGGTGGTGGGCGCGGCGCTCAGCATGTCCGTGCCCGCCGAGTACAAGAGCCTGATCGAGGAGGCAGGAAACACCTGCCCCGAGGTCAGTCCAAACCTGCTCGCCGCCCTGCTCACACAGGAATCGGGTTTCAACCCGAGAGCAAAGAGCCCCGTCGGCGCGCAGGGCATCGCCCAATTCATGCCGTCCACGTGGGAAACCCACGGAATCGACGGCAACGGCGACGGACGGCGTGACGTCTGGGATCCCGAGGACGCGATCCCGTCATCCGCCAAGTACCTCTGCACCATCGCCCAAGACGTCAAGAACGTACCCGGGAACAAGCAGAGCAACATGCTCGCCGCCTACAACGCAGGCAGCGGCGCAGTACAGAAATACGGGGGTGTTCCCCCGTACAAGGAAACACAGAACTACGTTCGATCCATCACCGCGCTCGCCAACCAGCACCAAGGCGGCGGGAGAGTGGCAGACACCGGGCAGGCGGCAACCGCGATCAACGCGGCACAGCAGATGCTGGGAACCCCGTACTCGTGGGGCGGAGGGAACGCGAACGGCCCCAGCACGGGCGTGTGCTGCTCCCCCGGCGGCCAGAACGGAAAAGCCGTCACCGGTTTCGACTGCTCCGGTCTCACGCTGTACGCCTACGCGCAGGCGGGTATCTCCCTGCCTCGCACGGCAGCCCAGCAATACGCAGCATCCCAGCCGGTAAAGCCGGGCCAGGTACGCCCCGGAGACCTTGTCTTCTACGGCACCAGCGCGACGAACATTCACCACGTCGGCATTTACGTCGGAAATGGATGGATGATCGACGCCCCCCGGCCCGGCACCAGAGTCCGCTATTCCCCCATGGACACGATGCGCGACCTGTTCGCCGTCGGCCGACCCACCTCGAACAACAACAAGGAGATCTGATCCATGCGCAAGGTCATCCTCGCCAAGCCCGTCGACATGTCCGAGGGTTTCAAGGACTTCTTCGACACCATCGGCCTCACCGGCGGCGGCCTGGTCACCAAGGGCATCGCCGCCGTCATCGCCGTCATCGCCGTGCGGATGCTGCTCCAGCTCTCCAACGACCCCAAGGGCGCCCTCCGCAAGGGATCGATGGCCGTCGGCACGCTCTTCGTCGCCGTCATCCTCGCCCTGTACGGCGACACCCTCTTCTCGACCGTGACCGAAGCCAAGGGCTGATCACATGCCGTTCCGAGCAGACGAAGACCCGTGCGACGCCCTCAAAGGCACGCCGGGCTACGAGTACTGCGTCAGGGACGACTCCGGCGGCGGCCCACCCGATGGGGGCGGGCCGCCCGCCCCCGGCGGGAGCCAGGGCATCACCGACGGAGCCGTCACCAACACCCGGGACCTCGCCGAAAGCCTCATCCGGAAGCTGGAAGGGCTGCTGGCACCCAAGAACACCTGGGCCCCGGAGAAGGCAGACGACTGGGTCTACCAACAGTTCCTGTGGCTGGGCCAGCACCTGGCCATCGCCATCTTCATCTGCGTCGTCGTCGTGTGTGCCCTGACCGCCTGGCAGGGCGCACCCCGTCTCAAGCAGATGGGTGCCTCGACCGGATGGACGCTCGCCGCCGTCGCCGGCATGGCAGCGATCCCCGGCGCCGTCATGGCGCTCAACGAGGCCGTCAGCGCCGCGTTCCGCACCATGTTCAGCAGCAGCGAATCGACCCTCCTGGGCACGATCGCCAAGGACATGGATGACGCAGCCGATGCGAACAACCCACTGTCGGTCCTGCTGATTCTCGCTGCGCTGGTCGTTGCACTGGCCTTCGCAACGCTGGTGTTCATGGCCCGCAACCTCGGCATTCTGCTGTTCGTGTGCATGGCGCCCGTGGTGCTGGCATCGCTGGCCCGTGGAGGCGACACCTCCGCAGTCATGGCCTGGGCACAGCGCCTGCTGGGGCTCATGCTCGCCCCGATGGCACTGCTGCTGCTCAGCCCCTTCGTGAAGATGACGGAGGGAGCGCTCGTAATGGACGCCCTCCTGCTGGTCATCGCGGACGCTCTGATGCTGCGCATGATCTTCCACGGTGTGCCGTACTTCGGGCCCCGGCTGGCCCGTGGTGCCCGGGAGCTGGTGGAACGCCGGACCTCGAGCCCGCTGGCCCACGCGGTCGTGCGGGCCGGTGCACCGGACGTCTACGAGCAGGAGACGACACCGCGCGGACCGCGCACCGTGGACACCCCGCGCCGCGCCATGGCGCAGGACCGAGGTGTGCTGTTCGCCGCCTACGGGATCACGCAGAAGGAGCGGCCAGCACGGCTGACGACCGCGTCTGCCTCGCAGAAGATCACGCATGATGCGGCCCGTACGGCGCAGCTCAGGCAGGCACGCAGGGAGGCGACCGCAGCTGCTCAGCCGACGGCTGGCGGGCCTGCGGCACGCCCGCAGCGGACGCCCGCCACCCACCCGCAGCCGGCACCCAACCAGCCGAGCAATCCGTAAACCCTGTCCGGCCCCGGTGCCCACCCGCTCCGCCCCACTGGGGTGGCGGGCGAGCACCGGGGCCGCCCTATCTACCGAGGAGGAAATGCCGTGTACTCCCTGACGCCCGGCTACCGTGTGCCCGCCTTGCAGCGCGGTCTGAGCCCTGTCGAGACTCTGCTGACGAAGGCGAATGCCGGGGTCGGGGGCGCCGTCCTGATGTCGGCGATGCTCACCCCGCCCCCCATCTGGACGTTCGGCGCGGTCGGCGCTGCCGCCGCGCTGCTCAACCTCGCGCCGGGACCGCGCTCACTCGCCCGGTGGGCGGCGGTCGGTTACCGGCGTCTGCGGGAGCGCACCGCGCCGGCCGCCATGACCGCCAGTCCGGGGGCGACCGCCACGTGGATGCTGTACCCGGAGCACGGCACCATGCAGGACCCCCAGCTGCGGGCGGCCTGGCACGAGGCGTTCTCCAGGGCCCTCACCTTTGCCGGGGGGCAGGCCCGAACTGCGGGCATCCAGGTGCACGTCGCACACCACACGCGCGTCGGCGAGTACACCGAGCACACGCAGACCCTCTCGGTCCATGTCCCGAAGGGGCTCGTGGGCCAGCCTGCACGCGTCGTGGACACTCTGGCCCACGAATTCGCCGGACTTGGCGTCCTCACCCCCGTTGAGCCCGAACCTGCCCCGGCCGTGGTCGAGCGGGGCCCGGGTTGGGTCGCCCTGGACGACGACCGCTACGCCACGACCGCCCGGATCACGGCCTGGCCCGACGAGACGGACGGCGACCTCATGCCGAAGCTGTTGCTCGGCCACGGCACGGACCGGTCCCTCGCCGTCCTGTACCGGCCCCTACCGGCCGCGCAGTCCCGGCGGTCGGCGAAGTGGCAGCGCGCCGCAGCCGAAGCCTTCACCACCGACAAGATCAAGGCCGACGCGCACGACCTCGCCAGCAGCTCGACGCACGGCGCGCTCGTCCAGGGCGCCACGCTCGTGGACATCGACGCCTACCTGACCGTGTGGGGAGACAGCCCTGAGGCCGTCACCGACGCCCGCTGGCAGGCGTCCCTCATGGCCGACCGGCACCGTATCCGTCTCGACTGGCTCCCCGGCCAGCAGCACCGCGCCCACGTGATGACCACCCCGCACGGAGCCTCGACCCGGAAAGGGGCGATCCTCTGATGATTCGCCTGCCCTCCAGCCATGCGGCAATTACGGCGCCGCTCGTCGCCTCCAGCACTCGCTTCCCCGGCATCTTCGTCGGCCGGTCGCTGCTGGACGGCCGCCCTTTCCACCTCTCCCCCGTCCTGACCGACCACAGAGTGCTGCCGTCCACGAACTCGCTCGCCTTGGGCGGTCTGGGCTCCGGCAAGTCGACGACGGCGAAGACCCGTGCCCGACGCGAGATCCTGGAGCACGGTCACCAGTACGTCGTCATCGACTCCTTCGGAGAGGACGACGCGGGCGAGTGGGCGCCCCTCGTCCGCTCGCTCGGCGGTCAGGTCATCGAGGCCGGCATGTTCACCCTGAACCCGGTCTCCGGCCTGTTCCCGCGGGAAGTCCGCGAGCAGCTGGTGCGCTCGCTCATCGCCGCCGTGGAGCCCGCCGCCCTCACCCACCAGGCCACCCACGCTCTCCAGCACGCCCTCAACCACCCCAAGGCCACCTCACTCAACGGCCTGGTGGACGCCCTGGTGCTCCCCGAAGAAGGGCGCTGGCCGGTCGAGAAGCTGACCGAGTGGGGCGAGGGCGCGGCCATCGCCCTGTCCCGCTACACCGAGGGATCGCTGCGCGGCCTGTTCGACGGCGACACCGCAAGCCTCCCCGAGACCGATCTGCCGATCATTTCCTTCGACTTCTCCCGCCTCGACCGCAACAGTCCGGCGATCCCGTCGCTGATGGCGGCCGTGGCGTGCTGGGCAGAGCACGTGTGGCTGCGGCAGTCGACCGCCGCACACCGCCACCTCGTCTTGGAGGAGGCGTGGCAGATCCTGCTGTCGCCGGCCACCAGCGAGCTGATCCAGCGACTGCTGAAAAACTCGCGCAAGGCCGGGCTGTCGCTGGACGTGGTGATGCACACGTTGTCCGACCTCGGCACCGGGCCCGCGCAGGACCTGGCGCGGTTGTGCGAGGTCGCCCACATCGGACGCCTCGGTCCCGAGGAGGCGGCCCTCGTCGGCGCTCTGCTCAGCCTGCCCCAGTGGGCCATCGACAAGATCCCGGCCCTCGACCCGGGACAGGCCGTGTGGAAGGTCGGACCCGACTATGTCGACATTGTCCAGACGGTCATCAGCGAGGAGGAAGCCAGGCTGACGGACACCTCGTCCCGACGCCGCAAGGCGCAGCAGGGGCTCGCCGTTGCCGTCGAGCAGGACACCGCTGCAGAGGCTGCGGCTCCCGCCGTCGGCAGCGACCAAGACCAGGACCAGGACCTGGCCGACGACCTGTTCGCCAAGCCCGAGCCCTCCCCGTGCGACGAAGGCGAGTGGGACTGGGAGATGCCGCCCAACGTCATAGACTCCCGCCACCTCGCCGCCATCGAGGCCGCGCGGGAAGGACGCTGCGGTGAAGCCGCCGACCTGGCGGCCCTCGGTGAGCGCGAGGACATCACCGCCCACGGCATCAACAGCGTCGAGGCCCTGTCCTGGCTGTCGACCCGCGCCAGGGTGGCTGAACTGTGCGGGAACCTGGACCAGGCGGTGCAGCTGCGCGCTACCGTCGCCCGCATGGGGAACGTCGAATGGTTCGAGCAGACCGACGACAACACGTCACCGCAGTGGCACCGCGGACCCCAGCCGGCCTCGCCCGAACCGCCCGCGGATGACACACCGTCGGAGAAGCCGCGCCGACGCACCTGGCCCTACGTCGCAACGATTGCCGCCCTGGCTCTCGCCGCCGGCGTCGTGTGGCAGAACGCAGAAGACGACAAGCGGGCCCAGGAGCGCCAGGAGCAAGCCGCCGCCTACAAGGGAGTCTCAGCGACCGATCTGGTCATCGACGGAGTACAGACCGAAGCAAGGGCTAAGTGGAGCAAGGATGGGCAGTCGGTCATCCTGTCTGTCTGGGTCAACCCGGAGGAGAACCCGAAGCTCGTCCGAATCGACTCCGCTGACCAGACGGTCCAAGAGAAGACGGCTCCCATGGAGCCGGGCGAGATCCCCATGCCGATCAGGCTGGAGGTCAAGGTGCCGGTCAAGGACCGCTACGAACCAGTTCGGATGTCTGTCGCGGTGGGCGGTCCCACGTGGGAAGAGGGCTCGCGGGCCCCGCGCCGCATGATCGAGTTTCGCCCGGACCGGACAGCCATCGACGCCGAAACCGGAGAGCCACTCAAGCAGCGTGAGGCTCGGCTGCTGTAGCCCCCCAACGCGACCCAACTGATGCCCCGCCCCTGATGGTGCGGGGCATCAGTGCTCTCCGGACGCTCCGCCAGGTCCTCGCACACCCGCCCCAGCGCGTGGTGTGCGAGGACCTGGCAGGCCGTCCGGCCTCGCACGACCAATCCCCTTTCCCCACTGCGCCCCGCCAGCACCAGCACGACGTCGGCGGGGCGCAGTGCCGTCCACCGATGCCTGGAGGTACCGCCATGCTCGTCCCCCGTCCGCGTCGCCGGATCGGCCGGCCCCGACCACAGCGTCCCGGCCCCCGCTACCCGCAGCGTCCCGGCCGGCTGCCCGGCGCCTGGAGCAGGTGATGGCGCGCCCGAGGAAGCGGCGGCGCGTTGAGGTGAGGCGGGTGCCGCGCAGTGACGGGCATCTGCCTGAGTATGACCGCAGCGCCGTCCCTGAGGGCCTGGCCACCCGGCGTCAGCTACGGGAGATGGGCCTGAGCCCTGGCGGACACGATCCGGTCGCGGTCCTGCGGTGCAAGCTGTGCGCCACCCGGCCGCAGTGGTCGTGCGGCCACCCCACCCGAGGCTTTCTGTTCCGCGTTGACCTGGCCCGGCCGAAACGCACGCCGACGCTCGCGCAGGAATGGGCGCTGGACCGGGCCATGGCCGCCAGAAGCACATGCCCGCGGTGCCGTCGCCGCTACCACTTCTGTCTCCCGCTGCGCACCCAGGGCGTCTGCGACCCCTGCGACAAGGGCTACGAACCCAGCCCCGACACCTACACGCACTCCCCGGTCCCGGTCGACCACCGCCTGGCGGCCTGACCCCGAGCATCCCGAAGAAGAGTCCGGGACAGCCGCTCTGCTTGGCGGCTTCGTCGGCTGCCCCGGGTCCATCCATCCACACGAGACGGAGAACCCAAGTATGACGTCACTCTTGCGCATTCAGGGCCGGATTGGTCAGCGCACCCTCTTACTGACGACCGCCGCCGTGCCGTTGACCGGCTGGACGGTCCACGCGGCCGCGCTGCACAAGCAGCTCGCCGCCACCCGCAAGGACCCGCTGACCGGCCTGCTGCGCCGCGACGCCTACACCGCCCGCGCCCGTCGGCTCCTGGCCCGCCACGGCGACGGCACGGCCGTGGTCATGGTCGACCAGGACCACTTCAAGGCCGTGAACGACAACTTCGGGCACCCGGCCGGGGACGCCGTCCTCGCCGCGACCGCCGCGCGGCTCACCGCCTGGGCGGGGCCACGCGCCTGCGTCGGCCGCCTCGGCGGCGATGAGTTCGCCGTCGTCCTGGAGCTGCCCGCCGCCCGCCGGGAGCAGCGCCTGGCGCAGCTGATGCGGATGCTGCACACCCCGGTCACTCTGGACGACGGCCGCACGGTCGACGTCGCTGCCTCGGTCGGTGCCGCGACCCCGCACACGACCGGCGTACGCGATCTGGCGGCGTTGCAGCGGGCGGCCGACGCCGCCCTGTACGACGGCAAGCACTCCGGCCGCGCGGTCGTCGCCACCGCCGCGCACGTCACGGTGCCGTCCGTGAACGGACGCCGCACCGGCCGCTCGGGCACCAGCCTGTGGGGCCGGGCCGCATGAGCACCTTGGCCATGACCCGCCCGGGACGTACGAAGAAGCAGAAGGCGCCATTCGAGCCGGGCCTGATCCCGGCTCCCGGCGAGCTTCTCGTCTGGCGCGACAGCCAGCACTTCGACCGCTGGCAGGACCTCCCCTGCACGCTGTGCGGTCAGCCCACGCCCATGCGCTCCCACTCCGGGGAGCCCGTGCACAAGGCCTGCGCGGAGGGCTGGATCACCGCCAACCCCGTTGAGGCCCGCCTCGGGCGGTTCGCCTCCGACCTCGCGCCGAAGCCCAGGTCCAAGGGCCAAGGCGACCACGCCTGACCTCCACCGCGATGCTCACCGCCCGGAAGAGACCCACTCCGTGGACCGGACACGGCGACGTCGTCGTACGGATCGCCCCCGACGTCCGCGCCCTGGAGCGCGGGCGTCCCGCCGACGGACCGCCGGCCGACGTCGACCCCGTCGCCCTGGTCCTCATCCACCCCGACACCGAGACAGCCCTCACCAGCACGATCCACTGCGCCACGCCAGGAGCCGCATCCACGGCGCCTGGACCACGCCGTAGCGGCTCCTCACCCACGCCCTCGCCGGGCGTGACCTCCCGCCCGACGTCGACTTGAGCGCCTGAGTGGCAGCACTGCTTCGCTCGTCCGTGTGCAATCCAGCGGCCCCTTGCCCTAGACCGAGGTCCGGGGCAAGGGGCCGCTTTTTGCGTTCCAGGCATCATCAGACCCAATTCACGCCGGCCAGTGGTGCTCGGGGAGGGGAGAGGGTCGGTACCCTCACGCCATGTTCTACATCGCCAATGTCAGCCCTCGTAGTACGGGCAAGACCACGAATTCCGCGTGGATGTGCCACGCCCTGCATGAGCGCGGACGTAAGGTGATCGGCTTCGACGCGGATGACTCCCGGCAGTTCAGCCGGTGGCAGGCCAACGGCTCGTACCCGTTCGTCGTCCAGCAGGCGGCCACACCCGCCTTCCACCTCAACACGCCGCAGATGATCCCCGGCGGGTTCGAGGACGGCATCGGAGTCGTCGACGTCGGGCACCTTGAGGACCATAAGGCGGTGGGAGCGTCCGTGCTGCGCCTCGCTGACCTGGCGGTCATCAATCTCCCGCCGTCGATGAACGACGTGGAGCGCATGGAAGAGCTCCCCACCAAGGAGTTCATCGAGGACGTTGCGCCGCTCCGGGCGGACAGCAAGCCCCCGGCCACCTGGATCCTGCTGTGCAAGGCGCCGACCGGCGTGAGCGAGATCAAGCAGGTCCGGGAGTACCTGGTGGACGAGGGCTACAACGTGTTCACCACGGTGGTCCCGTCCGTCGTGAAGTACATGCGCACCCACGAAGGCAGCGACATCCAGGCCAAGGGTTCGGTGTTCGACGAGCTGGTCACCGAGATGGAAGAGCGGGGCCTGCTGCCGTGAGTAAGCCCAACCCCTTCAAGGACCGCCAGGCACGCAAGGCCGCTGGCAAGGTCGCGGTGCCCGGCCAGCAAGGAACTCTCCCCGCCGTGCCCACTGCCACCGGATCCGGTTCGGCCGCCAAACCCTTCGCCCAGGGGCGGCCGGAGAAGATGCTGACCCTCGCCGACCTGCCGGAACCCATCGAGACGCCAGACGTGACGGGCGACCTCAGTGAGGAAGAGGAGCAGATCCTCGCGCTCTGCATGCGGGGCGTCCAGCAGTTCGAGGACGCCTGGTGGGTCATGGGCAAGGCCATGGCCAATATCAAGAACCGCCGTCTGTACCGCAAGACGCACGCCACCTTCGAGGACTTCGCCCGGGACGTCTTCAACAAGTCCCGCCCCCTGGCCTACGAAGAGATGACCTCGTACGCCATCGGCGAGCTTCTGTCTGCACGCGCAGACAAAGCGTTCGAAGAGAATTCGAACGGAGTGTCTGCGCGTGCAGACATCCCGAGCATCGGTAAGAAGGCGGCCGGCGCCCTCAACCCGATCACCAAGGACTACGGCCCTGAGACCTCGGTCGCCGTCCACGAGACCATCAGGGACGCAACCGGGAAGACCACCGTCAAGGCGATCACCGGCATCGTGCAGCAGCTCCCCCGCAAGGAGGAGAAGGAACTGACACAGGAAGAGCTGACGGCCTTGGCCCGGGAGCTCGCAACCGCCCAGTCCCAGACCGCCGGAGCTACGGGCAGCCAGGACGGCCAGCAGGGGAAGGCAGGCAGCGTCAGCGAAACTCCAGCACTGGATGCCCTCCGGGGGGCCGTCTCGCAGCTGGAGTCTGCACACCGCGGGCTCGCCCCGGCCCACATCAAGAAGGCACTCGAAGAGTCTCCGGACGAAACCGCGAAGATCCTGGCCTCAGCCAAGGCGACCGCGGAGAAGGCCGCCGCCCGGGCCAACGCCCACCTCCCCCGAGCAACCTGAGCCAGGCACTTAGCCCCTGGTCTGTCTTCGAGGGGAAGACCAGGGGCCACCTGCCATGGCAGGGCGGTCACCAGAGTCAGCGGTTCCCAACCCCACGCCAGCGAGAACTGAGACCAGACGGAGAGCTCGACGCAGGCTGACGCCACCGGGCACGAGAGCGCCCGCCCCTCCGATGGTGCCGGGCGCTCTCGAGCACGAGCAGCGCCCCCACTCGGGCGCTGGTCCCTGGCGAGCGTCTATCACGCCGCTCACGGAAACCTGGGATGTGCCAACCCCTACGTGGACGAGCAGCCGCACCTCGGGTGGGTGATCATCCAGCAGAAGCCGTGACCCTTCCCCGGACGGGAGCAGTTGGCCGTGCGTGACACGACTGATGATCGCCGCAACTGCGGTAGCCACGTTCGCCGCTACCGCTCTGCTCGCCCCGGCAGCTGATGCCACCCCCGTTCCCGGCGCGACGGCCACCACGCCCGCCAAGGCGTGCGCCACCAAGTGGAAGGTCACCGGGAAGAAGGTGGCAGTCCGGATGCCGGAAGGCAACGCACCAGTTGCAGCGCCCGACTCCCCGGTCGTGCGCTACCTCCACCGCGGCGACGTGGTGCGCTCGTGCGTGGAGGCCATCGCCCGCACGCAGAGCGGCCCGGCGTACCACAAGTGCGGCCGCGGAGGACATGTGTGGCGCATCGTTCGTGGCGGCCAGGTACCAGCCACATGCTTGGAGCGCGTCTAGTCGAGCATGCGCAGCGCGCTGTCCGGTCGGCCGGGCAGGACCGTCCTGCCCGGCCGGGGCGGTTATTCCCAGGGCTTCGGCAGCGCGTGCCACAGGGCTCTGAGCCAGTCGGGCGGGTTCGTGAGGAACTTGTCCACCAGCCGGTCGCTGATGAACCGGGCGGCTGCCTTTGCGGCGCCCTGAACGGCGCCCTGGCCTATCGCGGCGGTCAGGCCGGCACCCACGGCAGGCTGCTGCGGGGCGGGCGCGGGGTCGGGCGGCTGGACGGGCGCGGGAACGTTGTCCCGGGTCATGATGCTGCTCCCTTGAGCAGAGGGATCGAGGACAGCGGACACCTGTGGTGGTGTCGTCCGCGTGGGGGTGGTGCGCGCCTCGCGGTCGGCGGTCCTGCTACGGCTCTCTGCGAAAGAGCGTCCCTGTGGGGCTTCGGCCCGGCCCAGGGTGGGCGTGGTGTTCAGGGTAGCGGCGATCGGCGCGGGTGTTGCCCCGGGTGTCTGGCGGCTGGTCATCGGTACTGCCTCCGGCGTGAGTTCGACATGGCGGGCGGGACAGTGACAGGGCTCGGGTGCTTGCGTCTCGTCCTGCCGGGCACGGCTCTTTCACCCCGTAGGGCTGGAAGGCGGGACCCGGACAGCAGCGGCCGGGAAGAAAGATCCCGGGGCACGACGAAGGCCCGGACGCCTGGTCCGGGCCTCTCCTGGCGAAATCCCTCTAGCGGGTCGAATGCCAGTAAGGGAGTCGGCAACCTTCCGTCTACTCGGGCTCTCCCCGGGAGCGGTTGGCGACCCAGTCCGGATCACGTACGGGCGCCGACACTCGCGTCTCGGTGGCCGGGGCGCACATCACGCGCCAGCTGGTGCGCGGCGCGGTGACGACGTGGACCAGGACGACGACGGCCTGCCGCCCGGCGCCGCCCCGCACCCACGCCCCGGTGAAGCGGACCTGACCGGCCGCCCAGTCGCCCAGGCGGCTCCACGGACGCAGCCGCCCCAGCAGATAGCCGGCCGCGAGCGCGACGACGGCCACGAGGACCACGACGCCCATCACGACCACCGCATCCCGATCGCGGACAGCAGCTCCACCCGCTCCGGGGACAGCGTCGCGGCCCGGCTGCGCTGGTTCCCGATCCACGCCCCGAGCCGCAGCTCCCGCTCCTCCTGGTCCTCGCCGACGACGATCCGTTCGACGTGCTTCCTAGGCACCCGCAGGTGCCCCTCGCGCTCGAAGAACTGCTTGGCGGCCTCGTAGTTCATCGCCCACTTGTCCGCCTGCGTACGGCGCGGCTGCGGCTTCTCGTCCTCGGTCGCGGGCTCGATCCCGAGGACCTGCTCACACATCCACTGCTGCACGGTGGTGAGATTGTCCCAGCCGAGCCGGACCGAGCGCACCCACCGCCCGAGGTCCTCGCCCTGGTGCATCACGTCGCCGGGCTCGGTGGGCAGCGGGTGGCCGGCCCCCAGGTGGAGCCGGACGAGGTGGAAGCACCGCTGCCACTCCACCGGCCAGGCCGGGCACCACGACGGGTCGATCTCCTCCAACTGCTCGCGCCGCTCCTCCGACAGCGCCCCGGCCGACGACTGAACCGGCAGGCCCTCGGCACGCCGCTGCTCGATCTCCTGCGCCTTGCGGGCGGCGGCCCGCTGGTTCTTCAGCCAGATGCCCACCTTGTAGCCCTGGAAGGTGGCGTCCAGCGGGGCCAGGAGGTGGCCCGCCTCGGCCGCCCACCCGCGCGCCGCCGCGAGACCCTCCTCCCACGCGACGTCGAAGTGCGACCACACCATGCCCAGCTTCTCCAGCTGCGCGACGCGGTCTTCGTCCATGTCGCCGCGGGCGTAGAAGCGCCGGTTGTCGGCGATCCACTGCCCCAGAGGGAAACCGGCGAGCGAGGCCGGCCACCCCTCGGCTTGGGCCGCCTGGTCGTCGCGGCCGGGCACTCGGTAGGTGAAGGGCACCCGCAGGTCGCCGTGCTCACGGGCGTAGATGGTGGCGGCCTCGATGCCGCGCCGCCAATGGGCGTGCTCGGGGTTGAGTACCCGCAGGTTGATGAACGCCGCCAGCTGCGCAGGGTCACGTGGCGTGGAGAACTTCAGCAGCGCCCGGGCCGGCACCGACAGACCACGGTCGCTTCGGTCGCTCCCGGCCCCTTCCCCTTCTGCCCCACTACGGCTCTGTACGCCTCTCACGCGGCTCTGTGCCTGCTGCTCGGCCAGCTGTTCCACCACCCGGGCATCGTGCGCCCTGAGCGCCTCCAGCAGCTTCGCCAACCCGCCGAACGCCCTGGAGGTCAGCATGTTGTCCGCCGTCTCGCCCGGCCCGAGCAGCACCGGCACCACGAGCGAGGCGACCTTGCCCTCGCCCGGATGCATCCGCAGCGCCCGGCCGACCGCCTGGACGAGGTCGGGCATAGAGCCGCGGACGTCGGCCCAGTAGACGGAGTCACATTCCCGGGTGTCCACGCCCTCCCCGAGCACCTTCACCGAGCCCAGGAAGCCCTTCTCCACGACCGTGCCGTCCGTGGCGATCCCGTCCGCGAACTCGCCCAGCACCCGGCGCCGGTGGCCCGGCTTGTGCTCCCCGCACAGCCAGTCCGCCCAGATCGTGCGCGGGTACAGCTCGGGGTCGGTGGCGTGCAGCTGCGCGGCGACGTCGGGAAGGCCGGCCGCGAACGCCTCGGCTTCGCGGACCTGGTGGTGGAAGACGAGCGTGCGCCGGAAGTTCTCCTCCGACGACGCCTTGAGCAGCGCGGTCTGGAGGGCAGCGAGCCGGGCCCCGCGGACCTCGTCCGAGCGGCCCTCAGCGCCCAGGAGCTGCGCGGCCTGGAGCTGCGTGTCGGTGATGTCCACGCACACCACCTGGTAGGGGGCACAAATCCCCCGGTCGATCGCCTCCGAGAGGGTCAGCGTGAAGCAGCGCGCACCGAACGGGCCGTCCGGGTCGTCCTCCATGCTCGCCACCAGCTCACCCGGCGCGCCCTCGGCATCCTCGTCCAGCTGCCACAGGCGGGGCGTGGCGGTCATGTACAGGCGGCGCAGGGACGGGATGCGGGTGTTGTCGTGGACGACCGCCCACGGCTTCCCGATCCGGCCCGAAGTCCGGTGCGCCTCATCGACCACGATCAGGTCCCAGCCCGGAAGGCCGCCCTTGTGAGCCCGCTCCAGCGTGCCGAGCCCGAGGGAGGCGTACGTGGCGAACACGGTGACCTTGTCGAAAGGCCGCACCCAGTCGACCAGTTCCTCCACGTCCGTGGTGTTGGGGAAAGTCACGTCCTCGCCCCGCAGGGACGAGACCCCGATCATCGGACCCGTGCGGCCGGCCTCGCGCCACGCGGCCTCGGTCTGGGTGAGCAGGTCCAGCGAGGGGACGAGCACCAGCACGCGGCCCGCACGGAGCTTCTCTGCGCTGCGGGCCGCAACCCGGGTCTTGCCGGACCCGGTGGCCATGATCACCTGAGTCCGGAGCCCCCTCTCGGGCGCAAGCGATCTTGCAGGCAATTCGAGAGCGCGGACCACCGCGTCAACGGCTTCCTGCTGTGCCGCCTCACGCTGATCGGTTCGGCTTGTGGTCGACATATTCGTCTGCCTTCTCCTGGGCTCTTGGTTGGGCAAGAAACGGGAGACCTGCACGTAGGAGGCGTGCGACCGGCTGAGGTAGACCTCACCGGAACCGGGTCACGACCTCGGACCAGTAGCGGGGGAGCGTGATCGAGAAGCGGTCCAGCTCCCTTAGTGGTGCTGCTATCTGAGTCCAGAGTCTATCTCGTGCTTCAAAGTGAAGCACTCGGAACCGAGAAAGTCCCTCGAACGTGGCTGAATTCTGTTAGTGTTGCCTTACGGTCACCCCAGAAAGCAGCCTGACGGCAGGTCAACTCGCCCCCACACTCCCGGTTCGGCCTGCCACTCCCCCGACCACCCCCTTCCCCTTGCCGCTCGGGCCGTAGGCCCGTTGGCCGACCCGCGCAGCGGGGC
>NZ_JBHRWL010000033.1:0-133896 GCF_042647945.1 Streptomyces lusitanus
GTGGAAGCCGTATTCGTGAACATGGGCCTGCTGAACTGCGATCTTGCCGAAGCCCAACGAGCCTTCTTCACCGCCCCATGCCGGGACGCCGAGCGCCGCTTCCACAACAGCGCCATGGACCTGCTCGAAGAGGCCGCCGACACCGACGCCTGACAGCACCCAGCGGCCCATCAGAGGCCCTTGACTCGACCATTAAGACTCCGCCGACCTATAGCTAACGGCCGGAGGAATCTACAGTCGGGGTCAGAGCGCTAGTGATGATCTCATCAACGTATTGACTCAATCGCATGTGAAGTACTCGAGTTAGGACCTCAATGAACCGCAGGTTGTAGCTGAGTTCAGGCCTGGAAATGTGCATAGCCTGGGCTGTATGCGCCACTTGGTGTCGAGAGTCGAGGATGCTATCAAGCTTTTGGCTTGCGAATCCAGAAACTTCTTGCCGTCCCCAATGCTTCGTAAAGTCATCACTACACGCGCGGAAAATATCGGACATTCCGACTGCTTTGAACATGCGCTTAACGCAAGCTGAGTCGGGATTGCTGTTTGTTGCAGCTAGGGCCTTAGGTTCAAAGCTGTCTTTGGCCAAGAGCTTTGCTGCCGTCAACACGTTGGCCAACCGTAGTTCACGGTCCAGTCCCCTGGTTGAGAAGTCCCCTTTGATAGCAAGCTCGAGCGAAGCGAAGGAAGCCTCAACCTGAAGCTTTTTAGGGAGTAGCCCCATTGGTATTTTTGCCGCCCGAATGCGGTCTAGTTCCTCCTCGAAGAGGTCTCGAAGGAACTTCTCGAAAGATGCCACGGTAAGCACCGTGCAGGCACCTCGAAGCGCGGATACCTTAGGCATTTCGATACTGTCAGGTGGATCCGGGTACACAGACTCCAGGGAGATCAACGCTTGAACAGCTTGCGCCCCAGCATGGAATGTAGCCAGCGCCCCCATTGCGGCATCAACCGACCTTTTCGCTGATCATATCCCGCATCATGGTGATTCGATCACGGAAATAGCTAGGGGTGTTGGTGGCGGCATCGACGGCTCGCCGGAATTTTGCGTCTGAGAAGAGGTCTTGCACTCCGGAGACGATGTCCGAGCTGCGTTCTCGCAATACCCCTTCGGGGAACTGGTCAACGGCAAAAATTTCAGCGTCGTACAGGGATGCGAGTACCTGTCGACGCCAGGACTGCTTCTCAGGTGACCATCGCTGGAAGGCATTCTCGCCAAAGGCCGCCCTGGCCTTCCTTACGGCAGCGCGAAAGTGTGAGCGAGCGTCCTCTACCTGGTCTGCTGGCATATTATGGTGCGTAGCCATATAGGTGTCGAGCTTCCGACCCATTCCGCCAGCGAAAGTTGCCCAGTTTTCACGGAATGTGAGATACCGCAAAACGAACTCGGCGTCGCGCATCTCACTGTAGATGGCAGATCGATTTCGATCTTTGATCCCAAGCAGCTTGTGAAACTCGCTCGAGGTGGATTCCTCGAGGATCATATCGTTCAGCTTGCCAGGCCAGGCGCTGTTTCTGATTTCTTGGGGATTGAGTCGAATCCCGCCAGTATTCAAGCGCTGGAAAACCTGATATTTGATATCAGGGTCAGACTGGCGAAGGATGATAACGGCTCGTAGATTTGCGCGCGTCTCAAGGATGGTTTGAAGCGTCGTGGGCAACTCATCGAACCGCAGGCCATTGGCTTCCCCGAAAACCTTCAATCCTGTAAGTGCAAAACGACCGAACAGGAAGTCACTGATAGCTGTCAGTCGCTGCTTTCCGTCAATGACGGAGTAGTGCCCGTAGGCGTCCTCGTTCAAGAAAATATTTGGGATCGGCACGTTCATCAAGAAGGACTCAATCAGTTGAGACTTCCGGTCATCCTTCCACCTGTTTCGGCGTTGGTAGTTAGGGGATAGGTCAATCTGCTTATTCTTTACCAAGTCCGTCAGGGAGCGCAGGTTGTAGTCCAGGACACTGGTGAGAAGGTCTCTCTGCTTGGCTTCCCAGAATCCAACCGGATCTTCCTCGTATTCTGAGTCGAGTTGTGCCTCAGATTCCTCGATATCCCGGCCGCTGCTAGATTCGAACTCCATCTGCTCCATGCTCCCCTGCCGTCTGATGTCCCATCAAAAGTGGCCAACAGCCTAGAGCATCAAAGGCGCCAGCGCAGTAGGAGTTGAGAACTTCAGCGCGCGACGTGGCACGCCGGCAGGAGCCGTGTACGAAGGCGTTGGTTTCGACGGGAGGAGCTGGCTTCTTGAGCGAGTGAGTGCGAGGCCAACACGCTCTTCGTGTGGTGCGGGCAGAAGCAGCCGGGTGGCAGAGTGCACGACACCCGACACCTTCCACTGGAGAGGCCGGGCCGTGAACGAGTGATCGTCCCTGGGCCGTCTCTGGGCCGTCCGAGGACGCTCAAAGGCGACCAGCGATGACCACCGCCGACAGGTGTGGCAGCCGACACCCGCAGGTCACCCGAGTCGATCTGCGACACTGGTACAGCCATGCCTAAGCCCGGAGAACTCAACTTCCCAAAGTTATAGGCTCAGGCACCGTCATCACGCGCCAGCCATCGTGGCGTGCTCTGATCGACGGACACGGGCAGCGTGGTGAACGCCGATGGGGGTACAGCGAGGCATACGCGCGCCTGGTCGGTCGGCGCACCCGCCGTCGTGGCTGACTGTCGTCGGCTGAGGTTCGTGCCACAACCGTGCCAGATGCAGGGGTCAGCCGCGGTTAACACCGGTGCCCTACGGCCGAGTAGCCTCCCGCTTCCTCGGCCGGCGAAGCCGCAGCTCAGGCGCGAGATCACCCAGCCTCTCTCCTGAAGCGGGTGTACGCGGGCCAGCACGTGAAGGCCCCATGTCATCATCGGATGATGCTGACCGAGGAGGACGCGCGCCGACTGGTGCTTGCCGAGATCGACGACGTACGGAGCCACGTCACGTACGACCTTCAAATCCTGCGCGTGGAGTCCTTGCCGTTCGGGTGGATTTTCTACTGGGGGGCAGTCTGGGACGGTCAGAACGGACAGCGCCCTCGGTTGGGAGGCAACGGTCCTTTCCTAGTGGATCGTGAAAACGAGCGGTTGATCCGAACTGCCACCAGCATCCCCATAGCTCGCCAGATCGAGGATTACGAACGCCGACTGCGACGCGAGGCTCACGCCCGAAACACGGCAGCGAAGCAAGCTGCGCCGCAGCCATGAGTGTCTAACTGCGTGACAACGCCCACGAACAACGGCGGACGGGCGCGGACGTCCGCGGACCATCAGCGCAGGTGAGTGCCACACCAGTCCAGTGCAGAGCACTCAGCCAAGTTGCTTCGGGACGAAGAGGTCGTGGGTTCAAATCCCGCCACCCCGACGCCGTAGTACCAGGTGAGGCACCTACTCAATTGAGTGGGTGCCTCACCTGTTTAGTCTGCGCGTCTGCCTGCGTGACCCATCGCGCCCACGACCCGTCACAGGGTGTCCAGCAGACCCAATGCCGTATCCGCACGGCAGTGCACGCCCGTCACACACCGTGCCGCAGAGGCGCGAGCCACCTCCCGTTACGTGGGCGCTGCTCATCCTCGTCTGACGGTCACAGCAAACGGGTGCATACGATTCATTCTGTAAGGTAATGGCTGCAACCGACGTAGCGGCCATTCATCGTGTTTGACCACCTTGCGCTGCTTCGCTGCTACGGTCCGTGTATGACGCTCCCGGTCTCCACGAGTCAGGCTGTCGACCTACGTGTGCAGCCAGTTGACGAGGTTCTGGATCGCGTTGCCCGGTCTCTGCAGGTGCGCCTTCTACCGGAAACGGTGGTGCGCAAGCGTCGGTCCGTAGGAGCACGGACCGACCGCGATACTTGGGTCCGCATCGAGCGGCGTTTGCTCGACAAGATCGGTGACCAAGGATGGAACGGCGCGGAGTGCGCCGCCCGCCTGGATGGCGTCGCCCAGCCGGCATGGTGGGGATGCGTGGTCTGGCGGGACGCAGACGAACCGGTGATGTGGCGGGCCGACGAGACTGATCTGCTGGTCTCCGCCCCAGTCGGAAACGCCGTTCTCAGTGAGGCCCCTGAACTCTCCGACGAGTGGTGGGACGGGTTGAACGCCTCTCTCGACGCGCTGGCAGCGCACCGGACAAGGCGGGTCGCCACACCCGACACCGAGACCATCACCCAGGCGTTGGTCACCGACGCCATCCGGGCCGTCTTTCCCGACACTTTCGATACGACCGTCCAGCGTTGGGTTCCGGCCCATGCCGACCTGAACTGGGCCAACGTGACGGCCCCGGTGTTCAGTCTCTTCGACTGGGAGGACTGGGGGAACGCTCCGCAGGGACTGGACTCCGCCACGCTGTGGGCGAGTTCGCTTGCCGTCCCGTCCCTGGCCGATCGCGTACGGCAGGAGCGTAGGCGGGACTTCGGGAGTCGGGACGGCAAGCTGATGACGCTTTTCGTCTGCTCGAAGATCCTCGCACCGTACGCGCATCCGGAGGATCCTCGGTTGGAGCGCGCGCGGCGCATGGCCGAGCAGGTCATCGAGGAGCTTCAGGCGGGCTGATCACACAAGCGGTCACGGAGGAGCTTCCGGTACTCCTGGACGGTCCGCTCCTCCACCTGGCCCGCCAGGGCTCCGACGAGCTCCTCCAGGTGGGTCGGCTCGTCGGTGCCCACGGCGATGGAGTCGACCCGCGGAAGGTGGTAGGCGGCTCTGAATGCTGCCTGGATGCGGGAGAGTCTGCCGCCTTCCTGGAGGAAGAGGCGCGGGTCCAGCCTGTCCCACACCGAGGCGCTGGTGCTGCCCCCGAAAGGGCTCATCCCCCAGACTTCGCCACAACCCAGACCCCACGCATTGATGAGGGTGTCCGCTGCGTCCAGCGTTCTGGCGCCAACCAGCAAGCCGGCGCGCACCATGAGAACCGATGGCTTCGGCACGGTCACGTCGACCAGGCGCAGCAGCGGGGACGGATCCCACGACACGACCCCCCAGGCGTCGCACAGCCCCTTCTTCTGGGCGTCCGCCAGGACGGCGCACGCCGCTGCAAGCAGATCCCTGTGGTGCGGGACGGGCTTCCGCAGTGAGTGTTCCGGGTTGTGCAGGAACACCAGGTCCGGCTCCCGCCCGAGGTCCTTGGCCGCCTTTTCCACTGCTGCGGTCAGCCGCACGGGATCCAGGGAGTGCACCGCCCCGTCGGCCGCCGGGAAGTAGCCGACCTTCGTGGAGACCGTGAACTTCGGCAGCAGATCACCGGCTGTCCGAGCCAGGACCTGGTGCGAGCGAAAGCCGAGGTAGTTGGTGCTGGTGTCGAGGGCGGTGACGCCCAGATCCAGCGCCCCGGTCAGGAGCCGGCGTTCGTGACGAGACCGGTGTAGCCCGAGGACAACTCGGGGGTCAGTACCGCGCACAGTTCCTCCTCCACCAGGATCTCTGCGACCTCCACGACTTCCGCTCCGACAGCGACCGCGGCCTGTTCCAGCACGACCGGCCTACCGCTCAACAGCAGACGCAGCGCCGGCAGGGCCTTGGCCGAGAGCGTCAGCTTCTTGCCCGAGGCCATGACATCGACGATCTCCCCGCTCTCCTGGATCCGGGGAGGGAAGTGGGTGGTGCACACCACGGCGTCGAGTGGCCCGAGGATGTCGAGGAACGGCACATGTCGAGGCAAGGTCGTCTCCTGCTCGTACGCGGCCAGGTAGTCGGCCGGGGAGCGCTCGCCGAGCAGTGCCGTGGCGGCCTCGGCCAGAGCCGCGCTGTCGAGGATGTTCCAGCGGTCCAGATCGTGCCTGAAGATCTCACGCTCGCGGCACCAGTCGGCAAGCCAGGTGAGCCAGCTGGCGCCGGTGCGCTTGGTGATGCCGAACGTGACGTGAAGGCTTTTCCCCGAGCCGCTGCCGGTCCGGGTCGCCTGGTGCCAGTGGCCTCGGGGGATGTGCATGACGTCACCGGTCCTCATCACGCCGGACCAGATGATCTCGTCGCTCGGGGTGTTGTTGGGGTCGGAGTCCCGGTACATGGGGACCTTGCGGGAAGCCGCGCGCACCTCCCACTCCTTCTCACCCGCGAGCTGCACGATCACGACGTCGTGATCATCCCAGTGCAGGGGGAAGCCGGCGGCGTCGTTCGTCGTCAGGTACGCGTTGACCTGCACGCGCTCGTGGGCCCACCACTGCAACGCCCGGCACGCGACCTCCATCGTCGGGTCGAAGACGTTGGCCTGGTCGAGGATGAGCGTCGCGCCATCTCGAAGAAGGTTGCCGAGGCTGCGCATGTTGACCATGGGAATGCTCTGACCCCGAGGGCTGACGCTGTCGGTGTAGTAGACGGCCGGGTGCACCTCCACACCCTTCTGAAAGCAGCGGAATTGCGGACGGTTCAGGCTCCTGCGCATGGCGATGTCAAGCAGCCGGTTGGGCGTCAGAAGGCGGGAGAGGAGCGCGGGGTCGTCCAGACCGCCCCGTGCGAAGCCCTTGCCCAGCTCCTCGGCTCCGCTCCACCCGAGTGCCGTTTCGATCGCACTGATCAACTGATGTTCCACGCTGTGCCTCCAAGAGGGTGGTCACCTGATGCGGACACGGCGGGGCCGACGCGACCAGTCGTGCCGACCCCAGCCGCTTGGTGCGTGCCTACTCGCTGTCGTGCAGGTTGCCGTCGCCGCCCGGCCACGGCGCGTCGCCGGAACTTCCGGCGTTGTCGGACCGGAGGCTGTCGTACCGGTCGTGGACGGCGGTCAGCTCTTCGACCGCCATCAGAAGGCCGTTACCGGCCGGAGGTGGTGTCGTGCGCTCTTCCACCTCGTACTCCTTCCTCTTCGGGTCTCTCGCCGGGGTTCCGGCGGGAGGTCATGGCGGCCTCACGGCCGTGCGAGAGCTGGGTGACCGTGAGGCGACGGTCATCGGGTGGCACGGTGAGCTGCGTGCCCTGCGTCTACGGCCACGCCGAACGGCCACTCGTCGGCAGGGCGGCCGCGTCCTGACCCACGTCGGCTTCCAGGACGCGCCGGCCCAGCTCGTACAGGCACGCGGAAACCAGTCGCGGTCGGGAGACGGGCCACTCGTGCCGCATGCTTCCTCGTCACCCGACTGTCAAAGCCGACGACGCGGGCTCGGCTCCGACCCGGCGCTTGGCCCTCATCGCGAAGCCGCGCGGACCAACACCAGTGCTCGCCTCCGCCACCTTGGGCAGCGGCATCTCGGCCCACACCCGCTTACCGGGGCCGACGGGCTCCCAGGCACAGTGCGCCGCGAGTAGCCGGACCAGTTCCAGGCCGCGCCCGTTCTCGTCATCCGCTTGGGCACACCCGGTCCGCGGAACCGATGGGTCGCCGTCGAGGACATCGATCACCAAGCGACCGGGTCGGTTGGACAAGGTGACGGTGATCGGCCCAGCCCCGTGGACCACGGCGTTGGTGATGAGCTCAGAGGCGACGAGTCGGATGGCGTCGGCAGTCTCCTCGTCCAGCGGCACGCTCCAAGCGCGTACCTTGTCGATGATTTCGCGCCGAGCCAGGGGCACCTCGGCTTCGATACCGGCGAGGACGAACCGATGGACTTCGAGCGTGGGCATGGCGGACGCCTCCGAAGAGCTGGAGAGCGGCTCCATCCCGGACGGGGGCACGGGAATGGAGCCGCCGATCTGAGGAACCGCTCCGCAAGCGTTCACCTGAGTTCGCTCGCCGGCGGCTGATACTCAGTCAACGGCGTTGTCGGGCGCTCCGGAACGTTTCTAGGGGGTTCCTCCTGGGGACGACGCCCTCCCCCGCACTCGGCCACGCGAAGTAGCCTTCCAACTACGCACGGAGAGGACGACGGGAGTGATGACGTGCCTACCGAGCTGTTAGCAGTCCACCCGCTGACCTTTCTCCTCCAGACGCGTGGATGGGGCAAGGCCGAATTCGCCCGACTCATGCAGGATCACGGGCGGAAGCTCGGTATCCCGCTCGCGACCAACCGGACGACCGTATGGAAGTGGGCACAAGGCCAGGAGCCGGACGCGGACGCCCAACGCGTCCTCGCCGACCTGCTGGGCGTCCCTCACGAGCAGGCACGTGCGGAGGCATGGCCCCGCTGGCTGCCCGTCTGGGAGGTGACCGGGCTCACCGCTCCCTGGACTGAGGCCGGTACCGTCGAGGCGTTGTCCGACCTGGTGGGAAGTGGACGGATGGATCGCAGAAGCTTCCTCACCATCACTGGCGCCGCCCTGACCGGTCTCGCGGCAAGCTGGGCGGACGCGCCCTCCGCCATGGCCGCGGCGCTCAACGGTGACCGGGTCACAGACACGATGATCTCGACGATCGAGCAGCGCATCAGCACTCTCCGCACGCTCGACGACCAGCTTGGCGGCGCTCGACTGCTGGAACAGGCACGAGGCGATCTTGCTCTGGTCAGCGGTCTCCTCGAAGGTGGCCGCTGCACCGACGCAGTCAGGCTCCGGCTGTACGCGCTGGCGGCGCGTGTGTCACACCTGACCGGCTGGATGGCCTACGACGCCGGCCTACGATCCGCAGGGCAGCGCTATTACGTCGGCGCCCTGCGCAGCGCCCGCACCGCCGGCGACGACGCCTTCGGCGCTTTCATCCTCGCGGAGATGGGGGTGCACGTCTCCGAGGCCGGGCGAACCGCCGAGCGTGTCAACCTCATCTCGACCGCCATCGACAACGCGCCACGCTCTCTGTCGCCCTGCACCCAGTCCTTCCTCTACCTGCACAAGGCAGAGGCTCTCTCACGCGACGGCGACCACAGCGAGGCAGGCACCGCCCTCAACCGCGCCACTTCTCTGTGGGAGCGGCAGGCGTCGGACGACACCCCCGACTGGCTCAACTGGTTCGGCGAGGCACAACTGCGGTCGACCGAAGGCAAGGTCCTGCTGCGTACAGGACAGGTGGAACGCGCGACAAGCTCCCTGGAGACCTCCGTGACGAGAGCCGCCCCTCGGGACAAGGCGGTACGGTCCAGCCGCCTCGCTGAGGCGCGGCTCGCCGGCGGCGACCTGGAGGGTGCGTTGGACGCCGCGAACTACGGCGCGGGGCTCCTGGAGGACAGCGTCAGCTCCATAC
The DNA here is from genome assembly GCF_042647945.1 of Streptomyces lusitanus. Taxonomy (NCBI): domain Bacteria; kingdom Bacillati; phylum Actinomycetota; class Actinomycetes; order Kitasatosporales; family Streptomycetaceae; genus Streptomyces; species Streptomyces lusitanus. The sequence goes on from NZ_JBHRWL010000033.1 coordinate 9,026, forward strand.
GCGCCTTGGACCGCCTCAAGGAGTTCTCCACACGGCTGGAGCCGCACAAGTCCGTATCTCCCGTCCGCGAGTTCCGCGAGCGCCTGCGGGAACTGTCCGTCGCCGTTTGAACGCTACCGACTGAGCGCATGGGACGAGCCCGTCTCGTGAAGTGGGCGACGGGACTGCCAGGATGGCCGGCATGACGACCATCCATGGTGAGGTTGCCCCCGGGTTCGAGCCGGTCCGCGCGGCGTTCATGGAGAACTTCGTCCGGCACGGAGACCTCGGCGCGGCGGTGTGCGTGTACCGGGACGGCCGGCCGGTGGTTGACCTGTGGGGTGGCGTTGCCGACACCGGAACCGGTCGTCCCTGGACGCGGGACACGCTGCAGCTGGTCTACTCGGCGACCAAAGGCGCGACCGCGACGATGGCGCACATGCTGGCCGAGCGCGGTGCTCTCGACCTGGACGCGCCCGTCGCGAAGTACTGGCCGGAGTTCGCCGCGAACGGCAAGGCTGACATCCCCATGCGCTGGCTCCTGTCCCACCAGGCCGGCCTGGTCGCGCTGGATCAGCCGGTGCCCTTGCAAGACGCGCTGGCCTGGCATCCGATGGCGGCAGCATTGGCCGCCCAGCGCCCCCTCTGGACTCCGGGCACAGCGCACGGATATCACGGCCGTACCTGGGGCTGGCTGGTCGGCGAGGTGATCCGCCGGGTGTCCGGCCGCTCACCCGGCCGCTTCTTCGCCGACGAAATCGCGGCCCCACTGGGCTTGGACTTCTTCATCGGCCTGCCCGCCGGCGAAGGGGACCGAGTCAGCCGCATGGTGCACCAGCGACCGGCCGTCGACCTCACCACCGTGCCCACCGAGTCGGTCCCCGAGGAACTCCGCGAGCAGGTCGCCGCTTGGCGGGACCCGAACTCGTTCAGCAACCGGGCGTACGCCGTCACCGACCCGCCCGAGATCGACTTCGACTCACCGGAGGTCCAGGCCGCGGAACTCCCGGCCTCCAACGGCATCGGCACCGCACGCGCTCTCGCCCGCATGTACGCAGCGCTGATCGGTGAGGTGGACGGCGTGCGCCTGCTCTCCCCGGTCGCCCTGGCGTTGGCGACCCAGGAGGAGGTCAGCGGAAAGGACCAGGTCATGCTGATCCCCAGCCGCTTCAGCGCCGGGTACATGCTGTCCACCGAGAACAACCCGTTGATCGGGCCAAGCTCTTTCGGCCACACTGGACGAGGAGGATCACTGGCCTTCGCCGATCCGGAACACGGCGTTACGTTCTCCTACACGATGAACCTCGTCATCGGTGGCGGCGAGGACGCGCGTGCTGCCTCGCTGGTCGACGCGGTGCGGAAGTCGCTGACTTAGCAGTCACAGGTCGGCCGCCGCAACCTCGTCGTACGGATGGCCCTGCTCGGCGCCCTACTCCGTGACGCCCGCAGCTCGCGGCTATCCGACGTGCATGCGCTGCTCGTCGTGGTAGCGGCCTGCGAACACAGGCATAGATGCCCCCGCCCCCGTCCCGTAAGGTGCCGTCGGTCGTGGGCCGTACCGTGCGGCTGTCGAGGCGGTGCAGGGGGAACTGGCATGGGCGGTGTCGGGCGGGTGGGGCGTACTCCGTTGCCCGGGGGTGGGGTGCGGTACGACCTTGTCACGCGGGAGCGGCGGCGGGTGGCCGTGGTCGCCCGTCCTGACGGTTCCCGGACGTTGAGCGTCTACCGCGGGGATCACTGCGATGACACCGCTGTGTCCCTGGAGCTGGACGCCGACGAGGCCGCCGCCGTCGTCTCCGCGTTGCTGCCCTCGCACCACACCCCCAACCTGCTCTCGACGGCCGAGCTGGGGCTGGTCGCCGAGCGGATCGAGGTGCCCTCGGCCTCCCCGTGGGACGGACGCGTGCTCGGGGACACCCGGATGCGTACCGAGACCGGGGTGTCCGTCGTCGCCGTGCTGCGCCGTGCCGAGGCGATTCCCTCCCCCGGGCCCGGCTTCCGGCTGGCCGGTGGTGACACCCTCATCGTCATCGGCACGCGTGAGGGTGTCGGTGTCGCCGCCGGCATCCTCGGGCGGACCGGCCCGTAGTCCTCAGACCTGTGCCGGTTCCGGCGTCGCCCGCTCCGGTTGCGGCGGCGTCTTCGGGCGGCCGCCCGTGAGCCGTCGGGCCAGCGGCTCCGTCCAGCGGGCCGTCAGCGGGCCGGCGACGACCAGGATCAGCACGTACGCCGTGGCCAGCGGGCCGATGCGGGGCTCCACGCCGACCGCGAGGCCCGCGATGACGATCGAGAACTCGCCGCGTGCCACGAGCGTGCCGCCCGCCCTCCAGCGGCCTCCGCCCTTGATGCCCGCGCGTCGGGCCGCGTACCAGCCCGTCGCGACCTTCGTGCACGTGGTGACGATCGCCAGCAGCAGCGCCGGGACCAGGACCGGCGGGATGTCGGCCGGGTCCGTGGACAGGCCGAAGAAGACGAAGAAGACCGCGGCGAACAGGTCCCGGAGCGGCGTGAGCAGGTTGCTCGCGCCCTCGGCGACCTCTCCGGACAGGGCGATGCCCACCAGGAACGCGCCGACCGCCGCCGACACCTGGAGTTCCTGAGCGAGGCCCGCCACGAGGAGCGTCAGGCCCAGCACGACCAGCAGCAGCATCTCCGCGTTGTCCGAGGACACCGCGCGGCTGATCAGGCGTCCGTGACGCAGCGCCAGGTAGAGCACCGCGCCGACGGTGCCGAGCGCGATCAGCAGGGTGACCGAGCCGCCCGCCAGGCCCGCGCCCGCCAGCACCGCGGTGAGGATCGGCAGGTAGACCGCCATCGCCAGGTCCTCGATCACGAGGATGCCGAGCACCACCGGTGTCTCGCGGTTGCCCAGCCGGCGCAGGTCGCCGAGGACCTTCGCGATCACCCCGGAGGACGAGATCCAGGTGACTCCGGCCAGCGCGACCGCCGCGACCGGTCCCCAGCCCAGGACGAACGCCGCCACGGCGCCCGGCACCGCGTTGAGGACGAAGTCCACCGCCCCCGACGGGTATTGCGTCCTCAGGTTGGTGACCAGCTCGGACGCGCTGTACTCCAGGCCCAGCATGAGCAGCAGCAGGACGACGCCGATCTCGGCGCCGACGGCGGTGAACTCCTCGACGGCCCGCAGCGGCAGGATGCCGCCTGTGCCGAAGGCGAGTCCGCCCAGCAGGTAGAGCGGGACGGGCGAGAAGCCCACCCGTCCGGCGAGGCGGCCCAGCAGGCCCAGGGCGAGGATGATCGCGCCCAGTTCGATGAGCATGGTGGCGGTGTTGTGCACGGGCGTCGGTCCTCCGGGTGGGTCGGTGACGGCGGCGTCAGTGCCTGGAGAGGCGTGGTGGGGGTGGCGGCGGACAGCGGGGCGCCCGGGCGTGTGATGGTCGCGCCGGGTCGCGCGCGGGATCCGCACGTGCGGTGAGGGTGGCGGCGGGTGGTCCTGGTCCGCGTACGGTGCCGCGTACGGCGCTACGCCTTGAGGCCCGGGCTCGGAGAGCGGGCCATGGCGTGCGGTGCGGGGTGCCGCGCCCCGTGCGGAGGGGCGGCGGGTCAGGCGCCGGAGACTGTGGCGCCGGGTTCGGGGACGCTGTCGCGGGGGGTGATGTCGATGCGCACGGGCCGGTTCGTGTCACGTCGTACTGCGCGTCGATTCATGTCACGTCCCCCCTCGCATCCGGGTCCGCCTCGCTTCGCGCGGACCGAGTGTGCGGCAGCTCAGCAGAGTGCCAAGGCACGGTAAAGTTTACCGTACGACAAATTTCGTGTATGTCGCATACATGTACGAGGTGCGTAAACCTCGGGGACCACGACCGGACCGCGACCGGACCGCGATCGGACCACGATCGGGCCGCGACCGAGCCGCGACCGAGCCGCGATCCGGCCGCGATGCGGCCTCGACCGGCCCCCGTCGGACCGGCCGCCCTGGAACCACGGCCCATGATCCGGCAGTCTTCTGCCCTGTGGTGAGCCTCCTTCCCAACCCCGCCCCGCCCAGCGACCCGTCCGCCCACATGGTGGTGTGCGGGGACGACGGGCTGGCGCACCGGCTCGCCTCCGAGCTGCGGAGCGTGTACCGGGAACAGGTGGTCCTCGTCGTGCCGCCCTCGGCGCGCATCCCGCCCCAGCCGATGGCCGGACGCGCCCGGGCCGCGTCGGCCGCGCTGTTCGGCCGGATGGTGACCGCTGTCAACCGCGGCGCCGGCGGCTCCGACGACACCCTCGTCCCCGGCGAACGGGTGATGGAGGCCGCCGATGCCACGGAGGCCGTGCTCGCCGACGCCGGCGTCGACCGGGCCGCCGCGCTCGCCCTCGTCTACGACGACGACGAGACCAACATCCGCGCCGCGCTGACCGCCCGCCGGCTCAACCCCCGGCTGCGTCTGGTGCTGCGGCTCTACAACCGGCGGCTCGGCCAGCACATCGAGGAACTCCTCGACCAGGCCGCCGGCTTGGCCGGTGACCCGAGTGCGGGCCGCGGCGGCCACGGCACCGACATCGCGACCACCGTCCTGTCCGACGCCGACACCACCGCGCCCGCCCTGGTCGCCTCCGCCCTCGTCGGCACCAGCAAGGTCGTCGACGCGGAAGGCCTGCTGCTGCGTGCGGTGGAGCGCCGGCCGCCGCGGCCCGGCGAGGTGGCCGACCCGGGCCTGTGCACACTGGCGCTGCTGTCCGCGACCAGCAACGACCCCGGGGGCGTCGAGGGCTCGGAGGACAGCGGCGACCAGGGTCCCCAACTGCTGCCGGACGCGGAGGCGGTGGCGGCGGCGACCGGGCGCGGCACGGTGGTGCTGGAGCAGGTGTCCTACTCCGGTCCCCCGCTGACGGCCCGGCGGGCCGGGGTGATGCCGTTCGCCTCGCTGTTCTCGGCACGGCTGCGCTGGTCACTGGCGGGTTTGGTGGCCGCGGTGGTCGCGCTCGCGGTCGCGCTGATCCTGGTGACCGACGACCCTCCGTTGCACGCCATCTACGTCACGCTGCTGGACCTGTTCGCCATCAACGAGCCCGCCGTCGAGGCTCCGGCCGGGCAGCAGGTGCTGCAACTGCTGTCCGGTCTTGTCGGGTTGCTGCTGCTGCCGGTGCTGCTGGCCGCGGTGCTGGAGGCGCTGGGCACCTTCCGCACGGCGTCCGCGCTGCGGAAGCCGCCGCGCGGACTGAGCGGGCACGTGGTGCTGCTGGGGCTCGGCAAGATCGGCACCCGGGTGCTGACCCGGCTGCGCGAACTGCACATCCCCGTGGTGTGCGTCGAGGGCGACCCGGAGGCCCGGGGCATGGCCGTCGCCCGGCGGTTACGGGTGCCGGTCGTGGTCGGGGACGTCACGCAGGAGGGCGTCCTGGAGTCGGCGAAGATCCACCGCGCGGACGCGCTGCTCGCGCTGACCAGCGTCGACACCACCAACCTGGAGGCCGTCCTCTACGCCCGGTCGCTACGCCCCGACCTGCGGGCGGTGCTGCGGCTGTACGACGACGACTTCGCCAAGGCCGTGTACCGGACGCTGCGCACCGCGCACCCGGCCGCCCTGACCCGGAGCCGGAGCGTGTCCCACCTGGCCGCGCCCGCCTTCGCCGGGGCGATGATGGGGCGGCAGATCCTGGGCGCGATCCCCGTGGAGCGGCGGGTGCTGCTGTTCGCGGCGGTCGTCGTCGACGGGCATCCGCAGCTGGAGGGGCGCACGGTCGCGGAGGCGTTCCGGCCGGGCGCCTGGCGGGTGCTGGCCCTGGACACGGCGGCCCGCGGCTCCGGCGCCGGGGCCGGGGCCGGGGCCGAACCGCCGGGATCCGGCCTGGTGTGGGACCTGCCGGACACGTACGTCCTGCAAGCCGGCGACCGGGTGGTCCTGGCGGCCACCCGCCGGGGGCTGGCGGAGCTGCTGGGAAGGCGGACGCGGACTCCGCGATGATTCCGGCCCCGGGGGGGCCGGGCTCTCCCGTTGGACTGGGGTGGGCCGGGGTGCCCCAGGTGGGCCGGGGTGGGCCGAGGCGCCCCCGCAGACGCGGTGAGTTGGGCTCTCCCGGTGGACCGGGGTAGGCCGGGCCACCCCCGGCGGACCAGCGGACCGGGGTGAGTTGCCCTCCCCGACGCACCGGGGGTGACCCCGGCCTCCTCGGTGGGCCCGGGCCACCGTGGACAGGTTTTGCCGGGGACTGTCGCACGCCGGGTGCAGGCACATCGTGGCTGGTCGCGCAGTTCCCCGCGCCCCTTGAGGCGCCTGCTGCCTGCGGGCATCCGTGCCGCTGGGGCGGCACAGGTGGGCGCGAGGCGGCACCCCTCAGCGGGCCCGCGCCCCACCTCCGTACGGCCACCGGGGTGGCGGGGGGGGCAGCCAGGGGAGGCAGCCCCACCCCCGAAGCCCACCCGCGCGCCGAGCGACACCCCCGGCCTCTCCCCCGGCGCGCGGACGCCCCGTCACTTCGGCAGATGCCGCGCCGCGAAATCGAGCTCCAGGCGAACCTGCTTGATCCGTTCGTCGACCACCAGCGAGCCGTGGCCCGCGTCGTAGCGGTAGACCTCGTGGACCGCGGCGCGGGACTCCAGCCGCTTCACGTAGTTCTCGATCTGCTGGATCGGGCAGCGCGGGTCGTTCACCCCCGCCGAGATGTAGACCGGCGCCTTGACCTGGTCGACGTAGGTGATCGGGGACGACGCCTCGAAGCGCTCGGGGACCTCCTCGGGCGTGCCGCCCAGCAGGGTGCGGTCCATCGCCTTCAGCGCTTCCATCTCGTCGTGGTACGCCGTGACGTAGTCGGCGACCGGGACCGCCGCGATGCCCAGCGCCCAGTGGTCCGGCTGCGTGCCGAGGCCCAGCAGCGTCAGATAGCCGCCCCAGGAGCCGCCGGTGAGGATCAGCCGGCCGGGGTCGGCCAGGCCGGAGGAGACGGCCCACTCGCGGACCGCATCGATGTCCTCCAGCTCGATCAGGCCCACCCGGTGCTTCAGGGCGTCCGTCCAGGCGCGGCCGTACCCGGTGGAGCCGCGGTAGTTGACGCGGACCACCGCGTAGCCGTGGTCGACCCAGGCGGCCGGGCCGGCCGCGAAGGAGTCGCTGTCGTGCCACGTGGGACCGCCGTGGATGTCGAAGACGGTCGGCAGCGGACCGGTCGCGCCGGCCGGCTTCTGCACGAGCGCGTGGATACGGCCGCCCGGACCCTCCACCCACACGTCCTCCACCGGCACCGAACCGGGCGACTTCATGCCGGGCGGGTCCAGGACCACACCGCCGGACGTGGAGCGGACCGCCGGCGGCTGCGCGGCCGACGACCACAGGTACTCCACGCTGCCGTCGGGCCGGGCCGTCGCGCCGGAGACCGCGCCGCGCGGCGTGGGGATCTTCTCCAGCCGGCGCCCGGCCAGGTCGTAGCGGAACAGCTCGCCGCGCGCCTCGAAGCCGTGGGCGATGAGAAGGGCGCTGCCGTCCGGGTACCACTCGGCGCTCACGTCGCCGGGCAGGTCGAGCTCCAGGTCGGTCTCCTCGCCCGTCGCCACGTCCCACACCAGGGGCTCCCAGCGACCGCGCCTCTGGTGGCCGATGAGCAGCCGGGTGTCGCCCGCCACGGGCGCGAAGCCCAGCACCTCCAGGCCCAGCTCCTCGGTGCCGCCGCGGGTGTCGTCCAGCTCGGCGACCGTCGAGCCGTCGGGGCGCATCACCCGCAGCGCGGAGTGCATCGCGTCCCCGTGCTCCGTGTGCTCCACGGCGATCAGCGAACCGTCGTGGGAGAGGTCGCCGACGCCCGCCGACTCCCGGTGCCGGTACAGCTCCACCGGCGCCTCGCCCGTGCGCACCAGGTGGATCGTCGTACCGTCCTCGTCGGTGGAGCGCCCGACGACCGCCGTGCGGCCGTCGCGGCCCAGCGCGAGGCCCGCCGGGTACGACGGGTCCAGGCCCGGGGCGGCCAGCTCGTCCTCGCCGCCGGAGAACCGCTGCCGGCGCCAGACGCCGAACTCGTCGCCGTCCTTGTCGTCGAACCACCAGATCCACTCGCCGTCCGGCGAGAGCACCCCGTCCGTCGTGCCGTTCGCCCGGTCCGTCACCTGGCGCTGCTCACCGGTCGCCCGGTCCCAGGCGTACAGCTCGTACGTCCCTGTCGCGTTCGACACGAACAGGGAACGGTCGGGGGCGTCCTCCGCCCAGTCGGGGAGGGACACCCGGGGCGCGCGGAAGCGCTTCTCCCAGTCCGGCATCTCCCCGGTCTGCTGCACTCGCTCGGTCTGGTGGTCCGCCCGGTCCGGCGCGTCGGACCCGTTGCTCTCAGTCATGACCCCATACTGCCCGTCCGGACGGGCATCGCGCGTCCTCGGTCCCCAGCCTGTGGACAACTTCCTCCGGAACTTCCACCGGACCTCTCACACGATGTGACGAACGCACCGCGCGCCACCCGCCACCAGGCGCTCGCACCGGCCCGCCGAGCGCCGTCGGGGACCGAAGAGGACCGCCGCGCAGACGACCCCCGCGGGACGGGAACCGTCCGCGGGCCCGTACCGTTGAGGGCGTGTACCGGTTTCTGCTGACCCCCCGCTGGTGGGCGATCAACGTCTTCCTGCTGCTCTCGATCCCGTTCTGCGTGTTCATGGGGTCCTGGCAGCTGGGCCGGTTCGAGGACCGGGTGGACAACCACCGCCAGGCGGAGGCGCAGGTCGCCGACGCCAAGAAGGAGAAGCCCCGGCCGCTGGACGACCTGCTGCCCGTGACCAAGGCCACGTCCGGCAAACAGGCCACCGCGACCGGCCGGTACGACACCCAGCTTCTCGTCCCCGGCCGCATGCTCGACGACAAGGACGGCTACTACGTCCTGACCCTGCTGCGCACCGGCACCGGCCGCGCGCTGCCCGTCGTACGCGGCTGGCTGCCCGGCGAGCCCGACCCGGCGAAGGCGCCCGCGCCGCCCGCCGGTGAGGTGACCGTGACCGGTGCGCTCCAGGCCTCCGAGACCCCGGGCAGCAACGGCGTCAGCGCCCGCAGCGGCCTGCCGGAGGGCCAGACCGCCGCGATCAGCGCCGCGTCCCTCATCAACCTCGTCCCGTACGACGTCTACGACGCCTGGGTCACGCTGAACCGCGGCGACTCAGGGATGCGCGCGGTCCCGGCGTCCGCGCCCGGCGGCACCGGCCTCGACCTGAAGGCGTTCCAGAACCTCGGCTACACCGCCGAGTGGTTCGCCTTCGTCGGCTTCGCGATCTTCATGTGGTTCCGGCTGTTCCGCCGCGAGGTGGAGCTCGCGCGCGACGCGGAGCTGGGGATCCTGCCGGACGAGGCGAACGACGCGGACAAGGCGGACGAGGCGGGGGCGGAGGCCGCTCCGGGCCCCGTGCCCAGCCGCGTGCACAACTGACCAACCTTCCCGCACGCACGACACAGTGCGCGGACCACCGCACCCATAGGTTCCGTCAGGGGCCGGGCGGAGGGGAGACACCTCCCGTCCCGAGCCGCCGGCCGGAACGGGGAAGGGTGCACATCGGTGAGGCGGAAGTACGGGGTCACGCTCACGCTGACGGTTTCGCTCCTGCTCGCAGGATGCGCCGAGGAACCGGAACCGCGACCGTGGGAGGCCGTCGCCGGAGCGACGGTACGCGACCTGACCAGCGAGGAAGCCGTCGAGATCGAGCGGGCCGAGCAGAAGCTCGTCGCGGCCTGCATGAAGGACCACGGGCTCCCCTACTGGGAGTTCCCGGTGCCCGGCGTCGACGAGCGGAAGTCGGGCAACTACGTCGTCGAGTCCGTGCGGTGGGCCCGGACCTACGGATACGGGCGCGGGTTCGAAAGGCGCGCCGAGAGGATCAGGACCGCCCACCGGACCGTCCGGTACCAGAACCGGCTCCCCCGGGAGGAGCGCGCCCGGTACACGCGCGCTCTCGACGGCGACCACCACGACCTGATGAGGGTCGACCTGCCCGGGCCGCTCGGCACGGTGGAGACCCCGCGCGGCGGATGCGTCAACGAGGCACGCGCCGCGCTCTACGGTGACGCCGAGACCTGGTACACCGCCCGCCGGACCGTGGAGAGCGTGCTCCCCCTGTACGCCCAGGACCTCAAGCGGGACCGGCGTTTCACGCACGCGCTCGGGCGGTGGGCCGCCTGCATGAGGAGCGCGGGGCGGCCCTTCGACAGCCCCGACGACCTCCGGCAGCGGAGGGCGGCGGCCGTCGAGCGGATGCCCGACGCCGAGGCCGACGCCTTCGACAGGAAGCTCGCCGTCACCGAGGCGACCTGCGCCGGCGAGTCCTCCCTGGGCACGGCGGTCCGCGAGCTGGAGCGCGAGTACCGGGCCAGGACCCTGAAGCCCTACGCGGACCAGTGGGACACCTACCGGAAGATGCGCCTGCACGCCCTGCGGCAGGCCCGCCAGGACTCCCTGTCCTGACCCTGAACTCCGGCGGCCGGATGCGTATCCGACCGGCGGACGGCACGCACCACACACACCTGTTGAAGAGGAGATTCGGCATGCGCAAGCACAAGTTCGGTTCGGCTGCCGCCGTGGCCGCCCTGACCGGCGTCGCGGTCCTCGGCCTGGCGCCCACCGCCTCGGCCGAGACCCCGGGGACCTGCTGGGACGACTACGAGAACGCCGTCAGCGGCTACATGTCCGCCTACGACAAGGTCAACTGCGACGGCTATCTCGGGATGGCCAAGGGCAACGACCTGAACTGGGGCGACAGCGCCGGCTCCTTCCGCGGCAGCGACAAGGGCCGCGCCAGTTCCCTCGTCAACAAGGGGAACTACTCGGAGGTGAAGTTCTTCCTGGGGACGGGAGGCGACAGCAACTTCCACATCTGTCTCACCCGCGCCGAGGGGTTCGTCCGGGATCTCAGGGACGACTACTGGCTCGGGGACAGCACCTTCGGCTCCGTCAACAACTCCATAGGCTCGCACCGCTGGGTCGACAGGACCGCCTGCTCGTTCCTCGCGGTGTGACCCTCAGGCCCTAGACCTGGGCCAGCAGGCCCGTCCAGTAGACGGTTCCCGCGCAGGCGTTGGTGACCGTCGCGGTGGCCGAGCCGGAGCCGGTGGCCGCCGTGTAGGTCACCTCCACGCTGCCCTCGGTACCGCCGTCCTGGCGCAGCATCTGCGTCGTCGTGCCGGTGCCGGTTCCCGTGGACGCGCCGGTCGTGTTCGTCGGCTCCTCGGTCGGGGTCGGGTCCGCCGAGGGGCCGCCGGTGCCGCCGCCCGTGGTGTCCCCGGGGACCGGACAGGTCTCCGAGGGCACCCAGGCGAACTGCACCTCGTACGCGCCGCCCGGCTCCAGGACCACGGTCGCCGCCTCGAGCGAGGGGTCGGGCAGGGCCGCCGCCGCGTCGCCCGCGACATGCCGGGCCGTGCCGATCTTCGCCGCGTCGGCCGTGCCCTGCGGGGTCACGCTCACGGTGCCCGCGTTGTCGACGACGCAGCTCGCGCCGGAGACGTTGGTGACCCGGAAGGAGCCGTAGACCGCGCCCGCCGTGTCCGGGGCGGCGCTGGTCGCGATGGCCGGGCCGAGCTGGGCGGCGGTACAGGCGGGAGCGTCCGCCGTGACGCCGGCCGAGGGTTCGCCGCCCTCGGAGGCGCCTGTGCTCGTGCCGCTGCTCTGGCCGGCCTTGTCGCCCTCCTTGGCGGGGTCCTTCTCGTCGCCGCCGACCTCGTTCGAGGCGCCGCCTGCGGTGGTCTCGCCTCTGCCGGGGTCCTTGCCCTGACCGGTGCCGCCCTGAGCCTCCGAGGCGTGGCCGACGGCCGAGGGGTTCGCGTCCGAGCCGGAGGTGGCGGAGACGTGCACCACCGCGGGGACGGCCGTGCCGAGGAAGAGCGCGGCCGCCGCCGCGCCGACGAGTGCCTGGCGTTTGCGCGCGCGGCGGGCGGGGACCGCCCGGCGCAGGTAGTCCAGGGTGCCGTCGCTCGGCTCCACGTCCTGGACGGCCTGGTGCAGGAGGGTGCGCAGATGCAGCTCGTCCGAGTCGAGCCCTTCGGGGCTCTGTTCGTCACCTTGACCGAGCCGAGCGAGATGCCGAGCGTCTCGGCGACCTGCGCCTCCGTCATGTCGGCGAAGTAGCGCAGCACCAGCACCTCGCGCTGGCGGCGCTGGAGGTTCTTCATCGCCTTGATCAGGGAGTCGCGTTCGAGCTGGTCGTAGGCGCCCTCCTCCGCGCTCGCCATGTCGGGCATCGGCTTGGACAGCAGCTTCAGGCCGAGGATGCGGCGGCGCAGCGCGGAACGGGACAGGTTGACGACCGTCTGGCGCAGGTAGGCCAGGGTCTTCTCCGGGTCGCGGACGCGTTTGCGGGCGGAGTGGACGCGGATGAACGCCTCCTGGACGACGTCCTCGCAGGAGGCCGTGTCGTCGAGGAGGAGCGCCGCGAGTCCCAGCAGCGAGCGGTAGTGCGCGCGGTAGGTCTCGGTGAGGTGGTCGACGGTGGTGCCGGCCGCCACCGTGTCGTCGGCGCTGTCGCGCTGACCGGGGATGCGGGCGGGACGCGCTGCGGGCATGGGCGCGATCACCGGCATGCCACCGGACGCACCGGCCACGCGGGGCCGGAGCGTGCCGCGGGGCGGCCGGAGAGCCGTGCCGCGGGGCGCTGTGAAGTCGAGAACCTCTGCCACGCCAGTTGGACACGCTTCTCCCCGTAAGGGTTGTACGTGCCGGGCGTCACGTGTGCGCCGACCGGTGCCGTCCACCGCCCACCCGCGTCAGGCAGCACCACCGACAGCACCTCGAATGCCCTCATGCGTCCCGCTCTTCCCCTGTGTTTCCTATGAACGGACGTCCCCACGCCCGGCTCCAGACGTCCCCACGTCTGGGAAGCAGCGTCCCCACGCCCCGGAGAGGGTGACCGCAAAGACGCTCCCCGCCCTCCGCTCGGTTGCGGCTGGCGGGGAGGTGAAACCTCGTCTGCAATCCTCGGCCCAGGAAGTTGCATGTTCAAGTGGTTCGGACCGACGGGTCCGCCTCACAAGTCCCTCACAGATCCTACAAATGAATGCTCGATGATCCAGACCTTTCAGCCGCGCTCCGCCGCCACCAGCTCGGCGATCTGCGCGGTGTTCAGCGCGGCGCCCTTGCGCAGGTTGTCCCCGCACACGAACAGCTCCAGCGCCGTGGGGTCGTCCAGGGCCCGGCGCACCCGGCCCACCCAGGTGGGGTCGGTGCCGACGACGTCGGCGGGGGTCGGGAACTCCCCGGCGGCCGGGTTGTCGAAGAGGACGACGCCGGGGGCGGTCGCGAGGATCTCACGCGCCTTGTCGACGGTGACCTCGCCCTCGAAGCGGGCGTGCACGGTGAGGGAGTGCACGGTGACCACGGGGACGCGCACGCAGGTGACGGCGACCGGGAGGGCGGGCAGGCCGAGGATCTTGCGGGACTCGTCCCGCACCTTCATCTCCTCGGACGACCAGCCGTCCTCGCGCAGCGAGCCGGCCCACGGCACGACGTTCAGCGCGACTGGCTCCGGGAACGGCCCCGTGTTGTCGCCCACGGCCCGCCGTACGTCGCCGGGGTTGGTCCCCAGCTCCGTGCCGGCCACCAGCGACAGCTGCTCGCGCAGCGTCCGCACGCCGGCCTGACCGGCGCCGCTGACCGCCTGGTACGACGAGACGACCAGCTCGCGCAGGCCGAACTCGGCGTGCAGCGCGCCCAGCGCGACGATCATCGACAGGGTGGTGCAGTTCGGGTTGGCGACGATGCCGCGCGGGCGGTTGCGTACGGCGTGCCGGTTGACCTCGGGGACGACCAGGGGGACGTCCGGGTCCATGCGGAAGGCGCCGGAGTTGTCGACGACGACCGCGCCGCGCGCGGCGGCGACGGGCGCCCACTCGGCGGAGACCTCGTCGGGCACGTCGAACATGGCGACGTCGACCCCGTCGAAGGCCTCCTCGGTGAGCGCCATCACCTCGACCTCCTCGCCGCGCACGGCCAGCTTGCGGCCGGCCGAGCGCGGGGAGGCGACAAGCCTGATCTCGCCCCAGACGTCCGCGCGCTGGGACAGGATCTGGAGCATGACCGTGCCGACCGCCCCGGTCGCTCCCACGACCGCGAGCGTCGGCCGCCCGGAACGTCCGGGTCCGGCGGTACCGGTCATCAGCGGCCGGTGCCTCCGTAGACCACGGCCTCGTCGCTGTCGGAGTCGAGACCGAAGGCGGTGTGCACGGCGCGCACGGCCTCCGGCACGTCGTCCTTGCGGGTGACGACCGAGATGCGGATCTCGGAGGTCGAGATCAGCTCGATGTTCACGCCGGCGTCGCTGAGCGCGGTGAAGAAGTCGGCGGTGACCCCGGGGTTGGTCTTCATACCGGCGCCGACCAGGGAGATCTTGCCGATCTGGTCGTCGTAGCGCAGGGAGTCGAAGCCGATGGCGCCCTTGTTCTTCTCCAGGGCGTCGATGGCCTTGCGGCCCTCGGACTTCGGCAGGGTGAAGGAGATGTCCGTCAGGCCGGTGGACGCGGCGGAGACGTTCTGCACGACCATGTCGATGTTGATCTCCGCGTCCGCGATGGTGCGGAAGATCGACGCGGCCTCGCCGGGCTTGTCGGGCACGCCGACGACCGTGATCTTGGCCTCGGAGGTGTCGTGTGCGACACCGGAGATGAGAGCCTGCTCCACCTGCTTGTCCCCTTGCTCGATCGGGTCGCTGCTGACCCACGTGCCCTGAAGTCCGCTGAAGGACGAGCGGACGTGGATCGGGATGTCGTACCGGCGGGCGTACTCCACGCAGCGGTGGAGCAGCACCTTGGAGCCGGAGGCGGCCAGTTCGAGCATGTCCTCGAACGAGATCCAGTCGATCTTCCTGGCCTTCTTCACCACGCGCGGGTCGGCGGTGAACACGCCGTCGACGTCCGTGTAGATCTCGCACACCTCGGCGTCCAGCGCCGCGGCGAGGGCGACGGCGGTGGTGTCGGAGCCGCCGCGGCCGAGCGTGGTGATGTCCTTGGTGTCCTGGCTGACGCCCTGGAACCCGGCGACGATGGCGATGTTGCCCTCGTCCACCGAGGCCTGGATGCGGCCCGGCGTGACATCGATGATGCGGGCCTTGTTGTGGACGGAGTCGGTGATGACACCTGCCTGGCTGCCGGTGAAGCTCTGGGCGTTGTGGCCCAGGTTCTTGATCGCCATGGCCAGCAGGGCCATGGAGATCCGCTCTCCGGCGGTCAGCAGCATGTCGAGCTCGCGGCCGGCAGGGATCGGGGAAACCTGCTCGGCGAGATCGATCAGCTCGTCCGTCGTGTCGCCCATCGCGGAAACCACGGCGACCACCTGGTGGCCGTTCTTCTTGGCTTCCACGATCCGCTTGGCGACGCGCTTGATGCCTTCGGCATCGGCTACGGAGGAGCCTCCGTACTTCTGCACGACAAGGCCCACGTGCGCTCCTCGCTCAGTCCGTCGTTGTCCACAGTCCGCCCACATATGTGTGCACTGCGGTCCGCTCAGTCTATCGGCGTCCGAAAATCCACCCTTCGCGATATCGCATGGTGAGACTCCCGGCGCCCTCGCAGGGGGCTCATGCCCAACCCGACGCGAGCCACTCGGAAAGTGCCCTGCGTCACACGCGGGCCGGGTCGACGAGACCCTCGGCCGGTGTCCGGCCGGGGGGTGACGACTCGCCCCTCGACTCGAAAGCTCACGGAATCGGCCGTGCGGCCGCACGGGAATACACGGTCACGGTCATTGACTCGTTGAATTCAAAATCGAACCAATTCCGCGTCGCGGACTGCGTGCAAAACCGGACAGTGGCGGAATGATCATCCATCGTGTTATGTTCCTGCGGCGCCGATCACCGGGCCTGACCAGCCCAGTTGAGGCGCGCGGACCCTCATCGCCGGTCGATGCGACGGTCCGGGGGAATTAATCGGGGGAGAAAGTCCGCGGGGGGACCATTTCGGTTTCCACGCCAGTCCAGGTCGCCCTTTTGGGCTTCCTCCCCTTGTGATTGAACACAAGGGAGATCGTACATGACCCGCAATACGCTGCGCCTCGCCGCCGTTTCGGCCGTGGCCGCCGTGACCGTCGGCGCCGGCGCGAGCCTGGCGCAGGCGTCCCAGGCCACCGCGTCCGCTCGTCCGGCGGCCTCGTCCCAGGTGACGCTGTCCGCGGCCGACGCCCGCGCCGTCCTCGCCAACCCGACGGTGTCGGCCCAGCTGACGGCCGGCGACACCGCCTCGCTGCGCGCCGTGGCGAACGGCACCGCCACCGACGTGCAGGCGCGCGGCGCCGTGGGCGCCGCCGCCAAGGCCCTGTACAAGCTGCTGAAGAAGCACGGCGGCAAGGTCTACAACGGCGCGGTCAAGGCCGCCAAGTCGAACTGGGGCAAGTTCCGTTCGTACATGGACGGCCTGCCCTGGTACCACCCGGTGCGCATCGCCTGGGTCGCGGCCGGCGCCGAGGCGCAGTACCAGCTGTACTCGTACATCCGCAGCCTCCTCTGAGGGACCGCGACTCGTCGCGCACGCGGGTGTGGTGTGCCGGAACCGACGCGGACGCGGTTCCGGCACGCCGGATCCTCACGCGGAAGGAAACACGTCCATGGCCAACTCCGAAGCGCCGCGCGCCCTGCGGCACCTCTGGGCCTCACCCGCGCTGTTCGTCCTGGCGGCGTTCGTGGCGTTCAACGTCGTCGGCAGCGGTGACGCGGGCTGGGCGCTGATGGGCGCGGGGCTCTCCGGGCCCGTCGTCGCTCTGCTCTGGCACGCGGTCAGACGGGAACGCCCGGAAGCGGCGTTCGTCGTCGTCCCGCTGGGGCTGCTGGCGCTGATGACTGTGCTGTTCGGCATCAACGAAGGGTTCCCCTGGGGCTGAGCCCTCCGCCCTCCCGTCGGCGCGCCGGGTCCGTCAGGTGACCGGGCGCACGCCCAGCGGGGTGCCGATCTCCTCGGCCATGACCTTGCCGGCCTCGACCTCGAGGGTCTCGTCGCCCATGCCCTGGTCGGTGTCGAGCCCGTCGAGCTCGGCGAGGGGCTGGTTCAGGCGGACGTGGGCGACGACCGACTGGAGGGCGCGCAGGGCCGCCGACGCCGTCGAGCCCCAGTTGGAGAAGTAGGAGAACTGCCACCACCACAGCGCCTCCGACGTGCGGCCCGCCTTGTAGTGGGCCATGCCGTGGCGCAGGTCGGTGATGACGTCGGTGAGGTCGTCGGAGATACGGGCCGGGACCGGGGCCTTGCGCGGCTCGTAGGGGTCGAAGACCTCGGAGTAGACGTCGATCGGGTCGAGCAGCCGCGCCAGGTTCTCGCGCAGCTCGTCCACGTCCGGCTCCGGGCCCATGTCCGGCTCGTAGCGCTCCTCGGGGACGATGTCCTCGTGGGCGCCGAGGCGGCCCCCGGCCAGGAGCAGCTGGGAGACCTCGAGCAGCAGGAAGGGCACCGCCGAGTCCGGCTCGTCGCCCTTCGCGACCTCCGTGACGGCGACCAGGAAACTCTCGATCTGGTCGGCGATCTGGACCGCGAAGTCGTCCGGGTTCTGCTCGGTCGCGTGCAGCGTGGCGTCAGACATCTAGGAGTCGTCTCCCCTCGAAGGCGCGGCCGAGCGTGACCTCGTCCGCGTATTCCAGGTCGCCGCCCACCGGGAGGCCGCTGGCCAGGCGGGTGACCTTCAGGCCCATGGGCTTGATCATGCGGGCGAGGTACGTGGCCGTGGCCTCGCCTTCCAGATTCGGGTCCGTGGCCAGGATCAGCTCCGTGACCGTCCCGTCGGCCAACCGCGCGAGAAGTTCCCGTATGCGCAGATCGTCGGGGCCCACCCCGTCGATCGGGCTGATCGCGCCGCCGAGGACGTGGTAGCGGCCGCGGAACTCACGCGTGCGCTCGATCGCGACGACGTCCTTGGGCTCCTCCACGACGCAGATGACCGCCGGGTCGCGCCGGGTGTCGCGGCAGATGCCGCACCGCTCCTCCTGCGCGACGTTCCCGCACACCGCGCAGAAGCGGACCTTCGCCTTGACCTCCGTCAGCGCCTGCGCCAGACGCCGTACGTCCGCCGGTTCCGCCTGAAGGATGTGGAAGGCGATCCGCTGCGCGCTCTTGGGACCGACGCCGGGCAGCCGCCCCAGCTCGTCGATGAGGTCCTGGACCACGCCTTCGTACAACGGACTGCCGTCCTTCCTGATGTTCCTTCACTACGTACGGTAGAGGCCCGCGGCCCCGCACAGAAGCCCTGGCGGCTTCGCCTAGAAGGGCAGGCCCGGGATGCCGCCCCCGCCGAGGCCCTGGGCCAGCGGGCCGAGCTTCTGCTGCTGGAGCGTCTGCGCGTTCTCGTTCGCCGCCTGGACCGCCGCGACGACCAGGTCCGCGAGGGTCTCGGTGTCCTCAGGGTCCACCGCCTTCGGGTCGATCCTCAGCGCCCGCAGCTCGCCGGAGCCGGTGACGGTGGCCCGCACCAGACCGCCGCCCGCCTGGCCCTCGACCTCCGTGCGCGCCAGTTCCTCCTGGGCCTTGGCCAGGTCCTGCTGCATCTTCTGGGCCTGCTGGAGCAGCTGCTGCATGTTGGGCTGGCCACCACCGGGGATCACGATTCGCTCCTAGGTCGCTGCGTCGGGTCGGTACGTCGGGTCGCTGCGTGTCGGTCCGGGCGGTGCGACGGTCGCACCGCTCGGCACGAGCCTACGTGCTCGGGACGGCCGTCGCCCCGGCACTCTTTCGGGTGAGTCCCCTCGGAGGCCCTATACCTGATCACGGCCCCCTTCCGGGCGTAAAAGCGCGCGAACCCCCGACGCGCCCACCCGTTGGGCGGTAGGAAGGGCCCGGCGCGCGAGCACCACGCGTGACCGGCCGACCGCGCACGGTGCGTGCGCGCGCGGTCGGTCAGGTCGCTTCAGGAGGGGAGATACCGGGTGGGTCAGCCGGAGATGCAGCCCGAAGGCCGGCCTCACGACGGGCGGGCGTTCCCGCTCGGGGACTGGGGCGAGCCTGCCGCGCGGCTGGACGAGCTGTACCGGTGGGTGGAGCGCGGCGCGCTGGACACCGCCGTGTGGTACCTCGAGGACCGGGTGTGGAAGCGGCGGTGCGCGTGGGCGCTGCGGGCCGGCACCGCGGTGGGCGCGCTGGCCGGGGCCGCGCTGCCGCTGCTGGACCTGACCGGGGCGGCGGACGGCGTCACGCCCTGGGGGTATCTGGCGCTGCTGCTCGCCGTGGCGTGCGTGGCGGGCGACCGGTTCTTCGGGATGACGTCCGGGTGGATGCGGGACGTGGCGACCGCGCAGGCGGTGCAGCGGCGGCTCCAGGCGTTCCAGTTCGACTGGGCGTCGGAGTGCGTGCGGGAGGTGCTGGGGCCTGCGGAGGGCACGGCGAGTGAGGCGGCGGAGCGGTGTCTGGGGGTGCTGCGGCGGTTCACGGAGGACGTGACGGAGCTGGTACGGGTGGAGACGGCGGACTGGATGCTGGAGTTCCGGGGCGGGGGCGGGGGTGTGCCGTTGGGGGTGCGGGGGGCGCACGGCGGGGCGGGGCGGTCGGAGTCGGCCGTGTCGGCGGGGCGGTTCTCGGCTGCGCCGAACGGGGCGCGGCCGAACATGCCGCGACAGCGGCCGCCGGAGGCGCGGTGAGGGTGCCCCCCCCCAGGGGCGCGGGGAACTGCGCGCCCAGCCACGACGTGCCCGCACCCGGCGTACAACAGGTACCGGCACCCCAGTAGCCGTACAGGGGTGCGGCGCGGGCCCGCTGGAGGGGTGCCGCCCGCGCCCACCCGTGCCGCCCCAGCGGCACGACTGCCCGCAGGCTGGACGCGCCCCCAGGGGCGCGGGGAACTGCGCGATCAACCACGACGTACCCGCACCCGGCGTGCAACAGGCACTGGCACCCCAGTAGCCGTACGGGAGTGAGGCGCAGGCCCGCTAGAGGGTGCCGCCCCAGCGGCACGACTGCCCGCAGACGGCGGCGCGCCCCTCAGGGGCGCGGGGAACTGCGCGACCAGCCACGACGTCGCCCGCACCCGGCGTACAACAGTTGTTGGCACCCCAGTGGCCGTACGGGGTGAGGCGCAGGCCCGCTGGAGGGCTGCCCGCGGCCGGGGCGCACAGCCTCGTTCCCGCCGGGGTTGCGCACGGGACGTGGTTCTGGGTGCGGATGACGTCCTGGCCGAGTCCTCGGGCCAGGTAGGTCAGGAAGCTGGACGTCAGGGAGTCCCGGGGCGGGCGGCCGTACGTGTAGGCGTACTCGATCTCCTGGTACGGGTACGCGCTCGTGCCGGACTCGATGGCGTCGAGGGACGCCGGATGCCCGTCCAGGTCCAGCCGGCGCACCCCCTCCGCCCGGGTCGCGAGATTCAGCTCGCTGTAGCCGACCGCGCCGCGCACGGCGGCGACCGTCTTCAGCACCTCCTCCGTGGAGCCGAGCTCGCAGCGGACGACCGGGGCGGTCGGGTCGTCCTTGTGGACGCAGTCGACGGAGGAGTTGGCGATCTCGCCCCGCCCCAGCACGCGCCGCTGGAACACCTGCCGGGTGCCGGAGTTGGCGTCCCGGCTGACCAGGGTGACCGGCAGGTCGGGGCCGCCCAGCTGCTTCCAGTTCGTGATCTCACCCCGGTACAGGCGCCGTACGTCCGCCGTGGTCAGCCCGCGCAGGTCCACGCCCTCGTGCACCACCAGCGCGAAGACCGACACCGCGATCCGGTTCTCCCGCAGTTCCGGCGTCCCGGCGGGCTTGGGGCCGTCCGACAGGGCGATCAGGGGCGGCGAGCCGTGACCGGTCTCCGCGCCCGCCGTGAGCAGCCGCCGGATGCCCGAGGTCGAGCCGTGCGCGTCGACCTCGATGCGCGGGTCGTCCGCCGCGCAGTCCTCCTCGTACGCCTCGGCCACCTCCCGCAGCACGGGCGCGAACGCGGTCGAGCCGGTGAGGGTGAGGGTGCCGCCCTCGCAGCCGATGGGCGGCGGGGAGTCGTCCTGGGCGACGACGATCACCGCGAGCGCCACCACGCACAGCGTGAGGGTGATGGTGATCAGCCGGGCCGCCCGGCTGAACAGCGGGGCCTTCTCGTCCGGGGTGGCGCTGCGGTTGCGGTGCACCTCGCCGTCGCTGAGGTCGCAGCGCAGCTCGATGCCGTCGTTCACGCCGCCGCCGGAGAGCAGCACCAGCAGCTTGAAGTAGGCGCCCCGGTTGAGGGGCACGCGCGGCAGGTGGAGGGTGCCGCCCTGGTAGCCGAAGCCCCGCTCGGCGGTGAAGTGCTCGACGAGATGGCTGGTCGCGGTCGGCTGGGTGACCGACACCCCGAGGATGGTGCGCCCCTCGAACTCCACGGTCATGCCGTGCGTGCCCGGGTTCTGGTAGTGCTCGCGGCCGATGCTCTCCCAGCCGTCGTTCTCGATGCGCAGCAGCACCATGCTCGCGTCCGTCATGCCCGCCGCCGTGTCGAACCAGCCGACCCTGCGGTTGACCGGGCGGCCCGACCGGCCGTCGTCGCCGATCGGGGCGTCCAGCTGGACGCGGTAGCCGATGCGTCTGCGGCGCGGCACCCGCCGCTCGTACCAGACCATGACGGCCGAGGCGACGATGCCGAGGAGGGCCGTCGCCACGGCCACCAGGTTCTCCGCGCTCAGCCACTCCATCGCGCCGCCCCCGCAACCGACCCGCCCGTCCGCCGAGGTGGTCACCGTACGGCCGCACGGGGGCTGCGGCGGTGCGCGTCCCCGTAAGTTCACCGGGGTTCGCCGAACGTTCAACCACCCGGCGCGGGGCGGCCGTTCAGTCGCGGGTGTACGTCAGCTGCTCGCCGGTGCCGTCGCTCACGCGGCGCAGGGAGCCGTCGGGGAGGAGGGTGATCTCGCTGGCGGCGCCGGGGGTGCAGGCGCTGCGCGGTTCGCCGGTGGTGACGCTGGACGGGCCGAGCTGGAGACGGCCGCCGGAGGTTCCGGTGAGGCGTGCCTCGAAGACGCAGTGGTAGGTGCCGCTGCCGGCGGGGCCGTCGGCGACCAGGGACATCACGGTGTCGCCGACCTCGCCCTGCTGCACGGTGAGGCGGCGGCTGTGCGAGCCGCTGTCGTTGTCGATGGAGCCGGACCAGCTGCCCAGGAACTCCGCCGGGACCGTCCCGTCCTCGGGCGCGTCACTGGTCGGAGGGCTGGACTGCGCGGGCGGCGCGTCGTCGGCGGTGCCCCCCTCGCTCGTGTTCTGCGGCGTGCTGGGCGCGGCGGGCGTCGACGGGTCGCCGCCGGCGCGGTCGTCGCCCCGGGCGCCGCTCATCAGCGCGTACACGCTGCCGCCCGCGGCGAGCGCCACGACCAGCGCGATCACCACGAGCAGCGCGGTCGAGCGGTTGTCGCGGCGCGGCTGCTGCGGGGGGCCGTACGGCTGCGGCTGCGCGGGGAAGGGCGGCGGGCCGTACGGCGGGGTGCCGTTCGCGCCGTGGCCGCCGTACGGGTAGCCGTACGCGGGCGGCTGCGGGTGCTGCTGGGGATGCCCGTGGGCGCCTGGGCCGTAGGCGTCCCCGCCGTACGCGCCTCCGCCGTACGCGCCCGCCCCGTACGCGCCCGCGCCCGGCGCCGGTGCGGGTGGCGGGGCCGGCTCGCCGCCCTGGCCGACGACGACGGTGGGCAGGTGGTTGACGCCGGGCGGGCCCGGCGGGGGCGGGGCGGGCGCGTCCGGAGGCGGGACGGCGCCGTCGTCGGCGGCGCGCGCGTGCTGCTCGGGCGGCGCGGGATCGGCGCCCACGGAGTCCGCAGACGCGCCCGGCTCCCCAGCCCCCGGCGCGCCGGCCCCCGGCGCCCCGGAACCTGGCGACGCCTGCGGGTCCTCCGCGTCGAGGAGCCGTACCGCGTGCCGCCCCAGCTGGGCGACCAGCGCGCCCGGCAGCCACGGGTCGCGGGAGCGGCCGTCGGCGACCGTGTCCTCCGCGCCCGTGCGGGCCAGCACCTCGTCGAGCGAGGGCCGCGCGGCCGGATCCTTGCGCAGGCACTCCCGCACCAGGTCGGCGAGCCCCTCGGGCACCTGCGTCAGGTCGGGCTCCTCCTGCGCGATGCGGAACATCAGCGCGTGCACCCCGCTGTTGGCGGCGCCGAACGGCAGCGCGCCGGTCGCCGCGTAGGCCAGCACCGAGCCGAGGCAGAACACGTCGCACGCGGGCGTGATGCGGTCGCCGCGCACCTGCTCGGGCGCCATGAAGCCGGGCGAGCCGACGAGCGCGCCGGTGCGGGTGAGCCCGCCGTCGGTCACGGTCTCCAGGGCGCGGGCGATGCCGAAGTCGATGACGCGCGGCCCGTCGATGGTGACGAGCACGTTGGACGGCTTGAGGTCGCGGTGGATGATCCCGGCCGCGTGGATGTCCTTCAGGGCGTGCGCGAGACCGGCGGCGAGGATGCGCACCGAGCGCTCGGGCAGCGCCCCGTGGTCGTGCCCGACGACCTGCTGGAGGCTCGGCCCGGCGACGTACCCGGTGGCCACCCAGGGCACGGCCGCCTCGGTGTCGGCGTCCAGCACGGGCGCGGTCCAGTGCCCGCCGACCTGCCGGGCGGCCCGCACCTCCTGGCGGAAGCGGGCGCGGAACTCCTCCTGCCGGGCCAGCTCCTCGCGGACCAGCTTCACGGCCACGGTGCGTCCCCGGTCGGAGCGGGCGAGGTAGACCTGCCCCATGCCGCCGGCGCCCAGCCGTGCGAGCAGGCGGTAGCCGCCGATCGTCTGCGGATCCCCGATTCCGAGCTGGTCCATCGCCGCGCCGCCTTCCCCCCGCACCCCCGCAGTGAGCAACGGATCGAGGATAGTGGCGGCCCGGTACCCGGTGCGCCGGGCGTTGTCTACGGTTCCGTAACAGGCGGTCCGAGCGTGTCCAGCACCGTGGACAGGCGTTCCAGCGCCTCCACCGCGCGGGCGAGTTCCGCCTCCCCGTACGCCGCTTCGTACGCCTGTGCCAGCCGCTGCGCGAAGGCCGCGTGGCCGGGGTCGATGCGGCTGATCGCCGCGCGGCCCTCCTGCGTGGGGGCGAGGAGTTTGGCGCGGCGGTGGGCCGGGTTGGGCCGGTACCCGGCGAGTGAGCGCTCCACCAGCAGGTCGGCGACGCGCTGCACGCTCTGCCGGGTGATGCCCATGGCCCTGGCGATCCCGGAGACCGGCAGCGGCTCGCCGAGGACCGCGCCGAGCACCTGCCACCAGGCGGCGGTGAGCCCGGCGGGCCGGGCCAGCTCCTCGGCGACCGCGAGGAACTGGCCGTTCAGCCGGAAGGCGCCGAGCGCGCCCCGGCTGAGCAGGTCCTGTTCTTCCCGGCTCACCGCGCCGTGGCCTGCGCGTAGACGGCGTACGCCTCGGGGTCCGAGTCGTGGAACAGCCGGTACCAGGCGTCGTTCACCGTGTCGTCGTGGACGCCGAGCAGCCGGAAGATCTCGCGGGCGAAGGCGACGGGCTCGGTCGGCCCGGCGGTGACGAGACCGCCGTCGGTGACCGCGTCGGCCTCGACGTACCGGTCGCCGCCCGCGTAGCCGGTCGCGGCGAGGTAGAAGGGGGCGGCGCTGGTGTGCGCGCGGGTGTCGAGCAGCCCTTCCCTGGCCAGTCCGGCGGTGGCGCCGCAGATCGCGGCGACGGGCACACCGGCGTCGAGGAAGGCGCGGGCGGTGCGGGCGAAGGGGGCGAGGTCGTCGCCCTCGTCCCAGCGGTCGGCGCCGGGGAGGATCAGCAGCGCGCTGTCCTCGGGCCGCAGCTCGTCGAGCGCGAGGTCGGACAGGACGCGGAGTCCGCCGATGCCGGTGACGGGCTCCCCGGCCGGGGTGACCGTCCGTACCGCGTAGCCGGCGCGGGCGAGGTGCGCGGTGGCGTGACCGGTCTCCCAGTCGGCGAAGGTGTCGTAGAGGGCGAGATGCACGGGCTTGCGGGTCATGACCGCTCCCTGAGGGGTACGCCAGCAGATGACAGCATCTTGTCACGATGACAGCGTCCTGTCTACTGCCCCCGACCCGCGCCCTTGACCCACGCTCCTGATCGAGCGCTCCTGTCGACACCTTGTCGCGGAAAGCTCCCGTCCGCAGACAGGCCGCCGATGTCGCCCGCCCGCCGGCCCCGCCTACCCTCGGGCGCATGACCCCTCAGCCCGATCCCGAGGCCGGCGCCGCCGTCAAGGCCGCCGACCGTGCGCACGTGTTCCACTCCTGGTCCGCGCAGGAGCTCATCGACCCGCTCGCCGTCGCCGGGGCGGAGGGGTCGTACTTCTGGGACTACGACGGCCGCCGCTACCTGGACTTCACCAGCGGCCTCGTCTACACCAACATCGGCTACCAGCACCCCAAGGTCGTCGCCGCGATCCAGGAGCAGGCGGCGCGTATGACGACGTTCGCGCCCGCCTTCGCCGTCGAGGCGCGCTCGGAGGCGGCGCGGCTGATCGCCGGGCGCACCCCCGGCGACCTGGACAAGATCTTCTTCACCAACGGCGGCGCCGACGCCGTGGAGCACGCCCTGCGCATGGCCCGGCTGCACACCGGCCGTCCGAAGGTGCTCTCCGCGTACCGCTCGTACCACGGCGGCACCCAGCAGGCCGTGAACGTCACCGGCGACCCGCGCCGCTGGGCCTCCGACAGCGGCACCGCCGGGGTCGTGCACTTCTGGGCGCCGTTCCTGTACCGCTCGCGCTTCTACGCCGAGACCGAGGAGCAGGAGTGCGCGCGGGCGCTGGAGCACCTGGAGACGACGATCGCCTTCGAGGGGCCCTCGACGATCGCCGCGGTCATCCTGGAGACCATCCCGGGCACGGCCGGCATCATGCCGCCCCCGCCCGGCTATCTCGCCGGCGTCCGCGAGCTGTGCGACAAGCACGGGATCGTCCTCGTCCTCGACGAGGTGATGGCCGGGTTCGGCCGGACGGGCACCTGGTTCGCGGCCGACCTGTACGACGTCGTGCCGGACCTGATGACCTTCGCCAAGGGCGTGAACTCCGGCTATGTGCCGCTGGGCGGCGTCGCCATCTCCGCGGAGATCGCCGCCACCTTCGCCACCCGCCCCTACCCGGGCGGCCTGACCTACTCCGGGCACCCGCTGGCCTGCGCCGCCGCCGTCGCGACGATCAACGTGATGGAGGAGGAGGGCGTCGTCGAGAACGCGGCCGCCCTCGGCGCGTCCGTCGTCGGACCCGGGCTGCGGGAGCTGGCCGAGCGCCACCCGAGCGTGGGCGAGGTGCGCGGCACCGGCATGTTCTGGGCGGTGGAGCTGGTGCGCGACCGGGAGACCCGGGAGCCGCTGGTGCCGTACAACGCGTCCGGCGAGGCGAACGCCCCGATGGCCGCGTTCGCCGCCGCCGCGAAGAAGGCCGGGATCTGGCCGTTCGTGAACATGAACCGCACCCATGTGGTGCCGCCGCTCAACACGAGCGAGGCCGAGCTGAAGGAGGGCCTGGCGGCCCTGGACGCGGCTCTGTCGGTGGCCGACGAGTACGTGAGGTGACCGGCGGGGCGGGGCGGTCCTCACCGGTCGGGTGACCGGTCCCGGACGGGCGCGTGGCGGGTCTCCGCCCCGCGCCCGTTCGAACATCCGGCGTCGCCTCCGGACCGCGTAAGGTGGCGTGCCCGTGGACTTTTGCGAGCACGCCACTCGAACGCGATGAGGGAGACGCCCCGACCATGTCCCGCCCCGGCACCGTCGCCGTGACCCGCAGCACCCTGCGGCAGCAGATCGCCGACGCGCTCCGCGACGAGGTGCTGGCCGGGCGGCTCCAGCCGGGGCAGGAGTTCACCGTCAAGGAGATCGCCGACCAGTACGGGGTCTCCGCGACGCCCGTCCGCGAGGCGCTGGTCGACCTGTCGGCGCAGGGGCTGCTGGACGCCGACCAGCACCGGGGCTTCCGGGTGCACGAGTACTCCGCCGACGACTTCCGCGGCATGATCGAGGCGCGCAGCCTGGTCACCGAGGGCATGTTCCACGCGCTCACCCACGGCGACACCCCGCATCTGCGGCCCGACGAGCCCCGGCTGGCGGCGCATCTCGCCGGGGTGCGCCGGCGCGGCGAGGAGGCCCGGCGCGCGGCCCTGGCCGGCGAGGTCACCGTGCTGATCGGCTACGACCTGCGGTTCTGGAAGGAGCTGGCGTCCGCGTTCGGCAATCCGTACCTCACGGACTTCCTGCACCGGCTGCGGGTGCAGATGTGGGTGTACGTGGTGCAGCACCTGCGCCGGCTGCCCGACCCGCGGGGCCGGCTGTGGGCGCGTCACACCGAGCTGGTGGACGCCCTCACCGCGGGCGACGCCGCCGCCGCGCGGGCCATCCTCGACGCGTACACCGCGTACTCCCTGTCCCTCGTCGAGGGGCTGACGCCCGAGCCGGCGGGTAAGGGACCTGTACGACGGCCCGCACAGGAGGATCCGCCCGCCCGGGACGCCGATACGCTTCCCTGACCCCTGTCCCGAACCGTCTTCCCGGACCCGGACGTCCCACCCGACGACCGCGCGATGCGAGGAGTCCTCTTTTGGCCTGTGACCTGTGGCTGGTACCGCTCGTCGACGTGTTGTGCCACACGCCCGACAACCCCTTCGCCGAGGAACTCGCGCAGTACAACACGGTGCTCGCCGACGCGGGACTGCCGCCGGTGCCGGTGTACCAGTACATGCCGGGACTGACCGGGGACGTCGCGCCGGTCGCCGGGTTCGACTACGACGCCCTGCACTTCCTGCGGCGCGTGTACCTGCTCCAGGTGTGCGGCCTTCCGGTCACCCCGGTGGACGAACTGGGCGGTGACTACGAGCAGTTGCTGGAGATGTTCGAGGCGACGGCCCAGCAGTCGCACCTGGTGTGGCACTACGACCACGCGGGCGCGTACGTGCCGGTGGACTTCCCGAGCCCGCTGTCCAGCGACGAACTCCTCGCCGGGGGCGGCCCGTTGGGCTCCTCGCACGCGCTGCTGCGCGAACTGGAGCTGGTCGCCCCGTCGATCGGCATCGACCCGGCGAACCCGCCGGCCCCGCCCGAGCCGCCGCAGGCCCCGACCGAGCTGGAGGAGCCGGCCGGCCCCGCGCCGTACGACCCCAGCCCCTTCGCCCGCGAACGCCACGTCTGGCTCGGTCTGCACGCGGCGGCGACGCGGAGCCTGGCGCAAGGGTCGATGATCGTCTTCAGCTGAGCGTCACCGCACCTGGGAGAGCCCCTTCTCCAGGTCCTCCATGGTCATCACCGGGGTCATCTCGACCTCGGCGTCGAACTGCGAGAAGAGGGGGTCGGCCGTGGCCGCGACCTGCGAGCTGTCCTGGAGGTCGAGGACCAGCAGACAGGTCCGCCGGCCGCCGAACGGCCCGAAGTAGGCGGCCTCGGGGTGCAGCCGCTCCACGGTCTCCTTCATCAGCGCGGGCATCTTCCCGCTGCGCAGGACCTCGTTCGCCTTCTCCGTGTCCAGCATCGCCTTGATCATCACGCGCATCGCACTCACCTTCTTCTGGTCGACGCACGTGGAGGGACACCTTCAGGCTATGCCTGTGCACCGGCGCCCGCGCGGGCGCCGGTGCACAGGGCGGCTGTCCTGAGGTGTGGCCTACAGGAACGAGTTGATCTCGATCGTCTCCGTGCGGCCCGGGCCCACGCCGATCGCGGAGATCGGGGCGCCGGACATCTCCTCCAGGGCCTTCACGTACGCCTGGGCGTTCTTCGGCAGATCGGAGAAGGTCTTCGCCTTGCTGATGTCCTCGCTCCAGCCCGGCAGCATCTCGTAGACCGGCTTCGCGTGGTGGAAGTCCGTCTGCGAGTACGGCAGCTCCTCGACCCGCTTGCCGTCGATCTCGTACGCCACGCACACCGGAATCTGCTCCCAGCCGGTGAGGACGTCGAGCTTGGTGAGGAAGAAGTCGGTGAGGCCGTTGACGCGGGTGGCGTAGCGGGCGATGACCGCGTCGAACCAGCCGCAGCGGCGGTCACGGCCGGTGGTGACGCCCCGCTCGCCGCCGATGCGGCGCAGCGCCTCGCCGTCCTCGTCGAACAGCTCCGTCGGGAACGGTCCGGCGCCGACGCGGGTGGTGTACGCCTTGAGGATGCCGATGACCCGGCTGATCTTCGTCGGGCCCACGCCCGCGCCCGTGCAGGCGCCGCCCGCGGTCGGGTTGGAGGAGGTGACGAAGGGGTACGTGCCGTGGTCGATGTCGAGCAGGGTGCCCTGGCCGCCCTCGAAGAGGACCACCTTGTCCTGCTCCAGCGCCTCGTTCAGCACCAGCACGGTGTCGGCGACGTACGGGGCGAGCTTGTCGGCGTAGCCCAGCAGCTCCTCGACCACCTGGTCGACCGCGATCGCGCGGCGGTTGTAGAGCTTGGTGAGCATCTGGTTCTTGACGTCGAGGGCCGCTTCGACCTTCTGGGTGAGGATCGACTCGTCGTACAGGTCCTGGACGCGGATGCCGACGCGGTTGATCTTGTCGGCGTAGGTCGGGCCGATGCCGCGGCCGGTCGTGCCGATCTTCCGCTTGCCGAGGAAACGCTCGGTCACCTTGTCCACCGTCACGTTGTACGGCGTGATGATGTGCGCGTTGCCGCTGATCAGGAGCTTGGACGTGTCGACGCCGCGCTCGTTCAGACCGCTCAGCTCGGAGAGCAGGACCGACGGGTCGACGACGACGCCGTTGCCGATGACCGGCGTGCAGCCGGGGGAGAGAATCCCGGAAGGGAGCAGGTGCAGGGCGTACTTCTGGTCGCCCACGACCACCGTGTGGCCGGCGTTGTTGCCGCCCTGGTAGCGCACCACATAGTCGACGGAACCACCGAGCAGGTCCGTCGCCTTTCCCTTGCCTTCGTCACCCCACTGAGCACCGAGCAGCACAAGTGCGGGCACGCGCGTACACCCCTTCCGGGCGGGGCATGTCCAAGGTCAGGGGCGCACACGGAGGATCTCCGCCGCGTGCACCGCGACCACCGTTGGCCGCCAACCGTCGGACCGGATGCCCCGGAATAGACGAAGCCCCTGGCGCAATAGCGCAAAGGGGCTCTTGCACAAAGATGCTACCCGAGGAAGCGAGGCATGGCCGAGGTGGCGACATCCGGGACTTCTTCCGCGACGTCCGATCAGCTCCTGGTGGTCATCGATCCGGTCGCCCGGCGGGCGGACGGCGAATCGGTCCGGATCGCGAAGGACGTGCTCAACGCGGGTGCGGCGGGGATGAAGGTGTGCCTGCCGGACGATCCGGAGGAGTTCGCGCGGGCGCTGGCGCGGCGCGGCTCACGCCGCCCGGTGGTGATCGGCGACGACCGGGCCCTGGTGCGGGCGGTGACGCTGCTGCACCGGCAGCGGGAGCTGGCCGGGTGCGTGCTGTCGCTGGTGCCGGTGGGCGGCGCCGTCTCCCTCGCCCGGGCACTGGGGGTGCCCACGGGGGCGGTGGCGGCGGCGCGGGCCGTGCTGGACGGGGCGGAGCGGCGCATGGACCTGCTGGTGGACGACAGCGACGGGGTGGTGCTCGGCGCGCTGCGGATCCCGCCGCTCGGGCGCACGGCGCGGCTGCGGGAGGCGGGCGGTGACGGGGGGCGCCCGTGGCTGCGGACATGCCGCTCGCTGGTGCGGACGCTGGTGCCGGCCCGGCCGCCGGGGACGGCCGACGTCCCCGGGTCGGGGCCGGCGCGGCTGCGGGTGGAGGTCGACGGGGAGACGCTGGTCGACCTGGGGCAGCCGGTGGAGGGCGTCTCGGTGATGCCCGGCGTGCCGGGGACGGCTCGGGTCGAGGTGCGGCCGGTGTCGGTGGGCGCGGAGGCGTCCCCGCTGCTGGCGGAGGGCCGTACGGTGACCGTGTCGGGCGCGCACTTCCGCTATCGCGCGGACGCGGTCGTCTCGGGGCCGGTGCGGACGCGGACGTGGGAGGTGCGGGAGGGGGCGTGGGGGCTGACGATGCCGGCGCGGTAGGTCAGCTTTCGGCTGCCCCTTCGGGGGCATGGAAGCCGGTGGTGTCGAGAGCGAAACCGAACGGGTCAGGGATGTAAAGCTTCTCACCGAACGGCTTGGTGAGACTTTTCTCGTATCCGACCTGGGGCGATGGGACAGAGTAGACAGTGGCCTCCTCACGTTGCATGTTGAGGAGGAGATAGACGGGGACACCCGCCTTGCCGTAGACCATCACCTTGTCGTTCAGGTCTGCACTGCGCGTCGATGTCGAGGTCAACTCCGCGACGAAGGAGAGAGCCTCACCGTCCAGGTGGTAGCTGGTGCTCTCACGCGCCGACTCATGTGCCGCGTGAACATCCGGACCATACGCACGCTCCCCTTCGCGGAACACGTACAGTGCCGGGAGCCCGCTGATCCGGTGCCCTTCGGGCAGGTATGGACGCACGCGGTCGCAGATCAGATCCATGGCCCTGAGGTAGTACGCCTTCTGCCACGGTGACACGACGATGTTCCCCCTGATGATCTCGGCCTTGTAGCCGTCGGGCACGTTCAGCTCGTCGAGTGTCCTCAGTAGGTCCTCGAAGCTGTGGGGCTCGGTGCCGTGTGTCGTCGGTCGCTCTGCCATGACTGTCATGATGCGCCCTCCCCCGGTGACGGACCAGCCGCAACTCAGTGTAACTGAACGACTACTCCTGTCCGAACCGCTCGTCGCGATGGGCCCGCCAGCGCTCCATCATCGCCTCGACCTCCTTCTCCACGAACTCGAAGAAGGCCAGCGTCTCCGCCAGCCGGCGCCCCGCCGGGGTGTCCGCGCCCAGGCTGGTGACGCCTTCCCGCAGCGCGTCCTCCCAGCGCTTGATGACGGCCTCGCGGTTGGTGAGCGCCTCGTACCACTGGTCGCCGTGGACCCGGTAGCGCTCGCGGCGCGAGCCGGGCTCCCGCTCGCGGGACACCATGTGGACCTGGGCCAGGTAGCGCACGGCGCCGGACACCGCGGCCGGTGAGATCCGGAGCTGTTCGGCCAGTTCGGCGGAGGTCAGCGCCCCGGCGTCGGAGGCGAGGAGGGCGCCGAAGACGCGGGAGGGCATGCGCTGCATCCCGGCCTCGACCAGCTGCGCCGCGAAGTGCTCGACGAACCGGGAGACCGCCTCCGGGTCCCGTGCCGTCCCGCTCGGTTCCGTCATGATCCGATCATCTCCCCTGCTCAGGCGCCGTGGATGTCGTGGATCAAGTCTAGCCGTCGATTTATACGCTTCCTTAACTTCACAAATTTCTGAAAGAAGCGTACGTTCCGGAGCATGACGAAGGCCATCACCGTGTCCGGACTGCACAAGTCGTTCGGCCGGACCCACGCACTGGCCGGTCTCGACCTGACCGTCGAGACCGGCGAGGTCCACGGCTTCCTCGGGCCCAACGGCTCCGGGAAGTCCACCACCATCCGTGTCCTGCTCGGCCTGCTGCGCGCCGACTCCGGCGCCGCCCAGGTTTTCGGCCGGGACCCCTGGACGGACGCCGTGGAGATCCACCGCCGGATCGCCTACGTCCCCGGTGACGTGACGCTGTGGCGCAACCTGTCCGGGGGCGAGGTCATCGACCTGTACGGCAGGCTGCGCGGCGGCCTGGACCCGCAGCGCCGGGCCGAGCTGATCGAGCGGTTCGAGCTGGACCCGACGAAGAAGGGCCGCACGTACTCCAAGGGCAACCGGCAGAAGGTCGCCCTGGTCGCCGCGTTCGCCTCCGACGTCGACCTGCTGATCCTCGACGAGCCGACGTCCGGGCTCGACCCGCTGATGGAGGAGGTCTTCCAGCGCTGTGTCGCCGAGGAGCGCGAGCGCGGGCGGACCGTGCTGCTGTCCTCGCACATCCTCAGCGAGGTGGAGGAGCTCTGCGACCGGGTCAGCATCATCCGCAAGGGCGCCACCGTGGAGAGCGGTTCGCTCGCCGAGCTGCGGCATCTGACCCGGACGAGCGTCAGCGCCGAACTCGCCGGCCCGCCCAACGGGCTCGCCGGGCTGCCCGGCGTGCACGACCTCGACGTCCAGGGCCGCCGTATCCGGCTCCAGGTCGACACCGACAAGCTGGACGCGGTGCTGCGCTCGCTGAGCGAGTCGGGCGTACGGTCGCTCACCTCCACCCCGCCCACGCTGGAGGAGCTGTTCCTGCGGCACTACCAGGACGAGGTGACCGTCCGATGAGCGCCGCCTCCTTCGCCGTACGGCCCGCGAGCGCACGGCAGCTCGCCGGCACCGGCGTCCTGCTGCGGTTCGCGCTGCGCCGGGACCGGGTGATGATCCCGCTCTGGGTCGGGGTGAACGCCCTGATGGTGCTGTCGATGCCAGGCACGCTCAAGGGCCTGTACGGCACCCCGGCCGAACGCGCCGACCTCGTAGGCCAGATGGCCACCAACAGCTCCCTGCGCGCCATGGTCGGCCCCGTCTTCGGCGACTCCCTCGGCGCGCTGACCGCCTGGCGGGTCGGGGTGTACGCGGGCGCGCTGGCCGCCGTGGTCGGTCTGCTGGTCGTCGTCCGGCACACCCGCGACGAGGAGGAGAGCGGGCGTCAGGAGATGGTGGCGTCCGGGATGGTGGGCCGCAGGGCCTCGCTGACGGCGGCGCTGCTCGCGGCGGCCGTCGCGAACGGGGCGCTGGCGCTGCTGGTGACGGCGGGGCTGGCCGGTCAGGGCGCGGTGGGAGCGCTCGCGTTCGGGCTCGGGATCGCCTGCGTGGGCATGGTCTTCGCGACGACGGCGGCGATCGTGGCCCAGCTGACGGAGAGCGCCCGGCTCGCCCGGGGGCTGACGGCGGCGGTGCTGGGTGCCGCGTTCGTGCTGCGCGCGGCCGGCGACTCGGCGACGGACGACGGTTCGTCGGCGCTGACCTGGGCGTCCCCGCTCGGCTGGCTGACGAACCTGCGGGCGTTCGCCGGGGAACGGTGGTGGGTGCTCGGGCTGCTCGCGGGCGCGGCGCTGGTGCAGGGGGCGGTGGCGTACGCGCTCGCCGGGCGCCGGGACCTCGGCATGAGCTTCCTGCCGAGCCGCCCGGGACCCGCCGCCGGGCGGCTGGGCGGCGCGGGGGCGCTGGCGTGGCGGCTGCAACGAGGCTCCGTGCTCGGCTGGAGCATCGGCTTCCTGCTGGCGGGGCTGGTCTACGGCGGGATGGCGGACGGTGCGGCCGACCTGCTCGGCGACAACGAGGGCGCCCGGGAGATCTTCCAGCGGATGGGCGGGGAGGCCGGGCTGACGGACGCGTTCCTCGCGGCGATGGCCGGGATGCTGGGCCTGGTGGCCGCGCTGTACGTCGTGGCGTCGGTGCTGCGGCTGCACGGCGAGGAGACCTCGGGCCGCGCGGAGCCGGTGCTCGCGGGGGCGGTCGGACGGCTGCGCTGGGCGGCCGGTCACCTGATGGTGGCGTTCGGCGGGTCGGCGCTGCTGATGCTGCTCGCGGGGGCGGGTCTCGCGCTCGGCCACGGCGAGCGGACGGGGGCGATCCTCGGCGCCTGCCTGGTGCAGATCCCGGCGGTGTGGGTGATCGGCGGGGTCGCGGTGCTGCTGTACGGGGTGGCGCCCGGGGCGGCCATGGGCGCGTGGGGGGTGGCCGGTGCGGCGCTGCTGATCGGCTGGGTCGGCCCGGCGCTGGATGTGCCGCAGGCGGTGCTGGACCTGTCCCCCTTCGGTCATCTGCCGAAGCTGCCGGGCGGGGGCATGGAGTGGCCCCCGGTGCTGGTCCTCACGGCTCTCGCGGCAGGGCTGGTGGTGGCGGGGCTGGCCGGGTTGCGGCGGAGGGACATGACGGCGTGACCGGGGTCGTCAGTCCATGTACGGCTTGAGCTCCTCGGCGTCGGATTCGATACCGACGGGCTCGGGAAGCACGACCCTGTCGCCCAACTGGCGCTTCTGGACGTCCCGGTAGCCGACCACCGGGTCCGGGTCACTGTGCACGAGGACGGAGCGACGGTCGCGGTCGATCAGCAGGTGGACGGGGATCCCGGATTCGGCGTAGGCCTGGGGCTTCTCCACGCGGTCGCGATCGTGCGTGTCCGAGTCGAAGGAGGTGACCTCCACCGTCATCAGCACGCCTTCGGTGTCCGCCCAGTCCCCCTGCCCCGCGAAGTGGGCGACAGGGGCGAGCACCGCGTCCGGCAGGGCCCGGCCCTTGCGGTAGGACTCCACCTTCAGCCCCTGCACCGGGCTGAGATCGAGTTCGGGCCTGGCCTGCATGCACTGGCGGACCAACCACATGACGATCGTGGTGTGACTGCCGTCGGTTCCTTTCCTGAGCCCGATCCGTCCGTTGATGAACTCGAACCTGACGGTCTCGTCCTCACGTTCGGCGAACTCGGCGATCCGCTCGAACATGTCCACCGCCACCTGGGCTGACGCGCGTTCTGCCATGACCGTCGTGGTGCCTCTCTCCGCAAGCGGGCAGCAGCGTGACCAGCCATCCGCGTCGGACGCCGGAGGCGGTCAGTCCGCGTACTGCTTGAGCTCCTCGGTGTCGAGTTCGATGCCGAGGGGTTCCGGCAGGGAAAGCTTCTGGCCGAAGGACTTCCGCACCGTGCTGCTGTAGCCCTCGCCCGGAACCGGAACGCTGAAGAGCGTGACGGAGCAGTCGTCGCGGTCGATCAGCAGGTAGTACGGAATACCGGCGTCGGCATACCCGGCGGGCTTCTCCTCACGGTCCCGGCGGTGGGTGTCCGCGTCGTAGGACGTGACCTCGACCGTCATGATCACGCCCTGTGTGTCGGCCCAGTCCCCCTTCCCCGCGAATGTCCCGCGGGGGGCGAGTACCGCGTCCGGGAGCGCCCGGCCCTTGCGGTACTTCTCGATGCGCAGCCCCAGTTCCCCGCCTCCGTAGAGCCACAGCCCGCTGCCGGTCAGCAGGAAGCACTCCTGAAGCCAGCGGATGACCTCGCTGTGGTTGCCGTCCGTCATGCCCTTGATCCCGACCCGTCCGTTGATGAACTCCAACCTGACGGCGTCGAACTTCTTGGCCACGTGGGCAGCGAGCTCCTCGAACTCCTCCACGGACATCTGAGCCATGTGCTGCGGCATAACCGCCATGGTGCCCTCCTTCGCAGGCGCTCACCAGCTTCTCGGTTCCCGGGCGAGCGCTCGGCGGATGCGCGCCATGATCAGCCGAACGGGTGATCACCGGCCGACTTCCACCGCCAGCCCCTCCAGCCCCCTGATCACGAAGTTCGGCTTCCGCGTCGGTTCCGCCGCCAGTCGCAGCGTCGGGGCCTTCTCCAGCAGGGCCGTCATCGACGCCGCCAGCTCGATGCGGGCCAGGGGTGCGCCGATGCAGTAGTGGATGCCGGCGCTGAAGGAGATGTGCGGGTTGTCGCGGCGGGTGAGGTCCAGGCGGGACGGGTCGGTGAAGACGGCCGGGTCGTGGTTGGCGGAGCCGAAGAGCATCGCGATCTCCGCGCCCCTCGGGATCACCTGGCCGTCGATCTCGATCTCGTCGAGCACCCAGCGTTCGAAGAGCTGGAGCGGGGTGTCGTAGCGCATCAGCTCCTCGATCGCCGTGGGGACCAGGGAGTGGTCCGCGCGCAGGGCGGCGAGCTGGTCGGGGTGGCGGAACAGCGCCCACCAGCCGTTGACCGTGGAGTTCACGGTCGCCTCGTGGCCCGCGTTGAGCAGCAGGACGCAGGTGGAGATCATCTCCTGCTCGGTGAGCCGGTCGCCCTCGTCGTGGGCGGCGATCAGGCCGGAGATCAGGTCGTCGCCGGGGTGCTCGCGGCGCTCGGCGATCAGGTCGCGCAGGTAGTCGGAGAACTCGACCGAGGCGCGGACGGCCCTGGCCGCCGTCTCCTCGGACGGGTTCAGCTCGTACATGCCGCAGATGTCCGCCGACCAGGGGCGCAGGGGCGCCCGGTCGGCCTCCGGGATGCCGAGCATCTCGGCGATCACCGCGACCGGCAGCGGCTCGGCGACGTCCTTCAGCAGGTCGCCGCCGCCCGCCTCGACGAGCGCGGAGACCAGGTCGTCCGCGAGCCCGCGCACGTACGGCCGCAGCTGCTCGACCGTGCGCGGGGTGAACGCCTTCGACACCAGGCGGCGGATGCGGGTGTGGTCCGGCGGTTCGAGGTCGAGCATGCCGTGGTCGTTGAGGGTGTGGAACGGCTCGTGCTCCGGCGGCGGGGCGGTGCGGCCGAACTCCTCGTGGGTGAAGCGGTGCTGGTACGTCCGTCCCAGGCGCCGGTCGCGCAGCAGCGCCGAGACGTCCGCGTGGTGCGCGACCAGCCACTGGTTCGTGGGCTCGAAGTACCGCACCCGGCCCTGTGCGCGCAGTTCGGCGTAGGCGGGGTAGGGGTCGGCGACGAACGCGGGGTCCCACGGGTCGAAAGCGAGGTCGGAAGGAGCTGCCATGGACGGACGGTAGACCGCCGCCCCGCCCTCTGACCAGGGGTGCCGGGCGTCGGTCAGGCGGCGCCGAAGTCGGGGAGGGTGACCGTGCCGTCCTCGGCGAGCGGGAGGCCGGGGTTGTGGGCGACCTCCCAGGCGTGGCCGTCGGGGTCGGTGAAGGCGCCGGAGTAGAAGCCGATGTCGTTGACGACGGCCGGCTTGGTGACCGTGCCCCCGGCCCGGTCCACCGCCGCGAGCAGCTCGTCGACCTCGGTGTCGGAGCGGACGTTGTGCGCGAGGACGATGCCGCCGAACCCGCCCGCGGTCCCGGGTGCGAGTCCGGTGTCCCGTGCCAGCTTGTCCCGGCCCCACAGGACCAGGCCGAGACCGCCCGCCTGGAAGAAGACGGTCTCCTGGACCTCCTGGCCCCGCCAGCCCAGGGCCTCGTAGAAGGCCTTCGAGCGGGCGAGGTCGGTGACTCCCAGCGTGATCAGGGTGATGCGCTGTTCCATGCGCCTCACCCTAGGGCGCGCGGGCCCCGGGCTCAGCCCGGCGTGACGAGACGCGCCTCGTAGGCGAACACCGCCGCCTGGGTGCGGTCGCGCAGGCCCAGCTTCACCAGGATGCGGCTGACGTGCGTCTTGATCGTCGACTCGGCGACCACCAGCCGCCCGGCGATCTCCCCGTTGGAGAGCCCCTGCGCGATCAGCACCAGCACCTCCGTCTCCCGCTCGGTCAGGTCCCCGTACGCGGCCTGCGCGGACGGCAGCACGCGGGGCGCGTCGGACAGCTTGGAGAACTCGGTGATCAGCCGCCGGGTGACCGAGGGGGCGAGCAGCGCCTCACCCGCCGCGACGATCCGGACGCCGTCGGCGAGCTGACGGGCCGAGGCGTCCTTGAGGAGGAAGCCGGAGGCGCCGGCGCGCAGCGCCTGGTAGACGTACTCGTCCAGGTCGAACGTGGTCAGCACCAGCACTTTCGCCGCGCCGTCCGCGGCGACGATCTCGCGGGTGGCCTCGATGCCGTTGAGCTCGGGCATGCGGATGTCCATCAGGACGACGTCGGGGGCGAGCTCGCGGACCTTCTCGACCGCCTGCCGGCCGTTGACGGCCTCGCCGACGACCTCGATGTCCGGCATGGCGTTGAGCAGCACCGAGAAACCCTCGCGCACCATCATCTGGTCGTCCGCGATCAGTACGCGAATGGTCATGCGTCACCCTTGTCCGCCGCGGTGACCGGCAGGAACACCGCGACCTCGTAGCCGCCGTCCTCGGTCGGCCCCGCGGTCATCTCGCCGTTCAGCATGGCGACCCGCTCCCGCATGCCGGTGATGCCGTGTCCGGCTCCGGGCGAGGGCTTGACCAGGCTCGGCTCGGGCATCGGGCCGTTGACGACCCGGATGCCGAGGCCGCCGAGAACGTACCCGATCTCCACGCGGGCGTCCGCGCCGGGCGCGTGCCGCAGGCTGTTGCTCAGCGCCTCCTGCACGATCCGGTACGCCGACAGCTCCACGCCTTGCGGCAGCTCCCGCACCGCGCCGGTCACGGCCTTCTCCACGGTCAGCCCGGCGTCCCGCACGTTGACCAGCAGGGCGTCCAGGTCGGCGAGGGTGGGCTGCGGGGCGTCCGGGGCCTCGTAGTCCTCGGCGCGGACGACGCCCAGGATGCGGCGCAGCTCGGTGAGGGCGGCGACCGCGTTCTCCCGGATGGTGACGAAGGCGCGCTCCAGCTCCGGCGGCGGGTTCTCCACCCGGTACGGCGCGGCCTCGGCCTGGATGGCGACCACCGACATGTGGTGGGCGACCACGTCGTGCAGCTCGCGGGCGATGGTGGTGCGCTCCTCCAGCAGGGTGCGCCGGGACCGTTCCTGCTCGGTGACCGTCTGCTGGGCGGTCACCTCCTGCCGGGCGGTGTGCCGGACGTGCCAGAGGCAGACGACGAGCAGGGCGAACGCCGACGTGATCAGCATCGGCCCGCCGTTGGTGTAGTAGTAGGAGCCGCCCATGAAGACGTCCGCGAGGACGGCGTACGCGGCGGTGACGACCCACATCCAGACGGCGGTGCGGGGCCGGGTGCGCAGCGCGACCACCACCAGCACGGTGAGGTGGCTGACGAACGCGCCGGGCATCCAGGGCCAGTCGTATCCGCCGCCGTTGAGCAGCGCGGTCACCGGGCTCGCCGCGATGGACAGCCAGAAGGCGCCGACCGGCCGCGTCAGCGTGGCGGCCACGGGCAGCGCGCACAGCAGACCGGTCAGCAGGGCCGGGGCGTCCCCTCCGGGCTCGCTGCCGGAGACGGCACCGATCAGCAGGGTGAGCAGCGCGATGCCCCCCACCAGCACGTGCGGGAGCCGTTCCGCGGCGGAGCGCATCCGCTCGGGCAGCCGGCGGACGAACGGACCGTCCGTGCGCCGGGGCGGCAGCGGACGGTAGGCGAAGGGGTCGAGGAAGAGGTCCTCGCGCAGGCCCCGCAGGGAGTTGCGGGCCAGCCGGTACTCCGGGCTGCGGTGCCCGTCCCCGGCGCGCGGGGCTCCGGCGGGCTGCTGGTGCGTCGTCTCGGTCACGCTCACACGGTAGGCCGACCGGGTGAGTCCGGTCGTCCCCGCCGAGACGGGTTCCGGGGCGTCCGTCTCAGGTACTACGCAGGCCACGAGGGGCTACTCGACGGTATGTGCGGGGTCAGTAACCGGAGGGACGGACCAGCCCCGACTCGTAGGCGAACACCGCCGCCTGCGTGCGGTCGCGCAGGCCCAGCTTCACCAGGATCCGGCCGACGTGCGTCTTCACGGTCTGCTCGGCCACCACGAGCCGTACGGCGATCTCCGCGTTGGACAGGCCCTGCGCGATCAGCGACAGCACCTCCGTCTCCCGCTCGGTGAGGTCGCCCACCTTGCGGCGCGGGGGCGTGCGGGGCCGCGGGTCGAGGCGGGAGAACTCGGCGATCAGCCGGCGGGTGACGCCCGGCGCGAGCAGCGCGTCCCCGGCCGCCACCACCCGCACCGCCTCGGCGAGCTGCTCGGCGGAGGCGTCCTTGAGGAGGAAGCCGGACGCGCCCGCGCGCAGCGCCTCGTACACGTACTCGTCGAGGTCGAAGGTGGTCAGCACGAGCACCCTCACCTCGGGGGTGGCGGCGGTGATGCGGGCGGTGGCCTCGATCCCGCCGAGTTCGGGCATGCGGATGTCCATCAGGACGACGTCCGGGGCGAGTGCGCCGACCTGCTCGACCGCCTCCAGGCCGTTCACCGCCTGGCCGACGACCTCGATGTCGGGCTGGGTGTTCAGCAGCACGGTGAAGCCCTGCCGCACCATCTGCTGGTCGTCGGCGATCAGAACGCGGATCACGCGGTGCCTTCCTGGGTGAGGGGGCCGGTGGCGGGCGGTGCGGGCACGGGGAGGCGGGCCTCGACACGATAGCCGCGCCCGGACCAGGGGCCCGCGGTGAGCGTGCCGCCCAGCATGACCGCCCGCTCCCGCATGCCGAGCAGCCCGTGTCCGGCCCCGGAGGACGG
Source organism: Streptomyces lusitanus (assembly GCF_042647945.1). Classification (NCBI taxonomy): domain Bacteria; kingdom Bacillati; phylum Actinomycetota; class Actinomycetes; order Kitasatosporales; family Streptomycetaceae; genus Streptomyces; species Streptomyces lusitanus. Next base: position 49,560 of record NZ_JBHRWL010000033.1, read on the forward strand.
CGGCGGCTCCCGGGTGGGCGCGGTGTTCACGACCTCCACCCTCAGGGCGCGCGGCCCGTAGGCGAGGGTGACGTGCGCGGTGGCGCCGGGCGCGTGCCGCAGCACGTTGCTCAGCGCCTCCTGCGCGATGCGGAACGCCGACAGTTCGACGCCGGGCGGCAGGGGGCGCCGCTCGCCGGTGACCTCGGTGGTCACGGTGAGTCCGGCGGCGCGGGTGTTCTCCACCAGCGCCGCCAGCCGGCCGAGGGTGGGCTGCGGGGCGTGCGGGGCGCGTCCGGATCCGTCGGCCGGGTCGTGGTCCCGGCCGTCGTCGGCGGCGGGGTGCTCGGAGCGCAGCACGTCGAGGACGCGGCGCAGTTCGGTGAGCGCCTCGACGGCGTTCTGCCGGATGCCGGCGAGGTTCTCCTTCAGCTCGTCGGACGGGTCCTGCACGAGGTGCGGGGCGACCTGCGCCTGGATGGAGATCACCGACATGTGGTGGGCCACCACGTCGTGCAGCTCCCGCGCGATGCGGCCGCGCTCCTCCAGCAAGGTGCGGCGGGCCCGCTCCTCGGCGGTGAGCGTGGCCTGCCGCCCCAGCTCGGCACGGGCCTCGCGGCGGCCGCGCAGGGCGGAGCCGAGGACGACCACGACGGTGCAGAGGATCACCGCGAGCTGGCCGGTGGACTCGTAGTCCCGCGCGCCGATCAGCCCTTGCAGCACCCAGGTGACCAGCGCGGTCAGGGCCAGCGCCTCCACGGACACCCGGGTGGGCACGCGCAGGGCGAGCAGCAGCATGACGAGGATGTGCCCGATCATCCCGGCGGCCGACCACGGCCAGGTGAACGAGTCGCCGTCGCCGACGACCATCTCGGCGCGCACCGCGAGTGCGCCCACCACCGTCGCGGCCAGCGACAGCCACCAGCCGGGCACCGGCCGCCACAGCGCGAGCGCCATCGCGCCGCTGTGGCCGAGCGCGACGGGGAAGGCGATGCTGAAGTCGAGCCGGCCGGACTCCATGAGCTGCGCGAGGTCCCCGGCGAACACGCCGATGGCGACCAGCCACACCATGCCGTGCGGCAGCCACCGCAGCCAGGTCGACGGCGGCAGGGGATCGACCCGTGTGGTCACCAGGTCGTCCCGCAGGACGCCCAGCCACCGCCGTATGTGCTCCACCCCCATGTCCACCACGCCGTTCAGCCTAGACATGAGGGGTCCTCTCGGTCATCGGGCGGTGCGCGCGGACCACTCTCGACGGCCGTGCGCGCCGCCGGCCACCGCCCTGCTCCCAGGTGCGGAACGCCGCCCCGCACACGGCCAGGGCGAGCGCGAAGACGATCAGCCAGGGCAGCCGGGCGGCGACCCAGCCGAGGCCGTCGGGGACGGTGTGCAGGCCGGGCAGCGGGCCGGCGGGGGCAAGCGTGGCGGTGGTGGCCATGAGGGCGGTCTGGTGCCACAGGAAGACCGTCATCGCGGACAGGTTGACCAGCGCCACCGCCGCCCAGGCGAGGGGCCGGCGCATCGCGCGGCGCAGCCGGTCCCGCAGCAGCAGCGCGAGCCCGCACTGGGCGAGGCCGAAGGTGACGGCGGCGAGCGTCGGCGGGTTCAGGTTGGACACCTCGGCGCCCGGCACTCCGACCATCGCCGCCGGATACCCCGCCCACACGACCAGCGCGGCCGTCGCCGCCGTCCCCCCGGCCAGCAGCACCCATCCCGGCCTGCGGCTCTCCAGCTCGCCCCGGGTCCAGGCCGCGCCGAGCGTGTACGGCACCAGCCAGCCCGCGGCGAGGTTGAGCCAGCCGAGTCCGTCGGGGGCGCCGAGTCCGAAGCGGAGTACGTCGACGTGGAGGACGACGGCCAGCGGCCACAGCGGATGCAGCCGGGCGACCAGCGGGGTCGCGGCGGTGAGGGCGGCGAAGACCAGCAGGAACCACATCGGGGACAGCGCCAGCTTCACCAGCGTCCGCACGGTCGCGTACTCGGCGTCGGACAGCAGCAGCGTGAGCGTCACCACCGTCCACAGGACGAGGACGGCGACGACCGGCCCGAACAGCCGTGCGAGCCGGGCGTGCAGCCACCGCCGGTACGGCACCCCGCGCTCCCGCGCCGAGGCGTACGAGCGGGTCGCGACATGCCCGCCGACCAGGAAGAACACGGCGAGGGTCTGGAACGCCCAGGACACCGGCGCGAGCCAGGGCATGTGCTGGAGCGGGCTGGCGGCGCGCAGGGTGCGGCCGTCCGCGACCAGCGCGGTGACCAGCCAGTGCCCGAGGACCACCCCGGCGACGGCGAAGGCCCGCAGGGCGTCCACGGCGCGGTCGCGGTGGGCGGGGGTGGCCGCGTCGATGCGGGCGGCGGTGTCGCGTGCCGCGGCGGTGAGGCGGGTCATCGGGTCACCTCCTGGAGACGGCCGAGGACGATGCGGGTCAGGTTGGCCAGAGAGGGGGAGCCGGGGGCGAAGTAGTCGCTGTGTCCGCCGTCGCCGGCCGCGAAGACGCGGGCGCCGTACGCGCGGGACACGGGGTCCGTGCCGAAGCCGACGGTGGTGCCGAACAGGCCGGCGTCGAGGTGCGGCACGTGCTCGACCCAGTCGCCGGCGCCGCGCGCGGCCCACACCCGGGCGCGGGTGCGCAGGCCGGGGGCCGTGTCGACGCCGGTGCCGGGGCTGCCGAGGAACACCAGGTCGTCGACGTCGAGTCCGGCGGCGGCCCGCGCGCAGACGACGGAGCCGTAGGAGTGGCACAGCAGGGAGACACGCGCGCGAGGTGCGGCGACGGACCTCACATCCCGTACGAGTTCGCGGAGTTCGGGGGCGGCGTCCTCCGCGCGGCCGGTGGTGGCGACCGAGGGGCTGAACGTGCCGGGCGTCTCGTAGCCGAGCCAGGCCACGACCGCCGTGCGCACCCCCGGGGGCGCCTCCCGCGTCAGCCGCTGGTGCAGGGCGACGGCGGTGGCGCGGAACCGGCCGTAGGTGTCGATGCCGGTGTCGGAGCCGGGCACCAGGACGGCGACCCGGCCGGCGTGCGCGAGGTCGCCGAGCACCTCGGTGACCAGCCCGGCGCCGCGCCCGTCGAAGTGCAGCAACTGGCGTGTGGCCAGCACGCGTTCGGCGGCGGCGCGGTCCCGGTAGCCGTGGTCGGCGGCCGTGCGGGCCGCCTCGGCGGCGTTGGCCCGGTGGGCGGCGTAGGTCGCGTCGAGACCGGCGACGGCCGGGGGCGGGATGCGGGCGGGCGGCGGCGCGGGCACCTGCGGGCGCGCGGCCCCGGCGAGGGGCACGGCCACGGCGGCGGCGACGAGCAGGGCGAGCAGCCCGCGCCTCAGCCGTCCCGCCGGACGGCGTGCCGGACCCTCCGCCCCGCCCGGTCCGGCGTCACGCGTCCCCCGCTCCCACCCCTGCTCCATCGCCGTCGCTTCCCTCCCGCACGCCCGGCCATCAGGCGTGTCAGGCAACGAAGTTACGGAGCGAAGTCGGTAACCCGCGTCCCGCCGGGGGACTCATCCGCGGGGTAGCTCTCAGGTACTAGGGGTATGACGGAGCCTGTCGACGGGGGAGTTGAGGGCCGCCGTGCTCACCAGGCGAGCTGGGCGATCTCCTCCGCGACGACGGCGCAGGCGTCCGCCGCGGGATCGATGAGCGGGAAGTGGCCGACGTCCGGCAGCAGGGTCACCCCGACGACCTCGCCGGCCTTGGCCGCCGCGTCCGCGTACGACTCGGCGACCGCGTGCGGGACGACGGTGTCGGCGCGGCCCTGGACGAGGGTGGTGGCGATGCCGGTGGGCAGCAGCAGCGCCGGGTCGGCGTGCGGCCTGCGCTCGGCGAAGTGGTCGTCGCCGCCGAGGAGTTCGCGGGCCGCGCCGCCGCACACGCCGAGCTTGTCGGCGACCTCCAGGTCCGCGATGGGGGCGAGGGCGACGACCCCGCGCAGGGGTGCCGGGGCGTCGGTGCGCCAGGGCGAACCGGCGGGCAGGACGTGCCGGGCGGCGGCCCACAGGGCCAGGTGTCCGCCCGCGGAGTGGCCGGTGAGGACGATGCGGCGCGGGTCGCCCGCCGGGAGGTGCTCCCGTATCAGCGCGGGCAGGGCGTCCAGCGCGGCGGCGACGTCGTCGAAGGTGTCGGGCCAGCGCCCGGCCACCGGCCCGCCGCCGTCCGCCCGGGCCGCGCCGCGCCGGTACTCGACGACGGCCACGGCGAAGCCGCGCCGCGCGAGGAACGCCGCGAACGGGCCGACATGACGCCGGTCGTGGGCGGCGCGCCAGGCGCCGCCGTGCAGCACGACGACCACGGGCGCGGGTCCCGTCCCGCCGCGCGGCGCGTGGAAGTCGATCACGTGGTCGGGATCGTCGCCGTAGGCCGCCGTGACGTCCGGATCGACCGGCGGGTGGGAGAAGGCCGACCTCTCCTCGGCGGCGGCCCGGGCGGCTGCGACGTCGTCCGTCATGCTCCAACCTCTCAGCGATGCAACGTGGTTCGACCGGACCGGGCAGTGACGCGGCCGTTCGGGCGGGACGGTACCAGCACCGCGGCCACCCCTCGCACCGGGACGCCTCGCCCGCCGACTGCGGGCAGTCGTGCCGCTGGGGCGGCACGGGTGGGCGCAGGCGGCACCCTCCAGCAGGCCTGCGCCATACCTCCGTACGGCCACCGGGGTGCCAGTACCTGTTGCACGCCGGGTGCAGGCACGTCGTGGCTGAGCGCGCAGTTCCCCGCGCCCCCGGAGGCGCCTGCGCCACGGCCACCGGGGTGCCAGTACCTGTTGTACGCCGGGTGCGGGCACGTCGTGGCTGAGCGCGCAGTTCCCCGCGCCCCTGGAGGCGCGCCCAGCCACGGCCACCGTAGGGTCACACCCGGTGCGACTGCTGGGCCGTCGCCTCGGACAGCTCCTCGGCGAGCGCCCGCGCGGCCCGCTCCACGTCGGCGAAACCGACGTACAGCGGGGTGAAGCCGAAGCGCAGCACGTCCGGGTGGCGGAAGTCGCCGACCACGCCCCGCTCGATCAGCCGCCGCATCACGGGACCGGCGCCCGCGCAGCGCAGGGCGACCTGGCTGCCCCGCTCCGCGTGCGGCACCGGGGTCAGGCACTCCACCCGGCCCTCGGGGACGTACTCCCCGACGCACTCCAGGAAGAAGTCGGTCAGGGCGAGGGACTTGGCACGCACCGCCTCGACCGTCACCCCGTCCCACACCTCGAGCGCCGCCTCCAGGGCGAGCATGGACAGAATGTCCGGGGTGCCGACCCTTCCGCGCACCGCGCCCTCGGCCGGTTCGTACTCGGAGCGCATCCCGAAGGGCTCCGCGTGCGAGTTCCAGCCGGGCAGCGGCGAGTCGAAGCGGTCCTGAAGGTCCGCCCGCACGTACAGGTACGCGGGCGAACCGGGCCCGCCGTTCAGGTACTTGTAGGTGCAGCCGACGGCCAGGTCCACGCCGTGCGCGTCCAGGCCCACCGGCAGCGCGCCCGCGCTGTGGCACAGGTCCCAGACGGCGTACGCGCCCGCCGCGTGCACGGCCGCCGTGAGCGACGGCAGGTCGTGCAGCCGGCCGGTGCGGTAGTCCACGTGGTTGAGCAGCACGGCCGCCGTGCGCTCCCCGAGCGCGTCCGGCACCTCCGAGGGTGTCACCGGGCGCAGGGTGCAGCCGGTCATGCGGGCAGCGGACCCGGCGATGTAGCCGTCCGTGGGGAACGTGGTCGCGTCGACCAGGATCTCGTCCCGCCCGGCACCGGTCTCCCGCGCCAGGCGCACCGCGCCGACCAGCGCCTTGAACACGTTGACGCTGGTGGAGTCGCCCACCACGATCTGCCCGGCCGCCGCGCCGACCAGCGGGGCGATCCGGTCGCCGATCCGCTCCGGCGCCGTCCACCAGCCTTCTTCCGTCCAGGAGCGGATGCGCATCTCGCCCCACTGGCGGCCGACCACGTCCGCGACCCGGCCGGGCACGCCGACGGGCAGCGCGCCCAGCGAGTTGCCGTCCAGGTAGACCGCGCCTTCGGGTCCGTCGAGCACGAACTCGGCGCGCTTGGCGGCGAGTTCGTCCACCGCGTCCAGCTTCCCGGCCTTCTCGGTCAGCTCAGACATAGGACCGCGCCGTCCACAGCTCGGGGAAGACGCTCTTCTGCGCCCGCTTCTCCAGCCACGCCACTCCGGCGGACCCTCCTGTTCCGGTCTTGGCCCCCATGGCCCGGCGGGTGGCGACCAGGTGGTCGTTGCGCCAGCGCCACACCAGCTCGGCCACGTCGGTCAGCGCCTCGCCGAGCCGCGCCACCTCGTCCCGTTCGTCGCCCGCGTAGACGGCCGTCCAGATCTCCTCGACCTCACGCGACGGCTCGTACTTCCGCGACACGTCGCGCTCCAGCACCTCCTTGGGCACGGGGTGGCCGCGCCGGGCGAGGAACCGCAGCACCTCGTCGTACAGACCGGGCTCGTGCAGGGCCTTCTCCAGCTCGGCGTGCACCCGCGGGGCGCCCCGGTGCGGGACGAGCATCGACGCGGACTTGTCGCCGAGCAGGAACTCCATGCGCCGGTACATCGCCGACTGGAACCCGGAGCCCTCGCCGAGGGCGCTGCGGTAGGAGTTGAACTGCGCCGGGGTGAGTCCGGCCAGCGGCTTCCAGGAGGCGTTCAGCGCCTCCAGTTCGCGCCGTGAGCGGCGCAGCGCGTCGAGCGCGGTCGGCACGTCGTCGCGGCGCAGCGCCTGCGCCGCGGTCTCCCACTCGTGCACGATCACGGTGAACCACAGCTCCATCACCTGGGTGGTGACCAGGAAGACCATCTCTCCGGGATCGTCCGAGAGGGTGTGCTGGAGGTGGGTGAGGACGTCGGCCTTGACGTAGTCCTCGTAGGGCGTCGTGCCCTGGAAGTCGAGATGCGGGGTCTCGGGCTCGTGAGCCTCGTGGGACATCGCTGTCTCCTGCATGTACTCCGGGTAGCGGTCCGCCCCTGCCGTTACCGGCACGGGGGCCCCGGTCCCCACGGTGCATCCTGCGCAATCGTCCCCCACCACCGCAAGGCCCGCCCGCCGAGCAGGCGGAACCCCGCGGTGATCACCTTCCGTTTTCCGGCCGGATCAGCCCAGGACCTGGGCCGCCGTCGGCGAGGAGTCCTTCAGGAACTGGGTGCAGCGCTCGTACTCCTCCTGCTCGCCGATCGCCTGCGCGGCGCGGGCGAGGGCGTGCAGGGCGCGCAGGAAGCCGCGGTTCGGCTCGTGCTCCCACGGCACCGGGCCGTGGCCCTTCCAGCCGCTGCGGCGCAGCGCGTCCAGGCCGCGGTGGTAGCCCGTGCGGGCGTACGCGTAGGACTCGACGACGCTGTCCCGCTCGAACGCCTCGTCGGCGAGGCGCGCCCAGGCCAGCGAGGAGGTGGGGTACCGGCCCGCGACGTCGGCGGGGGTGGCGCCGGACGCCAGCAGCTCGCGCGGCTCCGGGTCGTCGGGGAGGTGGGTCGGGGGCGGGCCCCCGAGCAGGTTCTCGTGAATGGACATGGCTCCAGTCTCGTACATCACAGGGCGCCGCTCCCCCGCCGCGGGTCCGCCTCCAGCGGGGGCACGGCCACGCTGCCGTGGGAACGGCACTCGGGGCGACGGCAGCCCGGCGCGGGACGCCGCACGGTCGCCGCGGCGAGGACCGCGCCGATCGCCAGGACGCCCGCGCACAGCAGCATCGCCCGGTCGAACGCGGCGTCGAACGCCGCCGGCTGCCGGTACGCCTCCGGGCCCATCCCGGCGAGCAGCGGCAGCGCGGCCACCGCCAGCAGTCCGGCGGCGCGGGCGGCGGCGTTGTTGACCCCGCTGGCCAGGCCCGCCCGCGCGACGTCCACGGACGCCAGCACGGACGCCGTCAGCGGCGCGACCAGGGTGACCATGCCGAGGCCCAGCACCAGCAGCGCGGGCAGCACGTCGGCCGCGTACGCGGCGTCCGGCCCGACCCGCAGCATCAGCAGCACCCCGGCCGCGCACAGCAGCGGTCCCACGGTGAGCGGCAGGCGCGGCCCGATCCGGTCGGCCAGCTCGCCCGAGCGGGCGGACAGCAGCAGCATCAGGGCGGTCGTCGGCAGCAGCGCGGTGCCGGCGGCGAGCGCGGACCAGCCGACGACGACCTGGAGCTGGAGCGCGGCGAGGAAGAAGAACCCGCCGAACGCCGCGTACACGCACAGGGTGACGCCGTTGACCGCCGAGAACTGGCGGGAGGAGAAGATCTCCAGCGGCATCATCGGGCCCGGCCGCCGCTTCTCCACCAGCACGAACCCGACGGCGGCGGCGAGCCCCGCCACCGCGGACACGGCGACCAGCGGCGACCCGTCACCCGCCCCGATCAGCGCGTACGTCACCAGCGCGAGGGCGACCGCGCCGAGCGCCGCGCCGAACACGTCGAAGCGCCCCTCCGCCCGGCCGCCGGACGACTCGGGCACGTGGCGCACGGCGACCGGCGCGCACAGCAGGGCGAACGGCACGTTGATCAGGAACACCCAGCGCCAGCCGGGCCCGTCCACCAGCCAGCCGCCGAGGAACGGGCCGACGGCCGCGCCGATCCCGCCGAAGCCGGACCACAGACCGACCGCGCGGGCCCGGTCGTCGGGGTGGAAGGACGCCTGGATCAGCGCGAGCGAGCCGGGCGTGAGCAGCGCACCGCCCGCGCCCTGGAGGGCCCGGGCCGCGTTGAGCATGGCCGCGTTCGGCGCGATCCCGCACAGCAGGGAGGCGGCGGCGAACCACAGCACGCCCACGACGAACACCCGGCGCCGCCCGAACCGGTCGCCGAGCGCCCCGCCCAGCAGGATCAGCCCGGCCAGCGTGACCAGGTAGGCGTTGACGGTCCACTGGAGCGCGCCGAGATCGGCGCCGAGGTCCTCGCCGATGCGCGGCAGGGCGACGTTGACGACGGTCGAGTCGAGCAGGGCCATGCCGGAGCCGAGGACCGTGGTGAACAGGATCCACCTGCCCTGCGGGGACGACAGCCGGACGTCGGACATACCCGGAGCATACGGAAGAGCCCGGCACCTGGGCAGGTGCCGGGCTCGACGCGTGCGCGCGGGTCGGGCGTCGCGGGCCGGGCGCCGCGGGCCGGGCGCCGCGGGCCGGGCGCGCGGGTTACTTGATGCGGGTGCCCGTGGAGCGCAGGTGCTTGCAGGCCTCCACGACGCGGGCGGCCATCGACGCCTCGGCGAGCTTGCCCCAGGTGCGCGGGTCGTAGGTCTTCTTGTTGCCGACCTCGCCGTCGACCTTCAGGACGCCGTCGTAGTTGCGGAACATGTGGTCGGCGACCGGACGCGTGAACGCGTACTGGGTGTCGGTGTCGATGTTCATCTTGACGACGCCGTTCTCCAGCGCGGTGCGGATCTCCTCCTCGGTGGAGCCCGAGCCGCCGTGGAACACGAAGTCGAACGGCTGGGAGCCGGCCGGCTTGCCGTACTTGGCGGCGACGCCCTCGTTGAGCTCCTTCAGCAGTTCGGGACGCAGGACGACGTTGCCCGGCTTGTACACGCCGTGCACGTTGCCGAAGGACGCGGCGAGCAGGTAGCGGCCCTTGTCGCCCAGGCCGAGGGCCTCGGCGGTGCGGATCGCGTCGTCGACCGTGGTGTAGAGGGAGTCGTTGATCTCGTGGGAGACGCCGTCCTCCTCGCCGCCGGTCGGGGTGATCTCCACCTCGAGGATGATCTTGGCGGCCTGGGCGCGCTCCAGCAGCTCCTGGGCGATGCTCAGGTTGTCGGCGAGGGTCTCCGCCGAGCCGTCCCACATGTGCGACTGGAACAGCGGGTCGCGGCCGGCCTTGACGCGCTCCTCGGACACCCCGAGCAGCGGGCGCACGTAGCCGTCGAGCTTGTCCTTCGGGCAGTGGTCCGTGTGCAGGGCGATGTTGACGTCGTACTTCTCGGCGACGATGTGCGCGAACTCGGCGAGCGCGACGGCGCCGGTCACCATGTCCTTGCTGTGCTGGCCGCCCAGGAACTCGGCACCGCCCGTGGAGATCTGCACGATGCCGTCGCTCTCCGCCTCGGCGAAGCCGCGCAGAGCCGCGTGCAGGGTCTGGGACGAGGTGACGTTGATGGCCGGGTAGGCGAACTTCTCCGCCTTCGCCCGGTCGAGCATCTCGTTGTAGACCTCGGGAGTTGCGATGGGCATCTGTCCGCTCCTTAAGAGTGCGGTGTGGGGTGCTGCGTACTGTCGGCCCTGACCTGGAACCTTGGATGCGACGTCATTGTCGGTCACATCCTTCCAGACTCGGCCCGAACGTCCATGCCGTTGTCCGCCCTGTGGTCGGCGGGGTCGGCGGGGCCGGTCAGTCCAGGCCGAGTTCGTCCTTGGAGTAGGCGAACAGGTACGGCACCCCGGCGCCCTCGCGGATCTTCTCGGCGGCGCCGGTGGCCCGGTCGACGATGGTCGCCACGGCCACGACCTCCGCGCCGGCCTCGCGCACGGCCTCCACGGCGGTGAGCGGGGAGCCGCCGGTGGTGGAGGTGTCCTCCACGACCAGGACGCGGCGGCCCTTGATGTCGGGGCCCTCCACGCGGCGCTGAAGTCCGTGCGCCTTGGCTGCCTTGCGCACGACGAACGCGTCCAGCCCGCGGCCGCGCGCGGCGGCGGCGTGCAGCATGGCGGCGGCGACCGGGTCGGCGCCCATGGTCAGGCCGCCCACCGCGTCGAACTCCAGCTCCTCGGTCAGGTCCAGCAGCACCTGCCCGACCAGCGGGGCGGCCTCGCCGTCGAGGGTGACGCGGCGCAGGTCGACGTAGTAGTCGGCCTCCAGACCCGAGGAGAGGGTCACCTTGCCGTGCACCACGGCCTTGTCCTTGATCTGCTGCAGCAGCGCGCCACGCGTGTCCGTCATGCCTGTCAGCTTAAAGCCGGGTCCAGGTCCAGGTCGTGGTGGCCTCCAGCGGCTCCAGCGGTGTGACCAGGCGCGGGTGGGTGTTCAGCCCGTCCGGCGGCCCCGTCTGCGGCTCCACGCAGACGGCCTCTGCCTGCTCGTCGTAGACCACGACCCACTCGACGCGGCTCGTCACCTTCAGCTGGAGCTGCCCCGGCCAGGTGAGCGTGACGTCCACGCCGTCCGGCATCCCGAAGCAGTCGTCCCACGGGCCCGGCTTGGGGTCGATCCGCCGTCCGGTCGGCAGGTGGTCCTCCCCGCGCTCCTCCTGCCAGGCGGGCGCGAAGTCGATGCGCACGTCCTCGCCGCCGAGGTTCCGGTTGAACCACGGGTGCCAGCCGATCTGCGCCGGGAACGACGACTCGTACGTCTCCACGCCCATCGTCAGCGTCAGCGACTCCTCGGTGAGCGCCACCTGCTGGGTGACCCGCCCCGCGTACGGCCACGGATCCACCAGGTCGTACGTCAGCACGGCGTCGTCGCCGCTCTTGCGGGCGGTGCGCCAGGGGGCGTTGCGCGCGGTGCCGTGGATGGCGTGCGGGGGCGCGTTGAGCGGCATCTGCTGCACGGTGGCGCCGTCGCGGAACCGCCCGTCGCGCAGCCGCCCGCACCAGGGGACCATCGGGAAACACCCGTACCGCTCCCCCTGCCGCAACAGCTCCACACCCCCGAGCCGCAGCCCCCCGACCCGCCCGCCGTTCCCCGGCAGCACGTCCACCTCCGCGTCACCCGCGGTCAGCGTGATGTGTTCGTTACTCACGCCTCGACCCTACTGTGGCGATCACGGGGGCGAGGGCCCGCGCAGGGCGCGGGAGATCGGGTACCGCCGCTGCCCGGCCGGCCTCAGCGGCGGCGGCGCAGGGCCCTGATCGCCACGACCGCCGAGGCGACCGCCAGGGCCGCCGCGGGCGCGGCCCAGCGGAGGGGGGTGGGGGAGGTGACGGTCTGGGGTGCGGGGACCGGGGCGTAGCGGCCGCGCGGGGGTGCGTGGTCGACCTCCTCGGCGCTGCGGCCGATCATCGTCCGCCGTGCGTGCGCGGCCTCGGCGAGGGAGTCGTCGCCGTCGTCGCCGGGGAGGGGGCGACCGTCGATGCCGGCGGGGAACCCCGCGTCCAGGGGCTCGGGGGCGGGTTCGTCGGGCGCCGCGTCCGGGGGTTGCGGGGCGGATTCGTCGGGCGCCGCGTCCGGGGGTTGCGGGGCGGGTTCGTCGGGCGCCGTGTCCGCGGCGGGCGTCGGCTCGTCCTCGCCGGAGGCGGCCGCGCTCGCCCGTTCCGGTGGCGGGGCCGGGTCGTCCGCGTCCGGGGTGGTCTCGAAGTCCGTCGTGACGCCGGGCTCGAAGTCGCCGGCCCCGAGGTGTTCCGGGGACTCGGGGGACTCCGGGCCTTCGGGGGGCGCGGGCGCCTCCGCGGCTTCCTCCGCCGCCGCTCCCAGGTTCTCCGCGAAGCGGTTCAGCAGGCGGGTGACCGCCGAGGCCACCGCGTCCTGCGGGAGTTCCGTGACGCGGCCGTCCGCCGTGGCGGTCCCCGTGACGACGAGTGCCGTGCCGGTGTCCTCGGCGCGCGGGGTCAGCCGCAGCGCGAGCCGTACCGTCCCGTTCCCGCGGGCCTCGGCCGCCTCGCCCTCGACGGCGTAGGAGCCGTCGTCCCGCGCGGACACCCGTACCGTGCCCCGGTAGGTGATGGAGGAGCCGCCGATCCGCACCTTCAGCCGCCCGGTGACCGGCTCCGCACCGGCGTCGTGCTGGAGCCCGGGCACCGCCCGGGCGACCCGTGCGGGGTCGTCCAGCACCTCCCTGAGCCGCTCCGCCTCGACCGGAACGAACACCTCGTGCTCCATGAGTGCGGAGCCTACCCACGCGACGCCGTACCGCACCCCCGTCCGCGAGAAGTCGCGGCGCGTCGGTGCCGTGCGCGCTACGGCCCTCAGTCGCCGTACCGGGGGTGGACCAGCGTGGACGGCGGGAGTCCGGGGACGCGGGTGCGTTCCGCCGCCCGGACGTCCGCGGCGAGGGCGGCGTCGGTGAGCGTCCGGGGCCGGGGGCCGGCCGGGTCGAGGCGGGGGCGCGGGGTGTGCCGGTCGGCGGCCAGCAGGAACCCCCAGTCGCGGTGGGCGCCGGCGGTGTCCACGGGCCCCCGGTCGGGTCCGGCGGCGAACGCGGTCCGCCGGCCGCGCACCCGGTACGCGGTGGTGCGCAGCCCGGCCGCGCGCAGGGTGGCGTCGACGGTCCAGAAGTCGCGCGGCCGGGACTCCACCGCCCCGCCGTGCACCACGAGCCGCCCGCCCGGGGCGAGCGCCCGCCGGGCCAGCCCGTAGAACTCCTGTGCGTACAGCTTGGTGCTGGCGGTGATCGCGGGGTGCGGCAGGTCCGCCACCACGACGTCGTACGCGGCGGCGGGCGCCGTCCGCAGCCAGTCGAAGGCGTCGGCGGTGATCACGCGGACGCGCGGGTCGTCGAGGGAGTGCGCGTTGAGCCGGGACAGCGCGGGGTCGGTGCGGGCCAGCCGCACCAGGCCCGCGTCGAGCGCGACGACGTCCGCCCGCCGTACGCCGGGATGGCGCAGCACCTCGCGGACGGCGAGCCCGTCACCGCCGCCGAGGACCAGCACGCGCGCGTGGCGTCCGGTCATCGCGGGGTGCACGAGGGCCTCGTGGTACCGGCGTTCGTCCCGTCCGTCGACCCGCAGCCGCCCGTCGAGGAACAGGTTGAGCGGCCGCCCGTGCCGCCCGCCGGTGAGCAGCACCTCCTGCACGTCCGTGTGCACGGCGACCCGTACGTCCGGGCCGTACAGCGCCTGCCGGGCGGCCCGTTCGAAGTCGTCGACGAGGACGGCCGCCGAGGCGAGCAGCGCGAGCACGCACACGTTGGCGGTGAGCAGCAGGCGGCGGGCGCGCGGGGTGAGGTCGCGCCGGAAGAGACCGAGGACCAGCGCGCCGCCGACGACCGCGTTGACCGCGCCGGTGATGAGGGCGCCCGTCAACTGGCCCAGGACGGGCAGGAGCAGGAAGGGGAAGGCGAGTCCGCCGACCAGCGCACCCACGTAGTCCGCGGCGGACAGGTCGGCCACCGCGCCGCCCGCGTCCTGCCGGCGGATCCGCTGGATCAGCTCCATCAGCAGCGGCACCTCGGCGCCGATGAGCAGCCCGGTGGCGAGGGAGAACGCGACGAGCAGGCAGCGCGGGCCGCTCGCCCACACCCCGCCCCAGTCGCCGGTCCACGCGAACACCGCGTACAGCGCCATCGCGCTGCACCCGCCGACCAGCGCGAGCGCCGCCTCGACCGCGCCGAACCCGGCCGCCGCGCGCCGCCGCAGCCGCTTGGCGGCGAGCGAGCCGATGCCCATCGCGAAGACCATGACGGACAGCACGACGGACGTCTGGGCGACCGAGTCGCCCATCAAGTAGGCGGCGAGCGCGACGAGTTCGAGCTCGTACACGAGTCCACAGGCCGCGCAGACGAACACCCCGGCGAGGACCAGCCACCGCCCGGTGCCCTGCCGCACGGGCAGCGGCACCGCGCTCGCCGGCTCGCCCGCGCTCACCGCGTCACCGGCACCGTCCCGCCGGGGGCCGTCCGGCCCGTCCCAGGGCTGCGGGGAGCCTGGCGGGGCGGAGGCCTGCGGATCGATCACCTCAGGGACGTTACGTCACGCACTCATCGCACAACGTCACCCACACGCGTGATTTTTGTTTACGCCCGCACCGCACCGGCGTGCGCCGCGACACGCGCTCCGACCCGGGTCCGGGTGGCCACGAGCTGGCCGTCCTGCGGGTAGGCGTGCCAGGTACGCCAGTGGAACTGGCCCTCGTGACAGCGGGCGAGCATCGCCGTGAACGCGTGCGGGCTGCCGGGGAAGACCCCGGCCAGCCCCTGCGGATGGTCGGAGACCAGGGCGAGCAGCTCCTGCGCCCGGCCGGCGAAGGCGCCCGGAGGGAGGACCTCCACCCGGGCGGCGAACTCGTACTCCCAGTCGTCCACCCGCTTGGCCACACCCAGCGGGAGTGGCGTACTGCTGCCCGGGATGCACGCCACCGTCTCCGAGCACAGGCCCCGCTCCTCCTGGAGCAGCACCTGGTGGGAGGCGCCGAGCAGCCGCAACTGGAGCTTCGCTCCCTGGAGTTCCAGGTCGAGGGTGGCCAGCGCCGGAAGCGCCTCGCGGCCCAGAGCCCAGGCGAGATCGGCCGCGCGCGTATCGGAATAGGCGGTGTTCAGGGTCGTGAGCATGGATCGGCTCCGCAAGCACACAGGAGAGAGATACAGGTCCGCGCACCCCGGGGACCGGGGACTCGGCCCGTCAGCCCGGTCGCCCGGCCGGAAAGAGGTCCGCGGGGAGATCCGATGGCTGCGCTGGTGATTTATAGGGAATCATGAACTGTGCCGCCACCACAGCGTTTTTACCCAAATTCGTCAGCTTTCCATCCCTTGGGGGCTCCCCAGCTCACGTGTTCAACTACGGCGTACGCCCCGGGTTTCGGCGCGATCCGGCGCACAACTCGGTATCCGGAACCGGAGGGTTCATCCCCTCCGGAGACACCACAGCGGGGCCCGCCCCAGGTGCGGACCCCGCTGCCGCGGATGCGTTCTCCCGAAGTGGAGCCGCGCTGCCCCGTGTCAGCCGCCTCCACCGCCGCATCCGCCCCCTCCGCAGGACGACCCGCCTCCGCAGGACGAGCCTCCACCGGAGGACGATCCACAACTGCTCCCGCCGTCACCGGCCCACCAACCGCCGGAGCTCCCGCCGGAGCCTCCCCCGGAGTAGCCGCTGCCCCCCGACGACGCCCCGGCGCCCCGGGACGCCCGCACGGCGTACGTCACGAGCAGGACGAACACCACGACCAGGATGATGCCGACCAGCATGGCGCCACCCTCCTTCCCGTTCCCCCGTGATCCCCCGCGGCATCCCCCCGTGGGTGCCCGGTTCACGGTGTGACCGGGACATGCCCTCCCCGTTTCCGGGCCAAAGCAGAGTTGAGCAACTCCAGAGGTTCGTCATCGCCCGCCACCCCGGCGCGGAGGGCGACGCGTCGGCCGGCCCATGCTTGAGGACGCCCCCGATCCGGCGGAGGATGGCCCGCATGACCTCCAGTGATCGCCCTCTTCTCAACCGCCGGCTCGCGGAGTTCGGGACGACGATCTTCGCCGAGATGTCGGCCCTGGCCCTGCGCACCGGGGCCATCAACCTCGGGCAGGGATTCCCCGACACCGACGGCCCCGAGGAGGTCAGGGAGGCCGCCGTGCGGGCGCTGCGCGACGGGCGCGGCAACCAGTATCCGCCGGGGCCCGGCATCCCCGAGCTGCGCACCGCGGTCGCCGCGCACCAGCAGCGCCGGTACGGCCTGTCCGTCGACCCCGACACGGAGGTGCTGGTCACCGCCGGCGCGACCGAGGCGATCGCCGCCTCGCTGCTGGCGCTCGTCGAGCCCGGCGACGAGGTGATCGCCCTGGAGCCGTACTACGACTCCTACGCGGCCTGCATCGCCATGGCGGGCGGCGCCCGCGTCCCCGTCACGCTCCGGCCGGACGGGAGCCGCTTCCGGCTGGACCTGGACGAGCTGCGCGACGCCGTCACCGACCGCACCCGGCTGCTGCTGATCAACACCCCGCACAACCCGACCGGCACCGTCCTCACCCGCGAGGAGCTGGCGTCGATCGCCGAGCTGGCCGTCGAGCGGGACCTTCTCGTCGTCACCGACGAGGTCTACGAGCACCTGGTGTTCGACGACGCCGAGCACATCCCCCTGGCGTCCTTCCCCGGCATGCGGGACCGCACGGTCACCATCTCCAGCGCGGGCAAGACGTTCTCCTTCACCGGCTGGAAGGTCGGCTGGATCACCGCCTCGTCCGAGCTGGTCACGGCCGTCCGCTCGGCCAAGCAGTTCCTCACCTACGTCTCCGCGGGGCCGTTCCAGTACGCGGTCGCGGAGGCGCTCGCCCTGCCGGAGTCGTACTTCACCGGCTTCCGCGCGGACATGCTCGCCAAGCGGGACGTCCTGGCGGCGGGCCTGGAGGAGGCCGGCCTGACGGTGTACCGCCCGTCCGGCACCTACTTCATCACCGCCGACATCCGCCCCCTGGGCGAGTCCGACGGCATCGCCTTCTGCCGCGCCCTCCCGGAACGCGCGGGCGTCGTCGCCATCCCCACGGCCGTCTTCTACGACCACCGCGACATGGGCGCCCCCTTCGTCCGCTTCGCCTTCTGCAAGCAGCGGCACGTCCTGGAGGAGGCGGCGGCACGTCTCAAGAGCGCGGGCACCCGCTGATCTGCGCCTAGACCAGCCCGAGGATGACGCGCAGGCGCTCTTCCACGCTGCGCAGCTCGCTCGGCGCCAGCAGGCCGAGGCGCCGGCGAAGCCTCGGCTTGTCCACGGTGTGCAGGTCCGTGCAGTTGACGTAGGACTCGTCGTACTTGGTGACCCCGCAGTCGGGCCCGACCGGAACATGCGTGGAGGCCGGGCCGGGCGTCCCCGTGATCACGGCGACGGTCAGGGCCGACAGCGGCTCGGCGATCCTGTTGACCGTCAGGACGACCACGGGGTGCGGGCCGACGGGGGCGGGGAGCGCGCACCCCCACACCTCACCCCGGAGCGGCGAACCGACGGTCACCACTCGGTCTCGTCCGCCGCCGCCAGTTCGTCCTCCGTGGCCGGCCGGACGCCTTCGGGAGTAGGCGCCTGGGCACCGTCATAGAAGTCGCGGATCTCTTGGGAAGCGGCGACCTCGGCGGCCTCCCGGGAAAGCAGGCGCAGGCCCTCACGCAGCGCCTCGGAGAGCGAGCCGAGCTGGAGCGTCCGCATCACCTGGTGCAGATCCGCCAACTCGTCGGGGCGGAGCCGCACCTGGGCCACGCTGGTCGCGCCGCTGTCACCCTGCTTGCGCCGCGCCTGCGACGTCCGGGGCCCGGCCGAGACGCGGTTCCCGGGTGTGGCGGTCGCGGCATGGCCCTTTCGCTGTGTCTTGGCGGCCATCCTCGCCTCCCCTCGTGTATGACAGATGTAATACATCCAGTTTCCTCCGTGCGTCCGGGCCGGTCAAGCGCTCACGCTCCGCACCGAGCGGCAATCACGGCACTGGCCCGGTTGCGGGGCACGGAAGGCGCGGTCGCAGCCTTCGCAGGTCTGGAAGGGCGGCTCGGCTGGACGGCCGAGGAACTGCGGGGGCGGCGGCGCGCGCAGGCGGATTTCCCGGATGCGGAACGCGAGGATGCCCGCCGGACGGGTCTGGAAACGGCCGGGAAGCCCTGCCGTGAGTACCGTCTGCGCTTGCAGCGGCGAACCTAACGGCCCGAATTCCGCGCCTGCAAGCCGGTCACCCGCACGAGTGAAGCGCGCCGTCCGGCGTGGTTTCGGGCAGGTCAGCGGCCCACCGGCCCCTCGTGGACGAGGGAGCGGTGGGCCGCTGCGCTCAGGAACGGGGGGACTTCAGGTCGCCTATGAAGGCGGCCCAGGACGCCCGCTCGAAGCAGAGGGCCGGCCCCTGCGGGGCCTTGCTGTCACGGACGGGGACGAGGCCGGGGAGGCCGTCGGCCACCTCCACGCAGTCGCCCCCTGCTTGATTGCTGTAGCTGCTCCTGCGCCACGCGACGACGCTCAGATCGGGACGGGACGTTCGCTCCACGGTAGTTGCCCTCCATCGCGGACCGGACCATGTCGAGCGACATGATCGGGGGCAGGGCTGCCGCCCTGAGGCGATCGTAAATCAGTTTGTAGCGCCCGATGTTGGACGGTTCCTCGATGAGTTGGCCGTAGTCCGCGCCTTCCGTGTAGGCCACCTCCGAACCGTCCGGAAGCAACAGCACCGTCAGTGAGCCGCCCATGGCCTCGTGCCCGCCTTGGTCGAACGGCAGCACCTGCACGGTGATATGCCGTTCCTCGGCGGCGTCAAGCAACCGCCTCAGTTGCTTCCGCATCACCGCGGGGCCGCCGATCGGACGTCTCAGCACCGCCTCGTCCAGGATTACGCACAGCTCCGGCCGGTCAGGTGATGCCAGCCGGTCCTGCCGTCCCATGCGGGCTGCGACGCGTTCCTCCAACTGTTCCTCACTGGTGAGCAGGGCGTCCAGGCCCAGGACGGCCCGCGCATAGTCCTCCGTCTGCAACAGACCCGGCACCACATGCGCCGCGTACTGCCGTACGCCCACCGCCCGCTCCGAGTACTCCATGAACTTCCGTGACCAGTCCGGGAACGCCTCCCGGTACACGTACGGCCACAGCTCGACCAGCAGGTCGTCCGCACTCAGCGCCGCGTCCAGTGCCCGCGCCAGCTCCAGCGTCGGCTTCGCTCCCGAGGCTCGCTCGATCTGGGTGATCCGCGTGCTCACCACGTGGGTCAGCGCGCCGAGTTCGGCCTGGGTCAGCCCGGCCGCCGTGCGCAGTCTGCGGACCCGCGCGCCGAACAGCGCGGCCATCGACGTACTGGGATCAATTCCGTTGGCCAAAGCGTCACTTCCGTTCCTTATGGGCTGAAAGGTAAGCCCGCGCCCCCTTTTGAGAGTAGGGCGCGCCGACGACCCTTGACCACGGAAAGCGACGACTCGTGCACGTCACGAGATCAACCGGCTCGACGGAGAAGGACGGACCACGCCGTGCTCACTGGAACCATTGCCCCGGACCGGGAACTGCCGACGGCCGCCGCGCAGTTCCCCTCCTCGCCGCACGGCGCGCGGCTCGCCCGGCGGTTCGCCGTGCGGTGCCTGGAGGCGTGGGGCCACCCGCCGGAGTCGGACGCGTCGTGCACGGTCGCCCTGGTCGTCGGGGAGCTGGCGGCGAACGCCGTGCGGCACGGTCGGGTGCCGGGCCGGAACTTCGGTCTGCGGCTCGTGCTGGACGAGGCGGCGGGCCTGGTGCGGGCCGAGGTGGCGGACGCGGCCGGCGGGAAGAAGCCGGCCGCGGCCACGCCCCTGGTGCCGCCCGAGGGCGAGTCCGGCCGGGGCTTGTTCCTGGTGGACGTCCTGGCCGAGCGCTGGGGCTGGGAGCCGCGTGAACCCGTGGGCAAGACGGTGTGGGCGGAGTGCGCGCTGGGCGGCCGGGGCCGGCCGGATGGGTGCCGTCGCGCCGGCGGTGAGTACCGGTACTCATGACGAGGCCCGGCCTCGCCGGTCACCGTGGTGGTCACCGACCGTACCCGCTCCAGGAAGGGCCTCCCATGCCGACCTCTCCCCGCCGCCGTGTGCGGCACTTCCTCGCACTCGCCACGGACAGCCTGCCCGCCCGCGCCTACCTGGGCCTTGTCGCCCTCGGCGTCGCTGTGCTGCTCATCGCCCCGGACAGCCCGTACGCCATGGCGCCGGCGGTGCTGACCGCGCCGTTGTCGTTCCTGCCGGTGGTACTCCCCTTCGGGGCCGGCGGCGCGGGAGGCGGGGCGGCCGGGGTGACGGCGGCCGTGCTGTACGGGTGCTGGCTGCTGCTGTGCGCCCTGGTGAACGCCGCCGCGTTCGGCGCGCTCGCCCGCAGACCGGGACCCGCGCCGTCGGCGCACCCGGTCCGGCGGACGCCGCTCGCGGCCGCCGTGGACAACTGGCCCGCGCGGGCCTACGTCGCCGTGGTCGCCGCGGCCCTGGGCACCTTCCTGTACGCCGTGCTGCTGTCGCCCGACCCCGGGTTCGCGGGCATCTGGCCCATCCTCGCGGCGGCGCCGCTCAGCTTCGTCGCCCTGGCGGTGTCGGCGCCCGCCGAGTACTCGCTCCCCTGGCTCGGCACGCTCGTCTTCACCGCCGGCGTGGTCCTGGCGGGCCTGGTCAACGCCGTGCTGATCGGGCGCCTCGCCCACAGGGTGGGGAACCCGCTGAGCCGCTAGCCGCAGGCGTCCGCCTCGGACTCCGGGCGCGGGAGTTCATCGAGGTCGAGGGTGAAGGTGCGGCCGTCGGCCAGGGGGACGGGAAGCTTGCCGGTGCCGTACTTGTGCGTGTGCGCCGCGATGTAGCCGGTGGCGGTCGGCTGGGTGTGAAGGACGACTTCCTGGGCGTAGGGGTCCACGATCAGGTAGACCGGGATGCCGTAGCGACCGTACTTCGCGGTGCAGTCGTCGTAGTCCTTGCGTGCGGAAGAGGTCGAGACGACCTCGGAGATCAGCAGAACGTCCTCGAAGCTGTAGCGCTTGCCTTCCTTGCGCGCGTCCTCACGCAGGATCGCGAAGTCGGGGGCGGAGTTCTTCGCGTGACGGCCGAGAGTGAGAGCGGAGTCGATCTGCATCGACCTGATGGTGCTGGACTCGGTGTGCACGATCGCGTCGACGCTCATGGACGGCTCCTTCCCGTGTGGGGTCAGGCTACGACGGGCAGTGTCACGTCCGGACATGAGAGAGCCCGGCACCGTGACCGGCCGCGTGGGCCGGCCTTCGGGCCGGGCTGGGCTCCCTGCGGCGCGCGCCTGGCCGGCACCGCCGCTCTCGCGCGCGAACGCGCATACGCGCCTACGCGTCGTCGTCGGGCTTGTCCGCGTCGTTGATCTCCTGCTCCAGGCCGAGCTGCTCGACGAGCCACTTGTCGAACTCGATGGCGGCCCGCACCCAGCTGACCGTCGAGGAGACGAAGTGCTCCAGGCTCACGCCCATGCCGATCAGCATCTGCGCCTCACCGATGAGACGGACCGTGCCGTCGTCATGGGTGTGCGTGTACACCTTGGGCCACAGCGTGCGCCGGTTCCAGTCGTCGACGGACTCGAGCAGCTGGGGCTTCTCGTCGATCTGGTGCGGCCGGTCGTAGAACGTCCGGACGGAGAAGATCTGCTGGTCGCCTTCCCCACGGAACATGAAGTACGTGCGGAACTGCTCCCACGGCGCCGCGAGGTCACCCTCGTCGTCGACGACGTACTTGAGCTCCATCTGGTCGAGGAGCTGCTTCACCAGGTCCTGATCCGGGACGACGGGGCCCGCCGGTCCTTGGGGCTGCGGCTCCGGCTGCTGGCCCCCGAAATTCGGAATCGAGGACGGGTCGATGGTCACCGTGAATTTCCCTTCGTACGGATCCCGCCATCCTCCCCCATGCGGGGAGGGGGGTGGCAAGCCCCGACGGGCCTGTCAGCCGAGGGCTGACTCGATCCGGTCAGGTGCGGGGTACCCGGAAAGGCTCCGGGCCCAACGTGCGTACGGACAATCCGCACGTCACATCGGGCCCGGGAACCGGAATCGCGACTCCAGCGGCTCCCCGAGCGGCTCAGAGCGTCTTGCCCGTGGCCGGGCCGACGATCAGCTCGTCACCGAAACGGTCCACCCGGACCGTGTCGCCGTCCTTGATCTCGCCGGACAGGATCTCCCTGGCGAGCCGGTCGCCGATCGAGGTCTGCACCAGACGGCGCAGCGGCCGCGCGCCGTACGCCGGGTCCAGGCCTTCCTCGGCCAGCCACTGCAGCGCCTCGGGCGTGACCTCCAGGGCGAGCCGCCGTTCGGCGAGCCGACGGCCCAGCGCGTCGATCTGGAGCTTCGCGATCCGCTCCAGCTCGGCCTTGGAGAGCGCGGAGAAGACGACCAGGTCGTCCAGACGGTTGAGGAACTCCGGCTTGAAGGAGGACCGGACCACCTCCAGGACCTGCTCCTTCTTCTCCGCCTCGCCGGTCAGCGGGTCGACCAGGTACTGGCTGCCCAGGTTGGACGTCAGCACCAGGATGGTGTTGCGGAAGTCCACCGTGCGGCCCTGGCCGTCGGTGAGGCGGCCGTCGTCGAGCACCTGGAGCAGGATGTCGAAGACCTCCGGGTGCGCCTTCTCCACCTCGTCGAGCAGCACCACGCTGTACGGCCGGCGCCGCACCGCCTCGGTGAGCTGGCCGCCCTCCTCGTAGCCGACGTAGCCGGGGGGCGCGCCGACCAGACGGGCCACGCTGTGCTTCTCGCCGTACTCCGACATGTCGATGCGGACCATCGCCCGCTCGTCGTCGAAGAGGAAGTCCGCGAGCGCCTTGGCCAGCTCGGTCTTGCCGACGCCGGTCGGGCCGAGGAACAGGAAGGAGCCGGTGGGCCGGTCCGGGTCGGACACCCCCGCCCGCGAGCGCCGCACCGCGTCGGAGACGGCGCGCACGGCCTCGGTCTGCCCGATCAGCCGCCTGCCGATCTCGTCCTCCATGCGCAGCAGCTTCTGCGTCTCGCCCTCCATCAGGCGGCCGGCCGGGATGCCGGTCCAGGAGGCGACGACGTCGGCGATGTCGTCGGCGCCGACCTCCTCCTTGACCATGGTGTCCTTCGCGACCTCTTCCTCGGCCTCGGAGGCGGCCTCCAGGTCGCGCTCGACGGCCGGGATCTCGCCGTAGAGCAGCTTGGAGGCGGTGTCGAAGTCGCCGTCGCGCTGAGCGCGTTCGGCCTGGCCGCGCAGTTCGTCCAGCTTCTCCTTGAGCTCACCGACCCGGTTGAGGGACTGCTTCTCCTTCTCCCAGCGGGCGGTGAGGCCGCGCAGCTCCTCCTCCTTGTCGGCGAGGTCGCGGCGCAGCTTCTCCAGGCGCTCCTTGGATGCCTGGTCCGTCTCCTTGCTCAGCGCCAGCTCCTCCATGCGCAGCCGGTCCACGGCGCGCTGGAGCTCGTCGATCTCGACGGGCGAGGAGTCGATCTCCATGCGCAGCCGGGAGGCGGCCTCGTCGACCAGGTCGATGGCCTTGTCGGGGAGGAAGCGGGAGGTGATGTACCGGTCGGAGAGGGTGGCCGCGGCGACCAGGGCGCTGTCGGCGATCTGCACCTTGTGGTGCGCCTCGTAGCGGCCCTTGAGGCCGCGCAGGATCGCGATGGAGTCCTCCACGGACGGCTCGGCGACCAGCACCTGCTGGAAGCGCCGCTCCAGCGCCGGGTCCTTCTCGATCCGCTCGCGGTACTCGTCCAGGGTGGTGGCGCCGACCATGCGCAGCTCGCCGCGGGCGAGCATCGGCTTCAGCATGTTGCCGGCGTCCATGGCGGAGTCGCCGCCAGCGCCCGCGCCCACGACGGTGTGCAGCTCGTCGATGAAGGTGATGATCTGCCCGTCGGAGTCCTTGATCTCCGCGAGCACGGTCTTCAGCCGCTCCTCGAACTCGCCGCGGTACTTGGCGCCCGCGACCATCGCGCCCAGGTCGAGCGCGACCAGCCGCTTGTTCTTCAGCGACTCGGGCACGTCGCCCTTGACGATCCGCTGGGCGAGCCCTTCGACGACGGCGGTCTTGCCGACGCCCGGCTCACCGATCAGCACGGGGTTGTTCTTGGTACGGCGGCTCAGCACCTGCACCACCCGCCGGATCTCCTGGTCCCGTCCGATGACGGGGTCCAGCCTGCCCTCGCGGGCGGCGGCGGTCAGGTCGGTGCCGAACTTCTCGAGGGCCTTGTACTGGCCCTCCGGGTCGGGAGTGGTCACCCGGCGCGCTCCCCTCGCCTTCTGGAAGGCCTCCTGCAGCTTGTCCGCGGTGGCGCCCTGCCGGGACAGTACCTCCCCGGCGGCCCCGCCCTTGGCGGCGATGCCGATCAGCAGGTGCTCGGTGGACAGGTACTCGTCGCCGAGGTCCTTCGCGCGGGACTGGGCGTCCGCGACGACGGCGAGCAGCTCACGGTTGGGCTGGGGCGGCGCCACCGTCGATCCGGTGACGCTGGGCAGCCCGGCGAGGACACGCTCGGCCCCGGCGCGTACGGCGGCCTGGTCGGCGTCGACCGCGGCGAGCAGGTCCGTGATGTTCTCGTTCTCCTGCCCGGCGAGCAGGGCGAGCAGCAGGTGCGCGGGGGTGAGGTCGGGGTGTCCCTCGGTCACGGCCCGGTTGCCGGCGGCGGCCAGTGCGTCCCGGCTCCGGTTGGTCAGCTCGGCGTCCACGTGTCCGTTCTCCTCCTTGTGCCCTTCGTGACCCTCTGCGTGTGCGTGGCTGACTCCGCCAACGTCCACAAACTTGAGTCTATTCCACTCAAGGTGATACCCGCGAGGGCCTCAGGGCTAAGTTCCGGGTCATGACCCTCACGTATTCGGTGGATCCGGGCGATCCGGACGCCTCGTACCTCAGCTTCTGGCGCGAGCGGCACCTGTGCACGCTGACCACGCTCCGTCCGGACGGCACCCCGCACCTGGTACCCGTCGGCGTCACCTACGACCCCGGGCAGCGGCTCGCCCGGGTGATCACCAACCGGACCAGTGCGAAGGCCCGCCATGTGCGGGCGGCGGGGGACGAGGGCGCGCCCGTCGCGGTCTGCCAGGTGGACGGCAGGCGGTGGGCGACGCTGGAGGGGCGCGCGCGGGTGCGCACGGAGGCGGAGCGCGTCGAGGACGCGGTGCGCAGGTACGCGGAGCGGTACGGGCGGATGCCGGGTCCCAACCCGGACCGGGTCGTCATCGAGATCGCGCTCACGCGGGCGATGGGGCGCGGCTGAGGAGCGCTGCCGCGGGCGGCCAGGAGGCGCGCTGCCGCGGGCGGCCAGGAGGCGCGCTGGAAGGCGCCTCGATTCGCACGGGAAGCGATGGCTTCCGGCCATCACCCGATCCGGGCGATACCCGGAAATGTCCCCGGAAACTGCAGCGGCGTCACCGTGTTCAGGTCACGGTGACGCCGCTGCGGGGGGAAGCACCTGCGCGATCTTTTACGACGGGGGAATCGCGTCAGGCACTGCGGGGGGTGGCCGAGATGGTCCGCGGGGCCGGGGAGTCGGACTCCACCTGCCGGTGGTCCCGCTGGTCCAGGTTCACAAAGATCATGCCGTACCGGATGGCACACCGGACGGGCTTCGGCGCCCCCCTGGGCCGGCGCAGGCACCGGTACGCCCGTACGTCGCCGTCCTCCTCGCGGGTGACGACCACGGGCTCACCGAAGACGGTCACCATCAACGAGTCACCGCTGTGGGGGATGGCGGTGACCAGGTCGATGAAGTGCCATCCCGACCGGTAGGCGGTCGCCATCTCGCGCCGGAAGGAACGGTCGTCGGGTGGTGTGGTCATCATCAATCCCAGGTGCTGTCGGCCGGGAAGGCCAGCGGCTCTTGGTCGACGGCCAGGGAAGACAGAGCGCTGCCCACATGGTGTGCGTCGCTCTCCGCGTCGGAGAGGCCGGCCAGGGTGCCGAAGGCCACAACGGCGGAGAAGGCGGCGACAAGCACCGAGCGAAGCATTCTCTTACGCATAGTCGGCTTCGTCCTCACTTGAAGGTCCCCTCTTCCCCCGTCAGATAAGACGATGGCTCATTCAGGCACGTCATGGCCACACAATCGGTGCATCATGTTCCTGCACGTTCAGGACCCTGGGGGGTGGAGATTTGGCTAAAAATGGGACTAAGGCGACACATCCCCATTCCGTGACCGAGTTGTGCCCGGAGGGGAGCCGCCTCTACGCGGACGCTCTCCGTGCCGGACGCATCTCACGTACGGACGCCGAGCCCGCCCCCTGCCTGATGGAACTCGCCCTCCTCCACCCCGACCCCGACGACCCCACGCGGCTGCGGCCCGTACCGCCGTCGGTGGCCCTGGCACAGCGGCTCAACCCCATCGAACGCGAGATCACCGAGCAGCGGCGCATGTCCATCATGCTCGCCGAGGCCTTCGAACCGTTCATGGACATCACCACACAGGAGACCAGCCCCACCCACTCCATCACGGTGCTGGAGGGCCTCGACCGCATCAACTCCGCCCTCGACCTGGCGATCTCCCAGTGCCACTCCGAGATGCTGACGGTGCAGCCGAGTGCCCACCGCCGCCCCGAGAACCGCCTGCTGGAGGCACTGGAGAGGGACAGACCGCTGATCGAGCGCGGAGTACGCATACGGACCCTCTATCAGCACACCGCTCGCTTCAGTCCCGACCGGCTGGCCTACATCGACCACTTCACCGACGGCAAGGTGGAGTACCGCACCATCGACGAGCTCGTCGAGCGGCTCATCATCTGCGACGAGAGCGTCGCCTTCATCCCCATCCGGGAAGACCGCCAAGTGGCGTTGGAGCTCCGGCACCCGGGGCTGGTGCGCTACCTGATCAAGGTCTTCGAGTTCATGTGGAGCCGGGCCGTTCCGCTGACCGCCGGTGCCCCCTACGAGACCGCACCCGACGGCATCACCGAGATCCAGCACTCCATCGCCAAGTTGCTCGTGGAAGGTCACGTGGACGAAGCGATCGCCCGTCGCCTCGGCATGAACGTCCGCACCTGCCGGGCGCACATAGCGAAGCTGGCCACCGCTCTCGGCAGCGGCAGCCGCGCCCAACTGGGTTATCTCATCGCCCAGTCCGGAATCCTCGACGAGGACGGCATCCCCCGGTGACCGGCGCGCCGCACACGGAGCACGGAGCGGACGAACTGTGCCCGGCGGGGACCGGGCTGTACGAGCGGGCGCTGCGCGAAGGCCGGCTGAACGCCGACGAGGCCCGGACGGCTCCCTGCGCGGTCGACCTCGGTCTGCTGCGGCCCGCCGTGGACGACCTGGACGCCCTGGAGCCGCTGCCGCCGGCGGTCGCCCTCCAACGGCTGCTGCGCCTCTCCGGAGAGCGCATCGCGGTGGAGCGGCGCCGGGAGGAGTGGCTGACCGAAACCTTCCACGCGCTCATGCGCACCGGTGACGGGCCCGACGAGGTGGCCGGCACGCCCACACTCTCCCTGCTCAGCGGCCTGGACCGGATCAACGGCGCCATCGCGCAGGCACTCGCGGAAGGCTCGAGCGAAGTCCTCTGCATCCAGCCGCCCAACAACTACCAGACGTCCGAGTACGCGAGAACGGCCCAGGCCGCGGCCATGGTCCGCGACCAGCAGTTCCTCGACCGCGGCGGCAAGATCCGCGTGATCTACCCGCACACCCAGCGGCACATCCCCCTGGTCGTCGCCCGGTACGAGCAGTTGAGGGGTGACGCCCAGGCCCGCACCCTGGACGAGGTGACCCGCCGCATGATCATCGTCGACCGGGCGGTCGCTTTCATTCCCGGTGACAAGGAGGGGCACTCCGACATCGCGCTGGAGATCCGGCACCCGGCGGTCGTCGACTACCTGGTGAACATGTTCGACCGCTTCTGGCGCCTCGCCACCCCCATGCATCCCCAGACCGTCCAGCCGCCCTCCCTGGGCGGTGTCACCGCCCGGCAGAGGGCCATCGCGCGGCTTCTGGTCGAGGGGCACACCGACGCCGTCATCGCCGACCGGCTGGGCATGAACGTCCGCACCGCACGCGTCCACATCGCCAAGCTCGCCGCGACGCTGGGCAGTCAGAGCCGTGCCCAACTCGGCTACCTCATCGGGCAGTCCGGGATTCTCGACCGGACAGAGTGACCGCGGGGCCGCGGGGTTTGTCCAGCCCCGCCTGCGCGATCCGCACCCCCAGCTGCGTCCTGCTCACCGCCCCCAGCGTCTCGGAGAGGCGGGCGATGTGGGCCCGGCAGGTGCGGACGCTGATGCCGAGGCGTTCCGCGATCACCGCGTCCTGGTGGCCCTCCGCGAGGAGCGCGGCGATGGACTGCTCGCGGTGCGAGATGCCCTCGATGCCGGTGTCCGGGAGCGGGGCGGTCAGCGGGATGGCGAGCCGCCACAGCCGCTCGAAGACCGTGCCCAGGTACTCCACCAGCGCCGGGTGGCGCAGCTCCAGCGCCATCGTGCGCTCGGCGTTGGCGGGGATGAAGGCGACCGTGCGGTCGAAGAGGATGAGCCGCTCCACGACCTCGTCCAGCGTGCGCGCCTCCACCGCGTCGCCCATCAGCTCCAGATAGCTGAGCAGCCCGTGCCCGTGCCGGGCGACATGGGTGTAGAGGTCCCGCATCCGCACGCCCCGCCCGCGCAGCGCCATCGCCCGGTGCAGGCCCTCGGACAGTTCGGCCTCGCGCCGGATGCCGCCGGGCTGCACGGTGAGCACCTCGCTGGTGCAGGCCTGCGTCGCCTCGTCCATCGCGGCCTGGATCCGGGCCAGTCCGTCCAGCACACGGATCGCCGGGCCCTCCGCCGACGCCCCCGGGGCCGGCACCTGGCGGCCGAGACCGGCGTACCACTCGAAGGCGGCGACCGCCGAGCCGACCCGGCGCTGACTGGCACTCACCTCGTCGTACATGCCGCGCAGCAGCCGGGTCATGACCTCCTGCGGGGAGGTGGGGACCAGCCAGTCCATGTCGTCCGGGTCGGGGTGCAGCAGGGCCAGCTCCAGCAGGCAGGGCACCCGCTCGGCCTCCCGGCGCGGCAGCCGTCCGCGCCGTACGGCCCGGGAGTACACGCGGTCCCCGGCCTCGCACAGTCGGTCAGCACCGTGCGGATGCTCGTCCGCCCCGTGCCCGGCCATCGCCCATCCCACCCCCGGTTCAGCGTCCTTCCGCAGCCGCAACTATGCGCGGCCGGAACCTGCTGTGCAACACGGGGCGGACCACCGCGCCGGCCTCCAGGACCGGCCGGTGGCCGAATTCGTACGGGGCCTACTTGAGGTTGATCTCCGCGCACGCGTCCTTGAACTCGGCGGTGCAGATGTCGGACACCTGGAAGAAGCCGTCGGCGATGACGGTGTCCTCGATGTTGTCCTGGGTGAGCGCGACCACCGGCACCAGCTGCGCCGGAATGTCCTGGTCGGTGGGGCTGTCGACGCGGTCCCGGGTGAGCGCGTCGAACTGGATGTCCCGGCCCTGGACCCGCGCCACGGCCATCTCGGCGGCGTTCTCGGCCTCTTCCGGGTAGGACTTGTAGACGCTCATGTACTGCTCGCCGGTCACGATCCGCTGCACCGCGGAGAGTTCGGCGTCCTGGCCGGTGATGGGCGGCAGCTTGGTCTCGCCGGCGGCGCGCAGCGCCTTGACGATGCCGCCCGCCATGCCGTCGTTGGCGGAGTAGACCGCCTCGATGTTGTCCAGGCCGATCTCGTCGATCGCCTCGGCCATGTTCTTCTCGGCGTTCTTGGGGTCCCAGTCCTTGGTGTCGAAGGACTTGGCGATGGTGACCTTGCCCTTGAGCTCGGACAGCGCGCCGGCCTTGAACTGCTTGGCGTTGGGGTCGGTGGACGAGCCGTTCATCATCACGATCTTGTCGGTGATGCTCAGGTCACCGCCGAGCGCCTCCAGCAGGGAGCGCCCCTGCACCTCGCCCACGAGGGCGTTGTCGAAGGAGATGTACGCGTCGATCGGGCCCTCGGCGAGCCGGTCGTAGGCGATGACCGGGATGCCGGCGTCCTTGGCCTTGGCGACGCTCTCCGCGATGCCGTGCGCGTCCACCGCGTCCAGCACGATGACGTCGACCTTGTTCTCGATCATGCGCTGCATCTGGCCGGCCTGCTTGTCCGCGTCCGCCTCGGCGTTGGCGTACTCGACCTTGCCCTTGTTGTCGGTGAGCGACTCCACCTTCTTCTTGAAGATGGGGTAGTCGAACTGCTCGTAGCGCGTGTTGGCCTTCTCCGGGAGGAGCAGGCCCACCGTGATGTCGTCACCCTTGGCGGGGCTCGCGTCGTCGCTGCTGCCCGTCGCGTCGAGCATGCCGCAGCCGGCGAGCGTGACGGACATGGAGACGGCGGCCACGGATATGGCGATACGACGCATGCGAGGGCTCACTTCAGGTGCGTTTTGGACGTGGGCACAGCTTTGCGGCCCATGTGACTGAAAAGACAACGCTTCGGCGTCCATCGAGTCAAGAGGCAGCCACTTAACGAGATGAACACGACACGGAGCGCTGAACTCGTGAAAGTCTCGCGGACACGCCGCGGGGATCACCTGGACACGCAGGCATACCATAGCCACAGGTGTGGTCGTACATAAGCCAAGGGGCCCGTGGGTTCTGCGAACCCACGGGCCCTTCCCGGCGTCGCGCGCGGTCAGTCGGACTGCTGCTGGCGCTTGGGGCGCCAGACCACCAGCGCGCTGGTCTGCTGCACCTCCTGATAAGGCACCAGGTCACGGCGGTACGAGGCGTGCACGGCGGCCTCGCGCTGCCGCATGGCCGCCGCCGCGCCGTCGAGCGCGTCCTCCAGTTCGGCCACACGGGCCTGGAGGGCGGCGACCTGGTTCTCCAGTTCGATGATGCGCTTGATTCCGGCCAGGTTGATGCCCTCGTCCTGCGACAACTGCTGCACCTGACGGAGCAGTTCGATGTCACGGGCCGAGTAACGCCGGCCCCGGCCCGCCGTACGGTCCGGCGACACGAGCCCCAGACGGTCGTACTGACGCAGCGTCTGCGGGTGCAGGCCGGAGAGCTGGGCCGCCACCGAGATGACGTAGACCGGGGTGTCCTGGGTCAGTTCGTACGGGTTGCGTCGACGGCCGTCCATCGCATCAAGCTCCCTTCGCGGCCTGGAACAGCTCCGCCCGCGGATCCTGGTCCGCGGTCGCCTCGCGATACGCCTCCAGGGCGTCACGAGCCTTCCCCGTCAGGTCCTTGGGAACACTCACCTCGACGGTGACCAGCAGATCGCCGCGCGTGCCGTCCTTGCGGACCGCTCCCTTGCCGCGCGCCCGCAGGGTGCGCCCGTTGGGTGTGCCCGGCGGCAGCTTCAGCGTCACCGGCGGACCGCCCAGCGTCGGGACCCGGATCTCGCCCCCGAGGGCCGCCTCGGGATACGTCACCGGCACCGTGACCGTCAGGTTGTCGTCCTTGCGGCCGAACACCGGGTGGGCGCCGACGTGCACGACGACGTACAGGTCGCCCGCGGGGCCGCCCCGCTCACCGGGCGCGCCCTTGCCGCGCAGCCGGATCCGCTGGCCGTCGCTGACCCCCGCGGGGATGCGCACCTGCATCGTCCGCGAGGACTTGGCCCGGCCGCTGCCCTTGCAGACCTCGCAGGGCTCCTCCGCGATCAGACCGCGGCCCTTGCAGTCCGGGCAGGGGTCGGTCAGCGAGAAGCCGCCGCCGGAGCCCCGCGCCACCTGGCCGGTGCCGACGCAGGTCGGGCACACACGCGGCGTGCCGTTCTTGTCGCCGGTGCCCGAACAGGCCTTGCAGGGCGACTGCGACGACATCCGCAGCGGGACCGTCGCGCCCTCGATCGCCTCGGTGAAGCTGAGCGTCACCTCGGACTCGATGTCCTGGCCCCGGCGCGGCTGGGTGCGCGTGCCGGCGCCCGGGCCGCCCCGGTTGAACAGGCCCCCGAAGACGTCACCGAGCCCGCCGCCGAAGCCGCCCTGGCCGCCGGCCTGACCCCCGAAGAGGTCACCCAGGTCGAAGTTGAACGAGCCGCCGCCCGCGCCCGGCCCCGGACGGAAACCGCCGTTGCCGAACAGCGCGCGCGCCTCGTCGTACTCCTTGCGCTTCTTGGGGTCGCCGAGGACGTCGTTCGCCTCGGAGATCTCCTTGAACCGCTCCTCCGCCTTGGCGTTCCCCTTGTTGGCGTCCGGGTGGAACTCGCGGGCGAGCTTCCGGTACGCCTTCTTGATCTCGGCCTCGGTGGCGTCCTTGGGGACGCCGAGGACCTTGTAGTAGTCCTTCTCGATGAAGTCCTTGGTGCTCATCCCCGACGTCCCTCCTTCCCTGCGTCAGCTCTTACGTCAGCCCTCCTCCGGGCCACCGCTCTCCTTGTTCTCCGCGTCGGCCTGCGCCTCGGTGCTCTCCTCGGCCGGCTTCACCGTCTGCGCGCCGGGCTGCGGCTCGGCGACGGCCACCCGCGCGGGGCGGATGGTGCGCTCGCCGATGCGGTACCCCGGCTGGAGAATCGCCACGCACGTCGTCTCGGTGACGTCCGGCGCGTAGGAGTGCATCAGGGCCTCGTGGATCGTCGGGTCGAAGGGCTCGCCCTCCTTGCCGAACTGCTGGAGGCCCAGCTTGGCCGCCGTGGTCTCCAGCGACTCCGCGACCGACTTGAAGCCGCCGACCAGCTCGCCGTGCTCCCGCGCGCGGCCGATGTCGTCCAGCACCGGGAGCAGTTCGGTCAGGAGATTCGCCACGGCGGTCTCCTTCACGGCTGCCCGGTCCCGCTCGACACGGCGGCGGTAGTTCTGGAACTCCGCCTGGAGGCGCTGGAGATCCGCGGTGCGCTCGTTCAGCGCGGTGCGGGTCTGGTCCAGCTGGGCCACCAGAGCGGCGTTCTGCTCGGTGTCCCCGGCCGGGGCCGCCTCTTCCTCGGGGGAGGGAGCGGCGGCCTGCGGCTCGGCGTCGTCGGACGGTGCGCCGGAAGGGACATCGGGCTGCTGCTCGTCGAAGCCCGGGGTCTCTTCCGTCACGCCGCACCGTCCTTGCGGTCCTCGTCGACGATCTCGGCGTCGACGACGTCGTCGTCGGCCTTGGCCTCACCGGCGCCGTCGGAGGCGCCGCCCGCGGCCTGCGCGCCCTGGGCGTCGGCGTACATCGCCTGGCCCAGCTTCTGCGAGACGGCGGCGACCTTCTCGGTGGCCGTGCGGATCTCGGCGGTGTCCTCGCCCTTGAGCTTCTCCTTCAGCTCGGCGACGGCGGCCTCGACCTCGGTCTTGATCTCGCCGGGCACCTTGTCCGCGTTGTCCGTGAGGAACTTCTCGGTCTGGTAGACGAGCTGCTCGCCCTGGTTGCGGGTCTCGGCGGCCTCGCGGCGGGCGTGGTCCTCCTCCGCGTACTTCTCGGCCTCCTGGCGCATCCGCTCGACCTCGTCCTTCGGGAGCGACGAACCGCCGGTGACGGTCATCTTCTGCTCCTTGCCGGTGCCGAGGTCCTTCGCCGTGACGTGCATGATGCCGTTGGCGTCGATGTCGAAGGAGACCTCGATCTGCGGGACGCCACGCGGCGCCGGCGGCAGACCGGTCAGCTCGAACATGCCGAGCTTCTTGTTGTACGCGGCGATCTCGCGCTCGCCCTGGTAGACCTGGATCTGCACCGACGGCTGGTTGTCCTCGGCCGTGGTGAAGATCTCGGAGCGCTTGGTCGGGATCGTGGTGTTGCGCTCGATCAGCTTGGTCATGATGCCGCCCTTGGTCTCGATGCCGAGGGACAGCGGGGTGACGTCGAGCAGGAGGACGTCCTTGACCTCGCCCTTGAGGACACCGGCCTGGAGCGCGGCGCCGATGGAGACGACCTCGTCCGGGTTGACGCCCTTGTTGGCCTCCTTGCCGCCGGTGAGGTCCTTGACCAGCTCGGCGACGGCGGGCATACGGGTCGAACCGCCGACCAGGACGACGTGGTCGATCTCGCTGACGGAGATGCCGGCGTCCTTGATCACGTTGTTGAACGGGGTCTTGCAGCGCTCGAGCAGGTCCGCGGTCAGCTGCTGGAACTGGGCGCGGGTCAGCTTCTCGTCGAGGTGCAGGGGGCCCTCGGCGGAGGCCGTGATGTAGGGGAGGTTGATCGAGGTCTCGGTGGACGAGGACAGCTCGATCTTCGCCTTCTCGGCGGCCTCGCGCAGACGCTGGAGCGCCATCTTGTCCTTGGCCAGGTCCACGCCGTGACCGGCCTGGAACTGCTTGACCAGGTAGTCGACGATGCGCTGGTCCCAGTCGTCACCACCGAGGTTGTTGTCACCGTTGGTGGCCTTCACCTCGACGACACCGTCGCCGATCTCCAGGAGGGAGACGTCGAAGGTACCGCCACCGAGGTCGAAGACGAGGATCGTCTGGTCGTCCTTGTCGAGGCCGTACGCCAGGGCGGCGGCCGTCGGCTCGTTGACGATGCGCAGCACGTTCAGACCGGCGATCTCGCCGGCCTCCTTGGTCGCCTGGCGCTCGGCGTCGTTGAAGTACGCCGGGACGGTGATGACCGCGTCGGTCACCTTCTCGCCCAGGTACGCCTCGGCGTCCCGCTTCAGCTTCTGCAGCACGAAGGCGCTGATCTGCTGCGGGTTGAAGTCCTTGCCGTCCAGGTTGATCTTCCAGTCGGTGCCCATGTGGCGCTTGACCGACCGGATGGTCCTGTCGACGTTGGTCACGGCCTGGCGCTTGGCCACCTCGCCGACCAGCACCTCACCGTTCTTGGCGAAGGCGACGACGGAAGGCGTGGTCCTGGCGCCCTCGGCGTTGGTGATGACGGTGGGCTCGCCGCCCTCCAGAACGCTGACGACGGAGTTAGTCGTGCCCAGGTCGATGCCGACCGCACGTGCCATTTCGATTCCTCCAGCTGACTTGAGTGGAACAGACTCAAGCATGCATGACGGCCGCCGCCGGGTCAACAGAGCTGAGTCGAGCCGACTCAACTCTTATCCGCTCCTTACACGCAACCGTTCGCTGACCTGCGACGACGCACTGGCGACACGTTGACGCGGACGGAAAACAGGGGTGACGGGACGCCGCACCAGCATCAGGACGAGCACCGCGGAGGCCGCCGCGACCCACCCCACCGCACCGGGGGCCAGCCTGCCGGTGTGCACGCACACCGCGACAACCGCCGCTGCCGCGGACCCGGCGCCCAGCAGCACCGGCACCGCGCGGGGAGCGAGACCCAGCCGCCGCAGCCGGTGCCCGAAGTGGTCCGGCCGCCCGCGGGTCACCGCACGGCGGTCGAGCAGCCGCCCGAGTACCACCAGAACGGCGTCCGCACACCCGAGGGCCGTCAGCGCGTACAGCACGGCGGCCCCGGCGCCGATTCCCTGCCCGGCCCGTACGAACACCGCCGACGCGGCCAGCACGAACCCCGTGAACAGCGCGCCGCCGGATCCGAGGCCCGCCTGCGCGGGGAACCAGTTGTGCAGCAGGAAGCCGGCGAGCGCGGCGGCCAGCACGCCCAGCAGCGCGGCCGGCCCGTCCATCAGCTCCGCCGTGGCACAGGCGGCGAGCCCGAACGCGCCCACCGCGCCGGCCGTCCCGGCCAGCCCGTCGGCGTGGTCCAGCCCCCGGAAGGCGACGGTCGCGACCACGATCCACCCGACCGCCGCGACCCCGGCGGCCACGCCGGTCTCCTCGTACGGCACGACGAAGCCCGCGGCGACCGCCGTACCGGCCGGCGTGACCCACCACCGCAGCCGCCGGAGGTCGGCGGCCAGCCCGAGCAGGGCGACACAGCCGGCGGCCACCACCACCCGGCCGACCCCGGCGCCGAGGGGCACCAGGCCTGTGGCGTCGGCGGCCGCCGCGACCAGGGCGGTGGCCAGCGCGACCGCCGTTCCCCCGGACAGCGGCAGGGGCCGGCGCCGCCTGCGGTCGGTGATCCCGAGACGCAGGGCGGGGACCCGCAGCACTCCGGTGAGGAAGGCGGAGAGCAGCAGTGCGGTGGCGGCGGCGGCGATCCCGTAGAGCACGGATATAAGTTAGGGGCGTATGGCACGATTTGGCGTGAATAACACGATCGGATCCCGGACGCCATCCGGGACTCCGCCCGAGTCACCGTCCGGGACACCGTCCGGGGCGCCCCTCGAGGCGCCCTCCATAGGCAACCCTCAGCGATTCAGATCACCCCGCGCCCGGCTACAGTGCGGCCTGAGATGGGGGTAGTCTCAGACGGACTACATAAGTTACCGCTTAGTAATCTCGGGGAAGCCGTGGTGGAGCCCCCGGCGAAGTCCCCACATCCCTCCTGAAACCCTCGCAGGCCCGAGGAGCCCCCATGCAACTCGCCGCGATCATCGTGTCGCTGGTCCTGACCGTGGTCGGCGTTGCGCTGCTCGCACGCGCGATCGGCCAGTTCGTCCGGTACTTCAAGCTGGGCCAGCCCGTCCCGGCCGGCACCCGGACCGACAACCCCTACCAGCGCAGTGTGACCCTGGTGCGGGAGTTCCTCGGCCACACCCGCATGAACAGGTGGGGCATCGTCGGCGTCGCCCACTGGTTCGTCGCCGTCGGCTTCCTGACCCTGCCGCCGACCCTCGCCCAGGCCTTCGGCCAGCTCTTCCAGGCCGACTGGGTGCTGCCGGTCATCGGCGACTTCCTGCCGTTCGAGATGTACACCGAGTTCATCGGTGTCATGACGGTCCTGGGCATCGCGGTGCTGATCGT
Source organism: Streptomyces lusitanus (assembly GCF_042647945.1). Lineage (NCBI taxonomy): Bacteria > Bacillati > Actinomycetota > Actinomycetes > Kitasatosporales > Streptomycetaceae > Streptomyces > Streptomyces lusitanus. Next base: position 86,061 of record NZ_JBHRWL010000033.1, read on the forward strand.
GATCCGCCTGCTCAGCCTGCCGGGCCGGCCCGGCCGCAAGTCCCGCTTCACCGGCTCCAAGGCCGGCCAGGCGTACTTCGTCGAGTACGTGATCCTCACCATCGGCCTCGCCATCTACGTGCTGCGCGGCCTCGAGGGCGCCCTGCACCACGTCGACAGCTACGACGCGTCGTACTTCGCCTCGTACCCGCTGGTCCAGGCCTTCGACGGGCTGTCCGTCGGGACGCTCCAGAACCTGGTCTACCTGACCGCCATGATCAAGATCGGGACGTCGTTCATCTGGATGATCGTCGTCTCGCTCAACACCAACATGGGCGTCGCCTGGCACCGCTTCCTCGCCTTCCCGAACATCTGGTTCAAGCGCGAGGCCACCGGCGGGACCGCCCTGGGCGCCCTCCAGCCGATGACCTCCGGCGGCAAGCCGATCGACTTCACCGACCCCGGTGACGACGACGTCTTCGGCGTCTCCCAGGTCGAGCAGTTCTCCTGGAAGGGCCTGCTGGACTTCTCCACCTGCACCGAGTGCGGCCGCTGCCAGTCGCAGTGCCCCGCCTGGAACACCGGCAAGCCGCTCTCCCCCAAGCTGCTGATCATGTCGCTGCGCGACCACGCGCACGCCAAGGCCCCCTACCTGCTGGCCGGCGGCGGCAAGACCATGGAGGGCGAGGAGAAGGCGTCCGAGGAGCAGCTGGCCGGCGTGCCCGCCGCCGCGCTCGCCGAGGCCGAGCGGCCGCTGATCGGCACCGCCGAGGAGAACGGCGTCATCGACCCGGACGTCCTGTGGTCCTGCACCACCTGCGGCGCCTGCGTCGAGCAGTGCCCCGTCGACATCGAGCACGTCGACCACATCGTCGACATGCGCCGCTACCAGGTGATGATCGAGTCCGCGTTCCCGTCCGAGGCGGGCACGATGCTCAAGAACCTGGAGAAGAAGGGCAACCCCTGGGGCCTGGCCAAGAAGCAGCGCCTCGAATGGCTCAAGGAGGTCGACTTCGAGGTCCCGGTCGTCGGCAAGGACATCGAGGACCTGACCGAGGTCGAGTACCTGTACTGGGTCGGCTGCGCCGGCGCCCTGGAGGACCGCGCCAAGAAGACCACCAAGGCCTTCGCGGAGCTGCTGCACATCGCGGGCGTCAAGTTCGCGATCATGGGCGGCGACGAGAAGTGCACCGGTGACTCCGCCCGCCGCCTCGGCAACGAGCCCCTGTTCCAGGAGCTCGGCATGGAGAACGTCATGGCGCTCAACATGGCGTTCGGCGAGGAGATGGACGACGACGGCAAGGTGACGCCGGAGTCGGCGAAGCCCCGGTCGGCGAAGAAGATCGTCGCCACCTGCCCGCACTGCCTCAACACGATCGGCAACGAGTACCCGCAGCTCGGCGGCGACTACGAGGTCATCCACCACACGCAGCTGCTCCAGCACCTGGTGGACGAGGGCAAGCTGATCCCGGTCACCCCGGTCGAGGGCCTCATCACCTACCACGACCCGTGCTACCTGGGCCGCCACAACAAGATCTACACGCCCCCGCGCGAGATCATCGGCAAGGTCCCGGGCCTGCGCAACGAGGAGATGCACCGCCACAAGGAGCGCGGCTTCTGCTGCGGCGCCGGCGGCGCCCGGATGTGGATGGAGGAGCGGATCGGCAAGCGCATCAACAACGAGCGCGTCGACGAGGCCCTCTCCCTGAACCCGGACATCATCTCCACCGCCTGCCCGTTCTGCCTGGTCATGCTGACCGACTCGGTCAACGGCAAGAAGAACGACGGCAAGGCCAAGGAGTCGACGCAGGTCGTCGACGTCGCCCAGCTGCTGCTGGAGTCGGTCAAGACCCCGATCGACCCGGCGGGCGAGGAGGAGACGGAGCCGGCTCCCGAGCCGGAGCCGGTGAAGTAACGCCTGGCGCGGAAGGGGCCGTCCTGAGGGGCGGCCCCTTCGGCGTACTCCGCTGCGACGGTGGCTGTCGGGCCGCCGTGGCGGTGGGTGTCCGGCCGTCGTGGCGGTGGGTGTCCGGCCGCCGTGGCGGTGCGTGTCCGGCCGCCGTGGCGGTGCCCGACGGGCCGCCCTGAGTACGGATCGGGGTACTCCCCTTAGGGGATGTCACAGCTCGGCAGCAATGCCCTGCCGCGTGGCCGGGCCCCGGCACACGGCCGTCCGGGACCAGGTACTTTCAGGGACGTGGCTGGATTCAGGATCGGACGCGGACGGAACAACGACGGCGCCCCCCAGGGGCGACCGCCCCACCCCCCGCACGGGCGGCAGGCACCGCCGTCGTACGGCTACCCGCCGGCGCCGCAGCCGCCGACCTACGGACAGGGCACGGGCGGCGGAAGCCCCTGGCCGCAGCCGCACGCCGGTCACGGCGGACCGGGCGGCTACGGCGGCCCCGGCGGTCACGGTGGGCACGGCGAGCCGGAGTACTTCGGCGACGGCGGCTACCCCGCCGCACCGCACGGCGCCCCGCACGACCCGTACGCGGCCAACAACCCCGGTCACACCCAGGCCTTCTCCATCGACGACCCGTACCACCAGGACGACGCCTACCAGGCGCCGCCGCCCGGCCCGGTCGGCCCCCGGCTGCACTGGAAGGACCTGCTGAAGGGCGTCGTCCTGTCGCCGCAGCAGACGTTCCTGCGGATGCGCGACTACACGATGTGGGGCCCCGCCCTCATCGTCACCTTCCTCTACGGTCTGCTCGCCGTCTTCGGCTTCGACGGCGCCCGCGAGGACGCCATCAACGCGACGCTGTCCAACGCGATCCCGATCGTGCTGACGACGGCCGTGGCGATGGTGATCAGCGCGTTCGTCCTCGGTGTGGTCACCCACACGCTGGCCCGCCAGCTCGGCGGCAACGGCGCCTGGCAGCCCACGGTCGGCCTGTCCATGCTGATCATGTCCCTCAGCGACGCCCCGCGCCTGGTCTTCGCCATGTTCGCGGGCGGCGACGCGATGTTCGTGCAGCTGCTCGGCTGGGCCACCTGGGTGGCGGGCGGCGCGCTCCTCACCCTGATGGTGAGCCGCTCGCACGACCTGCCCTGGCCGAAGGCGCTCGGGGCGTCGTCCATCCAGCTGATCGCGCTGCTGTCGATCGTGAAGCTCGGCACGTTCTAGACCTGCCGGCCCCTGGACCTCCCGGTCCGGCCCGGTCCGGCTCCTTGACCTGCCCGATCAGGCCCCCGGTGTGCACGTCACGCCGGGGGCCCACCCCTGCCGTTCCGTGATCACCTGCTGCTACTGTCGCCCTGCTCGCGCAGGACGAGCGGCGACATCGTGAAACGCCCCCCTGCGCAGCGCCCTGGGGAGGGACCTCACACGTGAATCGTCCGCTGGACAAGCGGGCCGTGCGCCGTCGGCGTGCGCTCGGCCGTATCGCTCTCACCGTCACGCTCGCCGTGACCGCCGGCATCGGCGCCGCCACGGGAACGGCCACCGCGGCCGGCACCACCACGGCCGCCGGCACCACCACGGCGTCCGCCGAACCCGTCGTCATCAGCCCCGGCGCCCGCTTCGTGCCCCGCGCCACCGTCGTCCTGAACACCGGCGAGACCGGCTTCCTGACCGCGCAGGAGGGCGACGACCGCCTCCGCTGGATCGACTACACCACCGGCGCCACGACCGTCCTCGACCACCGGCTGCCGAAGCCTTTCACCTACGACGTGGACGACCTCCGCATCTCCGGCCACCCCGGGGAATTCGGCCACGGCTCCGACACCGTCGCCATTCACGCGACGTCCCCGTCCCCGCACGTGACGCTCCAGCAGCGGGCAGGCGACGGACCGACGGTCACGGTCCCGATCCCGGAGGGCCAGTCGTACGTCGCGACGTACGGCGACACCGTCGTCACCCGCACCGGCCCCGAGAACGCGGAAACGAATCTGCATCTGCTGCGCCTGGAGAACGGCGAGGTGCGGGACCAGAAGCTGGAAGGCCTGCCGGAAGGCTGGAACCTCAGCGTCGGCAGCGGCGACTCCCGGTCCGTGGCCGTCCGCGGCATCAAGTGGGAGGACACCACCATGTCCCAGGGGTGGTGGGTCGTCGACCTCGCCACCGGCACGGTGAAGACCCTCTCCCCGCACGGCGAGAGCGTCACCTTCGACCAGGACACCGTCTTCCACCTCGGCGCCCCGGAGTCCTACGCCGCCCAGGTGTACCGCCGCGACGACCTGGAGGCGGAGCCGACCACCCTCGACCTGCGTGACGTCGGCGCCTACGGCGACACGATCCTGCCCTTCGCCGGCGGCTTCGCCACCGTGACCCCGCCCAACCCCGGCGACAACGAGTACCGCGGCAACCACCTCGCCCTGGAGGACACCGACGGCCACTGGCAGTCCCTGCTGACCGTCGCCTCCCCCTCGCTGCACCGCACGCCCGACGGCTCCCTGCTGGTGACCGGCGCCGAGAACGACACCGACGACGGCCCGCTCGACTGGGGCTACTACCTCCTCACGCCCGCCGCCGACGGCAGCGTCACCCGCAGGCGCGTCGCGGACATCGAGGACCGGGAGGCCCAGCCGTACGGCATCTCGCTGGGCAGCGGCATCCTCACCACCGCCGACGACTCCAAGCTCTACATGCCGGGCACCTACGTCGGCGCCTACCGCAGCACCTGGCTGACCACCTCCGGCCGCCCCGAGGAGCTGAACTCGACCGTCGACGGCCTCGTCAGCGGCCGCGACAGCGACTGCGGCGACAGCGAGAACGGCTACTGCGTGACCATGTTCGCCTCCGGCGACGGGCACCACGGTCGCGAGGCCGCCACCGAGCAGGACGTCACCATGCTCCACCGCAACGGCGACCCCGCCTGGGGCCCGCGGGTGACCTCCGGACTCGGCAGCCCCGAACTCGTCGACCTGTCCGGCCGGTACGGCGTGGTGAATCAGGCCTGGGGCGGCTCGCAGGCCGTCCTGCGCTTCGAGGACGGCGACACCGGCAGCGTCCTCGAGAAGCGGGACATCGTCGCGTCGGCGGTCTGGGGCAACACCCTGTGGAGCGCCACCGGCAGCTGGGACGACCCCGGCCAGGACCTCCCGACCACGGTGACGGCGAAGAACCTGTCGACGGGCGCCGCCGGCGAGACCTTCGACGCCGGCTGCGTCCCCCGCGAACTCCAGGCCGTGGGGCGCTGGGTGTACTGGCAGTGCGACGACTCCTGGCCCAACTACCGGGGCGGCGGCGTCTACGACCGGCAGGCCAAGCGCTCCCTGAAGCTCGGCACCGACAAGGCGCTCCTCGGCGACGGCTACCTGGTCCGCCAGTCGGACACGACCGGCCTGACCCTCGTCGACCTGCACGGCGGCCTCCAGGCCGGCGCCACCGAGGCGGACCTGCCCCGGCGCGTGCTCGTCACCGCCGCCGAGCTGGGCGACCGGACCGTGCCCCGGGCCGGCTGGACCGTGGACCGCTTCGGCGGCCACGTCGCCTACGTCGGCGCCGACCGCCGGGTGCGGATCGTCCCGTCGGGCGTCCCGGCCTCCGCGATCGCCGTCATCGACGCGGAGACGTCGTCCACCCTGGCCGTCAAGGCCGGGGAGACCTGGACGTCGCGCTGGTGGCTGTCGAAGCCCGCCGCCTCCTGGACGCTGACCCTGAGGAACAAGGCGAGCGGCACGACCGTGCGCACCCTGACCGGCGGCGAGGTGCGCGGCTTCCTGTCGGCCTCCTGGGACGGCAAGGACGCGGCCGGGCGGTACGTCCCGAACGGCCGCTACACCTGGACCCTGACCGCGAAGCCCGCCGACGGCGCCGGCGCCGACCTGTCCGTCTCCGGGACCGTGCCGGTCACCGGCGGCGCCGCCGTGTGGCGGGACCTGGCGGGCGACGACGGCTTCGGCGACCTGCTGGCGACGGACTCCGCCGGGGTCGTGTGGATGTACCGGGGCAACGGCACCGGCGGGGTGACCTCCCGCACCGCCGGGACCGCCGGGGCGTTCCCCGCCGGCACGGTGCTCGTGCCCGTCGGCGACGTGGACGGCGACCGGTGCGCCGACGTGCTGGTCCGGGTGGGCAACGAGCTGCGCGCCTACCGCCCCGGCTGCGGCAAGGTCGTCGGCGCCACCTCGCCGTACACGGTGATCGGCCTGGGCTGGGGCCAGTACGACCAGCTGACGTCGCCGGGCGACCTGAACGGCGACGGCCGCGTCGACCTGATCGCCCGCCAGAGGACCACCGGCGACATCTACTTCTACGCGGGCACGGCGGACCACCACCTCAAGGCCCGGGTGAAGATCCAGACGAACTGGAAGCTGTACAAGTGGATCACCGGCGCAGGTGACCTGAACGGCGACGGCCGCGGCGACCTGCTCGGCCAGGATTCCGCCGGCGTCCTGTGGCGGTACTACGGCACCGCCGCCGGCAGCGTGACCAGGCGGGAGCGGGTCGGCGGCGGCTGGAACGCCTACTCCGCCCTCGTCGGCACCGGCGACCTCTCCGGCGACGGCCGCACCGACCTGCTGGCCCGCGACACCGCCGGGAAGCTGTGGCGGTACGCGTCCACCGGCGCCGGCTCGTACAGCAGCCGGGTGCTGGTCGGCTCGGGCGGGTGGAACACGTTCAAGGGCCTGTACTGACCCGAGGGCGGTGAGACGGGTGGACGGGGGCGGCCCCCGGCGTGACGTTCCGGCGTCCGGGCCGGGGGCCGCCCTCAGGCGTCGAGCACCTGCCCGTCCCGGCGTACGACGGGCGGTTGAACACTCCACGGGAAGTTGATCCACTCGTCGGTCCGCCGCCACACGTACTCGCACTTCACCAGCGACTGCGTCTTCTCGTAGATGACGGCGCTGCGCACCTCGGCGACGGCGTCGAGGCAGAAGTCGCGGACCAGCTTGAGGGTCTTGCCGGTGTCGGCGACGTCGTCGGCGATCAGCACCTTCTTGTCGGTGAAGTCGATCGCGTTGGGGACGGGCGCGAGCATGACCGGCATCTCGAGGGTGGTCCCGACGCCGGTGTAGAACTCGACGTTGACCAGGTGGATGTTCTTGCAGTCGAGCGCGTACGCGAGCCCTCCCGCGACGAAGACCCCGCCGCGGGCGATGCTGAGCACCACGTCGGGCTGATACCCGTCGTCGGCGATCGTCTGCGCGAGCTCGCGCACGGCGACGCCGAACTGCTCGTAGCTGAGGTTCTCCCGCATGCCGCTCACACCTGCGTCCGGTGGAAGTTCAGGTAGGACCGCGAGGCCGTGGGCCCGCGCTGCCCCTGGTAGCGGGAGCCGTACCGCTCACTGCCGTACGGGTGCTCGGCCGGCGAGCTGAGCCGGAACATGCAGAGCTGTCCGATCTTCATACCGGGCCACAGCTTGATGGGGAGCGTGGCGAGGTTGCTCAGCTCCAGCGTCACGTGCCCGGAGAACCCGGGGTCGATGAACCCGGCGGTGGAGTGGGTCACCAGCCCGAGCCGCCCCAGCGAGCTCTTGCCCTCCAGCCGCGAGGCGAGGTCGTCGGGCAGCGTGATGACCTCGTACGTGCTGGCCAGCACGAACTCGCCCGGATGCAGGATGAACGGCTCGTCCCCCTCCGGCTCCACGAGCCGGGTGAGGTCCACCTGCTCCACGGAGGGGTCGATGTGGGGGTAGCGGTGGTTCTCGAACACCCGGAAGTAGCGGTCGAGACGTACGTCGATGCTGGACGGCTGCACCATGGATGCGTCGTAGGGATCGATCCGCACCCGCCCGGCGTCGATCTCGGCCCGGATGTCCTTGTCTGAGAGAAGCACGCCCCGAGAATACGCAAGGCGCGTGCGGCGACCGAATCCGGCCGCCGCACGCGCCTGTGCCCTCTGTCTGCGGTTTCCCGCCGCTTCCTTGCCGCTGTCTTGCTGATGCCTTGCCGCTGGCTTGCCGCTTGCCTGCTCGGCGGCTGCCCGCGTGCGTGTTTTCCGTTACCGCTTCTGCAAGGTCACCGGCACGACGCTGCGAAGCCGCGCACAGCGCGGACACCGCAGCAGCCGGCCGGGGCCGAGGCGCTCGGCCTGCTGCATCGGGAACGAGGCGGCGGTGAATACGTGCCCATCGGCACAGCGGACGACGGTGCGCTCCATCAAGTCCAAGAGTCCCTTCCCCAAGAGCCGCGTCTGGCTTGCTGCCCTGACGACAAAAGCCACGTTACGGGATGAATGGAACGACCCTCCAGGCGGCACCCCGGACGCCCGCCGACGGCCACACGGTACGCCCCGCCGCATGCCCGCCGCAGCCGCTTCCACACCATGAAACACCGTCAGGCCCCCGGGTCTTGGACACCGGGGGCCTGCGATGAGGTAGAGTGAGCGAGCGTCCGGATCACTCCCGGTGGGGAGGGTTTGGATCTTGCGCGGGTGTAGTTTAATGGTAGAACATCAGCTTCCCAAGCTGAGAGCGCGAGTTCGATTCTCGTCACCCGCTCCACGAAGAAGGCCCAGGTCGGAGACCTGGGCCCTTTTGTTGTGCGCTGTGATCAGTAGCCGCGTGCCGGATTCGCGCCAGAAACACTGATCGCCTGGATCGCTGGGGGAGAACATGAGCAAGCAGATCGCCGGATGGATCATGGATCGCAACCTGCGCGCCTTCCTGGAGCTGCTGTCCCGCTACGTCGACTATGCATTCGACGACACCGACTGGGACACCATCGAAGACGGTGTCCGGGACACCGACGACGAGAAGTCCGACGGCTGGTACTCGTATCCGCTCGCCGGCGCGAGCGCCACCCTGGAAGTCGGCCTCGCCCGCTCTGTCGGCAGCGAGGTGATGTCCGTCAGTGTCACCGGAGTCGAGACGTTTGAGCTCCAGCTCCGAACCGACACTCTGCTGTCCGCATTCGCCGGCATCTGACTACCGTCGTGTCCGCCAAGCGTCCGGAACCATGCGCCTTGGCGAGTTGGCGCTTCTTTGACGTATCTGGCACGTCAGCGGATTCCCGTGCGGCCTGACGTGCCTTGCGGACAGTCGCGTCGAGCCCCGCAGAGACTTCCTGCTGTCGCTCGTCGTCGGAGTGCTCGTAGATCAGCGCCGCCTTCAAGCCCTCAGGCATCCCTAGACCTTCCGCGCCCGCCGCCACTTCCGCCCGAAGGTACTGCGCCGGAACGAAGCCCCCATATCCGCTCGGGCCGTCTCTGCGCTGCACGCAGGAGCACCCACTACTGGACTACGGGGACACCGGAACCAGTGCGGCTCGTTCGGATTCGGCCAGGAGGATGCAGAACTCATTGCCCTCCGGGTCGGCGAGCACGACCCACCCCCAGCCGTTGGGCTTTCGGTGATCGGCGACCAGGGAGGCGCCCAGCGCCAGCAGCCGTTCGACCTCCGCGTCCCGCGAGGTGTCGGGACGCAAGCACAGGTGGAGCCGGTTCTTGCCTGCCTTCGGTTCCGGTACCTCGTTGAAGTGCAGGGCCAGGCCGCCCGGCAGCATGATCTCCGTCTCGTCGTCGCCCGGTTCGTCCTCGGGGTCGAGCCGACGACCGGTCACCTCACTCCAGAACTGGGCCAGTTGGTAAGCGTTCGCACAGTCCACTGTCATGTTCACCACTGTCGAAACCATGCGGGTGATCCTCACCGAGCGTAGCGGCGGACGCCATCGGAAGTGCGTAAGCGGCGTGGTGTCCCCGGGACACCGCGTGGATCGCAAGCGACCGCCGAGGAGGCCTCGCTCCTGGGCATCCAGAAGGGCGCGTCCCAGGGGCAACCCTTGGAGACCACGGACATCATCGTGCCCGCCGCTCTCTGCGAGATCGTCCACGAGATTCCGATCAATCGAGTGATGGCCCCGCTTAGGGTTCGTCGTATGGTCGACGACTCCCCGTCCTGTCCTGAGTGCAGCCAGCTCCTGATGCCGGGCGGTCTCGTGCTGTCCGGACGGGACGACGACGGCCGGAGAGCTTGCCGGTCCCTCTGGCGGTGCGCCGATCGGCACGCGTGGTGGAGGTGGGCGGACCGGCCCGAGGAACCGTTGGAGGCATGCCCAGTCCCGGGGCTCCGCTGACGTCCAACGCCGCGTGTGTGGTCTGTCACGCATGCCTTGCATGAACCCAGCGGATCACAGGACACCTGCCCGGATAGGCTCACAGCCTTGGCGTGGGTCAGCCATGGGCCAGCCACCTGATTCCGGGGGGGATCGTGGGGATTTCAGCGCGTGGTTCCGTACCGCGCAGGGTGACGAGCGTGGTGTTCGCCGCCGTGCTGCTCGCCGGGGGAACGGTTGCCTGCGGAGGAAGCTCCGGGAGTGATTCCGCGAATGAAGACCCGCCCAAGGTGACCCCCGCGACGGCCGTGGCGAAGGCGGCGGCGAACTCCGAGGACATCAGGTCGCTCCACTATCGGATCACCGGGACCGTGCCGGAGAAGGGCCGTCTGGAGGCCGAGGCTTCCATGAACACGGAACCGTTGGCCATGAGCCTGAAGATGACCGCTGCCGACCAGGGCGGGGACAGCCGGTTGAAGGTCCGGTTCGTGGACGAGGTGATGTACGTCCGCGGGAGTGCGGTCGACTCCGAGAAGCTCGGCGGCAAGAGCTGGTTCAGAGCCGACCCTGCCGCATGGGGACGCGGTGTGGTGGACAACCAGTCCTACGGCGTACTGCCTCGCCAGATCGAGGGAAGCCCTGTCCTGCAGTCCACACTCCTGACCGGGTCCAAGGACCTGCGGATGATCGGGACGGAGACGGTCGACGGCACCAGGACCAGGCACTACAAGGGAACGGTCACCAGCCGCGGCCTGCTTGCCGCCCGTGAAGGCGCCGTGGACGAAGCGACCCGGGAGCGACTGATCCAGAGCCTCGATCAGTTCATGGGGCTGGGCGTCTCCGACACACTCACCATGGACCTGTGGATCGACAGTGACGACCATGCCAAGCAGTTCCGCATGCCCGCCGCGTCCGATGACAAGCAGGCCGGCACCGGCGGCGGGCCACTCGACCTGACCATCACCTTCCTCGATATCAATCAACCCGTGTCCATCAAGATCCCGCCGAGCGAAGACACCATCGCGCTCGCGGACGGCGCACAGGGAAGCTGAGCGGCCCCAGGGGCGGGAGCATGAGCACCTGACCCGCCGGCACCGTCTCCGGCCTTCTTCGTCGCGCCCGGGCGACAGGTACAGGACCCTGAGCGCAGCCGTCAGGCGGGTCGGGCCAGACGGTCCGCCAGGACACGGGCTCGGGTCCGCTGGACCGCTCCCGCCTGGGAGGCGGCGAAGCGCAGCAGGCCTGGGGGCGTCCGTAGGCGCAGGATGTCGGTGACGACGCTGCCGGCCTCGTGGCGGTCGATGGTGAAGCGGTAGCTCATGCGGACCCGGGCGGGGCTGCGGACCTCGCCGACGATTTCGGCGGAGTGCGGGAGGCCGTCCGGGACGGCGGTGAGCGTGACGTCGATGAGGTTGTCGTGCCGCACGACGCCCAGGAAGCGGAAACGTTCCACGGCCGTGTAGTGCACGGTGCCGCCGTCGCGGCGCACATCGCGGACGGCGACGACGAGCGGCGACAGGCCGACGTAGTGCGACGGCTCGGCCAGGTGCGCGAAGACCGCCTCAGGCGGCGCGGCGATACGGAACGTGTGCTTCAGCTCGGTGGACGGCACCTCGGCCCCCTCCTCGAAACGGCGCGCCGGCGCGGTGATCCTCCCACCCGGGCGGCGGTACAGGGCGCTGCAACCCCGCGTCCCGGCACCGCACCGTACCCTCCGCCCGCTCACACCTGAACTTGCCCCGGGCGGGCCCTGGTCGCCGACCGGAGGTCCCAGCGTGAGATGTCCAGGCCGGTGTGGACGGCGTCGCCGATGCCGTCCAGGGTCATCACCAGGTGGCCGCCCGGTCCCGCGCGGTCAGGCGGTGTCGACAGCTGACCGACCCTTACTGTGCTGCTGCTGCGCCGGTATGCGACGGGCTAGGATCCTCGCCGGGCGGAGCCGTAGCGCAGAGGTCGTCGCGCGCGGTCTCCACAATCGCGAGGACGCCGGTTCGAATCCGGCCGGTTTCGCCCGTGCCTCACCGAAGCGACTGGGCCCGGAGAGCAACGAGTCGGCGACGGACTCGACCAGGATCAGCCCTCGCCGGCGGCGGGCATGTCCATCGCCCATCCCAGCGGATGCGGCTCCGTGTCGTCCCGTGCCGGAGCGAGAGGCTCGCCTCCGGCTTCGTTGAAGGCCGCCAGAGCCTCGATGAGGGCCAGTCGCTGTGTCGGGGTGAGCCGTTCCACGATCTCGGCGATCGCCGTGCGACGGCGGGCGGTGACGTCCGCGACCGTGCGGCGGCCTTCGTCCGTGAGCTGGAGCAGCGTCTCCCGGCGGTTGCCGGGGTTGGGCTTCCGGTCGGCGAGCCCCGCGGCGATCAGCCGGTCGACCATCCGCATGGCCGTGGACGGGGCGACCTGGAGGAGGTCGGCCAGCGTGACGAGCTTGGTGGCGCCGCGCGTGGACAGCACCATGAGCATCCTGAACTGCGGCAGCGTCACCCGCTCCTCGACAGCGGCGAGAGAGCGGGCCGAGATCCCCACCAGCAGGCGCGACGCGGTCAGCACCGACCGGGTCACCAGGTCCACGTCGTCCGTCGTCCCCGCGGGGGGCTCACGCTCCGGCATGCGTCCTTTCTACCGTGCGTGCGGGAGTGCCCGCTCAGTCATGGGGTGGGGGCAGATCTTCCTTCCCCGTGCCCGAGGTAGCGCAGCAGGAGCATCGCGGCGTCGTCGTGCGGCGGTCCGACGGAGTGCTGGGCGAGGTCTTCCCGCAGGGCTTCCAGGGCTCGGTGCGCGTCCGGGTCCTTCAGCAGGTGGGCCCGCTCACCGACGGGGTAGAAGCGGCCTTGCCCGTCGCGGGCCTCGGTGACGCCGTCGGTGTACAGCAGGAGCTGCTCACCCGGGGCGAAGCCCACCCGGTAGGGCTTCGGGTCCTCGCTGCCGTGCGCGCCGAGGCCCAGCGGCAGCGCGAAGGAGTGCGGTTGCGGGAAGTCGACCGTGCCGTCCGCGCGTACGAGCATCGGGGCCGGATGCCCGTAGTTGAGGAAGACCGCCTCGTGAGCCGTGCCGATCTCGGCGAGGATCGCGGTGACGAACTTCTCCCCTTCCAGCTCCCGGGCCACACTTCGCTCCAGGCGGTCGCCCAGCCCCGACAGGTCGGTCTCGTCGTACGCCGCCTCCCGGAAGGCGCCCAGCACCACGGCCGCCGTCTCCACCGCGGCCAGGCCCTTGCCCTGGACGTCTCCGACGATGACCCGCACGCCGTGCGGGGAGGCCACCACCTCGTAGAGGTCGCCTCCGATCCGGGCCTCGGCGACCGCCGACGTGTACGAGACCGCCGCCTGCAGCGGGCCCGCGGTCAACGGCACCGGCCGCAGCAGCACCCGCTGGGCGACCTCCGCGATCGACCGCACACTGGCCAGCTCCGCCTCCCGGCGCGAGCGCATCACCGCGGCCGCGACACCCACACCGGTGACACCGGCCACCGAGGCCAGCGCGGTATATCCCCGGCGCCCGTCGAACAGCCCGTCGTACAGCCCGAGCGCGACACACAGGACGAGGGCCGCGAGCCCGAACCAGGCCGTACGGCGCCATCCCCCGACCAGGCCGGCGAAGGCCGGTCCGAGGGAGACCAGCGGCAGGAAGCCGACACTCGGACCCGCCACGACATCCGTCACCGCGACCACCGCCATCACCACCACCGGCATACGGGACAGCAGCGTCCAGCTGGACGGCGGCTTCCGTTCGGTCATGCGGCACTCCTGCGATGTCGCGGCTGTCGAGAGCCGCCGGTCTTCCCCGCAGGCTCCCTCCCCCAACCTTTAGACTATGCAAAGGTGGCTTCCGCGACAGGCTCCCCGTTCCGGGGTCTTTATCCAATCGAGTCCGAGAGACGACATTCCCGACACGTGGAAGGTCCGGCCATGACCGACGAAGACACCGCGCACAGCCGTCCCGGACCTCCCGCGGGATGGCGACGCCTGGCCCTGCGCCTGCCGATCCTGGCGTATCGCGCCGGACTCGGCTCCCTCTTCGGAAAGCGGCTCCTGCTGCTGCACCACACCGGCCGGGTTTCCAACCTCGACCGCATGACGGTCCTCGAGGTCGTGTCCCACGACCCGGCCGAGGCGAGTTGGACCGTGGCCTCCGGCTTCGGCCCGCGGGCCGACTGGTATCTGAACCTGCGTGCCCAGCCGAAGACCCTGATCCGCTTCGGCAACCGGCCGCACGCGGTCACCGCGCGCTTCCTGCCGTCCGAGGACGGCGCCGGGATCATGGCCGACTACGCGCGCCGGCACCCCCGCACCGCCCGCCGCCTGTGCGGCTTCATGGGGCTTCCCGTCGACGGCGGTGAGGCGTCGTTCCGCGAGGCGGGAAAGGCCATCCCCTTCGTTCGGCTCGAAGCCGCCGGCCGGGACGACCGGGACGCACCCGGGCCCCCGTGAACCGGGCACCCGGGCCCCCGTGAACGGGGCGTCAGGCGCGGGCCAGTTCGGCCGCGCCGAAGGACACGTCGAAGCGGTCGCACCAGATGGTCACGCTGGTGTACCGGGAGAGGTCGGTGCCGGCGGGCACGGTGTAGTTCTGGCTGCCCTTGTTGCCCTTGAGCTTGCCGAGGCTCACGTACGCCCCGTCGTCGAAGACGTGCCAGCCGGCCCGCCCCTCCTTCACCGGCGCGTCGGTCAGCCACACGCGCAGGTCCGGGCCGTTGCTGGTGTCGAGGTCCTCCAGCCGTACGACGTGGGAGCCGTCGGCGAGCCGGAGCAGCCGCACACGGCCGGAGGTGGCGTGCTCGTGGCTGATCAGCTCGCCGTCCGCAAGCGTCCGGGGCCGGGGAGGCGGCGCCGGCGACGCGGACGGCGCTCCGGCCGGAGGGGTCGTCGAGGCCGGGGTCACGACACCCGGCAGGGCCTCCCGCACGGTTTCGTCCTGCCACAGCTTCCACGGCTGGAACCAGTACAGCCCCAGTCCGACACCGGCGACCGCCGCCACCAGTACCCCGATGACCAGCGGCCTGCTCAGCCGCCCGCGTCCACGCGCCATGCTCGCCTCGCTCCCTGAGTGCTTCCTCCGCTTCATTCAACGGCCGTACGGGGGCGGTCCGTGCTCCGAGACGGATGACGAAAGGCTTACGTCGCCGGGGTGTCCGCGTGCGCGTGCCCGGCCGCTGGTCAGGCTTCGGCCGGATACTCCTGTGCTTCGGGTTGCTCAGGGACGGCCGCCGTGTGGACGCAGCGGACCAGGGCTCCCGTGTCCGTCTCACGCAGGCCCTGGTGGTCGCACTGGGCGCAGGCGCTGATCACGGAGCGGTCCCGGACTCGCTTGACCTCGGCGTCCAACTGCCTGAGCACGGCCAGCCCGACCGGCTGTTGGTGCCAGCGCGGCGGGTCGTACTCCGGGACGGCGTGGTGAACCTCGATCGCGGTGTCGATCTTGCTGTTGAGGATGGTGACCGTACCGGAGGACGCCTCGGGCGGGCCCATGTGCGCGTTGCGCTCCTTCCAGGCCGCGGCCGAGTCCGCTGCCCGCCAGGCGAAGCAGATCATCTGCCCCGGCGTGAAACCCGCCGCGAAGCCCTTCCTGACGACGTCGGCCAGTTCCTGGCGCCGCCCTTCCGGCACGGCGGGGTAGTCGTACTTCTTGGTCAGAAGGCCGTCGAGGTAGGAGATGACGTTGATGACCTCCATGCGGTCGACGAGCTCGGCCAGTGCCTGACGGTCGTCGTGAGCTTCCTGGCCGGGAGCGGTCATGAAGTGCGTCCTGACAGCGCGCTCGTGGGCCGTGACCATCGGGCCGCCGCCCACCAGGCGCCACTTCAGCTCCGTAGCAAAAAAGCGAAGTTCGCCGTCCTCGTCGGAGATGTCGAATGCCTGCCTCGGTGTCTCGGAGGAGATGGCGATGAGGTGGGCGCGGTACATGTCGAAGAGGGCCTCTGTGTCCCTTTCCGTGTCGCCCGTCCATCCGAGGGCTCCCAGGTCGGCCACGCTGGGCAAGGGCTTGCCGGGGTTGTGGACGGCGTGGTTGACCAGGACCAGGTACAGGGCGAGAGCGGTCGGACGGCGGTAGGGCAGATGGCTCGTCGATCCGTCCTTCGCCTGTTCGCCGGCGAGGAATGCGGCGACGGTCCGCGCCTCTTCCTCGGCCTTCAGCCTTTTCCGCTCCGCTTCGGCGCGCGCCGCCCGCAGGCTTTGCTCACGCTCACGTTCCTCGTCCTGCCGCTGGACGTCGCTGCACTCCGGACACAGGTATCGGTCATTGAGCCGGTCCAAGTACCTGCCGCCGACCCTGACGGCCCACGACCGGTTGGTGACTCGGAGGGGTTCATCACAGTGCAGGCAGAGCGAGTTGAGCAGGACGGCGTGCGAGACGGACGTGGCCGTCGCCGCGGCCCATTGCTGGTCACCGATGCTGCCCACCGCGCGGGCCATGTGCCCTCCTCCGTGATCTCCCAGTACTGGGCGGCGACTTCCTGTGCCTGCTGGGGGCAGTCGGCCTTGATGACGGCACGGATGCGCGGCTCGCCGGGTGGGAACTCGATGACGAGGGGAGAGGGAGCGGTCAGCTTCTTCTTCGCCTGTTCCCGCCGGCGCCGGCGCTGGCGCTTACCCATGCGACTCACTCTGGCTCATGTCATCAGATGATCTCTGATACCGGGACATGCCGGTGGTCGTTTTCGTACATACGTGAGGGTGAATGGGTGGCGTGCGTGGTGACGTCCGTGAGGCCGAGGGAGGGGACGGTTGTATGCGGCGTTGGAAGTCGGTGAGATCGACCAGGCGGAGTGGAACATGCGCACCGCAGCCCTCCTCGGTGCGCATGTCGCACCGGACAACCTGATGGGGCGCGCCTGGGCGGCGGTGTCCCCAGCCCGACGCATGGCCGCGCTCGCACGCGCGGCCAAGAACGCGGGGTACCGTCTCGCTCTCCTGTCCAACAGCTTCGGCACGGACCCCTTCAACCCGTACAGGCGGGCAGGGATCTGGGACCTGTTCGACGTGCACGTCATCTCCGAACAGGTCCGCGTCGCGAAACCCGACCCTGCCATCTACGAGCTGACCTTGGAGCGTCTCGGGCTGCCCGCGCAGGCCTGCGTGTTCGTCGACGACCACCCTCGGAATCTGCCCCCCGCCGAGGCCCTGGGGATCACCACCGTCCTCGCGACAGACGAAGCCGCAACCGTGGCCGAGCTCGAGGCGTTGCTCGGCGTGAGCGCCGCGCCTTTCGTCTAGGGGCGACGTCCAGCCGACGGATCGCTTCCGCGCCGGCGATGCCGGGGGTGCTTGTCGTCCCGGCGCGGCAGGATTGCCGCATGGCGCCCACCGACCTGTCCCGTTTGCCGTTGCCGACCGCCTGTCGAGAGGCTCTTCGCGCGCCCCGGACGGAGAGGGTCAACGACCACGCCGTTCCCATAGCCGCGGCTTGGTGGAATGCCGAGGTTGCCGCCGTGCGTCTGCCTGGAGCGCCTGTCACCGGTCGGCGGGTCATGCACCTCCGTCGCGGCGACTTGTTCACCGACGCAGCGAAGCTGCCTGCGCTGTCCGACGAGGAGCTTCTTCGGTTCACATGGCGTGTCCTCGCCTGGGGCAGCGGCATGAAGCTTCGGCTCAATCGGAGGCGTATTCGAGCCGTGGCACATGACACAACCCATGTCGTGAAGACGCTGCGGTCGGCTCTCGCTGCCGCCCCTGTGGATGCGGCGCAGGCCTACGAAGTGATGCATCCGGAAGGCCGCAGCGCCGTTCGCTACCTGGGCCCCGCGTTCTCGACCAAGCTTCTGTACTTCGCCGGCGCGGGCTCGGTCCGTCATCCCTGCGCCATCCTTGACTCGCGCGTGGCCGCGACGCTCAAGAAGTCCTGTGGGTGGGATTCGCTCGGGAACGGCCGTTGGCCGACACGCACCTACGGGCGGTACTGCACGCTTCTGGCCCGCTGGGCCGCCGAGGAGAGCGAGCGGCTCGGGCGGGACGTCGGGGTCGATGAGATCGAGCGCTGGCTGTTCGACTCGGGCGGCGGTCAGGCACGCAAGTAGGTGAGCGTCGCCCGGATGCGGGCAGGTCCGTCGGCGGGCACCGTCTTTCCCTGCGGCGTCGAGACTCAGACCTTCTCCGCGCTCAGGCGCGGGTGCCCGGCGGTGAGCAGACCGATGTCTTCCACGTCCGACGTCAAAATCGTCACGCGGCCCGGATGCTGCAAGGCGGTCGCGCACAACATGGCGTCGATGGCGTACTTGTGGCCGTGCAGTCCCGCCGCCCGGAGCAAGGCGGCGGCGGATTGCGCGACGGATTGCGTCACCGGCTCGACGCTCAAGCGGGACAGAGTCCACTTCAGTGCCGCGTCGTTGATCTTCGGGTGGATCACCTCGACCAGCACGGCCGCCGAGGTGATCACAGGCAGGTCCGCGTCGCGAGCCGCCGTCAACCACTCATGGAGTTCCCGGTCACGCTGCACGGCCTTCGCCAGGCCCTCGCTGTCCAGGACAAGGGCACCGCTCACGCGGCCGCCCCGGCGTTCCCGGCACTTCCGGTCAGCCGGGCACGCTTGGCCGCCACGGCCTCGGGGTCGGCAGGGCCGTGCACCTTGTCGAAATCTGCGATCAGCTCGTCGAGGTTGTCGCGCTCAATCTGCCGCTGGGCCGCCTTCTCCAGGTATGCCGAGACACCTCGCTTGCCGACCCGCTCACGGATGGCCTGGAGAGTCCCGGCGGTGAGGGTTACGGAGATGCCGCTGGTGGGGCCGTCACCGGGCTGGAAGTCGACGTCGTCGTCAGTCACACTCCAAGTATGCCATGAGGAATAGCACAACGGCGGCACCTGTGCCGGCAGAGGGCCGGCTCTCAGGCGCGTACGTGCGATTCTGTTCATTTCCGGCGGATACGCGGTGATGTGCCGCGCCCTACCTCGCCCCTTCCCCCCTCCCCCGTGTGCGGATATCACCATCTAGGTTGAAGGAGCGGCGCATATCCGATCATGCTGTGCGGCATGACTCTCGCCTCCCGCCTTCCGGACGTGCCCGTCACGGGCGACTACGCCTACGACTTCGCCCTGGTCGACGTGGAGACCTCGGGGCTCGTGCCGCGGCGGGACCGGGTGCTGTCCGTCGCGGTGATCACGGTGGGGCCCGACGGTGAGCAGACCGGGGAGTTCTCGACGCTGGTCAATCCGGGATGCGACCCGGGGCCGGTCGAGGTGCACGGGCTCACCCCGGACGTGCTGGAGGGCGCGCCCACCTTCGACCAGGTGGCCGGGCGGATCGGGGCGATGCTCCAGGACCGGGTTCTCGTCGCCCACAACGCCCAGTTCGACTACGACTTCCTCGCCCACGAGTTCGCCCGGGCCCGGATGTGGCTCCCCGTGTCGCAGCGGCTGTGCACCCTCGCCCTGAACCGTCAGGTGGACCCGCCCACCGACGACATGAAGCTCGGCACCCTCGCCGCCCACTACGGCATCCCCCAGCAGCGCGCCCACGACGCGCTCGACGACACCCGGGTGCTCGCCGGCGTGCTGCGGGCGTCCCTGCGTGAGGCGGCCCGGCTCGACCTTCCTCTGCCGCTGGTGACCTGCCCGCCCCGCGCGGAGTCCCAGTTCACCCCGAATCCGCCGAAGACGCCGTGCGCCTACCGCAATCCTGGGCGTCTGACGCCCGGCGGTCCGCTCCAGCAGGGGATGAAGGTCGCCATCACAGGGGAGACCGCCCACGCACGCGCGGAGCTGGTCGGGCGGGCGGTCGCCGCCGGGCTGAACATGATGAGCTCGGTCAGCCGGCACACCAGTGTGCTGGTCACCAACGAGCCCGCGTCCACCTCGGCCAAGGCCCGACGCGCCCTCGCCGAAGGCGTGCCGGTCATCGACGAGCCGACCTTCCTGCGGCTGCTCGACGACGTACGGCCGGGGACGGCCCACGCGGGCACGACCTCGCCTTCCGCCCCGGTGCCCGCTCCGGCTGCGGCTCCGGTGACCGCGCCGGCAACGGACCAGGTCCCGGTACCGGCCACAGACCAGGCCCCGGTCACAGAAACCTCCGTGGCCGTCCCCTCCCCGGCCGTCCCCTCACCCCGCCGCCCGAAGCCCTCCCCCCGCGCCGCCGACAAACCGCTCGCCGGACACCGCGTGCTCGTGCTCGGCGGCGTCCACGCCCAGGCCGCCGCCGCCCGTGTCCGGGTCGTCGAGCTGGGCGGGTCCGCCGCGATCAACCTCTCCGCCAGCGTCACCGACGTCGTCCTCCTGCCGGGAGGGGAGAAGGACCGGCGCATGAAGCGCATCGGCGCGCTCGAACTGCCCGTGCACGAGCCGCACTGGCTGGACGCCCCCACCCCGGCGGACCGGCCCTCCGCGGCGCCCAGGTCCCAGGAGCCGCAGGTGCTGCCGAGGGGCGGTGTCGTCGACCTGCCCATGCCGCAGGCCGGGCCCGCGCCGGAGTGGTACGTCACCGCAGGCTGGGCGTCGCGGTCCGACTGCGCGATCGACGTGGTCGCCTTCCTCCTCGACGAGGACGAGCAGGTCGCCTTCGACGAGGACTTCGTGTTCTACGGAGCCCCGGAGAACCCCGCCGGGACGGTGCGTCTGCTGACCGGCGGGCCCGCCGAGCAGACCATCGCCCTGAACCTGGCGTCCCTGCCGCCCGCGACGCGGAAGGTCGTCGTCGCCGCGGCCGTCGACGGCGCCGCCACCTTCGGCACGGTCGGCGCGATCCAGATCGGGGCGGCCCCCGGCAGCAGCGGGGCGCCCGTGGCCCGGGCCACGCTGGACGCCGCCACCACCGAACGCACGTTGCTGCTCGCCGAGATCTACCGCCGTGGCCCGCTCTGGCGTCTCCGCGCCGTCGGCCAGGATTACGACCACGGCCTCGACGCCCTCGCCCGCGGGTACGGGGTGGACGTCGCCGACTGAACGCCGGGGTCAGGCACGCAAGGGGCCCGGGGCGGTGTCCGCCCCGGGCCCCTTCCGCCGTGTGCAGGCCGGCGTGCCGTCAGCCGTGGTACGTGATGTAGCCGTTGCCGTCCCTGTCGTTCGCCGACCTGGTGTAGGCGTGGATGTCGGCGGGCCTACCGGTCGGCAGGTACAGGTAGATCGTGTCCTTGTCGTTGTTCCAGATGAAGTTGCAGTTCTGGCGGTACACGACATTGCCGCCGTCGGAGTCGGTGCCCCGGCCGCCGCGCAGGTGGACGTAGTCACCCGGCTCGAGGATGTGGTTGGACCGGAAGACGAAGGTGTTGCCGACGCGGTCCCTGACCTTGTAGCCCTTCAGGTTGACCTTCGTCTTCTTCGAGTAGTTCTTGATCGTCAGGTACTCGTTCCTGGTGTTCCCGCCCGAGCACTTGTTGGAGTCCCGGCCGGGGGCGTCGTACCGCACGCCCTTGATCTTCAGGACCGAGGAGTACTCGGCCGCCTGCGCCGGTACGGCCCCCGTGAACGCGAGCGCGGCGACGGCCGCGGTGGTGGCGGTGACGGTCAGGGTGCGCCGGATGCGCATGAGGTTCCCCCCTCAGTGGTGCGGATGGAGCATCCGGAGCATACCGAGAGGTGTTCATATGATGATGCTGATGTGAAGAACATGTAATCGCCCATGTATCCACGCGCCCCAACGCGCGGTCCCGCCCACCCCGGGACGAGGGGTGGGCGGGACCGCTGGGACCGTGCGTCGGGGCTGTCAGCCCTCGATGCCCCAGAGGGCGAACTGCTCCCAGCCGCCGATGTCGGTGGAGCGGGCGCGCAGCACGTACTGGAGCGAGCCGGTGTAGCTGTTCTCCATCGTGACGAAGAGGCCGTTCAGCGTGGACTGGAACGCGTAACGGTCCTCGGTCTCGTTGTAGTAGAGGGCGAACCGCTCCCAGCCGCCCACGCTCGTGGAGCGGGCGCGCAGCACGTTCTGGGCGTTGCCGGTGTAGTTCTTCTCGACCGCCACATAGCGGTTGTTGGCCAGGGACTTCAGCGCGTACGTGGCGGTGGCCTCGTCCCACTCGAAGGCGAAGCCCTCCCAGGAGCCGTTGTAGGCGTCCGAGCGGGCGCGGAGGACACCGGTGTTGGGCGCCGGGTACGACTTCTCCGTGGCGACGAAACGGTCGTTGACCAGCGACTGCACGGCCAGCAGCTCGGGCTCCTCGGCCTGCGCGGAGACGCCGTCGCCGGCGGCGAGCGGCGCCTCACGGGCGTCGGCGTCGCGCGCGACGGCCGACAGTTCGTCCGCGTCGACCTTCTCCCAGCCGCTGGGGACGGTCACCGACGGGCCGGCGGCCGACGGGGTCGCCCCGGCGGTCGGCGCGGTCCACGCGGAGGCGGCCAGCAGGGCAGCGAGGGGCAGAAGTACGGGGGTCACACGTCTCATGGCTGTTTTCCTCACCCTTCTCGGAACGGAATCCGGGTGCGGCGAGACGGCGGGGCCGCGCAGGAGCCCCTTCCCGTATCTCTCGCCCCCCCTTGCGGACCGCGGTCGGCGCCTCTCCCCAGGCACGTCGGCGGTCCCCCGCGTCTTGTGACGCGGCAGAGATCATGGAAACAAGGGGGGCGTGTGTTCCGGAAGTGACTTCGTGTCCATTTGCGTGGGGGTTCACCTTTCGATCACGACCCTTCCCGAAGTGTTCAGGGTCGCTACGGCGGCGAGGCCGAGGCGGGGCCGACGTCACGGTTGGGATCTGAGTAGCTGAACGGATGTGCGTCGTGCGGGGCGCGGGGGAGGGTGAGCGCATGCGTCGACTTCTGCTGCTCGCACCGGTGTTGCTGGCCCTGACAGGGTGCGGGGTGATCCAGTCGGGCGACGAGAAGGCGACCGACGCCGCGCGCGAGGAAGCCACGAACGTCGGCAAGCGCCTGGACAGTCAACTGCCGCGCACGGCCGATGAAGTGGGTTATGCGGCGTCGGTCCTGGACGGGGTGGAGGTGCTGCGGGTCACGGGCACCGCCACGAACGACGGGGACGGGGTGGAGCTGATCGTCCGCACGTCCGGCTCGGCGCCCGAGTCGGGACTCGACCCGCAGACGGTCACCGTACGGCGCTGCTTCACCGTGCGGGTGTCCCCGTCGCTGGAGTGGGGCGAGGAGGCACGGGACATCGACTGCCCCGACGGCCCTCCCCTCCGCTTCCCGCCGCCTCCGGAGCCGCCCGAGGTGCCGTACGCGGCGCTCGAGGCGAAGCTGCCGCGCGTCCCGGCGGGCGGCCGCGTGGACGAGGCCGAGGTACGGCGGGTGCTGGACGGGCTGGACATGGATCCGGAGATCACCACGGAGGTGAAGACGGAGGACGGACGCGTCGGCATCCTTCTCTCCCCGCCGATGTACCGGTACGAACCGATCGACTGCGTCCTGGCCGTCGTGGAACCCGGCGAGACGAACGTCTGGATGCCCTCCCGCATCCAACGCATGCCCGGCGAAGGCGGCTGCTCGGCCGACAACGCCCTGCACCCGGCGCCACCGCCGCACTGATCACGGCTCCTCGTCGAGCGGTCGTGCCCCGGCGGGCGCATGCTGAAGTGCCGGCAGGACGAGGAGGGTGTCATGGGCCGACGACACCGCGCTCAGGAGCCGCACCGGGGGCCGCGTTCACCGCAGCCGGCCCCGCCCGGGAACCACCGTCGGCCGGCTCCGGCCGGGTTCGGTCCGCCGCCCCAGCCACCGCCCGGGAAGAGGCGCCGCGTGTTCCTCTGGGTCTTCCTGGCCGTCCAGATCGTCTTCCTCGTCTGGGCCGCCGTCGACGTCGTCCTCGGCATCGCCTACGGCGTGTACCGGCTCGCCGCCCGGCGCACCTGAGACGCACGCGCCCGCGTGGGGCCGCCCCGGTGCACATCCGGGGCGGCCCCACGCGGGCGGGTAAAACGTGTGGAAGCAGGGTCAGTGCTTGAACGCGTCCTTCGTCTTCTCCTTGGCCTGGCGGGCGTCGCCCTTGCTCTTCGTGGCCTGGCCCTCCGCCTCCATGCGGTCGTCACCGGTGGCGCGTCCCAGGGCCTCCTGGGCCTTGCCCTGCGCCTGCTCGGTCTTCGCCTTGGCCTTCTCACCGGCACTCACGGAACATGCCTCCCTGTAGCGTTCGGGCACTGCGTCGTGGCTCACGAGTGCCCCCACTTCTCCTTCACAAACAAGGCGGCGGGGAGGTGTACGGCTGTGGGTCGAGGGCAAACGGTGCGGCAGGAGGTCGATAACTATGGTTCCCTTGCTGCTCGTTCTGCTTCTTGCCCTGATCCTGTTCGGCGCCGGCTTCGCCGTGAAGATCCTGTGGTGGATCGCCATCGCGGTCCTCGTGGTCTGGCTGCTCGGCTTCGTCATGCGCTCCAGCCACTCGGGCGGTGGTCGCGGCCGCTGGTACCGCTGGTGACGCGCCGCGTCCCGACGCCTCACCAGCCCCCGGGGGCCCGGTCACCGCGGTGACCGGGCCCCCGGTCCGTCGCGGACGCCCCGCCCCGTCGTTCTGTCCGCGAACGTCCCCGGATATGTCCGTGATCCGTAACGGACGCATCCGGGGACGTCCGCGTCCCGTCCTGTCCAGTGGTCCGCAGAGTTCCGGGAGTTCCGGGACACGGGCGGGCGACGACGAGCGACAGGGAAAGCGGGGCGGGACATGGCGCGGCACGGCGGTGGACGGAGCTGGTACGGCAAGGTGGTCGGGGCCGCGCTCGGGGTGACGGTGCTCGCCGTCGGCGCCTCGGTGTACACCGCCCAGGCCGACGTCGTGAGCGGCGACCCGGGAGCCAACGCGTCCGCGAAGCCGGCCGCCGTGAAGCGGGTCTCCCCCACGATCGCGCACGCCTCCGACGCGGGCCCGCGCGGCGTCAACATCACCATCGACGACGGACCCGACCCGCGCTGGACGCCCCAGGTGCTGGACCTGCTGCGCGAGGAGGGCGTGAAGGCCACCTTCTGCCTGACCGGCGTCCAGGCGCAGGCCCACCCCGACCTGGTCAAGGAGATCGTCGCGGAGGGGCACGTGCTGTGCGACCACTCCGTCTCCCACGACACCTCCATGGACCGCAAGTCCGAGGCGTACCAGTCGAAGGAGATCCTCGACGCCGAGCGCATGATCACCGAGGCGTCCGGCGGCGTCCGTCCCCTCTACTACCGGGCGCCCGGCGGGGCGTTCACCCCGCACAGCCGCGCGGTCGCCGCCTCCCGCGGCATGCGCCCGCTGGGCTGGAACGTGGACACCAAGGACTTCGAGCAGCCGGGCGCGGACGCCATCGTCGAGACCGTGCAGCGGGAGCTGTCCAACGGGCCGACGATCCTCTTCCACGACGCCGGCGGCGACCGCGCGCAGACCGTCGAGGCGCTGCGCCGCGTGCTGCCCTGGCTGAAGGAAGAGGGCTACTCCTTCGGCTTCCCGGTGCGCTGACCGCCCGCCCTGGCGCGCCGGCCGCCCGCAACGCTCGCGTTTCCGGGCAGACCCGCCTGTTCAGGATGGACCGTTGCCAGGCAGACTCAAGGCCGTACACCCGTCGACGAAGGATGGCTCGTTCAATGATCACGCTGACCAAGGAAGACGGCCCCGCGGACCTGGACGGGGTCACGCACCTCTCCATCGGTGTCTCCTGGGACCCGACCGCAGGCGCCAGCGGCGGAGTGCTGGGCAAGCTGCGCCGCAAGACCGGTACGGACCTCGACCTGATCGCCGTCGCCATGTCGGGCAGCGACCCGGTGCGCCTGGCGGGCCTGGACTCGCTCGACCCGATGGGCAACGGCTCCCTCCTGCACAGCGGCGACAACCAGACCGGCCACGGTGACGGGGACGACGAGACGGTGACCGTCGAGTTCTCCCGGCTGCCGGGCGCGATCACCGCGATCGTGTTCGTCGCGGCCGCCTACAAGAAGGGCAGTTCCTTCCAGAAGGCCCGCAACATCAGCTTCAAGGTCTACGACGCGTCCGGCGGCAGCAGCCAGCAGGTCGCCGACATCTGGCCGAGCCTGCTCAGCCAGGACAACGGCTGCGCCGTGGCGAAGGCCGTGAAGGTGGGCAACAGCTGGAAGCTCGAGGTGATCAACGAGACCGGCAAGATCAAGCAGGGGGACGAGCACGCCCTCATGCGGTTCGCCGTCAGCAAGTAGACAGCAAGTAGACAGAGGGAAACGGGCGGCCACGGCACCGGCCGGGGTGTCGCGGCCGCCCTCCCCCGTCAGGGACGCCCGGCCGATCCGGGAAGCGAGGCGTAGACGCGGCCCTCGGTGTCGCGCACGGTGACCGTCCCCCAGTCGGCGGTGTCGGCGACGGCGTACCAGACGCCCCAGCCCGGCCGGCCGGGCAGCTCCAGCAGCGTGCCGCGCAGCGGGCCGTCCTCCGTCGCGATCTCGACGTACGACGCCGTCCCCGCGCCGCCGTAGTAGAGGCCCGAGAGCAGCGTCCTCTCCCTCGTCCCCTCGGCCTGCGCCGTGACGCCGGGCTCCGTGGTCTCGATGTTGCCGTCGGTCACACTGCGGAACTGCTCCTCGGGCATGTCCGGCGTCGTCCAGTGCTTGCCCTCCTCCGTCAGCCACAGCACGAACCCCGGCGCCGCCGTCACCCGCTCGTCGGGGGCGACGATGCGCGGCGTCGGCGCGGGTGCGCTCGGCGAGGGGGAGGGCCGGGGCGAGGCGGACACCGTGGCGGCCGGGCGCGTGACCCGGTCTCCGTCGTCGGGGCCGTGCAGCGTGACGAAGGCCAGCGGCGCCAGCAGGACGGCGCAGCCCGCGCCCAGCACGGTCGTACGGCGTCTGCGGCGGAGCAGCCGGCCGCGGCGTTCCACGGCGGCCAGTGGCGCCCGGGACGGCGTGACGTCGTACGCGGCGGCGGCCAGCGCCTCGCGCAGCCGTTCGCTCTCGACGGGATCGGCGGGCTCCGCGTCCGGTTCTGCTACCGGTTCGAGGTGGTTCATGGGCGGGCTCCGGGAATGGGGTGTGGGCGCTCGGGAGCGGTGAACGCGGGATGGGAGCGCAGGGCCTCCAGGCCGCGCCGCGCATGCGTCTTCACCGTGCCGAGCGAGCAGTTGAGCACCTCGGCGATGGCCGGTTCGGGCAGGTCCTCCCAGTACCGCAGCACCAGCACGGTCCGCTGCCGCACCGACAGCGAGCCGAGGGCCTCGGTGATCGCGGCGCGGGACTCGACGGACTCGGCGTGGCCGTGGTCGGACTGGTGCACCCGCTCCGGCAGGAACGGCATCAGCAGGTGCGTGACCCGGCGTCTGCGGGTCCGGCTGATGTTGTTGTTGACCAGGGAGCGCCGCACGTAGAAGTCGACGTCGTCGGGCGGGATGCGTCCCCAGCGGGCGTACACCTTGGCCAGGGTGGTCTGCACGAGATCCTCGGCCTCGTGGAAGTCCCCGGTGAGCAGGAGGGCGGTCCGCACCAGACGGGCCCAGGCCGCACCCGCGTAGGCGGCGAAGTCGGGGTGTTCCGGCAAGGCGTCGGATGTCTCGTGCGGCACGGACCGGTTTCCTCTGCGTCGGGTTGGTGGGGGGAGTGGGCCGGGGCGGAGGACCGGCCGGTCCCCCGCCCGCGGGGTCAGCGCAGCGACATCGAGGCGTAGACCTTGCCCTTGGTGTTGCGGACGGTCACCTCGGAGACGAAGTGCCAGGAGTCGTCGTCGGCCGGTACGGGCTTGGCGGTGGCGTACCAGACGCCCCAGCCGGGACGGCCGGGCAGCTCCAGCAGCTTGCCGCGCAGCGGTCCCGCCTGCGTCTCGAGCTCGACGACGGACGCCGTGCCCTTGCCGCCGTAGTACAGGCCGGAGAGGTAGACGCGCTCCGGAGTGCCCTCGAACTGGACGGAGACGCCGGGGGTGGTCAGGTCGATGTTGCCGTCGACCACGCTGCGGAACTGGCCCTCGGGCATGTCCGGCGTGGTCCAGTGCTTGCCCTCGGGCGTCAGCCACAGCTCGAAGCCGGGCGCGCCGGTGACGCGCTCGCCGGGCTGGACGATGCGGGGTGTGGGGGCGTGCGGCTTGGCTGCCGCCGGGGCGGCGACCTGGGCACTCGCCGCCTGCGCCGTCACCGTCGCGGAGTGCGCCGCGCGGCCGGCCGTGTCGTGGGGCGCCGCGTACGCCATCGTGGCCATGCCGGCCACCGCGGCCGTGACGGCCGCACCGGCCAGGTACTTCAGTGTCCGCTTCATGAACGGGCAACTCCTCGTGGAACACGGGCCCTTGCGGACCCGGGCGATCTGATGGACGGAGGGCGCCTCTCCATCCGTACAAACCCCGGCACCCGGCCCACCGGATGACACCCGCGGGGGGAATTCTCCACGCGGTTCCTCAGGGGCGTACGGGGCCCTCCGCCGCCGCCCTGGACGCTCGGGCCCCGTCGACGCCGTACGGCGCGGCGCGCACCGCGGCGTGTGGCGCGGGCCCGCTGGGGGGTGCCGCCTGCGCCCACCCGTGCCGCCCCAAGCGGCACGACTGCCCGCAGGCGGCGGGGGCAGCGCCCCTTCAGGGGCGCGGGGAACTGCGCGACCGGCCCCGTGCGGTCTGCGCCCGGCGTGCAAGAGTGCCCGGCACCCTGGTGGCCGTACGGGGGGCGACGTGCCCGTGCCGGTGTCACCGGAGCGCTCACCGCGTCCAGTGACACCGTGCATACCGCGGTGCCGGCGTGCCGGTACCGCGTCCGCGGAGACCGTCCGAGTTGCCCCGCGCCGGTGATGCGAGAGGGTGAAAGGAGGCCGGGAGGGGATGGGCCCGTGAAGGGAGTCTGCCGTGCCGGACGGCCCCGTCGACGACGCCGCGGTGCTGGACGCGCTGTTCGCCGGCTCGCCCCAGGGGATGTTCCTGCTCGACGGCGACCGCAAGGTCACCCGGTACAACCCGTCCGCGCGCGGGGTGCGCGCCCTTCCCGCCGGCGAGGTCGTCGGCCACGACGTGCGGGACTTCGCGCCCGACATGGAACCGGAGATCGGCCACCTGATCGACGAGGTGCTCGCGACCGGCGAGCCCCTGCGCGGCCGGCTGCTGCGCGGCCGGAACCCGTCCGACCCGCACTCGACGATCGCCGTGGAGGTGGCGCTGTTCCCGCTGCGCGACGGCCCCGGCGTGGTCGGCGTCGTGGAGGACGTGACCGAGCGGCAGGCCGCGGCGGACCGCCTGGCCGCGCTCAGCACGGTGCACCGGACCGTCGGCGCCACGCTGGACGTGCAGGCCACGGCGGACGCCCTGGTCGCGGCGCTGGTGCCGGCGTTCGCCGACGCGGCGGCCGTGGACCTGCTGGACGACGACCCCGCCGGTGCGGCGCCCCCGTCCGGTCCCCTGCCGACGTCCGTGCCGCTGCGCCGGATCGCCTTCGCCGCCCCCGACTCGGTCGAGCCGGTCCGGCGCACCGGCGACAGCCGTCCGTTCCCGTTCCCCACGCCGTACACGCAGTCGCTCAGCGACGCGCACGCGCGGCTGGTGCAGGTCACCCCGGACGACCCGTGGCTGGCGACCGACCCGGACGGCTTCGCCACCCTGCTGGGGCGGGAGGTCCACTCCATGATCGTGGCGCCGCTCACCGCCCGGGACACCGTGCTGGGGCTGCTGACGCTGTACCGCGCCCGGGTGGACGCCTTCCAGGAGGCGGACCTGGACGTGGCCCGGCAGTCCGCCGCCACCGCGGCCGTGCACCTGGACAACGCCAGCAGCTACCGCCGTGAGCACGCGGTGGCGTCCGCCCTCCAGCGGCGGCTCCAGCCGGGCGTCACCCCGCGCCTGTCGGCGGTGGAGACCGCCCACGTGTACCTGCCCGAGAGCGCGGGCGGGGCCTGGTTCGACGTCATCCCGCTGTCCGGGACGCGGGTGGCGCTGGTCGTCGGGGACGTGGCCGGTCACGGCATCGAGGCGGCGGCCACCATGGGGCAGCTCCGCGTCGCGCTGCGCACCCTGGCGTTGCAGGACCTGGAGACCGACGAGGTGCTGACGCATCTGGACGAGGTCGCCGGGCAGCTCACGGCCGTCGACTCCCGTGACGGGCACCCGTACCTCGCGACCTGCGCCGTCACCGTCTACGACCCGGTCTCCCGGCAGTGCTCCATGATGCGGGCCGGGCATCCCGCCCCGATCCTGGTCGACCCGGACGGCTCGCCGATCGGCGTGGACGTGCCGCTCGGCCCGCCGCTGGGCGCCGAGGACGGGGCCGCCTTCCTCCCGGCCGTCACGCACCTCCCGCCGGGCTGCCTGATCGCGCACGTCACCGGCGGCCTGCTGGGCGCCGAGGGGGCGGGGGACGGCGACGCGGACGCCGTGCACCGCCTGGAGCACGTACTGGCGACCCCGTCCCGCCCCCTCCAGGAGCTGTGCGACACCGCCCTCTACCGCATGACGCCCTCCCGGTACGACGACGCCGTCCTGCTGCTCGCCCGCACCGAGTGTCTGCCGCCGGACCGGGTCGCCGACTGGACGCTGCCCGCGGACGCGTCCGTGGTCGGCACGGCCCGCCGGCTCGTCGGTCAGCAGCTCGCCGTCTGGAGCCTCGACGACCGCGCCTTCACCACCGAGATCATCGTCAGCGAGCTCGTCACCAACGCCATCGTGCACGGCAAGGGACCGGTCCGGCTGCGGCTCATCCACGACGACGAGCGGCTCCTGGCCGAGGTCACGGACGCCGCCAGCGCCGGCCCCCATCTGCGGCACGCCCGGTCCGGCGACGAGGGCGGGCGGGGGCTGTTCATCGTGATGCGGCTCAGCACCCACTGGGGCGTCCGGCACGGCCGCGACGACAAGACGGTCTGGTCCGAGCAACGGCTCGGCGAGGAGGCACCGGAGGACCTCTTCACGGCGGTGGACGTTTTCGACACGGCCGGGGTCTGAGGGGCACGCCCGAGGAGCCTCGGGCGCGCGAACAGTGGGCGGGGGTGCGGGTGTCGTGCGCTTCGGCGCGCGGGGGGCGCCCGGGCGGACACCGGCGGTGTCGTCGCCGGGGCGGCGCACACAGGCGACACCGCCCTCGCCGCCCGCGGCCGTGTCAGCCACCCGCTCACGGACGACATCGGCCCACATGTTCTCCGCGTGGCGCGGCACCTCCCGGCGACCCCCGGCGCTCGGCACTTGGCGCTCGGCACTTGGCACTTGGCACTTGGCGCTCGGCGCTCGGCGCTCGGCGCGGTCGTGACGGAGCCTCTGCCGACGGCGGTAAAGGCGGCGGCCATCGGCGCACCACGGGGGCCAAGACGGCACGCCCGATGACGGCGCCACACCCCGCCTCTCCCCTCAGCGCCCCGGCCGCCCGACCATCCGGCACGCACGACCCCCGGCGAACCGCCAGGCCAGGACGGCACGCCCTACGACGGCGCACCCCCGCCTCAGCGACCCGCCCGCCCCCGCAGTCGCCGTCCGCACCAGCCGATGATCGCGGCGTTGACCAGTGCCCCCGAAGCCACCGCGAGCACGAAGCTCGGCACGCCGCCCGGGAGGGCGAGCGCGACGACGCTGACGGGGGCCGTGGCGAGGACGGGGATGACGCCCGCGAGGAACGCGTCCTCGTTCTCGGCCGTGCTCGCCGCGAGCGCCCACACGGTCAGTGCCGCGCAGGCGCCCAGGTAGGCGAGGGCGAAGGCGTCGCCGTAGAGGTGGCGCAGGCGGGCGGGGAGTGTGCGGTCGGGGTGTCCGGTCATGGGGGGGGACTCCTCACCTGCCGACGGTTGGGCATGTCCCTGCATGCTCCCCGGGCGTGGCGCGGACACACCTCAAGGCCCGCCGGAGAGGTGGGCCTTGAGCGGCGGTGGGCGTCAGGCCGCCGTTTCCGGGGCCGGAGCCGTCGCCGCCGCCGTCGCCGTGGCCGGCTGCGCCGGGGCGGGGTGGGTGATCCGCCGGCGGCGGCTGGGCAGACCCACGGTCGGGTGGGCGACGCCCCAGGCCGCGCCCTTGCAGATCAGCTCCTTGTAGAGGGCCGCGAAGCGGCCGGTCAGCGCGGCGTTCACCGCGCGGTCGTCCGCGGTGACGTACTGGATGAGTCCGTCCTTGCGGCCGAGCGACACGCACTGGTTGAAGTACCGCAGCGGCACGTGCGGCAGCTTCCCGCCGGTGAGGCGCGCCGCGATCGCGTCGGCGGCCTGCCACGCGGTGGGCGTGCCGGTCGCGCAGGACATCCGCAGCGGCTTGTCGCCGGGCCCCTGCACCAGGGCCGCGTCGCCGACGGCGTACACGTCCGGGTGCGAGACCGAGCGCATGGTGCCGTCGACCACGATCTGACCGGTGTCGCCGACCTCCAGGGTCGTGGCGCGGGCGATCGGGTGGACGGCGAACCCTGCCGTCCACACGGTGAGCGCGGACGGCAGGACCGCCCCGTCGGCGGTGACCACGCCGCCGTCCTCGACGGCCGTGACCTCGGCGTGCTCGCGCGCGGTGATGCCGAGCCGGGCGAACACCGCCCGCAGGTGGCCGCGGCCCTTGGGCGACAGCCAGTCGCCGAGGCCGTCGCGGGCGGCGAGGGTGACGTCCAGGTCCGGACGCGACTCGGCGATCTCCGTGGCCGCCTCCAGGCCGGTGAGACCGCCGCCCACCACGACCACGGGCTGCCCTGCGGTGAGCCCGGCCAGCCGGTCCCGCACCCGCAGCGCGCCGGCCCGCCCGGCGATCTCGTAGGCGTGCTCGGCGGCGCCCGGCACGCCGTGGTCGTTCCAGCGGCTGCCGAGGGCGTAGACGAGGGTGTCGTACGCCAGCTCCTCGGCGCCGGAGTCGCCGGTCCCGCCGGTGTCACCCGTGACGGTGACGACCTTGCGGTCGACGTCGACGGCGGTGACCCGGGCGACCTTCAGCTCGACGCCGGTCCCGGCGAGCAGGTCGGCCAGCGGGCGGTGCGGAAGCTCGCGGCCGGTGGCCAGCTCGTGGTTGCGGACCCGCTCCACGAAGTCGGGCTCGGCGTTGACGAGGGTCAGGGAGACGTCGTCCCGGTGCAGCCGCCTGGCCAGGCGTCCGGCGGCGGAGGCTCCGGCGTATCCGGCTCCGAGGACGATGATGCGGTGCTGCATGGCAGGCTCCTGTCGTCGACTGGTTCGCCCCTTGAACCGGGCGGCCCGCCGATCCCTGACACCCCTGCCATGTGACCTGCGTCACATGCGCACGGGGCGCGTCAGAAGACGTCCCGGACCAGCGGCTCCCCGTGGTCGACGGCGGCCCACCGCTCCGTCACGCGCTCCAGCTTGTCGGGGTTGACCTGGCTGCGGACCGCCGCGATGCCGTCCTCGGTGACCTCCAGGCACATCACGCCGATCACCCGGCCGTCGATGACCGCCACGACCGCAGGATCGCCGTTCGCGGTCGTCGCGTACAGCTCGGGCGACCCGCCCGCCGCGGCCTGCTTGCCGGGGCCCGGCGTGAACAGGCCCCGCAGGAACGTGGCCACCGCCTTGACACCCTCGAACGCCTTCGCCCGCGCCGGCACCTTCCCGCCGCCGTCGCCGACCGCGACGGCGTCCCGCGTGAGCAGCGCGACCAGCGGCTCGGTCCGCCCGCTGGTGGCGGCGGCGAGGAACTCCTCGACGACCCGCCGGGCCTCGCCCTCGTCGATCTCCCGGCGCGCCCTGCCCTGCGCCACGTGCTTCCTGGCCCGGTGCAGAATCTGCTGGCTGGCGGCCTCGCTGACGTCGAGGATCTCGGCGATCTCCTTGTGCGCGTAGCCGAAGGCCTCCCGCAGCACGTACACCGCGCGCTCGTCCGGGGACAGCCGCTCCAGCAGCACGAGCATCGCGTACGACACCGACTCCCGCTGCTCGGCGGTGTCGGCGGGCCCCAGCATGGGGTCCCCGGCGACCAGCGGCTCCGGGAGCCACTGGCCCACGTACGTCTCGCGCCGGGCGCGGGCCGAGGTGAGCTGGTTGAGGCAGATGTTGGTGAGCACCTTCGTCAGCCAGGCCTCGGGCACCTCGATCCGCCCGGTGTCCGCGCCCTGCCAGCGCAGATACGTTTCCTGCACCGCGTCCTCGGCCTCGCTCGCGGAGCCGAGCAGACGGTAGGCGATGGCCTCCAGGCGGGGCCGGGCGGCAAGGAACCGGTTCACGTCGCTCGTACGCGCAGACATGCCGCGATCCTAGGCACGTCCCTGGCGAACCCGCCCGGCATTACCCCCGGCGGCCACTCCCGGCCTCGCGCCCCGCCTCACATCCGGCCGCCCCGCCCACGGTCACCTCCGCCGCCGCGCCCCGCGCGGTCAGGACTTCTCCGCGAGGGTGTGGGCGACCAGGGCGTTCGCGTGCCCGTGGCCCAGGCCGTGCTCGGCCTTGAGCCAGGCGACCAGCTCCATGTGCCGGGTCAGCGGCGAGGAGCGGATCAGCTCCTTCCACTCGGCCACAGGGCGGCCGTACTTCCTCTCGATCGACGGGAAGTAGCTCGCGGGGCCCTTCACCTGTGCGCTCATGACGACCGGTCCTTCCTCCACACGCGGACACCTGCGCCCATGAGGACCGGAGGAAGGAACGGAACTGAGCGGCCCGCCGGCGTGACCTGCGTCACCCTTGACCCTCCTCAGCCGGTGAGCCCGATCTCCGCGCAGTCGTCCGCGTGCGCCGGGGTGCAGATGTCCTTGACGGTGTAGACGCCGTCCGCGATCACCGTGTCCTCGATGTTCTCCCGGGTGAGGGCGACCACCGGCACCAGCATCGCCGGGATGTCCTTCCGCGACCGGCTGTCGATCTCGTCCTGCGCCAGCGCGTCGAACTGGATCGCCCGGTCCTGCACCTTGGCCACCGCCATGTCCGCGGCCCCGGTCGCCTCCAGCAGGAAGGACTTGTACACCGTCATGTACTGGGTGCCCGAGACGACCCGCCGCACCGCCTCCAGGTCCGCGTCCTGCCCGGTCACCGGCGGCAGTTCGGTGACTCCCGCCTCCTGGAGCTCCTCGATGACGGCGCCGGCCATACCGTCGTTCGCGGAGTAGACGGCGGCGACGTTCCCGGCGCCGACCTTCTTCAGCGCCTTGCGCATGTTCTCCGCCGCGACCTCGGGCAGCCACTTCTTCGTGTCGTACGACGCGGCGATGTCCACCGCGCCGTTCAGCTCGCCCAGCGCGCCCTTCTTGAACAGCGCGGTGTTCGGGTCGGCGGGCTCGCCGTTCATCATGACGACCTTCTTGTGCTCGGCGTTCTCACCGAGCGCGTTGACCAGGGCGCGGCCCTGCACCTGGCCGACGAGTTCGTTGTCGTGCGAGACGTACGCGTCGATCGGACCCTCGGCGAGCCGGTCGTAGGCGATGACGGGTATGCCCGCCTGCTTGGCCCGGCGCACGTCCGGCGCGACGGCCTGCGCGTCCACCGCGTCCACGAGGATCACGTCGACCTTCCGGCCGATCATCTGCCGGAACTGCTCGCTCTGCTTCTTCTCGCTGCCCTCGGCGTTGGCGTACACGACCTCGCCCCGCTTGTCGGTCTGCGAGGCGATGCGCTCCTTGATGAGCGGGTAGTCGAACTTCTCGAACCGGGCCGTGGACCGGTCGGGCAGCAGCAGGCCCACGGTGATGTCGTCGTCGGCGCGCGCGTCCGCGGTGTCGTCGTCACCCGACCCGAGCACACCGCACGCGGTGAGGGAAAGGGCCGTCAGGGAGGCGGTCAGCAGCAGGGCGGAACGGCGTGCGGCGGCAGCGGTGGTACGGGGCTTCAAGGTGGGGGTGCCTTCCGGGCGGGCGTGCGGCATGGGGGGTGGAGCTGGACGGCCGACGCGGCATTCCGTACGGCGTCGGGGCCGACGTCCGGCCGGGCCCAGAACGTTGCTCAGCAGTGTGTCCGTTGTGCGGTGGTGCGGCACGCGTGCTCACGACCTTCTCCCCTGGCACGCCGAGAATGTGCGCAGGAGCGGCACACGGGCTGCACACAGCGGGCCGTGGGCCTGGCTAGCGTGGCTGTTCCCTGCCCGGACCGGGTCGGTCGCCCCTGCGCGGACGCCCGGTACGACACCTCAGGAAGACAGCGGATGGACTACTGCTCCACGTGTCGCCGGCACCTCAACGGCGCCCTGGTCTGCCCGGGTTGCGGCGCCTACGCCCCCGACATCGCCCCCGGCGTGATCAGCGGCCACCGCGTCCCCGGTCCGGCGGCGACGACGTCCGGCACGGCGTCGGCGCGGCACCGCGCCGACGCCGAAGGGCCCGGCGAGGCCGGTTGGTTCACCGCACCCGCGCGGTCCGCGGAGCCGACGCGGGCGGTCGACACGGGACGGTCCGGCGCGGCACGCCCCGGCGCGGACGCGCGGGCGGTTGACGCCGCTCGGCCCGGCGGGAGCACGCGGGCAGTTGACGCCGCTCGGCCCGGCGGGAACACGCGGTCCTCCGACACCACGTGGCCGGTCGACACCACGCGGCCCGCCCACCCCTCTTCCACTTCCCTCCCCGAGCCCCTACGGACCGTCGCCCCCGCCCGCCGTGCCGAGGCCGCGGTGTTCGCCGCGCCGGCGCGCCCCGCCGACCCGGCGCGGCCCGAGGAGACCGGCCCCACGGCCGACACCCCGCACGCCCTGCCCCCCGGCCCCGGTACCGGACGTGCCGCGCGGCGGCGGCAGTTGGCGCGCTGGAAGAAGACGCAGCGCCGCGCCCTGGTCGCCACGGCGGTGGCGCTCGTCGGCGGCGGCATCACGCTCGCCTCGACGGACCGGGGCGGCAACGACCGCACCCAGGCCGCCGCGGCCCCCGACCTGCACGGCATGGGCGGCACCAGCGGCACCGCGGACGACACGGCCGACGCCCCGTCCGTCGCCCCGGACCGTACGACCGCGCCGCCGCAGGCCGATGCCCGACGGGGCACGGCGCGCCCCGAGGCCGCGCCCGCCACCACCGCGCCGCCGTCCGGCACCCACACCGACGGCGCCGCCGCCACCGAGGTGCCCGCCGGGGGACGTTCGGACGCGTCCGAGTCGGTCTCCCGTTCCGGCAGCCGCTCGGAGGCGAGCCAGGACACCGGTGGCGGCGCACCGGCCACCGGCGACTCCGTCACCCCCACGCGCCCCACCACGCCCCCGCCCACCGCCGACGACGGCACCGGGACCGGCGACACGGGCAGCGGCGACGGCGGCTCGGACCAGGGCGACGGCTCCACCGCGCAGCCGGCGCCCAGCACCCCGCCGCCCGCCGACGAGCCGCGCGACCCCCGCCTCTGCCTGCTGGTGATCTGCCTCGGCTGACCGGGCCGCCCCGACCGGCGGAACGCGCGGGGACTGCGAGACAATCGCGGCATGAGCGTCGTCAAGATCAACCTACTCACGGTTCCCGAGGACCAGCGCGAGACCCTGGAGAAGCGGTTCGCCGCGCGGGCCGGGGCGGTGGAGAGCTCGGACGGCTTCGAGTGGTTCGAGCTGCTGCGCCCGGTCGAGGGCACGGACACCTACCTCGTCTACACGCGCTGGCGCAGCGAGGAGGACTTCCGGCGCTGGATGGAGGGGCGCGGTCAGGCCGCCCACGCCGGCGCGCAGGGCGACAAGCCGCGCCCTGCGGCCACCGACGCGACCCTGTGGTCCTTCGAGGTGGTCCAGCAGGCGGCGCCCCGCCAGGACTGACCGGCGGACGTCACCCCAGCACGTCCAGCACCCGCCGCGCCGCCTCCGCCACCAGCTCGTCGCTGGGGGAGGCGGCGTGGGTGGTGCGTTCCGTGAGCACCGACAGCACCAGCGGGGCGCGTCCGGTGCCCGGCCACAGCACGGCCACGTCGTTGCCCCGGCCCCATTCCCCGCCGCCGGTCTTGTCGCCCACCCGCCAGCCGCGGGGCACGGCCGCCCGGATGCGCCGGTCGCCGGTGGTGTTGCGCACCAGCCAGTCGGTGAGCAGGGCGCGCCCGGCGGCGGGCAGGGCGTCGCCGAGGACCAGGTCGCGGTAGTCGGCGGCGATGGCGCGGGGCGTGGTGGTGTCGCGCGGGTCACCGGGCGGGTTGCTGTTCAGCTCGGGCTCGATGTGGTCCAGCCGCGTCACCCGGTCGCCCAGCCGGCGCGCGTACGCGGTGAGACCGCGCGGTCCGCCGATGTCACGCAGCAACAGATTCCCGGCGGTGTTGTCGCTGTACCGGACGGCCGCGTCGCACAGCTGACGCAGCGTCATGCCGTCCTCGGTGTGCTTCTCGGTGACGGGCGAGTACGTCACCAGGTCGGCCGTGCCGTAGAAGACCCGTTCGTCCAGGCGGGCGCCGGGGCGGCGGTCCACGACCGCGGCGGCGGCGAGGGTCTTGAAGGTGGAACAGAGCGCGAAGCGTTCGTCGGCCCGGTGGACGACGGTGGCACCGGTCCCGGTGTCGACGGCGAACACCCCGAGCCGAGCGCCGAACTCACGCTCCAGAGCGCGGAGACGGGGAGGGCTGACCGGGTCCGGGGTCCGGCGCCCTGGTGT
Source organism: Streptomyces lusitanus (assembly GCF_042647945.1). Classification (NCBI taxonomy): domain Bacteria; kingdom Bacillati; phylum Actinomycetota; class Actinomycetes; order Kitasatosporales; family Streptomycetaceae; genus Streptomyces; species Streptomyces lusitanus. Next base: position 124,174 of record NZ_JBHRWL010000033.1, read on the forward strand.
CGCAGAACCACCGGCCGCGGGAGCCCGATCCGGAGCATCGGCGGCGCACCCCGCGACGGGAACGAGGGCGGCGGTCAACAGGAGGGCACGGCGGGACAGTCGTGCGGTCACGAGGAAACATCCTTCCAGGAAACGGCCCTATGAGGGGCGCGGGAAACTGCGCGAACGGGGTCCGAGGGCGAGCGGCCCTACAGAGGCACGGGAAACTACGCAAAGAGGCCCAGGGGCGAGCCGCCCTTCAGGGGCGCGGGGAACTGCGCGAAGAGGGTCCGGGGGCGAGCCGCCCTTCAGGGGCGCGGGGAACTGCGCGAAGAGGGTCCGGGGGCGAGCCGCCCTATAGGGGCGCGGGGAACTGCGCGAAGAGGGTCCGGGGGCGAGCCGCCCTATAGGGGCGCGGGGAACTGCGCGAAGGGGGTCCGGGGGCGAAGCCCCCGAAACCGGGAGGTCAGGACACCGAACGTGTCCAGCCGGGGCCCAGCCCAACAACGAGGCGCGCCTCAAAACCTGGGCGCGCCTCAAACCCCAGGCCCCGCCGACAACACCCCGTACACCACAGGCCCCGCCGACCCACCCCCCGTAACGCCCTCCTCGACCACGCAGGCCACGGCAACACCACCCCGATGGGCAACCATCCACCCGTTGTTCTCCTGCTCCTCGGACACCTCCGCCGTCCCGGTCTTCCCCCCGACCTCGCCGCCGAGCGGCGCGAGCACCCGCGCCGTGCCCTCGGTGACCGTGGCCCGCAACAGCGAGCGAAGCCCGCTGACGACCCGAGGCGGCAGCGGCTCGGTCACGGTGGTGTCCTCCGTGCCGGAGGCGACGAGGGCCGGCTGATGGAAGCGGCCGGAGACGGCCGTCGCGGTGACCGACGCCATGATCAGCGGATTGGCCTGCACCCGGCCCTGCCCGATCATCGACGCGGCCTTCTCCGTCGCGTCGCGCGGCTCCGGCACGGACCCGTCGTACGAGGGGACGCCCACGTGCCAGGTCTGGCCGACGCCGAAGTACTTCTTCGCGACCTCCCCGAGTTCGCCGTCGCCGAGCCGGTCGCGCAGGCCGATGAAGGCGGTGTTGCAGGACTCGGTGAACGCGGTGCGGAAGGTGGCGCCGGGGTGGGCGGAGGTCTCGACGTTCTGGAACCGCTTGCCGACGGTGAGATACCGGGGGCAGTCCACGACGTCGTCCGGGGCGACCGCGCCCTTGAGCAGCAGCGCGCTGCTGGTGACGATCTTCCAGGTGGAGCCGGGGGCGTAGGTGCCGGAGACGGCGCGGTTGAAGCCGTCGGCCGGGGAGTTCGCCACGGCGAGGATCTGGCCGTCGGCGACGCGCAGGGCGACCAGCGCCGCGTTCTTCCCGCCGGCCTTCTTCAGGGCCTGCTCGGCGGCCGACTGCCAGCGCGCGTCGAGCGTCGTGCGCAGGGGGCCGTCGTCCCGGCGGGTCCGGGTGCCGAAGGCCGCCTCGGTGCGGCGGACGTCTCCGGTGGCGCGGTCGACGAGCAGTACGGCTCCGCGCGGCCCGCCCCCGTCCGTGCGGCCGGCCAGCTGGGTGAGGACCGGGGCGAGGGAGGGATGGGCGTCCGCGGACAGGGCGCGTCCGGCGCGGTCGAGTGCGCGGACCGGCTCGGCCTCCTCCCGCTCCAGGCGGAACTTCTCCGTGCCGCTGAGCCGCGGGTGCACCAGCGACAGCCGCCAGTCCACCTTCCACTCGCCGTCGCGCTCCCGCAGCGGCAGTTCGGCCCCGTAGGTCCAGGTGCCGAGGCCGGTGACGGGCATCCGCGCGGTGTACGGGACGGTGACGGCGTGTCCGCCGGACTCCTCGTCCTCCACGGGTTTGCCGGCCGTGAGCACCGGCCGGTCGATGTCGAGGCCGGAGGTGAAGCTGCTGAGCACTTCCTCCGCGCGGTCGGGTCTGGTGGTGCGGGCGGCGGCGGCCGGGAGGCGTCCGGCGGCCCAGTCGGCGAGGAACGCGCGGGCCTCGGCCACCGCCTCCGGGTCGGGCCCGGACTCGCCCGCGAAGGGGCCGAGCCCGGCGCCCCAGGCCCCGCCGACGGCGACCGCGGCGACCGCCGTGACGGCGACGAGCGCCTTGACCGCCGTCCGGGGGCGACGGCGGGGAGCGGAAGGGGAAAGGTCGGGAAACGTGTTCATGCCCCGACCACAGCAGCGCGGAGGCCCATCCGTCCAAGTCCGCTATCGCTCATGCACCGATAAACACTCGATATGGTTACTGATCGTGGACCTGGTGCGGCACCTGGAGTGCTTCGTGGCTGTTGCAGAAGAGTCACACTTCGGCCGTGCCGCCGCCCGTCTGGGCATGGCCCAGCCCCCTCTCTCGCAGCGCGTCCAGCGGCTGGAACGGGAGTTGGGCGTGCGGCTGTTCGAGCGCACGAGCCGTCAGGTGCGGATCACGGAGGCCGGGACGCTGCTGCTGGCCGAGGCGCGGGAGGTGCTGGCCCGCACGGAGTCGTTCCTCGCCGCCGCCCGCCGGGTGCGTGACGGCGAGACGGGCCTGCTGCGCGCCGCGCTGCCCCCGGACCTCTCCGGCGAGACGGTGGCCGCGCTGCTCGCCGACTTCGCCGGACGTCACGCCGGTCTGGAGCTGGAGCTGCACGAGCTGTCCACGGCGCAGCAGCTCGACCGGCTCGCGGCGCACGACCTGGACGTGGGCGTCGTCCACCATCCGTGCGACGTGACGGGTCTGGAGCTGGGCCCGGTGCTGCGCAGGGAGCTGGGCGTGCTGCTGCCCGCCCGCGCCGCGGCGGCCGCACTCGACGAGGTCCCGCTGCCCGCGCTGTCCGGCCGCGACCTGATCCTCTTCCCGCGCGCGGCGGCCCCGGCCCTGTACGACGAGCTGCTGACCACCTGCGCCCGCGGCGGATTCACCCCCGCCGCCGTGCGCCACGGTCAGGGCGCGAGTTTCGTCCGCGGGCTGGTGCTGTCCTCGGGGGCCGTCGCGCTGTGCCCGCGTGACGCCGCCCCACCGGGGCAGGGGGACGGGGAGGGGGACGCCGTGTGGCGTCCGCTGACCGGAGGGGCGCCCGCGCTGCGGCACTCCGCGGCCTGGCCGAAGGGGCGCGGCGACGCCGCCGTGCAGGCGTTCGCGGAGGCGGCCACGCGTGCCCTGCGCACCGCCGCCGGCGCGGTTCCCGATGTGCCGGCCCGTCCCCTGCATCTGCGACCGGCATCGGAGTACTGGCTGTGACGGACGCCGTCGCCCGCATCCACGCGGCTTTCGCCGACGCCGGGGTCACCGGCCGGCTGCACGCCCTCGACATCGACTCCGGCGAGCAGCTGGACGCCGGCGCGGACCAGCCGGTGTGCACGGCCAGTGTCCACAAGCTGTGTCTGCTGGTCGCGCTGCACGCGCAGGCGGCGCGGGGCGCGCTGGACCTGGCCGAGCAGCTGGAGACCGTGCCGGAGGAGCGTACGCCGGGGCCCACGGGGGTGGCGGCGATGCTGGACGGGGCCCGTCTGTCCCTGCGTGACCTGGCCTATCTGATGATGGCGGTGAGCGACAACGCGGCCGCCGACCTGCTGCTGCGCCGAGTGGGTCTGAACGCCGTGAACGCGACGACGGCCCGGCTGGGCCTCACCCGGACGCGGGCCGTGCACTCCTTCGGCGACATGCTGGCCACCGTCAAGGAGGACGCCGGGCCCGACGGGGCGCGGGCGCTGGCCGACCCGCGGGTGGTGAGCCGGCTGCGGGCGCTGGACCCGGCCCGCACCAACCGCAGCACCCCGCGGGACATGACGCGGCTGCTGGGCGCGGTGTGGCGGGACGAGGCGTGCACCCCGGAGCACGGCGCGGCGATGCGGCGGATCATGGGGCTTCAGGTGTGGCCGCACCGTCTGGCCTCGGGTTTTCCCTTCGACGACGTCCATGTCGCGGGAAAGACCGGCAGCCTGCCGACCCTGCGGAACGAGGTGGGGGTGGTCGAGTATCCCGACGGGGGCCGTTACGCGGTCGCCGTCTTCACCCGGACGGCGCACACGGCGGCGACTCTTCCGGCGGCCGACGCGGTGATCGGCACGGCGGCGCGGATCGCGGTGGACGCGCTGCGCGCGAAGGCGTTCCGGTCGTCACGCTGAGCGCGGCCGAAAACGCGGGGAAAATCCCGGTGAACAACCAGACCGGTGAACAGCAAGAAGCGGGTGCCCGCACGAAACGTGTGAGCACCCGCTCCTCAAAACCTGCGTGCAGGTCAGGCAGGTCAGGCGGGAACGATGTTCTCCGCCTGCGGGCCCTTCTGGCCCTGGGTGACGTCGAAGGTCACCTTCTGGCCTTCCTGGAGCTCGCGGTAGCCCGAGGTGGCGATGTTCGAGTAGTGGGCGAACACGTCAGCGCCGCCGCCGTCCTGCTCGATGAAGCCGAAGCCCTTTTCCGAGTTGAACCACTTGACCGTACCGGTGGCCATATTTATCTCCTGAGACAGTGCCGGGAAACGCACTTTACGAATCCCTACATCGTCGCGATGATCACCTGCCCGGAGAACCGGTTCAAACTGGCAACCACAACTGCAACTGACGTCAGCCTAGCACGGAAAATATTCTCAGCAAGCGAGGAAAATCGCTGGAATAAACCCGCGCGGCATGTTTGGAGAAAAGAATTTTGCGCCGACGGGGCGGAAATACTGTTCCGGCGGGGACAGATTTTCGCCGGTGACCCTCACCGGTGCCCGTGGACCGGGTCGGCGCCCTGCCGGCGGAGCTCCTCGTTCGTCCGCTCCGCCTGCTCCAGCTGGTCCTCGAGGCTCACGATGCGGCACGCGGCGTCCACCGGGGTGCCCTGGTCGACCAGCTCGCGGGCGCGCGCGGCGAGCCGCAGCTGGTGGCGCGAGAAGCGCCGGTGACCCCCGTCCGAGCGGGTCGGCGTGATCAGCCGCGCCTCGCCGAGGGCGCGGAGGAACGCGGGTGTGGCTCCGACCAGTTCCGCGGCCCTGCCCATGGTGTAGGCCGGGAAGTGGTCGTCGTCGAGCCGGTCGGCGACGGGGAGCCGGTCCTGGTCCGGCTGCCGGCCGTCGGCGTACGGCTGACTTTCCGAGGGCATACGCACCTTTCCGCGGACCACAGCGGGCACGGTCCGCCACGGGGACAGGTTCCCCACCGTCAAACTCTAGTCGCCTCGGCGGAAAATCTGTCGCGGCGCGTACAGATGTCCTCGGCTACGCCCCGCCGCCCGCCGCGGCCCCGCCGGTTGAGCCGTCCGTGGGCCTGGTCCGGTGCGGACCCATCTCCCCGAGCACCTGACCCAGTTCTCCCTCGTCGAGCGGCCGTCCGGGCAGCGGACGGGGCCCGGCCGCGGGACCGCGCAGCCCTTCGAGGAACAGGGCGAGGGGGCGGCGCCAGGCGTCGGGTCCCGCGGCGGCGGCCAGCGGCGGCACGGCACGGCCCAGTGCCGCCAGGGCGAAGAGAAGGTCCTCGGTGGTGACGTCGGCGCGCACGCCGCCCTGCGCGCGGGCGCGCTCCAGCAGCACGTCGACGGTCTCGCGGTTGTGCGCGTGGACGGCGTCGAGGGTCTCGACGTCCGGCAGACGGGTGGTCATCAGGTCGTTGGTCCCGCGATCGGCCGCAAGGGTGGCGAACACGGCGTCGAGATAGTCCGCGAGACCGGCCCACGCGTCGGCCGCGCGGCGCGCGCGTTCACCGGCCTCCATCGTTCCCGTGAGCTGGCCGCGGAACACGGCGTCCACGAGCGCAGCCCGCGTGGGGAAGTGCCGGTAGAGCGTCGCGTTGCCGACCCCGGCGCGCCGCGCGATCACGTCCAGCGGCGCCTCGAGCCCCTGCTCGGCGAACACGGCGTGCGCCGCCTCCACCAGCCGCTCCCGGTTCCGCCGCGCGTCCCGCCGCTGCCGGGGCGGAACGGGCGCCTCAGGTCCTTCACCGACGGTCATGCATCCCTCCGTACGAACCGGGGAGCACTCCCCGCGCGGATGCCGCGGATGCTACCGAGCGGCGCCGGCACGATGCGCCCTCTCCAGGCCTCCCGGAGGCGACCCTGAGGTGTCCCCCATCCAACCCTGAGATGTGTCAGAAATCTTTGACAGGTGCCCGGACCCCCTGTCAGCCTTTTCTGACAGGTACGAGGGAAAGGGGCCCTGATGCCCGAGGTCCCGCCGCCGGCGCCCGAGGGTGACGCCCTGCTGAAGATCCTCACGGCGCTCGGCAACCCGCACCGGATGCGGATCGTGGCGGCGCTCGTGGAGAACCGCACGTACGTCAGCGCGCTGGCGCGCGAGATCGGCATCAGCCGCCCGCTGCTGCACATGCACCTCCAGCGGCTGGAGGCCGCGGGCCTCGTCACCGGCACGCTCGAATCCGCGGACGACGGCAAGACCGTCAAGTACTACGACGTCACGCCGTTCGTCTGCGAACTCACCCCGCACACCGTCGCCCGCGCGGCCACGACGCTCACCGACGTCGACGCGGGCACCACCGCCGACCGCGGCACGGGCCGCTCGGACCGAGGCGCGAAAGAGGAAGCGAAGTGAACGACGAACTGGTGACGCAGGCCGCCGGTGCCGACGAGCTCGGCGTGCTGGTGGGGGCCGTCGGCGCGGCCGGGTTCTTCACGCTGTTGATCGTGATCGTCTGGCAGGTGGCGGCCACCTGGCGCGCCCGCATGCTGGCCGCGCGCGAGGAGCAGTACAAGGAGCTCGCCACGCGGTACGCGCATCTGCTGGAGGACACCGTGGAGTTGCAGCGCCGCACCACGGAGGAGCAGCGCCGGCTGCTGGAGGAGCTGACGCAGACCCGGCTGGCCGTCGGGTCGATGGAGAAGATGATGCGCGAGATCGAATGACCCGGTGCGCGTGTGCGCGAAGGTGTACGGCCGGGAGCGGCAACTCCCGGCCGTACGGGCGAAGCACACGCCCCGGACACACCCCTACCCGTGCACCGCGGCAGGTCGTCACAGCCTGAGCGCCGTGGTGCGGGGTCCGTGCGCCCCGCGCCGGCCGTCACCGGCCGGCGGTGCGCCTCACATCAAGGAGAGTACTCATGCGTGCCCTGTTGCAGCGCATCGCGCGTGCGCCCGGCGGGCGCCGCGGGAAGTGGGCCGTGCTCGCGGCCTGGCTGATCGTCGCCGTGGCCCTCGGCCCGCTGGCCGGGAAGCTCGGCGACGTGGAGGACACCGGCCCCAACGCCTTCCTTCCGCACGGCGCCGAGTCCGCCCGCGTCAACACGGAGCTGGAGAAGTTCCGCACGGACACGGTCATGCCCGTCGTCGTCGTGTACACCGGCGCGGGCGCCCGGGAGGCGGCGGACGCCGACCGCGCCGCGCTCGACCGGTTCACGGCCGCGGGTCAGCGGATCACCGGGCCGGTGCCGTCGGACGACGGCGAGGCGCTGATGACGGTGGTCCCGCTGGACGCGGAGGACGAGGTCACCGACACCGTCGACGCCCTGCGTGACATCGCCGGGGCCAACGCCCCGCCCGGCACGGACGTCGAGGTCGGCGGCCCCGCCGCCTCCCTCACCGACAGCGTGGCGGTGTTCGACAGCCTCGACGTGACCCTGATGATCGCCACCGTGCTCGTCGTGACCGTCCTGCTGCTGATCACGTACCGCAGCCCGGTGCTGTGGCTGTTCCCGCTGCTGTCGGTCGGCTTCGCCGCCGTGCTCACCCAGGCGTCCACGTATCTGCTCGCCAAGCACGCCTCGCTGCCCGTGGACCCGCAGAGCGCCGGCGTGCTGATGGTGCTGGTCTTCGGCGTCGGCACCGACTACGCCCTGCTGCTCATCGCCCGCTACCGGGAGGAGCTGCACCGCCACGAGGACCGGCACCGCGCCATGCGGACCGCCCTGACCCGCTCGGGCCCCGCGGTGCTCGCCTCGGCCGGCACCATCGCCGTGGGCCTGGCCTGCCTGGCGCTGGCCGACGTCAACTCCTCCCGTTCGCTGGGCCTGGTCGGCGCGGTCGGCGTGGTGTGCGCGTTCCTCGCCATGGTCACGGTGCTGCCCGCGCTGCTGGTGCTCGCCGGGCGCTGGGTGTTCTGGCCGTTCGTCCCCCGCTTCGGCACGCCCGCACGGGGGGAGCGCACGGTGTGGGCGCGGGTCGGAAGCGCCGTGGCGCGGCGTCCGCGCTGGTCGTGGCTGATGTCGGTGGCGGTCACCGGGGTGCTCGCGCTGTCCGCGGCCGGGATCTCCCTGGGGCTCACGCAGTCGGAGATGTTCCAGGACAAGCCCGGGTCCGTCGTCGCGCAGGAGCGGATCTCGGAGCACTTCCCGTCCGGCGCCTCCGACCCGGCGCAGATCGTCACCCGCACCGCCGCCGCCGGCGAGGTGCGGACGGCCGCGGCCGGGGTGGACGGGGTGGCCCGGGTCGAGCCGGGCGGCGACCGCACGCCCGACGGCTCCCTCACCACGCTGTCCGTGGTGCTGGAGGACGCCCCGGACAGCGACGCCGCCAAGGACACCGTCGACGCGCTGCGCACCGCCGTGCACGGCGTGGACGGCGCGGACGCCCTGGTCGGCGGGACCACCGCGGAGAGCCTGGACACCGCGCGCGCCGCGGACCGGGACCTGACCACCGTGGTGCCCGTGGTGCTGCTGGTCGTCCTCGCCGTGCTGATCGGACTGCTGCGGGCGCTGGTCGCGCCGGTGCTGCTGCTCGCCACCGTGGTGGTGTCGTACCTCGCGGCGCTCGGCGCGTCCAACCTGCTCTTCGAGCACGTCCTCGGCTACGCGGGCGTGGACTGGTCGATCCCGCTGATGGGCTTCGTGTTCCTGGTGGCCCTGGGCATCGACTACAACATCTTCCTCATGCACCGGGTGCGGGAGGAGACCGCGCGGCTCGGCGTCACACGCGGCGTCCTGGAGGGTCTGACCAGCACCGGAGGGGTGATCACCTCGGCCGGTGTGGTGCTGGCGGCCACCTTCGCGGTGTTCGCGGGCCTGCCGCTGGTGACCATGGCGCAGATGGGCGTGCTGGTGGGGATCGGCGTCCTGCTGGACACGTTCCTCGTCCGCACGGTCATGGTGCCGGCGCTGGCGCTGGATCTCGGCCGCCGGTTCTGGTGGCCGGGCCGGCTGTTCCGCGAGGCGCCGCGGCCGGACGGCGACGGCGGCACCGGTCCCGGGCGGACGGGGGAGGCGGCGAAGCCGGTCGCCGGGAGGACGGCGTAGGGAACGGACGGAGACGGGAAGGCCGGGGCCGGGCCCCGAGCTGCACACGTGGGGACGCGACGGCCCGTCCCGGCCTTCCCTCTGGCCGCAGCCTGCCACCCGGCGCGGGGCGCCGCCCCTCGGACGGTCCGAACGGGGGGCGCGCCACCTGTCGCCGCCGATCCGGACATAGCGGGCGCTTTATCACATTTCCTGGTCCATACTCGGAAACATGAACACGGCAACGCTTGTACAGCTGGCCGCCAGCGACCATCAGTGGGCCGTGGCAGCGGCCTTCATCGGCGGCATCATCGTGGCAGGTGCCCTGGTCTGGTCCGTCCGTGCGGGAATGCGGTACATGGACCAGGAGTCCCCGCGCCCCCAGCCCGACGAGCAGCCGAGGCTGCCGGACGGCGGCGCGGTACGCGAGATGCGGGAGATGCGCGAGCCCGACGAGATACCGCTCACGCCTCGCTCCGGCTCCCGGCTCATGCCGTACGAGCTGCATCACGCGAGCACGAAGACGGGCAAGGATCAGCAGCGGAAGAGGTGGCTGCCGGGGTCGAGCGGGGCGTTCGGCAGCGGAGGGCCAGGTCACGTGTGACCTGGCCCCAGGGGGGTC
>NZ_JBHRWL010000033.1:133907-478380 GCF_042647945.1 Streptomyces lusitanus
CCCCCCCCCCCCGCAACGGCGCCCCGAACACGGGGGCATTCAGGGCGCCGCGCCCTGTCCTGCCGTTCGCGCAGTTCCCCGCGCCCCTTTCGGGGCGCTGCACCTGTCGGGGCGCGGAGGGCTGATCACCCTTTAGGGGCGCGGGGAACTGCGCGACGGGGGTCCGGGGGCGGAGCCCCCGAGACGGCGGCCGTGACACGGGCGGAATCTCAGCGAGGCGGCACCGCAGGGGCCGAAGTGGGGTAACCCACGGTGATGTGGATCTGCTCGCTCGACGCGGACACGCCGTTCAAACTCGCCGTGGCCTGGAGCCGGTTCGCCCCGGCGGGAAGATCCCGGCCCGGGGCGCAGCTCCAGGACCCGTCCGACCCCGCCGTGTCCGTGCACACCTCGTTCCCGTCCTGGTCGGACACCGTCACCTGCGCCCCCGGGTACGCCCTGCCCGCCGCGGCCGGCCGGTACCCCAGCGGCACCCCCGGCTCGGGCCGGGACAGCACCGGCGACGGCAGCCCCACCGTCACCTGACATCCCCCGCTCGCCCGCGCGACGCCCTCCGCGTCCGCGAGCCGCAGCACGCAGCCGGCGAGCCGCGTCCCCGGCTCCGCGTCGGCGGGCACCGCCAGCACGAAGGGGAAGCTTCCGGTCTGCCACGGGCGTTCCGCCGACACCGCCGTGTAGACGGCGGTACGGCCGTCGGCGGCGACCTCGCCCCGGTAGCCGGCGGCGGTGAGCGGCACGCCGGTGACCTCGGCGCCGGCCGGAGCGGTCAGCGTCAGGCTGGAGCCGAACCCGAGGGCGTCCGGGGACGACAGCCCTGACGCCTCGACGATGCCGTCCCGGCCGGGCGGGATCGTCACGGAGCCCCAGAGCACCCGCTCGCCCGGCGGCGGGGCCGCCCCGTCGACGGCGGACGCGGGGCCGGCGGGCACCCACCCGGCCGCGAGGATCCCGGCCGCCGTCAGCACGGCGGCCGCTGTCTTGCTGGACCTGTTCATCGTGGACGGGCTCCCTGTACGGCCGGCACGGACATCGGACACACCTGCGACCGACTCTGCGGGACGTCCTCACCGGACGCCCGCCCATGCCCGCCGTACGGGTGGCCCCTCACCCCCCGCCCGCGTCGGAGACGCTCAGCGCGTCAGCCAGACCGTCGTGTCCGGGGGCAGATGCCCGTCCTCCAGCGGCGCGCTGGTGAGGACCGCCTCGCCCGCGCCCGCCGGAAGAGGCACCGGCTCGGCGGACAGGTTCGTCACGCAGCGCCAGCCGTCGCCGCGGTCGAACTGGAGGACCCCCTCGGGGGTGTCCTCCGCCCACCTCAGCGTCTCGCCGTCGATCAGCTTGCGGCGCAGCCGCAGGGCCGTGCGGTACAGCTCCAGGGTGGAGCCCTCGACCCCGTCCTGCGCCTCCACCGCGTACGCGGCGAAGGACGGCGGCTGCGGCAGCCACGCGCCGCTCGCGCCGAAGCCGTACGACGGGCCGGTCGTGCTCCACGGCAGGGGGACGCGGCAGCCGTCGCGGCCCTTGCGGACGCGGCCCGTCTGCTCCCAGATGGGGTCCTGGAGGACCTCCGTGGGCAGGTCGGCGACCTCGGGGAGGCCGAGTTCCTCACCCTGGTAGACGTACGCCGAGCCGGGCAGCGCCAGCATCAGCAGGGTGGCGGCGCGGGCCCGCCGCAGTCCCGCCTCCGCGTCGACGGCGGGGGCGTTGCCGCCGGACAGCAGCCAGGCGTTGGTGTCCGTGCCGGGCGGCAGCATGAGCCGGGAGGCGTGCCGGACCACGTCGTGGTTGGACAGCACCCAGGTCGCCGACGCGCCGGCCGCCTGCGCGGTCGCGAGCGAGTCGGTGATGACCTGGCGCAGCTCGTCCGCGTCCCACGCCGCTTCGAGGTACTCGAAGTTGAAGGCCTGGCCCAGCTCGTCCGGGCGGGCGTACAGGGCGCGCCGCGCGCCGGGCACCCAGGCCTCGGCGACGGCCGTGCGCGGCGGGGTGTACGTGTCGAAGATCTTCCGCCAGTCGCGGTAGATCTCGTGCACCTCGTCGCGGTCGTAGAAGGGATGCGTGCCGGGCGCGAAGTCGGCGAGGGCCGCCTCGCCGCCGGCCGCGTGGTCGCCGAGGTCGCGCAGCGGCTCCTCGAGGTCCTTGGTGAGGGCGTGCGCCACGTCGACGCGGAAGCCGTCCACGCCCCGGTCGGACCAGAAGCGCAGGGTGGTGCGGAAGTCCTCGCGGACGTCCGGGTGGTCCCAGTTCAGGTCGGGCTGCTCGGCGGCGAACAGGTGCAGGTACCACTGCCCGTCCGGCACCCGCTGCCACGCGCTGCCGCCGAACACGGACTGCCAGTCGGTGGGCGGCAGCTCGCCGCTGTCGCCGCGGCCGTCGCGGAAGACGTAGCGGTCGCGGGCCGGGGAGCCGGGTCCGGCGCGCAGCGCCTCCTGGAACCAGACATGCTGGTGGGAGGTGTGGTTGGGGACGATGTCGACGATCACCTTGAGGCCGAGCCGGTGCGCCTCGCGGACCAGCGCGTCGAAGTCGTCGAGGGTGCCCAGGCGCGGGTCGACGTCGCGCGGGTCGGCGACGTCGTAGCCGCCGTCGGCCAGCTCGGACGGGTAGAACGGGCTGAGCCACAGGGCGTCGACGCCCAGGGCGGACAGATGCGTCAGGCGGCGCGTGATGCCGCGCAGGTCGCCCAGGCCGTCGCCGTCGGCGTCGGCGAAGCTGCGGGGGTAGATCTGGTAGACGACGGCCTGCCGCCACCAGTCGGGGTCGCGGGAGGAGAGGTCGGGCGTGGCGTCGGGGGCGGGGTGCGGCGGCCGGGGGTCGGGCGCGGTGGGGCGGTCGGTCACGCGGGGTCTCCTCTGGGTGTGCGGGTACCGGCGGAGAAACTGACCAGAACACCGTAAAAGCGAACGCACCGGTAACGGGGTGCCATTCCCCCCGGGTGTGGCGGACCGCACGTCCGCCCGGCGCACCCGTCTCGAACCGGCGTCCGATCAGGGCGTGAAGCGTTCGACCGTCGTGAGGTAGAGCTTCACGTAGCGCTCCACGTCCACGTCCAGGCCGACGTCCACCAGGGGCTGCTCGCGGGTGCCCTCGTGCAGCTCCGACTCCCCGATGCGGGGACGGCGGTCGACGATCGTCTGGCCGCGCGCCGGGCCGGGCGCCAGGGACACCTCGACCGGGAGGCGGTGGGTGGTCAGCCCGTCCGGGTCGGCGACCGCGCACAGCGCGCCCGCGTCGCCGAGGCCGCCGGAGTCCTCGGCGGGGTCGTCGGGGCGGCTGCCCGGGTGGGCGGGGCGGTGGGCGAGCAGGTCGCCGGCCAGCCGGGCGCCCGGTTCCGCGCTCGCGCGCAGCCGCCGCACGTCGTCGCCGGGGACGACGACCCGGTTGAACACGTCCAGCCCGTACATGGTGATCGGCACGCCCGCGGTGAGCGTGATCGCGGCGGCCTCCGGGTCGTGCCAGACGTTGAACTCGGCCACCGGGGTGGCGTTCCCGGCGCCCGCCGCGCCGCCCATGAACACGATCCGCTCGATGTTGCGGGTGACCTCGGGGTGGGTCCGCAGCAGCAGGGCGATGTTGGTGAGCGGCGCGGTGGGCACCAGGGTGACCGGGCGGGGCGAGGCGAGGATCTCGCGGCGCAGCAGCGTCACTGCGTCCACGTCCACCGGGGTGCGGCGCGGGGCGGGCAGGCCGAGGTCGCCCATGCCGTCGTGGCCGTGGACGTGGCGTGCGGAGCGGGGCGCCTCGATCAGCGGGCGGGCGGCGCCCCGCGCCACCGGCACGTCGCCCGCGCCCGCCCGCTCCAGCACGGTCAGGGTGTTGCGTACGACGCCGTCCACGTCCGTGTTCCCGGCGACGCAGGTGACGGCCCGCAGGTCGAGCGCGGGGTGGCGTACGGCGAACAGCAGGGCCAGGGCGTCGTCGACGCCGGTGTCGCAGTCGACGATCACCGGGACCGGCCGGCCGTTGCTCACGACGGACTCCTTCTCGACGCGGGTCTGCCCGTCGACCTTACGCGGGGTCCCAGAGCGCGGTCCCGCGTGCGCGCACCCGCTGCCCGACGCGTCGCAGGAATTCCGCCACCGGCAGCACGCCGGGCCGCCGCCCGTCCCGCAGCCGCACCGCGAGCAGGCCGTCGTCGGCCTCCCGCGCGCCGAGCACCGCCTGGTACGGCACCAGCCGGGCCCGGCGGATCCGGGCGCCGAGACTGCCCTCGGCCGGGCCGCTCACCTCGGCCCGCAGCCCGAGTGCGACCGCTTCCCGTACGACGGCGTGGGCGCGTTCCTCCTGGTCCGCGCCCACGGGCAGGACCACCAGCTGCACCGGGGCGAGCCACGGGGGGAAGGCGCCGCCGTGCTCCTCCAGCAGATGGGCGACGGCCCGCTCCACGCTGCCGATGACGCTGCGGTGCACCATGACCGGCCGGTGCCGGGCGCCGTCCGGGCCGATGTGGTGGAGCCCGAAGCGCTCCGGCTGGTGGAAGTCGATCTGCACGGTGGACAGGGTGGACTCGCGGCCCGCCGGGTCGGTGATCTGCACGTCGATCTTCGGGCCGTAGAAGGCCGCCTCGCCCTCGACGGCCTCGTAGGCCACGCCGGACGCGTCCAGCACCTCGCGCAGCAGGGCGGTGGCCCGCCGCCACAGGGCCGGGCCGGCGACGTACTTCCCGCCGCCGCCCGGCAGCGACAGCCGGTGGCGGGACGCGCGGATGCCGAGGTCGGCGTAGGCGCGGGAGATCAGCGCGAGGGCTCCTGCCGCCTCCTCGACGGCCTGGTCCGGGGTGCAGAAGATGTGCGCGTCGTTGAGCTGGATGGCCCGCACCCGGGTCAGTCCGCCGAGCACACCGGACCGCTCCGCGCGGTACATGCCGCCCAGTTCGGCCATCCGCAGCGGCAGTTCGCGGTGGCTGCGGGCGCGGGAGCGGAAGATCAGGGCGTGGTGCGGGCACAGGCTGGGGCGCAGCAGCATCTGCTCCCCGCCCAGCTCCATCGGCGGGTACATGTCGTCGCGGTAGTGGTCCCAGTGCCCGGAGAGCTCGTACAGCTCGCGTTTGCCGAGCACGGGCGAGTACACGTGCCGGTATCCGGCCGCGCGTTCCGCCTCACGGACGTACTCCTCCAGGGTGTGCCGTACGACGGCGCCGTCGGGGAGCCAGTAGGGCAGGCCCGCGCCCATCAGCGGGTCGGTGTCGAACAGGCCGAGTTCACGGCCGAGGCGTCGGTGGTCGTGCACGGCGCCCTCCTCGGGGTCGGGAGGCGAGCACCACGCGCGGCGAAGCCCCGGGGCACTCGCCCCGGGGCTTCGTCAGTGGTCAGCTGTCAGCGCGCCGGGACTGTCTCCGGCGTCGTCGTGCGGGACACGTGGGCGCGCTGCATGCGGCGGACGGTAGCAACGGGCGGGCGGCGGGCGCACGCGGTTTTCCGCGGCGCCGGCGGGAGGCGTGCGCGGTGCTCACCCGGACGGCTCGCCGCGCTGGTGGGGGGCCTGTCCCGGTGGTGCCGTAGGAGCACGTCCGCCACCACCGCCCGTGCACTCGGCCCAGGAGGCATCCCGATGACCCGTGCCGCGCCCCGCGCCCGCACCCTCCTCGCCTCCGGCCTGTCGGTCACCGTCCTGCTCATCACGGCGGCGTGCGTGGCCTACGACCGGGACGTGCCGCGCGCGCTGCCCCAGGGGGTGTCCGAGCCACCCGCCGCGACGTCGGCGTCCCCGTCGGTGACGGCGACGGCGTCGCCCTCCGCGGTGACCGGACGGTCCACGCCCGTGCTGAACGACGAACAGCTGAGGGCCGCGCTGATCACCGAGGGGGACCTGGGCCCGCCGTGGGCCGCCGCCCAGGGGCCCGCGCTGTGGCGGGACGGCACGCTGAAGGCGACCGCGGACGACGGGGACTGCCGGCGGTTGCTGGAGGTCCTCTACACGGAGGAGCCGTTCGGCGTCCCCGCCGGGCCGCGCGTCTCGGTCACCCTGGACGACACCGCCGAGGGCACCCAGCTGCGCGAGCAGATCGGCGCGCACCGGCCTCAGGACGTGGAGCGGGCGCTGACCTGGCTGGGCACGCTGCCGGAGGAGTGCGGGAGGTTCCGGGCGGCGACCGCGCGGTCCGGCACGCAGGACGTCGAGGTGACGGAGCTGCCGCTGCCGGACACCGCCGGGGACGCCCGCGCCGCGGTGCGGGTGACGCTGACCGGCGGGGCGCCGGACGCCGAGCCGGCCCGGCTCACCGTGGACCTCGCGGCGATCCTCGTCGGCGAGGACGCGATCGTGCTGACCAACGGCGGGTTCGGCGAGGTGCGGGCCGAGGTCACCCAGGCGATGGCCCAGCTCGGCGCGGACCGGCTCGAGGAGGTCGCGCGGGAGGGACGGCTGCGGGTCTGAACGCCCCGCGTCCGACGGGGGTCAGCTCATGGCGTCGACGGCCTGCTTGGCCTCGACCAGGCCCGCGCCGGTGGCCTCGCGGTACAGCTTGATCGCCTGCACCTGCTTGCCGTCCCGCACCAGGGCGAGGATCTCGTCCCGCCGCGGCACCTCCTCCTCCAGCCCGAGGTGGCGCATCACCTGGTCGAGCTTGCGCTCCACGCGGGCGACCCGGCGCTCGGAGCGGGACAGGGCGGTCTGGATCGAGGCCACGCCGAGAACGACGACGCAGGTGAGGAAGAGGATGGCTATGTCCATGACCGCAAAGCGTAGGCGGTGGAGGGGAGTTGGTCACCGGGCGTCATCGGTCACGGCGTGTCGAACCGGCGTCGGCGGGCGACGACGTCGAGGGCGGCCTCCAGCACGGTGCGGTCGTGCGCGAAGGCGTCGCCGCGCAGCCGGGCCAAGGCCTCGTCGGCGCCCACGCCGAGCTGGGCCATGATCATGCCGACCGCCTGGTGCACCCGGTCGTGGTCGGCGGCCAGCCCGCTGAGCCAGCCCTCGCCGGCGTCCCGCGCGTCGTACGGCAGGTCGGTGAGCGCGACGGTCATCACGCCGGCGACCAGCAGGGCCACGTGCAGCTGATGCGCGTCGAGCCCGCCGGGGGAGGCGCTGTAGAGGTCGAGGGTGCCGACGCAGACGGCGGCGGAGCCGAGGGGGAGCGCGTACACGGCGCGCACGCCGGAGCCCAGCGCCTGCTGCGCGAACACGGGCCAGCGGTCGGCGCACGCGCCGTCCGCCAGGTCGCGGGCGAGGACGGGCGCGCCGGTGCGCAGCACGTGGTGGCAGGGGCCGTCACCGAGGGTGGCCTGGAGCTGCGCCAGCCGCGCCGCGCCGGCCCCGGACGCGGCGAGCTGGAGGGGCATGCTGTCACCGCGCAGCGACACGGAGGCGCCGTCCACGGGCAGCAGCTCCACGGCCACCGCGCACAACCGCCCGGGCGCCTCCGCGGGCCCGGCGCCCCGCAGCCCCGCCGCGATGACCCCGACCGCCCGCTCGTACTCACCGCCCCCCGGGTCGTCCCCGGGCACGCCCACCACATCCCCTCACCAGCCGAAACGCGATCCGACTACCCGAGCGGGGACCCCCGAAACCGACGGCCACCGCCGGGCCGGGGCCCGCTTCGCTGGGCATGCGGACGCGGGCGTGCCGCCCGGAGGGGTGGCGCGGCGGTGGCCGCCCGGACGGGGCCCTCTTCGCGGAACGCGCTGACGTGGGCGTCCTGCCCGGACGGACCGGCGCGCGGGCGCACCTCGCCGTGCGCATCGGCCCGCACAGGCGGGGTACGTCCGGGCGGCATCGCCGCAGGAAGCCGGCCGCATGCCGGCCCGTACGCGAGCGGGGTGCGGGGCAGCGCCTCCACCGCAGGCCAGTGCGCGGGGCAGCGCCTCCGCCGCAGGCCAGTGCGCGGGGCAGCGCCTCCACCGCAGGCCAGTGCGCGGGGCAGCGCCTCCACCGCAGGCCAGTGCGCGGGGCAGCGCCTCCGCCGCAGGCCAGTGCGCGGGGCAGCGCCTCCGCCGCAGGCCAGTGCGCGGGGCAGCGCCTCCACCGCAGGCCAGTGCCACGGGTGGCGGACTCCGGAGCGAGCCTCCGCGCCCCACACGCCAGGCTCCCCGACGACCGTCCTGCGCCACCGAGGCCGCGCGCCCCTCCCGGGCGCAGGCCCTGTCTCCCCGAGCAGCACCCCGGCCGGGCGACACCCCGCCGGCCGCCGAAAGCGCCGCAGGCGCCACTCGGCTGCTCGGGTCACGGGGCCCGTCGATGAGCCGGAACGGCTCCGTCCGGTCCGCTGACGGGGGCGGCCCAGCCAACCCGGCGGCACCCGGCCGACTGCCGGCCGGCATCGCCGGGACCGGTCCCGTCCTTGCGCTGTCACGGTGGCCGGTAACCGGAGGGCTCTTCCCGTCCCACGGACAGGTCCGGCCGACCGGGCCCGACTGCGGGGCGCGCCCGAGGGGCAGGGGCGCCTTGCCCGCCCGCCGTTACACCGGAGGCTGCGCCGGCGCAGGACCCAGGGTCGTCGTGCCCGGGGCCGTGCGGTGGCCCAGGCCTGTGCGGTAGGCGTCCAGGGCCGCTTCCACGCGGCCCGTGCGGCGGAGGAGGTCGCCGAGGAGGCGGCAGAGGTCGGCGAGGTCGCCGGCCGCGCCCGCGCGTTCCAGGAGGCTGAGCGCGCGCACGTAGTGCTCCTCCGCCTGCTCCGTGTCCCGGGCGTCCTCGGCGATGATGCCGAGCAGCCGGTGCGCGGCCGCCGCGTGCACCGCGCCCCGCTCGGGCGAGAGTCCGCCCAGCACGTCCCGAAGCAGCTCCGCGGCCTCCTCGGACCGCCCGCGCCGGTGCAGGACGTCGGCCAGTTCGACGGTCAGCTGGCTGCTGTACAGCGTCGCGCGGGTCGCGGACAACATGTGCAGCGCCTCCCGCATCTCCGCCTCGGCCCGCTCCAGTTCGCCGTTCTGCGCGTACACGTACCCGCGCATCCAGTGGCAGTTGGCCAGCTCGGTGCGCAGTTGCAGTCCCCGGTACAGCTCGGCCGCCTTGGCCAGGGAGGCGTCCGCCTCCGCGAGGCGGCCCTCGGCGAGCAGGGTGCGGGCCACCGACCGGTGCATCCGGGCCACCAGCGCCGGGTCGCCGGACTGCGGGGCCAGCGCCAGCGCGAACTCCGCGGCCTGCGCGGCCCGCGCGTGCGCGCCCATGTCCATGTACGGCCCGATGACGCTGGCGTACAGCAGGAGCAGCGCGTCCGGGTCGTGCAGGCCGCCCCGGTTCAGCTCGTCGATCGTGCTCTCCAGCAGGTACACCGCGTACCGCAGTTCCCCCGCGAGGTAGTGCGCGACGGCCCGGCCGCGCAGCGCCGGCACCCGCGCGGGCAGCGGCGCGTCCGCGAGCCGCGCCTCCGCCTCCTCGAAGTAGCGCCGTCCGTCGACGAGTTCGCCCGTGTCCAGGGCGCACTCCCCGAGGCCGAGCAGCGCGGCGGCCTGCTCCTCCGGCAGTTCCTGCGCCTCCGCCTCCGCCAGCAGCGCCGTGTACTGCTCCACCGCCGACTCCGCCTCCCCCACGGCGAGGGCGCGCTGTGCCTCGGTCAGCCCCAGCCGCAGTTCGGTCACCCGGCGCGCGGAACGCCCGGTCGCCAGTTCGTCGAACTCGACTCCGAGCCGCTCCGCGAGATGCCGCAGCGCCTCGTCGGAGGGGCGCACCCGGCCGGCCTCCAGGGTGGAGACGTAGGCGGGGGTGTACACCGGCTCCGCCAGCTGTTTCTGTGTCAGCCCGCGTGCCACGCGCAGCCGCTGCACCCGCCGCCCGATGGTGCCCGGCTCGTCCCGCTCCCCCATGCCAACTCCCCCAGTGCCCCTTGCCGTTCGCGTCGGACAGCCCCTAGGTTAAACCGCGAATTAAACCCGCTTAACCCGTCGCTGTTGCGAGGTCGCCGTGCTGCAACGCACCCGCCCCACCGAGCGTTACGCCCGAGGCTTCATCGCGGCTCTCGCCGCGGTCGCGGCGCTGGTCCTGGCGGCGAACGCGGGCCCGGCCAAGGCCGCGGACCCGGACGCCGACCGCGGGACCACCACCGCACCGGTCGAGGTGGAGGCGGCCGAGCGGTAGGCGCCCGTCGCCGTCGAGAGCCCTCATCCGCGCAAGGCCCCGCGCAGCGCCTCGTCCAGCCGTCGCGCCACCTCGTCCGGGTCGGCCGAGCCGCCTTCGACGAGCGGTTCGAGCTGGGTGATGACGGTCTGGGTGAACGCGCCGTACAGCGGCGTCCTCGGCCGGTGCACGGCCCGCTCCAGCGCCTGCTTCAGCATCGCGTCGGAGAACCCGGGACGGCCCCCTTCCCGGCGCGGCACCTCGTCGGCCTCCCCCGTCGGGGACGGCACGGGCGCGGCGGAGATCTCCGCGGGGCACCGCGCCGGACGGTCGTAGGCCGAGTCACGGGTCGCCGCGAACCCGGCCTCCAGCAGGCAGCGTTCGCTCTGCCGCCCGGTGAGGAACCGGATCAGCTCGGTCGCCTTCCGCGCCCGCTCCGACGTCGTCGTCACCGCCAGGTTCTGCCCGCCGAGCACCGCCTTCCCGGGCAGCGGCGCCACCCCGAGCCGGTCCCCGAACACCCGGTACAGCGTGGGGTAGGCGGAGGGCCAGGCGCGCAGGAAGGCCGTACCCCCCTTGGTGAACTCGCTCGTCGACCCCGTCTCGTCCCCCTTCTTCGCGTCCGGGGAGATGTACGCCGGGTCGACACGGCGGTCGAGTTCCGCCACGCCCCGCCGCAGCTCCTCCACGTCGCCCGTGTAGCGGCCGTCCTCGTCCACCAGCGTGAGGCCGGGCACCGCCGTGGCGAACGCCTCCATCGCGTTGACGGTGCGGCCCTCGTACGCGTCGAGCTGGGTGGTCCAGCCGTTGACGAAGTCACGGTCGTCGAGGTTGTCGTCCAGGGTGGTGATGTACCCGCGCAGCCGGCCCCAGGTGAAGTCCTGCGGTACGTAGGGCGGTTCCATCCCGGCCTTCCGCAGGAGATCGCGCCGGTAGTACAGCAGGCCCACGTCGCTGTTGAACGGCACCGCGTAGACCTTCCCGTCCCACCGGGCGGTCCGGGCGACCGGATCGATGACGTCCGCGTCCACGAGGTCGTCCGGCAGCGCCCGCACCAGCCCGGCCTCCGCGAACTCCGGCACCCACGTCACGTCCAGGTTCACCACGTCGTACCGGGCGCTGCCGGACTGGAGGGCGCCCAGCAGCTGGCTGCGCTGCTCGTCGGCGCTGCCCGGCAGCTCCACCAGCCGCGCCTGGTAGTAGTCCGGGTCGTCCGCGTCCTGCGACTTCTCCCTCTGCTGCCGGTTCCAGGCGTCGATGAGCCGCTGCCGTACGCCGTTGCTGCCGGTGACGTCCCGGCCGCTGGCCACGACGATCGTGCCGGGCTTCTCCTCCTCGGCCGGCGTGGCCGTCCCGTCCCCGCCGCCGCCCGTGCAGGCGGCGAGCAGCAGCAGCGCGAGCAGCGCGGTGAGCCGTCGCGACATCAGTCGTCCCCCGTTCCGATGCGGGCGATCTCGTCGTGCAGGGCGGCGCCCACGTCGTCCCCCGCGTCCAGACAGCGCCCGCCGCTCACGTCGGCGATCCGGCGGTCCGGCCGGCCCTCGTCGCAGCCTCCGGCGCCCAGGACGGCGACGGTCACCGGCACCCCGCTCGCCTCGGCCCGGTCCAGCACGTCCGTCAGCCGTCCGCCGCTCAGATGCTCGCCGTGCCGGCCGTCGGTGATGTGCACGATCAGCTGGGGCCTCCCGTCGTCCTTCCGGCGCTCCATCTCGTCGAACGCCGCGAGCAGCGCCGCGTGCGGGTCGGCGGAGACGTCACGCACCCGCGCCCGCTCGTCGAGCGCCTCCTCGGCGTCCTCCCGCCGGTGCGCGCCGAACCCCAGCAGCGTCTCGTACGGGCCGTCGCCGGTGTCGGCGACCGCCCAGACGCCGTACTCGTCCGCGCTGCCCAGCCCGCCCAGCGTCTGCCGCAGCAGGCCGGGGCCGCCGCTCGGCCCCTGCCACAGGCCGGCCATGGAACCGGAGCTGTCCAGCAGGAACAGCACCCGGCCGGGCCCGCCGTACGCCTGGTAGGCGCTCAGGGCCTGCTCCATCTCGTTCCGCCCGGCCGACGCGTCGAGCGGGCTGGGCGCGTACTTCACCCCGTCGGGCTTGGGGCCGGAATCGATCAGCTCCTGGGTGCGGGGGTCGCGGAAGCCGTACCGGCCGAACACCTCGCGGCCCCCGTCCCCGGCCAGCCAGTCACGGAAGGACGCCACCGCCGCGTCCCGGGCCGTGGCGTCGGCGTCGCCGCCGTCCCAGCGCACCCGCACGAACACCGGGTCCGTGCCGGGCACGTCGGCGGGGTACTGGGCGACGCGCGGGGCGCGGACGGTGTCCTCGCACTCGACGCCGCTGATGAGCAGGAACTCCGGTACGAGGGCGGCGGTGCGGTCGTCCACAACGTCGTCGGCGGGCAGGCTGCACAGCAGGTCGCCGGCGGTGGGGGAGGGCGGCCCCGGCTGCCGGACCATGCGCTCCCCGCGGGCGACGGCGCCCGTGTCGCCGTACAGGCCGACGGTGGCGAGCAGCCCGGAGTCGGTGAACTCGGGGTCGGGGCGGCGCACGGCCGCGTCCTCGGCGCGCGCGGCCAGCGCGTCGATCATCGTGGTCAGGGTCAGCCCGGTGAGGTCGTCCGGCGGCCGGGGGGCGAGGCGCTCGGGCACGGCCAGCACGACGGGGGAGTAGGCGAGGGGCGCCTCCTCCGGCTCCAGCTCCGCGACCGCGTCCGTGTCCTGCCGCTCCAGCACCCGGTCGACCTCGGCGCGGGAGCCGGGGATCCACACGTCGGGCTGCGGGCCGATGTCGCGCTGCGGGTTGGCCTCGTCGACGCCGGGCTCCTTCCAGGTGTCCGTGTGCCGCCGCAGCGCGTCGACCACGTCGGAGGAACCGGCGCTGTAGACGGTGATGCCGGTGTGCCGGCAGCCCGCCTCGGTGGTGTTCGCGTCGGAGGTGAGATAGGCGCCGGCGGCCGTGCGGACGGTCTCCTCCAGGTCCGGGTCGGTCAGCACGCGCAGTTCGAGCGGCGGGGCGCAGCGGGTGTCGTCCCCGCCGGTCAGGCCCAGCGGCCCGTACAGGCCCACGCCCAGCATGCCGAGGGCGAGCAGCACCGGCAGCGCGAGCCGGAACAGCAGGCGGCGCGACGACCCCGCGGGATCGCCCGCGCGCCACCACGTCCGCAGCCGGCGGCGCAGGCCGCGCCCCCAGCCGCGCAGCCTGCGCGCCGGCACGCCCCACGGCCGGACGGGCGGCACCGGCACCGGCGGCACCGGCGGGAGGTCAGGACCGGCGACCGGCGCCCGCGACCCGTCGGCCGGCTCCCCGCCCGCACCGTCGCCCCCGCCCAGCCGCACGTCGACGCCCGCGTCGGCGCGCAGCTGCGGCTCCCAGGGTTCGTTGCGCAGGGTGCGGCGGCGCTGCTCGGCCATGCGCCGCCGCAGCCGGGCCGCGAGCCGGGAGACGGTCGTGCCGTCCGCCTCGCCGAGCAGCTCCGCCAGATTCTCCGTGAACGGCGTGGGCGTCCGCGGATCGCCCGCGTCGATACGGTGGTTGGCCTGCACGCTCATCAGCAGCACGACCCGCCGCTTGTCCTCGAAGTGCTCCCACACCCGGGCCGCGTTGCCCGCGAAGCAGCAGTCGAGGATCACCACGATCCGGTCCGCCCGGCTCGTGGCCAGCACCGTCCCCATCAGGTCGCCGAACTTCACGGCGCCGGAGAACACCGTGTGCTCCCCGGCGAACACCTCGGCGTCACGCATCTGGAGGTACAGCTCGTCGCCGCCGCTGGGGATCGCCCCGTGCCCGGCGAAGTACACCAGCAGCAGCCCCCGCGCCTCACGGGCGACCCGTTGCAGCTCCCGTCCCGCCTCGGCGAGATCCGGCGACTGAAGCGGGACGATGTCCTCGTCGGCGAACACCCGCCCGCGCACCAGCGCCTCGCGCAGCACGCCCACGTTGTTCCCGACGGCCGGCAGCTCGCCGGGCACCCCGTGCGGCGGCTTCGTGTGGAGGTAGTCGGACACGCCGATCAGCAGCGCCCGGTCCATCGGCTCCCCCGCGTCCTGAGGCTGCACCGGCCTACCCGTCGTGGCGGTTCACCGGTTCGACTCGGCCCTCGGGCGGTTCGCCGTTCTCGACCTCGCGACGATTGTCCCGCCAGGCCCTCACACCCCGTCTGACCTGCTCCAGCAGCTCCTGGAACACCACGGTGGCGCCCGCCGACGTGACGGCGATGACGATCTCCTGACTCGTCCCCATCGGGGCGCCGTCGTGATCGGTGGCGGGCCGTTCGCGGATCCGCACCCGCCCGTACCGCAGCAGGTCCTCCAGCGGCTTCTCCCGCTCCAGCCAGTTGCGCAGGGCGGTGACGTCGCCCTCCGTCGCGTTCCCTTCGAGCCGTATGCAGATGTCCTGGTCGGCCACTCCGTCCCCCTCAGCCATAACTCACCATCATGGCATCGCCGTTGCGCCCTGGGGAGGGTCTGTGCGCAGGTGCCCGGCCGGCATCCCGCCGCGCCCCTGCACCTCCCGCAGCCGGCGCCGCACATGCTCCACGGCCCCCTCCCGGCGCCCCGGCACCCGGCTCCGCAACCCCACCAGCTCCAGGCCCAGTTCACGCACCCGCACCGGGTCGTCGATCCGGCCCCACTGGTGGTGGGCGCGGTCCACCGCCGACTCCACGGCGGGCGCGTCGGCCGGCTGCCCGGCCGCCAGCCGGACGCCCGCCAGCGCCATCCACGCACGGCAGCTGCGCGCCGCGTCGCCCGCCAGCATCGCCAGGTCGGCGCGGACCTCGGTCCAGTGCAGCGCCTCCTCGGACACCGGGCCGTGCGCAAACCCCGCCGCCTGCTCCAGCCGCGCCGCCAGCGCGTCCGCCTCCGCGTGCCGCCCCGCGCGCACGGCCGCCGTGACCGCCGCGTGCGGGTCGCCCGGCAGCGGCCCGCGCTGCTCCAGCACCAGGTCGGTGCCCGCGCCCTCCGGCGCGATCCGGGCCAGCGCCCGCTGGTGCAGCTCCTCCTCCGCCGGCCGCCGCCCGCTGCGCAGCAGCGTCGCCAGCGCCTTCATGTACGCGGGCGCCGCCACCCCGCGCCGGGCCGGCGGGGGTGCGATGCGACCGTAAACGGCGGCGTCCCGCCCGCAGTCCAGCGGGAACGGCCGGCCCGGCGCGGGCGGCGCGCACAGCGCCTGCCAGGTGTCCGCGTCGGCACGCAGATCGAGGAACAGCGTCGTCGCGCCCGCCGGGCGCAGCCGCAGCTCGTCCCGGAACCAGTGCCAGGGCAGCGCCGTGTACCGCACGGTCGCCGGGGTGGTGCGGGCCAGCGCCAGGTGCGGCAGCCGCTGCCTGCGGTCCAGCCGCAGCTCCCCCGCCACGTACACGGTCAGCGGGCCGGGCGCCGCGGCCGCCGCGCGCAGCCGGGTCAGCACCGCCTGCGGCTCCAGCGGGTCGGCCAGCTCCACGACGTTCGCGGTGTCCGCGCCGGACAGCACCGACGGGGGCACCGCCGCGAGCACCGGGAGCACGGACGCCGCGTCCACCAGCCGTCCCCGGCCCAGCGGCGACGCCGCCAGCAGCAGCACGGTCCCGGGCATGGTCCCCTCCCCCTGTCGATCACCTACGGCAGCACCGTAACCGCTGCGGTCGCAAACGGGGGCGTCACAGCGGTGAACGTCCCCCTTCGCGGCGTTCGACCCCCGCGCCCCGGCCGCGCCGCACCGCGAACACGGTGGTGTCGTCCGCCAGACGCCCGTGGCAGTGCCGCAGCGTCCGGTCCCGTACGGCCGGCACCAGCAGGCCGGGGGCCATCAGCCGCGGGTCGGCGGCCACGGCCTCCCGCACCGCTTCCACCACCTTGAAGAAGCGGCCCTCCCGGTCCCGGGCCTCCGTCACCCCGTCCGTCACCACCAGCAGCGTCTCGTCGGCGTCCACACGCACCCGGCGCACCGGGGGACGACCGGGCGCCAGCTCGCGGTAGCCGAGCGGCAGCCCCCCGGCCACCGGCAGCCGCCGCACCCCCGACGGGCCGACGGCCAGCGGGGGTTCGTGACCGAGGACGACGGCGTCGACGACGTCGTCCTCGTCCGCGGGGAAGGCGAGCAGCACGGCCGTGGCGAACCGGTCGCCGTCCGCGCGGCCGAGGGCGGTCGTGTACGCGCGGTGCCGCACCATCCGCGACTCCAGCCGGTCGGCGACCACCCCCAGGTCCGCCTCGTGGTAGCCCGCCTCGCGGAACGTGCCGAGCAGCACCGCCGCCGTCTCCACCGCGCCCAGCCCCTTGCCCTGCACGTCCCCGACGAGGACGCGGGTGCCGTGCGGTCCTGGCTGGATGTCGTAGAAGTCGCCGCCGACCCGGGCCTGGGCGTCGGCGGTGAGATAGACGCCCGCGTGCTCCAGGCCGCCCCAGCCGGGCGGCAGCGGCCGCAGCACGGTGCGCCGCACCGTGTCCGTCACGTCCCGCATGTGCAGCGTCCGCCGCTCGCCGCGCACCCGCACCGCGCACGCCAGCGTGGCGAGGACGCCGCCGAGGGCGACCAGGATGAAGTCGGGCAGGCCCGCCTGGAACTGGTGCGGCCAGGCGTTGTCGACCAGGGTGTAGGAGGCCATGCACAGCACCGCGAACACCGCCGTGCCCCACACCCCGCACAGCGCGGCCGCGATGCCCGGCACCAGCACGATCCAGGAGATGATCCGGAACTCGCCGGTGGTGTTGTAGTCGGCCACCGCGATCGCGGCCAGCAGCACCAGCGGCGGCACCCAGGCGACGCTGCGGCCCCGTACGCGCAGCAGTTTCTGCCGCTCCACGACGTCGCCCAGGCCGGCCGTCGCGTGCGGCTCGGGCAGGGCGTGTCCTGTGGTGGCCGGACTCACGGCCCCAGCGAAACACGCACCCGTGACGGTCGCATCCCCTCCCGCGCGGGCGCCACCCGTGCGATCGAGTTGCCGCCCGGGCGCGGCAGGTGTGCTCTGGAGGGGCGGGGGACGGCAGGAAGGAGTGCTCCCATGGCGCATGCGGCGCCCCGGTCCCGGGGCATGATCGAACAGGGCCGCACCATCGACGTCTTCGACGCCCGCACCCATCGCGTGGCCCGGGTCGTCCTGCCCGTCCTCGCCGCGCTCGTCTACGGCTACTGGGCCGCGGCGAACCGCCGCTACGGCGGCCCCGTCACCGGCTGGAACCTGCTCTTCGGCTTCCTCACCGCGCTCGTCTTCGCCGCGGTCCTCATCACCCTGCTCACCGTGGCCCCCAAACTCCGCCGCGAGGTCCACGCCCTGTCCTGGGCCGCCTTCGCCGGCTGCGCGGCGGGCTTCCTCTTCAGCCAGTCCAACGGCAGCATCTACCGCTCGGTGGCGCTGGGGGTGGGCGTGATGGCGGGCACGTTTTTGATCATGTTCTACCGGTACTACACGAAGGAAGACGCGGAGGGTCACCGCCTGGAGTGAGGCGGGGGCTCTCTTTCCGGCACGGGCGCGTGCAGGCGGGGGCGGGTGGGGCCACCCGCCCCCCGGTGTCGGCCTACGCGGCGCCGGGGACTCTTGTACGCCGGGTGCGGGCCGCACGGTGGCTGGGGGCGCCTGCCGCCTGCGGGCAGTCGTGCCGCTAGGGGCGGCACGGGTGGGCGCAGGCGGCACCCTCGAGCGGGCCCGCGCCGCACCTCCGTACGGCCACCGGGATGCCGGGCACTGTCGCACGCCGGGTGCGGGCCGCACGGTGGCTGGCCGCGCAGTTCCCCGCGCCCCTGAGGCGCCTGCCGCCTGCGGGCAGTCGTGCCGCTAGGGGCGGCACGGGTGGGCGCAGGCGGCACCCTCCAGCGGGCCCGCGCCACACCTCCGTGCGCCCACCGGGATGCCGGGCACTGTCGCACGCCGGGTGCAGGCCGCGCGGGGCCGATCGCGCAGTTCCCCGCGCCCCTGAAGGGGCGCTGCCCCCGCCGCCTGCGGGCAGTCGTGCCGCTAGGGGCGATGGGGGTACCTCCCGCTCGAGCGAAGCCGAGAGTGGGGGAGGGTGGGCGCAGGCGGCACCCCCCAGCGGGCCCGCGCCGCACCTCCGTACGGCCACCGGGATGCCAGGGACTGTCGCACGCCGGGTGCGGGCCGCGCCCCGTTCGGGGGTGCACCGGTCGCGGCCGTCGGGGCGGCCGGGTTGCCTGGAGAGGTGGGTTCGTGGAGCGGGACTCGGGACAGTGTCGCGGCGGCGTGTGTAGCCCTCGCGTGCCTGCTCGTGCCACTCGCCGTACTCGCCGGATGGGCCGCGTACGACCTCGCCGACACCGGCCGGTACGTCCGTACCGTCGCCCCGCTCGCCGGTGACCCCGCCGTACAAGAGGCCGTCGCGGACGCCGTCGGCGACGAGGTCGTACGCGAGCTGGAGGCACGCACCGAGGGCGGGAGTGCCGTCGGCCCGTTCGTCCGCGACGCCCTCGAGTCGTTCACCCGTACGGACGCCTTCCGCACGGCGTGGGAGGCGGGCAACCGCACCGTCCACGACGCGGTGCTGCACGCCCTCCGCGACACCGACGCGCCTTCCACCGGACCCGTCACCGTCGACCTCGCGCCCGTCACCGCCCAGGTGAAGCAGCGGCTCGAGGCCGACCACATGCCCTACGCGCACCACATCCCCGTCGAGCACACCGCCCTGCCCGTGGTCCCGGCCGAGGAGGTGGCCGGACTGCGCCGGGGCTACCGGCTGCTGGACGCCGCCGCCCTCCTGCTGCCCCTCACCGCCGTCGCCCTCGCCGTCACCGGCGTCACGGTCGCCGCGTCCCGCCGCCGCACCCTCACCGCGGCCGGACTGGGCGTCGCGCTGGGCGGCGCCCTGCTCGCCCTGGCGGTGGTCCTCGGCCGCCGGCTGACCCTGGCCGACCTCCCGGACACCGTGCACCGCCCGGCGGCCGCCGCGGTCTACGACGCCCTCACGGCCACCCTGCACACGGCGTCCTGGGTGCTCCTCGCCGTGGGCGCGACGGTGGCCCTCACCGTATGGCTGACCGGCCGGCCCGTCCTCCGCCGCAGGCGCCCCGGGCCCGCCCCGATCACCTACTCCACCACCACCCCCGCCCGGACCCGCACCCGCACGCGCACCCGCACCTGAAACGGCGATGCGGGCCGCCCCCGCAAAAGGGGAACGGCCCGCACCGGACGGAACACGGACGACTCAGCGCCCGGACTTCTCCAGCGCCTTCTCCGCCTTGTCGAGTGCGGCGGCGAAGCCGTTCGCCCACAGCTGGTTCACCCGCGACCGCTCGGTCGCGTTCGGGTAGGCGTTGGTGCAGGACGGGCCGGGGCCGCCGCCGGACATCAGCTCGCTGCACGGACCGGAGTAGTGGTCCGGCAGACCCAGCACGTGACCGGTCTCGTGCGCGGTGACCCGCGTCGAGTTGTAGGTCTGGTTCTGGGCGTAGTCCAGGAAGATGTACCCGCTGCCGTGGCCGTCGGTGGACGCGTACGACCCGCGCGAGTCGTTGCCCTCGTAGTACGAGAAGTCGGCGCCCGAGGTGCCCGCCTGGAGTCTCACGTTGGAGACCGAGCTGTTCCAGATCTGGGCGCTCTGGGCTATCTGACTGGCGAACGTCGGCGCCTGGGAGGCGTTGTAGACGACGGTGACGGCGGCGGCGCCGGTGGGGTCGGCGGCCCGCTTCTCGGCGACGGACTTCAGCACGGCCTCGAAGAACGCGCGGTTGGCCGCGGCCTCCTCGGACGAACCGGCGTACGCGGCGTACGAGTCGGCGGGCGCGAGGGGGGCCTCGGCGGCGCCGGCCGGGGCGGCGCCCAGACCGAGCGCGGTCAGGCTCAGACCGGCCGCGGACAGCACGGACAGGGGCATGCGCAGGCGCATCGATGACTCCTTCGGTGGGGGGTGAGTCACGTGTCACCGGTGAGTGTCCGCGCCCGCGCGGCGGCTGTGATGATGGCAACCGGTGATAGGACCGGGCTATCGCCGCGGTCCGGACATGTGCCGCACGCCGCCCGGCCATGTGCCGCACACCTCCCCGTCCCGGTGTCGCAGACGCCCGACTACGCCTGCACAGGCGGGATTTGGGTGTCTGGTGAAACCTGAACTTCCCGCTTACCCTCCCAGGACATGGAGCTTGAGGTCCGGCACCTCAGGGCGCTGTGCGCGATCGCCGACACGGGCAGTCTGCACCGGGCCGCGCGCCAGCTCGGCGTGGCCCAGCCCTCGTTGAGCACGCAGCTGCGGCGCATCGAACAGGAGCTGGGCGGCGCCCTGTTCGTCCGCGCGCGCACGGGCTGCCGTCCCACCCCGCTGGGCCGGCTGGTGCTCAGCCGCGCCCGCCCGCTGGTCACCGAGCTGCGCTCCCTGGTGACCGAGGCCCGCGCCGCCGCCGTCGGCGGCCGTCAGCTGCGCATCGGGTCCACCGCGAGCAGGGCGCTGGCGGGCTGGCTGCGCCGTCTGCGCCGGCACTGGCAGGAACCCACCCTGCACATGGACGTCTCCGCCAACGCCCTGCTGCGCATGGTCGCCGACGGACACCTCGACGTCGCGTTCGTGCACGAGGTGGAGGGCTGCCCGCTGCGCGTCCCGGAGGCCTTGCGCACCCGCGTCCTCATCGCCCGCGAGCCGCAGTTCGTGTCCCTGCCCGCCGATCACCCGGCCGCCGCCCGCCCGGTCGTCGACCTCGCCGACCTGGCCCACGACCGCTGGATGATCGACCCGGCGGTCGACGGCGAGTGGGACGCGGTACGGCGGATGCTGCGCGAGGCGGGCATCGACCCGCCCGTGCTGCACGGCGACTACCACACGGCCGCGTCCCTGGTCGCGATCGGCGAGGTCGTCACCGTCTGCCAGCCGACCTCCCCCTCCCGCCCCGACACGGCCGTCCGCCGCATCGCCGGCGACCCGCTGGGCGTACGGCTGCTGCTGGCGGCGCGTACGGACACCGAGCTGGAGGGCGTGTACCCGCACCTGGCGGACGCGTACCAGGAGGTGGCCCGGCAGGCCCCGGCGTACCGGGAGTGGCTGGAGGAGCTGGTGCCGGGGGCATGAACCGCCCGGCACCACCCCTCCTCCTTCTTACGGCGTCGTACTGCGTCAGACGCCGATGTCCCGCCCGTCCGCGCGCCACACCGCGACGACCGCCGGGCGGACGTACGTGCCGGGACCGTCGGGCCAGGCGCTGGCCGGCTGGTCCACGGTCGCCCCGTCCACCTCGCCCGGGTGCTGCACGGCGACCAGCACCCGCCGGTCCTGGACGACGGGACCACAGGTCTCGGCGCCGTTGGGCACGGTGAGGAACTGCTTCAGCTCACCGCGCCGGTCACCGCGCGTGGCCACGCCGAACAGACCGTCGTGCGAGCCGAGGGCGCTGCCGTCGGTGGAGATCCACAGGTTTCCGTGGGCGTCGAAGGCGACGTTGTCCGGGCAGGAGATCGGGCTGACGGAGTCCTTCGGGAAGCCGGCGAAGTACGTCGCCGGGTCCTCCGGGTCGCCCGCGACCAGGAACAGCGACCAGGCGAAGCGGGTGCTCTCCGGCCGGTTCCAGCGCTCGGTCAGCTCCAGCACGTGGCCGTGCTTGTTGGCGTGGCGCGGGTTGGCCTCGTCCGCCTTCGGGTTGGAGCCGACGCCGCGGTTGGAGTTGTTGGTGAGCGCGACGTACACCTTGCCGGTGACGGGGTTGGGCTCGATGTCCTCGGGCCGGTCCATCTTCGTGGCGCCGACCTTGTCACCGGCGAGACGCGTGAAGACGAAGACCTCCTCGGCGGTCATGCCCTCGACGTGCGAGACGGCGCCGTGCGCGGTCGCGGTGGCCAGCGGGATCCACTGACCGCTGCCGTCGAACTCGCCGTCCTTGGGCAGCTTGCCGGTGCCGTCGATCTCGATGCCGGGCGAGTCACCGGTGAGCTTGGCGACGTACAGCGTGCCCTCGTCGAGCAGCGAGAGGTTGTGCTCGCGGGCGGAGCGGCTGTTGCCGTGCCGCATCTTCTTGCTGCTGACGAACTTGTAGAAGTAGTCGAACCGCTCGTCGTCGCCGGAGTAGACGACCGGCCGCCCGTCGTGCGTCAGCCGCACGGTCGCCGCCTCGTGCTTGAAGCGGCCGAGCGCGGTGTGCTTGCGGGGCGTGGAGTCCGGGTCGTACGGGTCGAGTTCGACGACGTAGCCGAAGCGGTGCACCTCGTTGGGCTCCTGGGCGAGGTCGAACCGCTTGTCGAACCGCTCCCACTTGCGCTCGGTCGCGCCGGTGCCGATGCCGTACCGCTTGTCGGTGGCGCTGGAGCCGTTGCCGAAGTACTGGTTGAAGTTCTCCTCGCCGTGCAGCGTGGTGCCCCACGGGGTGGTGCCGCCGGAGCAGTTGTTGAGGGTGCCGAGCACCTTGGTGCCGCGCGGGTCGGCGGAGGTCTTCACCAGGTCGGAGCCGGCGACGGGGCCGGTGAGCCGGAACTCGGAGGTGGCGGTCAGCCGCCGGTTGAGGTGGTGCCGGTTGACGGCGGTCAGCTTGCCGCTGCGCCGGTCCTCCTCGACGGCGACGACCGCGAGGCCGTGGGCGGCCCAGGCGATCTCCACCTGCTCACGGGTGGGGTTCTCGGGGTCGTAGTCCCGGAACATGAGGATCTCGTCGGTGTACTCGTGGTTGGCGACGAGCAGTTGCCGTCCGTGCTCGCCCTTGAGCGGCAGCAGGGAGAGGAAGTCGCAGTTGTAGCCGAACTGTCCGGCCTGCGCCTTGGCGCTCTGCCTGTCCCCGTCGAAGGCGGGCGCGCCGCGCAGGATCGGCTCGCCCCAGCGGATGACGACGTTCTGCCGGTAGCCCTCGGGCACGGTCACGGCGTCGTCGGTGTTCGGCGCGACGGGCGTGAACCGCAGCCCGCGAGCGCCCTTGGGTTTGTCGTGCTCGTGCCCGTGCCCGTGTCCGTGGCCCTTGCCGCCCGGCGCGGCCTGCGCCTCGGGCGCGCCGACGACGCCGACCGCACCGGCGCCGGCCGCTGCGACGGTCACGACGGCGGCGGCGCGCATCATCGAACGGCGGCTGAGGGCACCGGCGACGATGTCACCGACGTACTCGTTGTCGCTGGTGTTGGGCACCTCGTGGAAGCAGGCGTCACCACACCGGAAACGACAGGTCATGGCGGACCGTCCGCCGGGGTGCGAACCGGACGGCGTTCCGATCAACGGCAGCAGCTTTCGCACGTTTTCACTCCTTGGGCCCGTGGTGTCAGCGCGACCGTAGGAGCACACGGGTGCGGCGACCGGGCGCGGGAGTGAACGACGGGTGAACCCGGGACGGCATCAAGGGCGCACGCCGGAGCGGAAGGACGGCCCCACACCGTCCGGATCGCGCCCTTGACAGATACGATCCCCCAACCCCCACCCTGCCCAAGATCGCCCCCAAGGGCCGCTAACCTTACGTGTCCGTCCTGGCCAGGGTTCGACGGGCACCAACTCACGCGAAGGGTTGCGCACATGGGCATTCTCACTCTCCTGCGGAACGCGTTCGGCCGGTCACGGAAAGCGAGGTCCGCCGAAGCGGAGGGTGCGGCGCCGACCACCGAAACGCCCACTCCGCCCGAGGCGGCACCTACGGCTCCGCCGTCCCCGACGGTCCCGGAACCCCGCGAAAGCGATGAACACGACCTGGTGAGGTCGGCATTCGACAAGGTGGCGGTCCCCCGCCCGTCCACGGAGCAGACTCCGACACCGACGGCGGAACCGGAGCCGGCGCCTGCCCCGACGCCTGAGCCGGAGCCCAAGGCCGAGACGGAGCCGCAGCCGCCCACCGAGGCGAAGCCGGAGCCCACCCCGGAGCCGGAGGCGGACCCCACGCCCGAGGCGAAGGCCGAGGCCGAGCCCGAGGCCGCCCCGGAGCCGGCGGAGACCCCTGCCGAGGCCGAGGCGGCACCCGAGCCCGAGGCAGAGCCCAAGGCCGAGGAGTCCGAGGCACAGCCCAAGGCCGACGCTGCGCCCGAGGCGAAGCCCGAGCCCGCCCCGCAGCCGGAGCCGGAGCCGGAGGAGACCCTTGCCGAGGCCGAGGCCGCCCCGGAGCCGCAGCCGGCGGAGATCCCCGAGGAGCCCGAGGCAGAGCCCGCGGCCGAGGAGCCCGAGGCTGAGGCGAAGGCGGAACCGGAATCGGAACCGGAGCCCGCGGCCGCCGACGGCGATGAGGCCCCACAGGGGCCACCCGCACCCGACAACGAAACCCGCACGGGTGGTGCGGGTGGGAACGAATCCCCGGCCGAAGGCGAAGCCGAGGCCGAACCGGAGCCGGAGGCGGCGCCGGAACCGGAGCCCGAGGCTCAGGCACCGAACCCGGAACCCACGCCGGAGGCGCCCCGCACGGACGGTGCGGACGAGCCCGGAACCCCGGCCGAGACCAAGGCCGACCCCACCCCGATCCCGGCGACCCTCACCACCGCCTACAACGCCGCCGCCACCGTCCTGGCGAACAACAACCTCACCGGCACCCGCGCCAAGATCCACCTCGTCCTCGACCGCTCCGCCTCCATGCGCCCGTACTACAAGGACGGCTCCGCCCAGGCCCTGGGCGAGCAAACCCTCGCCCTCGCCGCGCACCTCGACCCCGAGGCCACCGTCCACGTCACCTTCTTCTCCACCGAGCTGGACGGCACCGGCGAGCTGACCCTCACCGACCACGAGGACAAGATCGACGACCTGCACGCAGGGCTCGGCCGCATGGGCCGTACCAGCTACCACGCCGCCGTAGAAGCCGTCCTCACCCAGCACGCGAAGGAGCCCGCCGGCACCCCCGCCCTGGTGATCTTCCAGACGGACGGCGCCCCGGACGCCAAGACCCCGGCCACCAAGGCCCTCACGGACGCCGCGAAGAGCCACCCCAACGTGTTCTTCTCGTTCGTCGCCTTCGGTGAGCACGACAACAAGGCGTTCGACTACCTCCGCAAGCTGAAGACGGAGAACACCTCCTTCTTCCACGCGGGCCCCACCCCCCGCGAGCTCACGGACACGGAGCTGTACGAGGGCGTCCTGGCGTCCTGGCGCCCGTAGGAAAGCCCTCCCCCCACACCCCCGGGGGGTGGACGGAACCCCCGTCCACCCCCCGAAACGCGTGTGAGTCGATCTCCCCAGGACCAGTAGGATTTCGACCATGGCGGCCACTGGATCAGAGAAGCAGGGGGCGAAGGCGTTCTACGTCACGACCCCCATCTACTACGTCAACGACGCTCCTCACCTGGGCCACGCCTACACGACCGTCGCAGGCGACGTGCTCACCCGCTGGCACCGCCAGCGCGGCGAGAAGGTGTGGTACCTCACCGGCACGGACGAGCACGGTCAGAAGATCATGCGCACGGCCGAGGCGAACGGGGTCACCCCGCAGGCCTGGGCCGACAAGCTCGTCACGGAGGCCTGGCAGCCCCTGTGGGAGCACCTCGACATCGCGAACGACGACTTCATCCGCACCACGCAGAAGCGGCACACCGACCGCGTCCAGGAGTTCGTGCAGGACCTGTACGACAAGGGCGAGATCTACAAGGGCGGCTACGAGGGCCCGTACTGCGTGGGCTGCGAGGAGTACAAGCTCCCGGGCGAGCTGCTCGACGGCGAGGGCGAGTACGCGGGCCAGAAGCTGTGCTCCATCCACAAGAAGCCGGTGGAGATCCTCAGCGAGGAGAACTACTTCTTCAAGCTCAGCGAGTACAGCGAGAAGCTCCTCGCGCACTACGAGGCCAACCCGGGCTTCATCCAGCCCGAGTCCGCGCGCAACGAGGTCGTGAACTTCGTCCGCCAGGGCCTCCAGGACCTCTCCATCTCCCGCTCGACGTTCGACTGGGGCGTCAAGGTCCCGTGGGACGACAAGCACGTGATCTACGTGTGGGTCGACGCCCTGCTGAACTACGCCACGGCGGTCGGCTACAACGAGAACCCGGAGAAGTTCGAGTCGACGTTCCCCGCCGACGTGCACCTGGTGGGCAAGGACATCCTCCGCTTCCACGCGATCATCTGGCCGGCCATGCTGATGGCGCAGGGCCTCCCGCTCCCCGGCAAGGTCGCCGCGAACGGCTGGCTGATGGTCGGCGGCGAGAAGATGAGCAAGTCCAACCTGACCGGCATCAAGCCGCAGGACCTGACGTCGCACTTCGGCGTGGACGCGTACCGCTGGTACTTCCTGCGCGCGATCGCCTTCGGCCAGGACGGCAGCTTCTCCTGGGAGGACTTCTCCGCCCGCTACACCAGCGAGCTGGCCAACGACTACGGCAACCTCGCCTCCCGCGTGGCGGCGATGGTCGGCAAGTACTTCGGCGGCGAGCTGCCGGCCGCGACGGCCGACGGCGACGCGGAGCGGGCGGTCCACGACGGCCTGGCGAAGGCGGTCGCGGAGGCCGACCGGAAGATCGGCGAGGAGCTGGACTTCCAGGGCGGCATCCTGGCGGTCTTCGACTTCGTGAAGCAGGTCAACGGCTACATCACGGAGCAGGAGCCCTGGAAGGTCGCCAAGGACGACTCGCCCGAGGGCAAGGCCCGCCTGGCGACGATCCTCTACACGGCCGCGGAGTCCCTGCGCGCGGTGGCGGTCCTGCTGAACCCGATCATGCCGGAGACCTCCCAGAAGCTCTGGGAGTCGCTCGGCGCGGAGCCGTCCCTCGGCGCCCTCGCGGACCAGAGGGTCCAGGAGGCCGGCGCCTGGGGCCTGCTGCCCGCCGGCTCGACGGTCACCAAGGGCGCGGTCCTGTTCCCGCGTCTCGAGGAGAAGCCGACCGCGTAACACGCTCGCTACAGCAGGGGCCCGGGAGAAGGAGGCATCTTCTCCCGGGCCCCTGCCTTTGCGAAGATCATGTGAAGGCGGTCGACATGCGGTCACCGCCACTCACGTGGGGGTTTCATCCATGGCGCTCTTCGGCAACGCGCACACCGTCGACCCGGTCCAGGCCCAGCAGGACTACGCCCGGCTGCTCGGCCACGGCGAGCAGGTGCACGCGGCGTTCCTGCTGATCCGCGACACCATACTGTTCACCGACCGGCGTCTGATCCTGGTCGACAAGCAGGGCATCACCGGCAAGAAGGTCGAGTACCACTCGATCCCGTACCGCAGCATCACCCACTTCGCCGTGGAGACCGCCGGCACGTTCGACCTCGACGCCGAACTGAAGATCTGGCTCTCGGGCTCCCCGACCCCGCTCCAGAAGACGTTCACCAAGGGCGTCGACATCTACGAGGTGCAGGCCATCCTCACGCAGTTCGTCGCCCGGTAGCCCGGCCGGAGGCCAGCTCCCGGACGCGTACGCCACGAAGTCCGCCCACGCGGCCGGCGTGAGTGCCGGCCGGGGGCGGGCGTCCCGGTGGGTGACCGGCGCCCGCAACTCCACGTCCCGGAGCCGGCGGCGGAGAGCGGCCGGGGGATGTCCCTGGTGGCAGCCCTGGCAGCCCGCTGGGGCGTGACTCACGGGCTGCCGCCCCGCATGACGGTCCGGGCTCAACTCACCGTCCCGGCACCGCGCTCCTCCGGAACCTGACTGCCCGCGCCCCGGTCAGACCTGCGCTTCCCATGCACCACCCACTGGGGACGCGAGGCCCTGACCGCGAACCTGCCGGACGAACCTCTGATCCGCCCGGCCGCCCTCCTCGCCCACCGCCTGACCACCCAACTCCCGCCCTGGCCTCCGCTCCGCCCCTCCCAGCCCCACCGGTCGGCCTCAACGTTGCGCAAGGTGATGCTGGAGGTCGATATGACGGAACTGATAGACCGCCCCCGCCTGCCGTAGAACTCCGCGCTGGTGGGCGTCGGCCAGGAAGGCCAGGAGGTTCCGAGGGAGCCGGTGGCGCAGGGTGAGATAGCAGCGGGCCAGCATGTAGTGCCCCCACGATGCGTAGGCGAAGGCACCGCACATGCCGAAGACCGGGATGAGGACAAGGACGGAGATCCTGAAGGCTTCGACGGCGGCGCCATTGCACAGATCGGGCAGTACGACTGCCAGGACGAGCCCGTAGCCGAACGCGAACTCAAGGGTGACTCGCCAA
Organism: Streptomyces lusitanus; assembly: GCF_042647945.1. Classification (NCBI taxonomy): domain Bacteria; kingdom Bacillati; phylum Actinomycetota; class Actinomycetes; order Kitasatosporales; family Streptomycetaceae; genus Streptomyces; species Streptomyces lusitanus. Next base: position 161,812 of record NZ_JBHRWL010000033.1, read on the forward strand.
AAGACACGGCGGTCGCGGCGGGCAAGTGTCGCCGGTCCGCCGGTGCATGCGAGATCAGGAGACCGGGCTTCCCGGCCGGCCAGGGTGACCACGCCGTGCCCGAGACAGGCGCCGGTCACCGGACCGAGTAACAGACCCGTGAGCAACCAGAATTCGGGGGCGGCGCGGACCGACAGAGCGAGGATCACGCCAAAGCCGACCGCCCACAGCAAGCCCAGAGTGAAGCCCGCCCACGACCATCGGAAGGCGACAGCAGGGAGCCACCTGGGCTTGCCTCCGGTGTGCCAGCCCAGAACTCCCGCCGTCAGAGCGAATCCGACGCCTGTCCCCGGGCCCTCGTCCAGGGTGCTGAGGCCGACAGCCGACGCGGCGACTGTGGCAAGCAGGCTCTGGTGGACGCGTCGGTGTATGGCCTTGTGCAGCTGCCACCAGGCCAGATCAGGGGTCCCGTCAAGAGTGTGCTGGAGATGCCGCGCCAGAAAGGCCAACGCGTGTTCGGCGCGCTGCGCACTCCACCGACAGGCGTTGCCCGGGCGGCCCCGGTACGCCGCTGGGATGAACGCGTCAAGCAAATGCCGCTCGACGGCCGATTGGGTGGGCAGCCGGTCCTCATCACACAGCTCAGCCGGGTCAGGGAGGTGTGTCGCGGTCTCACCCGGACGCGGGTTGTAGACGGTACGCGCCAGGAACACCATCAGTGGGGTGCGTAGTGCCCGTGCGACCGGAGCGTCGGAGCCGAGCCGTACGAGCACCCGCTCCCAGCGGGCGGCCGAACTCGTGTGTTCTCCTCCGGCGTCCCTGGTCAGATAGGCAGCCGTCTCACCGGCCGTCAGGGGCAGCAGCTCGATACCCGCGGCTCCGGCCAGCTTGACCGGGACCCCTCCCGCAGGGGACTGGGCCTGCTGGTACTCGGCGACACGGCTGGAGACGACCACGGATTGGCCAGGGGGGAGGGCACGGCTGATTTCGTCGAGCGCCACGGCGCGGGCGGTGGGCGGGAGTTCATCCAACCCGTCCAGGATCGGCAAGATCAATCGGTGCTCAAGCAGCGCCCGTGCCCGATTCATACTGCCTACGTACGCTGGGGCCGGGGCCCGCAGGCCGACGTAGTCCTGAGCCAGTCTTTCGGCCAGCCATGCGTGCAGGTTCTGTGCCGATGGATTCCAGGAGGCCAGCGGGAGCAATACGGGGACCGCGCCGCCTGGGGCCCGCTGGTCAGCCACGGCCAGCAGAAGACGCACCAAGAGCATGGTCTTCCCCGAGCCTGCGCCTCCCAGGACGACCAGACGGCGGGTAGGGGTTCTACGCAGCAGGACGTCGGCGATCTCCGTACCGGCCCCCGCGAGGTCGGAGGGTTCCGCCGCCCACCCCTCCAGCTCCCCCGACGTTCCACCTGACCAGTCAAGCCCCAGGGCACGCAGCCGCCGCCAGTCCTCGGTCAGTTGCGGGTCCGCCGGCGCCCAGCACACCGACAGGGGATACGGATCGTTGAGGCGTCGGATCCGCGCCTCCTCATCCCACTGTTCGCGTACCGTCACCGCCAACTGGTCGGCCACCTCGGCCAGTCCTTGGTCCTGTCGTGCCTCGACGCGGTCCGCGCGAAAGCCCTCCCAGGCCAGGTACAGTCCGGCAAGTGCGGGCAGGAGGGTTCCCAGTGACTCCGCCACTCCTGACCGGCGTGTGTGGCCCGCCCACAGTGTGCCGCACATCCCTGCCAGCACCAGGCCCACGTAGATCAAGCCGGTTCGTCGCGTGTGCCCAGTCACGATGCGGGAACCTCACGCAGTGCCGCACCCATCGGTTTGGCGCACCTCACCCCGAATTCGAGGCTCTCGTTGGCCACCGATTCGCAATCGTCAAGTCGCATCGTCGAGCACGCATCAACAACTCCCGACAACCATGCGTTCCGCACACCCACCTCTTGCCGTCGAGCCGTCGGTTCATCCGATCGGCCCAACGAGACCTCGGGCAGCAGGAAACGGCACGCTCAATCCCTGAGCCCTCACCGCGGGTTACTTCAGCCGCGCCCCGGGACAACGTTCCTTCACCACCCGAACGAATGATCATCGCGGATTGCCCCGCCTCCCGGCCCGCCGACCAGGCATCTTCTCCGCATGGTCACCGCAACACATGAGGCCTCCCACCGGCTCTTCCAGGAGCATCCGGAGGCCCTCGCCCCGGTCTTCGAGGCGCTGGGGCTGCCCCCGCCCTCGAAGCCGGACTTCCGCGAGCTCTCACCTGACGCCACCGAAATCCGTCCGGTCGAGCGTCGCGCGGACACGGTGCTCAGGTTCGAACCCGAGATGGGGGAACACTTCGTCCTGGCGGTGGAGGCCCAGACGAAGAAGGACCCGGACAAGGCGAAGAACTGAGCGTACTACATCGCGTACCTGCACGCGAAGTACGACCTGCCCGTCCTGCTGGTCGTGGTCTGCCGCGACCGATCGACGGCGGCCTGGGCGGCGGGTCCCTTCGAATGCACCGTGGACCCCTGGACGACCCAGGTCACCCGCCCGTTCGTCCTGGGCCCACAGACCGTCCCGGAGGTCACCGACGAGACGGAGGTGGCCCGGCGGCCGGCCCTGGCGGCGCTCTCGGCCATCGTGCACAGCGAGAGTCCCAGGGCCGCCGCCATACTGGAAACGGTGGCTCGCGGACTGGCGTCGTTCGCGCCGAGCGCCACGAACTACTGGTTCGAGGTGGTGGAAGTCGGCCTGGAGGACACTCCGAGCAAGGAGAACTGGAGAAAGCTGATGCAGAACGTCATCACCCACTTCCCTGGGCACAGGACGCTGTTCGAGGAGAAGTACCTCGAAGGCAAGGCCGAGGGCGAAGCCAGAGGCGAGGCCAAGGGCATCCTCCGGGTTCTGGAAGTGCGCGGGCTCGCGATCTCCGACGGCGTCCGTGAACGCATCACCACCTGCACCGACCTCGACCGGCTCCACGACTGGCTCGACCGGTCCGGGACCGTGGAGCGTGCCGAGGATCTCTTCGTCGAGGGAAGCCCGGGTTCCTAGGCCCGCCCATGGCACTGCAAGGCGATGGGCCCGGAACCGAGCAGGTTCCGGGCCCATCGACGCCACGCCGCGACTACTTCGGCTGAGGCTTCCGCACCGAGAGGTGCAGCTCCTTCAGGCGGGCCTCCTCCAGCTCCGTCGGCGCGCCCATCATCAGGTCCTGGGCGTTGCCGTTGAGCGGGAAGGCGATGGTCTCGCGGATGTTCGGCTCGTCGGCCAGGAGCATGACGATGCGGTCGACGCCGGGGGCGATGCCGCCGTGCGGCGGGGCGCCGAAGCGGAAGGCGCGGAGCATGCCCGCGAACTTGTCCTCGACCGTCTCCCGGTCGTAGCCCGCGATCTCGAACGCCTTGAGCATGATCTCCGGCTCGTGGTTCCGGATCGCGCCGGAGGACAGCTCGACGCCGTTGCAGACGATGTCGTACTGCCAGCCGAGGATGTCCAGCGGGTCCTGGGTCTCCAGGGCCTCCAGACCGCCCTGCGGCATGGAGAAGGGGTTGTGCGAGAAGTCGATCGCGCCGGTCTCCTCGTCCTTCTCGTACATCGGGAAGTCGACGATCCAGCAGAAGCGGAAGACGTTCTCCTCGAAGTGGCCGGCGCGCTTGGCGGCCTCGACCCGCACCGCGCCCATGATCTTCGAAACCTCGTCGAACTCGCCCGCGCCGAAGAACACCGCGTGGCCAGGGGCCAGGGCGAGCCGCTTGGTCAGCTCGGCGACGTTCTCCTCCGTGAGGAACTTCGCGATCGGGCCGGTCAGCGAGCCGTCCTCGCCGACGCGCACCCACGCCAGGCCCTTCGCGCCCTGCGAGACCGCGTAGTCGCCGAGCTGGTCGAAGAACTTGCGGGGCTGGCCGGAGACGTCCGGCACCGGCAGCGCGCGCACGTGCTTGCCGGCGAACGCCTTGAACTCCGAGCCCTCGAAGATGTCGGTGATGTCGACGAGCTCCAGCTGGGCGCGCAGGTCCGGCTTGTCCGAGCCGTACTTGAGCATCGCCTCGCGGAACGGGATCCGCGGGAACGGAGACGTCACATGACGGCCGTTGCCGAACTCCTCGAACAGCTCGGTCATCAGCTTCTCGATCGGCTGGAAGACGTCCTCCTGCTCGACGAAGCTCATCTCGACGTCGAGCTGGTAGAACTCACCCGGCGAACGGTCGGCGCGGGCGTCCTCGTCGCGGAAGCAGGGCGCGATCTGGAAGTAGCGGTCGAAGCCCGAGATCATCAGCAGCTGCTTGAACTGCTGCGGGGCCTGGGGGAGGGCGTAGAACTTGCCCGGGTTCAGGCGGGAGGGGACCACGAAGTCGCGCGCGCCCTCGGGGGAGGTCGCGGACAGGATCGGCGTGGTCATCTCGTTGAAGCCCAGCGCGGTCATCTTCTGGCGGATCGCCGAGATGACCTGCGTGCGCAGCATGATGTTGCGGTGCATGCGCTCGCGGCGCAGGTCGAGGAAGCGGTACTCCAGGCGCCGCTCCTCGTTGACGCCGTCCTCGGCGTTGATGGTGAAGGGGAGCGGGGCGGCTGCGCCGAGCACCTCGACCGCGCCGACCTCGACCTCGACCTCACCGGTCGGCAGGTCGGGGTTCACGTTCTCCGCACCGCGCGAGACGACCGTGCCGTCGACGCGGACCACGGTCTCCTTGGAGAGCTTGTCGAGCGCCTCGTACGCCTCGGTGCCGGGGCGCGCCACGAGCTGCGTAATGCCGTAGTGATCGCGCAGATCGATGAAGAGGATGCCGCCCAGGTCGCGCCGATTGTGCAGCCAGCCACTCAGCCGGACGTCGGTGCCGACGTCAGAGGCGCGGAGCTCGCCGCAGGTGTGGGACCTGTACCGATGCATCGTCGTTCATCCAGCCTTCGCGGATCGGGGTCGTTGTTTCACGTGAAACTCCCCCAAGCCTACCGGCCGGTCCAAGATCGCCGCTCCGCCTATACCTCTCGGGCAGGCGTCCGCACCGCCCACCGGGCAGGCATCCACGGCATCCACCTTCAGTGGAACTTTTCGACACCATCTTCATAAAGTGGAGCAATGCGCACTGGTGAGCCCTTGCCCTCCGTCGGGGACGTCCTCGCCGCCCTCGACACCGGTTTGTGGCACTGGGACACCGCCACGGGGCTGGTCACGGTCGACGCCGTGGCGGCCCGGCTGCTCGGGCTGCCCGGCGAGCAGGCCACCCTTACCGAGGCACAGGTCCGCGCCCGACTGAATCCCGTCGACTGGAACGAGATCACCGGAGTGGTCCAGCTCGCCGTCGCCGAGGGCACCCTCGCCGAGGTCCGGATCCGGATCATGGACGACCAGAACCGCGTCGTCCGGGTCGTGCGCAGCCGCTCCAAGCCCTCGTACGACCGCTCACGCAAGGCGTACGTCCTGACCGGCTTCCTCCAGGAGGTCACCGAGCCGACACCAGGGACGCCCGCCGGGCGCAGCGCGGTCACCGGCGACTGGCGCCGCTCGCGGGAGGCGTTCCTGCTGGACGCGGGGCGTGCGCTGGCGGAGGCGCGGTCGACGCAGGAGGTGCTGCGGGTCGCGGCCAACCTGTCGATGCCCGGCTTCTCACCGGACGGGCTCGCGGTGTTCGGCGTGGAGGGCGACCAGCTCACGATCATCGGCCACCACGGGCACGAGCCCGGCGCGGACAACCCGTTCTACATGCCGCTGGACACGGACTACCCGGCCGCCGAGGTCGTGCGCACCGGCCGGGCCGTCTATCTCTCCTCCCCCGAGCAGTACAAGGCCCGCTACCCCCTCACCTGGCCGCTCGCCCAGCGCTTCGGGCGTCAGTCCTGGGCGTTCCTCCCGCTGACCGCGTCCGGCCGCACGATGGGCGCCTGGCTGGCGGCGTTCGCCTACCCGGTCGCGTTCACGCCCGACGAGCGCTCGGTGCTGACCACGGTGGCCCGGATGCTGGCCCAGGCGCTGAGCCGCGCCGGCACGGCGGAGAGCGAGCGGGCGCTGACCGACGGACTCCAGCGCTCGATGATGCCGAAGCTCGGCCCCGGCATCCCGGGCATGAGCGTCGCCGCGCGCTACGTCCCCACCGGCGGCGGCCTCCAGGTCGGCGGCGACTGGTACGACATCATCCCGCTGCCCGGGGGCACCTCCGCGAAGTCCGGCGGAGGGCGGTTCGCGCTGGTCATCGGCGACGTCCAGGGCCATGACGTACGGGCGGCCGGGCTGATGGGCCAGCTGCGCATAGCCCTGCGCGCCTACGCCTCCGAGGGCCACCGGCCCGACGCCGTGCTCTCCCGCGCCTCCCGCTTCCTGCACGGCATCGGCGAGACGGACCTCTCCGACCTGCGCTTCGCGACCTGTCTGTACGCGGAGGTCGACCCCGCGACCGGCGTCCTCGAGGTCGCCCGCGCCGGACACCCGGAGCCGGTGATCCGCATGGCCGACGCGACGGTGCTGACCCGGCCCACGGCAGGCGGACTGCCGCTGGGCATCGACCCGGACGCCGACTACCCCACCACGCGGATCGTCCTGGAGTCCGGCGAGACCATGATGCTCTGCACGGACGGGCTGATCGAGACCGGCGGTCACGACCTGGACTCCGGCTGGCAGCGCCTGCGCACCATCCTCGAGGAGCACAAGGGCACCCAGGAGGAGCTGGCCGACGCCCTGGTCCAGGCGGTGCACGGCCCGTCCTCCCACCACACCACCGGCCCGCTGGCCGACCGCCGCGAGGACGACATCGCCGTCCTGCTGCTGTCCCGGGAGGGCGAGGGCTGCGGCTGCGGCGCGGAGGACACGGAGCGGCCCCCGGTGCGCCGCACCATGCTGACGGTGGCACAGGCCGAGCCCGAGCGGGTCGCCGTGGCCCGGCACCAGCTCCGCGAACTGCTGCACGACTGGTCCTCGCCGGACCAGGTGGACTCCGCGGTGTTGCTGCTGTCGGAGATACTCACCAACGTCCTCGTGCACACGGAGACCGACGCCCTGCTGCTCGCCGAGGTCACCGAGGTCACCGACGGCGCCGACGGCCGCCGGATCCGCGTCGAGGTCACCGACGCCGGGGACGACCTGCCGCACCTGCGCCGGCCGGGCGAGCTGGCGTCGTCGGGCCGTGGACTGGTCCTGGTCCAGCTCCTCGCCCACGCCTGGGGCGTCGACCCCCGCGGCCGCGGCAAGAGCATCTGGTTCGAGCTCTACGAGCAGAAGAACGGGGACGGCCCCGGCTGACCGGGGCCGTCATACGCCGGGTGCCCCGCCCGGACCGGACGCACCGGGGAGCCCCGTCCGGGGCCAGGACACCCCGGGGAGCCTGTCCGAGGCCGGACACTCCGGGGGCCCGTCCCGGGCTGGACACCCCGGGAGCCCATCCGACGCCGGACGCACCGGAACCCCGTCCAGGGCCGGCACCCCGAGAAGCCCGTCCAGGGCTGGACACCCCGGGAACCCCATCCGACGCCGGACACCGGGGAGGTCCGTCCAGGCTGGACACCCCTGGGAGCCCGTCCGACGCCCGACGCACCGGGGAGCCCCATCCGAGGCCGGACACCCGGGAAGCCCATCCCATCCGAGCCGGACCCCCGGAGCCCGTCCAGGGCTGGACACCCCGGGGCGCCCATCCGACGCCGGACGCACCGGAGCCCCGTCCAGGGCCGGCACCCCGAGAAGCCCGTCCCGGGCTGGACACACCGAGAAGCCCGTCCGAGGCCGGACACACCGGGAGCCCCGTCCAGGCCGGACGGGGCTCCCGCGGTGACGAGGGCTCAGGCCTCCTGAGGGCCCTCCTCCGTCATGCCGTGGACGGCGGGAACCGTGCCGAGGCGGCCCTTCTGGAAGTCCTCGAACGCCTGCATCAGCTCGTCCTTCGTGTTCATCACGAACGGCCCGTAGTGCGCCATCGGCTCACGGATGGGCCGGCCGCCGAGCAGGACGACCTCCAGGTCCGGCGTGTGGGAGTCCTGCTTCTCGTCCGCGCGGACGGTCAGCGAGCCGCCGGCGCCGAACACCGCGGTCTGGCCGAGGTGGACCGGACGCCGCTCGGCGCCCACCGCGCCGCGTCCGGCCATGACGTACGCCAGGCCGTTGAAGTCCTCCCGCCAGGGCAGGGTGATCTCCGCGCCCGGGGCGAGCGTGGCATGGATCATCGTGATCGGGGTGTGGGTGATGCCGGGACCCTCGTGGCCGTCCAGCTCGCCGGCGATGACGCGGAGCAGCGCGCCGCCGTCGGGGGAGGTGAGCAGCTGGACGCTGCCGCTGCGGATGTCCTGGTAGCGGGGCGCCATCATCTTGTCCTTGGCGGGAAGGTTCACCCACAGCTGGAGGCCGTGGAAGAGCCCCCCGGACATCACCAGGTGCTCCGGCGGCGCCTCGATGTGCAGCAGGCCGGCGCCGGCCGTCATCCACTGGGTGTCGCCGTTGGTGATGGTGCCGCCACCGCCGTTGGAGTCCTGGTGGTCGAAGATCCCGTCGATGATGTAGGTGACGGTCTCGAAGCCGCGGTGGGGGTGCCACGGGGTGCCCTTGGGCTCGCCCGGCGCGTACTCCACCTCACCCATCTGGTCCATCATGATGAACGGGTCGAGATGGCGGTAGTTGATCCCCGCGAACGCCCGGCGCACCGGGAAGCCCTCACCCTCGAAACCGCTGGGAGCGGTCGTGACGGCGAGCACGGGGCGCGCGACGGCATCGGCGGGAGCGGTCACACGGGGCAGCGTCAACGGGTTCTCGACGGTCACTGCAGGCATCGGTACCTCCTCGGGTACGCCCACTTTAGTTGAGCGTTGAACTTCCTGCCACCTGGAACCGACAAAGCCCGGAGGGAATTCCCTCCGGGCTCCGTGCGGTCGCGGGGCGGGCCGTCAGCCATACATGCGGCGCATCGCGAACTCGACCATCTGCTCCACGGCCTTGGCGTCGAACACCATCCGGTGCTCGCCCTCCATGTCCAGCACGAAGCCGTAGCCCGTGGGCAGCAGGTCGATCACCTCTGCGCCGGTGATCACGAAGTACTTCGACTCCTTGCCCGCGTAGCGCCGCAGCTCCTTGAGCGAGGTGAACATCGGGATCACGGGCTGCTGGGTGTTGTGCAGGGCGAGGAAGCCGGGGTTGTCACCGCGCGGGCAGTAGACCTTGGACGTCGCGAAGATCTGCTGGAAGTCCTCCGCCGCCATCTGGCCCGTGGTGAACGCGCGCACGGCGTCGGCGAGCGAGGGCGCGGACGGTTCGGGATACGCCGGCGCCTGCTGCTGCCCGTACCCGCCCGGCATCTGCTGCTGCGGCGGCACGTAACCCTGCTGGGTCCCCGCACTCTGGTCGTAGCCGTACATGGCGCACAGACTACTGACCCCGCGCGAGGGCTGGGTCACAGATGTCCGGATCGGGGTTGCTTCTTATTACCGACGGGTAGCATCATCGTAGCTACTTGTCGGTACGTGAATCAGTTGCGAGGAATCAGTCCCTCGCCGATCCCTCTCTAACGGAGCCGTCGCCATGGGGCACTACAAGTCGAATCTCCGCGACATCGAGTTCAACCTCTTCGAGGTACTCGGGCGCGACAAGCTGTACGGCACGGGCCCGTTCGAGGAGATGGACGTCGACACCGCGAAGAGCATCCTGGAGGAGCTGGCCCGCCTCTCCGAGAACGAGCTCGCGGAGTCCTTCGCCGACGCCGACCGCAACCCGCCGGTCTTCGACCCGGAGACCAACACCGCGCCCGTCCCGGCGTCCTTCCGGAAGAGCTACCAGGCCTTCATGGACTCCGAGTACTGGCGGCTCGGCCTGCCCGAGGAGATCGGCGGCACCACCGCGCCCCGCTCCCTCATCTGGGCCTACGCCGAGCTGATCCTGGGCGCCAACCCGGCCGTGTGGATGTACTCCTCGGGCCCCGCCTTCGCGGGCATCCTCTTCGAGGAGGGCAACGAGGTCCAGAAGCACATCGCGAAGATCGCCACCGAGAAGCAGTGGGGCTCCACGATGGTGCTCACCGAGCCGGACGCCGGCTCGGACGTCGGCGCCGGCCGCACCAAGGCCGTGCAGCAGGAGGACGGCTCCTGGCACATCGAGGGCGTGAAGCGCTTCATCACCTCCGGTGAGCACGACATGTCGGAGAACATCCTCCACTACGTGCTCGCCCGCCCCGAGGGCGCCGGACCCGGCACCAAGGGCCTGTCCCTCTTCCTCGTCCCGAAGTACCTCTTCGACTTCGAGACCGGCGAGCTGGGCGAGCGCAACGGCGTCTACGCCACGAACGTCGAGCACAAGATGGGCCTGAAGGCCTCCAACACGTGCGAGATGACGTTCGGCGACAAGCACCCCGCCAAGGGCTGGCTGATCGGCGACAAGCACGACGGCATCCGCCAGATGTTCCGCATCATCGAGTTCGCCCGCATGATGGTCGGCACGAAGGCGATCTCCACCCTCTCCACGGGCTACCTCAACGCCCTGGAGTACGCCAAGGAGCGCGTCCAGGGCCCCGACCTGGCGAACTTCATGGACAAGACCGCCCCCAAGGTCACCATCACCCACCACCCCGACGTGCGCCGCTCGCTGATGACGCAGAAGGCGTACGCGGAGGGCATGCGCGCCCTGGTGATGTACACCGCCTCCGTCCAGGACGCCATCCAGCTGAAGGAGGCGAACGGCGAGGACGCCTCCACCGAGCACGCGATGAACGACCTGCTCCTGCCGATCGTCAAGGGCTACGGCTCCGAGAAGGCCTACGAGCAGCTCGCCCAGTCGCTCCAGACCTTCGGCGGCTCCGGCTTCCTCCAGGAGTACCCGATCGAGCAGTACATCCGGGACTCCAAGATCGACACCCTGTACGAGGGCACCACCGCCATCCAGGGCCAGGACTTCTTCTTCCGGAAGATCGTCCGCAACCAGGGCGCCGCGCTGAACTCGCTCGCCGAGGACATCAAGAAGTTCCTCGCGATCGGCGAGGGCGGCGAGGAACTGGCGGGCGCCCGCGAGCACCTGGCCAAGGCCGCCGTCGAGCTGGAGGCCATCGTCGGCCTGATGCTCACCGACCTCGCGGCCACCGAGAAGGACGTCAAGAACATCTACAAGGTGGGCCTCAACACCACCCGCCTGCTGATGGCCTCCGGTGACGTCGTCGTCGGCTACCTGCTGCTCAAGCACGCCGCGATCGCCGCCGAGAAGCTCCCGACGGCCTCCGCCAAGGACAAGGCGTTCTACACCGGCAAGATCGCGGCGGCGAAGTTCTTCGCGGCCAACGTCCTGCCGGGCGTCACCCTGGCCCGCAAGGTCGCCGAGGGCGTCGAGCTGGACCTGATGGAACTGGACGAGGCGGCGTTCTAGCCGCTTCCGGGCCCTTACGGGACCTCCCCGTACAGACCCGTACGAGAGTCGTACGGGACCGGTAAGGGACCCGTGGAAGACCCGGCCGGACCCCCGCGAGGGCCCGCTCCCGCACAGGGAAGCGGGCCCTCGCGCTCGTTAAGGTGAACCCATGAGCGAACCCCCCCGCTTCGACCGCGGCCACACCGACGACCTGATGTCCTTCCTCGCGGCGAGCCCCACGCCGTACCACGCCGTGGCGAACGCCGCCGAGCGGCTGGAGAAGGCGGGCTTCAGGCAGGTCGCGGAGACGGACGCCTGGGACGGCACGGCAGGCGGCAAGTACGTGCTGCGCGGCGGCGCGATCATCGCCTGGTACGTCCCCGAGGGGGCCGAGGCGCACACGCCCTTCCGGATCGTCGGCGCCCACACCGACTCCCCCACCCTGCGGGTCAAGCCGCGCCCCGACAGCGGGGCGCACGGCTGGCGCCAGGTGGCCGTGGAGATCTACGGCGGGCCGCTCCTCAACTCCTGGCTCGACCGCGACCTGGGCCTGGCCGGGCGGCTGTCCCTGCGGGACGGCACGACCTGCCTGGTCGACGTCGACCGGCCGCTGCTGCGCGTCCCGCAGCTCGCCATCCACCTGGACCGCGCGGTGAACTCCGACGGCCTCAAGCTCGACAAGCAGCGGCACATGCAGCCGGTGTGGGGCCTGGGCGAGGACGTGCGCGACGGCGACCTGATCGCCTTCCTGGAGGAGACCGCGGGGCTGCCGGACGGCTCGGTCACCGGCTGGGACCTGATGGTGCACCCCGTCGAGCCGCCCGCCTACCTGGGCCGCGACCGCGAGCTGGTGGCGGGCCCGCGCATGGACAACCTGCTGTCCGTGCACGCCGGCACGGCCGCGCTCGCCGCCGTGGCCGGACACGGCTCAGGGCTGTCGTACATCCCGGTGCTCGCCGCCTTCGACCACGAGGAGAACGGCTCGCAGTCCGACACCGGCGCGGACGGGCCGCTGCTCGGCAGCGTCCTGGAGCGCTCGGTGCACGCCCGCGGCGGTTCCCTGGAGGACCGGGCGCGTGCCCTCGCCGGCACCGTCTGCCTGTCCTCCGACACCGGGCACGCCGTGCACCCCAACTACGCCGAGCGGCACGACCCGACGCACCACCCGCGCGTCGACGGCGGCCCCCTCCTCAAGGTCAACGTCAACAACCGGTACGCCACGGACGGTTCGGGGCGCGCGGTGTTCGCGGCGGCCTGCGAGAAGGCCGGGGTGCCCTTCCAGACGTTCGTCTCCAACAACGCGATGCCGTGCGGCACCACGATCGGCCCGATCACCGCGGCCCGGCACGGCATCCGCACGGTGGACATCGGCGTGGCGATCCTGTCGATGCACAGCGTCCGCGAACTGTGCGGCGCCATGGACCCGTACCTGCTGGCGAACGCGCTGACGGCCTTCCTGGAGGGCTAGTTCGGGCGCCCTCCCCGCCGGTCATGCCCTGAGTGGCGGTCAACTCCCCTGCGCGCCCCGGCGCATGGGAGCCGCCCTCCCGGGTACCCGGGTCGCACCGGAAACTCCGGACCCGGAAACTCCGGACAGGGAGGCGACACTCATGGGTCTCGGCGGATGCATCATCCTCATCGCCGTGGGAGCAATCCTCACGTTCGCGACCGACTGGGACATGCAGGGTGTCAACCTTGACCTGGTCGGCGTCATCTTCATGATCGTCGGACTGATCGGCGTGGCGACCTTCAGCAGCATCGCCCGGCGCCGCCGGGTCGTGGTTCCCCCTGCCACCCCGGTGGTCGAGGACCCGGCCCGTCCGCACCACCACACCCGCGACGGCTACAGCGACGGGTACGGCGCCTGACCGGGCGCCGCCGGTCCGGCGCCGTCCGCGCCGTCCGCTCCGGACAGCTCCAGGGTCAACCGGTCCGTGCCTCCCACGACGGGGCGCACGGGCAGCCGCCACTCACGGCGGTGCACATGGCAGGCCGGATGGAGCACCTCCGGGTCGGCGTCGCACGCGGCCGCCGTCGCCACGACATGCAGCACCCCCTGCCCCACGGCGGGGTCCGTCTCGAGGGCGCGGGAGAGATCACTCCCCGCGCCCTCTCCACTGCGCAGCAGCGCGGGCGGTGAGGCGGACACCAGCAGGCGCGTCGCGGGGCCGTCCCGTGTGTCGAGCTTCTGGCCGGGCGGGGGCGTGAAAACCACGTCCAGGCGCACGGGGCCGACGGCGACCTCGGTGACGGACCGCTCCGTGTCCGCGTGCGGGCGCCTGAGCACCTCCGCGGGGAGCCGCAGCCGGGTCAGCCGGTGCCGCGCCGACTCCACCACCACGACGTCCTCACCGACGACCACGGCGCCGCTCGGCTCGCGCAGATCGGTGGCCAGGGTGGTCACCTCGCCGGTGGCCGGGTCGTAGCGGCGCAGGGCGTGGTTGTAGGTGTCGCTGACCGCGAGCGAGCCGTCGGGCAGCGCGGTCACCCCGAGCGGGTGCTGGAACAGCGCCCCGTCCGCGGGGCCGTCCCGGTACCCGAAGGCGAACAGTCCCGCACCGACGGCCGTGCGCACCGTCCCGTCCGGTCCCAGCCGGCGCAGGGCGGAGCTCTCGGAGTCGGCCACCCACAGCCCCTCCGCCGTCACGGCGAGCCCCGACGGCTGCGCGAACAGGGCCTCCTTCGCGGGCCCGTCGACCAGTTGCTCCCCGCCCGTCCCGGCCTCGCGGGCGACGGTGCCGGCGGCGGGGTCGTAGGACCACAGCTGGTGGATGCCGGCCATGGCGATCCACAGCGTGCCCTGCCAGACGGTGACGTCCCAGGGGGAGGAGAGGTTCACCTCGCGGGCCGGGCCGTCCGTCGCGTCCCCGGGGCGCCAGGGGGAGCCGGTGCCGGCGAGCGTGGTGACCTCGCCCGACTCGGGGTCGAGCCGCCTCAGGGCATGGTTGACGGTGTCGGCGACGACCACGGACCCGTCCGGGAGCAGGGCGAGACCCTGCGGCTCCTGGAAGCGGGCCCGGCCGGGCGGGCCGTCCTCCAGGCCGCGCCCGCCGCTGCCGTACCGCCTGAGGACCGTCTCCCCGTCCTGGGCCAGCTCCACCACCTGGTGCCGGGTGGTGTCCGTGACCAGGAACGTCCCCGACGACGGCAGGCGCAGCACCTTGCCGGGGAAGCGCAGCACGGTCGGCTCCGGCTCCGGCGGCGTGTACGGGAGGTCGCCGCGCCGCAGGGTGCCCTTCGCCGCGTGCTCGGCCTCCAGCTCGGTCACCAGCCGCTCGATCTCGGGCACGTGCCCCTCGCCTGAGTACGTCGCCACGACGTACCCCTCCGGGTCGACGACCACCAGCGTCGGCCACGCCCGCACCGCGTACTGCGTCCACGTGGTCAGCTCCGGGTCGTCAAGCACGGGATGCGCGACCGCGTACCGCTCCACGGCGTCCGCCACCGCGGCGTGCTCCGACTCGTGCGGGAACTTCGGCGAGTGCACGCCGATCACCACGAGCGTGTCCCGGTGCCGCTCCTCCAGCTCACGCAGCTCGTCGACGACGTGCAGGCAGTTCACGCAGGCGAACGTCCAGAAGTCGAGCAGCACGACGCGTCCGCGCAGGCCGGCGAGGGTGTACGCGGAGCCGCCCGTGTTCAGCCAGCCGCCCTTGCCCGCGAGCTCGGGGGCGCGTACGCGGGCGGAGCGGCGGACGGGGGGAGCGGAGGGGGCGTCATCCATGCGTCCAGCGTGCCACCGGCGGACGCCGTGCGGGCGCCGTGCGGGGGCGCGGGCGCGGGCGGGGGCGGACTCCGCCCGTCGGCCTAGTGGCGGCGTCGGACGGGGCGGGGCGGGGAACCCCTCGGCCCATGAGATTTCTCGTACGGGACCGGATCCTCGGCATCGGGGACGACTACTGGATCGAGGACGAGCGCGGCCGCAAGGTCTTCCTCGTCGACGGCAAGGCGATGCGGCTGCGGGACACCTTCGAGCTGAAGGACGTCGAGGGGCGCGTGCTCGTCGACATCCACAAGAAGATGCTCGCGCTGCGGGACACCATGGTGATCGAGCGGGGCGGGGAGCCGCTGGCGACGGTGCGGCGCAAGCGGCTGTCGCTGCTGCGCAACCACTACCGGGTGTCGCTCGCGGACGGCAGCACCGAACTGGACGTCAGCGGGCGGATCCTCGACCGGGAGTTCGCCGTCGAGTACGACGGCGAACTTCTCGCCGTGATCTCCCGCCGTCTGCTCACCCTGCACGACACCTACGGCGTCGACGTCGTCCGCGACGACGCCGACCCGGCGCTGCTGATCGCGGTGGCGGTGTGCGTGATCCACCTGGCGGAGAAGGAGCGGGAGGAGTAGCCCCGACCGGGAACGGGGCCGGCCGAGGTCAGCGACGGGGGCGGTCCAGGCCCAGGACGCGGTCCTTGAGGGCCGGGAAGCGGTCCCGGGTGCCCGCCACCGTCGCCGGGTCGAAGTCGACCGTCAGGACCTCCTCGCCGGGCCCCGCCTCGGCGAGGACCTCGCCCCACGGGTCCACCACGACCGAGTGGCCCGCCTGCGGAACTCCCGCGTGCGTCCCGGCCGTTCCGCAGGCGAGGACGAACGCCTGGTTCTCCACCGCGCGCGCCCGCGCCAGCAGCGTCCAGTGCGCGCGGCGCCGCTCGGGCCAGCCGGCCGGGACGACGAAGGTCTCCGCGCCGGCGTCGACCAGGCCGCGGAACAGCTCGGGGAAGCGCAGGTCGTAGCAGGTCGCCACGCCCACGACGGTGTCCGGCAGACGGACCGTCACCAGGTCCTCGCCCGCCCCCATCAGCACGGCCTCGCCCTTGTCGAAGCCGAAGCGGTGGATCTTCCGGTAGGACGCGGCGAGTTCGCCCGAGGGGGAGAAGACCAGGGAGGTGTTGTAGAGGGTGCCGTCGGTGTCCCGTTCCGGGACGGACCCCGCGTGCAGCCACACGCCCGCCTCGCTCGCCGCCTTGGCCATCGCCTCGTGCGTCGGTCCCTCCAGCGGCTCCGCCTCGGCGCCGAACGCCTCGTAGGCGAAGGCGCCCGTGGTCCACAGCTCGGGGAGGACGACGAGATCCGCCCCGGCCTGATCGCGTACCAGCGCGGCCACCCGGCGCCGACGCGATTCGACCGGTTCGTCCTCGTTCACGGCGACTTGCAGCAAGGAAGCGCGCACACTACCACCGTCCTGGCATTCGACCCGCGTCCACGGGCCTACGATCGTCACACGAAAGCACTGCCGGGGTGCCTGTCAGCAGCGTAACTTGGGGGTCCCGCCGGTTCGAGCGAAGCCGAGAGCCGGGGGAGACCCGAGACACCCGCGCAGTGCAGCCATCGCCCACTGGCACCGCCGCCACAACCTGCCCGTGTACCGACCGCCGAGGGGTCCCGTTCCGTGAGTCTGCATCCCGCCCTCCAGCCCTACGCCGACGCCTGGTCCCACTCCATCGAGGCGATATCCGAGCTGGTGCAGCCGCTGCCGGAGGCCGACTGGAACCGGCGCACGCCCTGCCCGGGCTGGTCGGTCCGTGACGTGGTCTCGCACGTCATCGGCCTCGACTCGGAGATGTACGGCGACCCCCGGCCCATCCACACGCTGCCGCGCGACCTGTTCCACGTCACCAACGACCACCAGCGGTACATGGAGATGCAGGTCGACGTGCGCCGCCACCACACGGCGCCGGAGATGACCTCCGAGCTGGAGCTGATGATCATCCGGCGCAACCGGCAGCTGCGGAACGAGTCCCGCGACCCCGGCACCAAGGTGCGCGGACCGCTGGGCACGGAGCTGACGCTGGAGGAGTCGATGCGCCGGCACGCGTTCGACGTGTGGGCGCACGAGCAGGACCTGCGCACCGCCCTCGGCCGCCCCGGCAACCTGGACTCCCCCGGCGCCCACGTCGCCCGCGACGTCCTGCTCGACGAACTGCCGCGGGTCGTCGCCGACCTGGCGCAGGCGCCGCGCAGCTCCGCGGTGGTCGTCGACGTGCACGGCCCGGTGGAGTTCCTGCGCACGGTCCGCGTCGACATCCAGGGCCGCGGCACCCTCGAAACCGCCCCGGCCCTCGGCCCGGCCGCCGCCCTCACCCTCGACTGGGAAACGTACGTCCGCCTGGCCTGCGGCCGCGTGACGGTCGAGTCGGTCACGGACCGCGTCAAGACGGAGGGCGACCAGGACCTGGCCGCGGCAATCCTCCGCCACTTCGCGGTCACGCCGTAACCCCCCGGGGGGCGAGCGCCCCCCCGCAGCCCGCAGGCCTACAGGCCGCACGGGCGGCACGGAGTCGGCGGACCCGGTACGACGGACATCCACAGCCCGCGGGCATACGCGCCGCCAAGGGCGGCACGGGTGGGCGCGGGCGGCACCCCCACGACACCCGTCACCGCACGGACGGACGTCCCCTCCGCACGGGCGGCTCCCGGTCCGGACCGGGAGCCGCTACGCGGGGACGTGCACCGTCTCCACCCTGCTGGCGACCAGCCGCTCCCGCTCCCGGCGTGCGGCCTGCCTGCGAAGGCGGAGGATCTGCGTGAGCCCCAGGGCCTGGAGGACGAACACCGCCGAGAACGCGACCGTGTAGTCGTCCCCCGTGGCGTCCAGCAGCACCCCGATCGCGAAGAGCGTCGTCATGGAGGCGACGAACCCGCCCATGTTGGTGATCCCGGAGGCCGTGCCCTGCCGTTCGGGCGGGTTGGCGGGGCGGGCGAAGTCGAAGCCGATCATCGACGCCGGACCGCACGCCCCCAGCACCGCGCACAGCACGACCAGCAGCCACATCGGCGCCCTGTCCCCCGGCCAGGCCAGCGTCACGGCCCACAGCAGAGCCGTCGCGCCGACCGTGCCGAGCGCCAGCGGCAGCCGCGCCGCGTGGTGCCGGGCGACGATCTGGCCGTAGACGAGGCCGACGGCCATGTTGGCGAGCACCACCAGGGTGAGCAGCTCGCCGGCCACCGCGCGGGACAGCCCCTGCGCCTCCACCAGGAACGGCATGCCCCACAGCAGCAGGAACACCATCGCCGGGAACTGCGTCGTGAAGTGCACCCACAGCCCCAGCCGGGTCCCCGGCTCGCGCCAGGACGCGGAGATCTGCCGGCGGACGTACGCGGCGCCCTGGTGGGAGACCGGCCGGGGCTCGTGGCCCTCGGGGTGGTCCTTCAGGAACAGCAGGACCAGGACGAGGACCACGACACCCG
The DNA here is from genome assembly GCF_042647945.1 of Streptomyces lusitanus. Taxonomy (NCBI): domain Bacteria; kingdom Bacillati; phylum Actinomycetota; class Actinomycetes; order Kitasatosporales; family Streptomycetaceae; genus Streptomyces; species Streptomyces lusitanus. Next base: position 180,265 of record NZ_JBHRWL010000033.1, read on the forward strand.
CGAGCGAGCTGCCCGCGAACGCCGCCGTCCAGCCGATGCCGTGCAGCAGCCTGGCCAGCACCAGCGTGGAGACGAGGTTGCCCGCCATGCCGATCAGTCCGGCCATCTGCCCGACCAGCGGCCCGCGCCGCGCCGGGAACCACCGCGTGCCCAGCCGCAGCACGCTGATGAAGGTCATCGCGTCGCCGCAGCCGAGCAGCGCGCGCGAGGCGAGCGCCATGCCGTACGACGGGGAGAGGGCGAAGCCGAGCTGTCCGAGGGTGAACAGCACCGCGCCCAGGCTCAGCACCTTCTTGGTGCCGAGCCGGTCCACCAGCAGGCCGACGGGTATCTGCATGCCCGCGTAGACCAGCAGCTGGAGGATGGAGAACGTGGACAGCGCGGACGCGCCCACGTCGAACCGGTCGGCCGCGTCGAGACCGGCCACGCCCAGGGACGTACGGAAGATGACGGCGACGAAGTAGACGGAGACGCCGATCCCCCAGACGGCGAGCGCGCGCCGTCCCCCGGGGGGATCGCCGGGCAGCGTGCCGGCGCCGCGCGTGGTGGCGCCGCTCATCGCACCTCTCCCCGGGCCAGGTGGGAGAACCAGCCGACGTGCCGGTGGACGGCGTCCACGGCCGCGTCGGCGTCACCGGAGCGCAGCGCCCGCAGGATCTCCTCGTGCTCGGTGAGGGTCTTGTTGACGCGGTCGGGGTGGGAGTGCATCACGGCCTGCCCCATGCGCAGCTGACGGTCCCGCAGCTGGTCGTAGAGGCGGGAGAGGATCTCGTTGCCGCCGCTGCGGACGATCTCCGCGTGGAAGCACCGGTCGGTGACGGAGGCCGCGGCGAAGTCGCCGGCGGCCGCCTCCTCCTTCTGGCGCGCGAGCAGCTCCTCCAGGCGCGCGAGGAGACCGGGGGGCGCGGGCACGGCCTTGCGCGCGGCGTGCTCCTCCACGAGCAGCCGCGTCTCCACGACGTCGGCGATCTCCTGCGCGGAGACCGGCAGCACGAGCGCGCCCTTCTTCGGGTAGAGCTTGATCAGCCCCTCGGCCTCCAGCCGCAGCAGGGCCTCGCGCACGGGCGTGCGGGAGACCCCCACGGCCTCGGCCAGCTCTCCCTCCGTGAGCAGCGTCCCGCCCTCGTACGTGCGCTCCAGCACGCCCTGCTTGACGTGGGCGTAGACGCGCTCGGCGGCGGGGGGACGTTTCACGGCGGCGGACACACTCATGCGGACAGCATAGATACAACACGTACGCATGGAGGGGCGCGTCCACGATGCGGAACGGCGCGCGCCGGGAAAATGCGCCCTTCTCCCGTACAACCATCTCTTCGGCGCAGGCGTCAGACACGTGCGGCCATGTCCGCCGCGCGACCGTTCCTCAACAGGCCGAACAGAACGGCCATTCAGGCAAATCGGGGTATCTGACTTGAATATCGGCATTCAGGGCATCCGCTTCCGCAGAGCCGCCGGCGTCGTCGTCACCACCGGCGCCGTGCTGGCCTCCGGAGCCCTCTACGCGGCGCCGGCGCAGGCCGCCGCCCCCGTTCCGTCCGTCGTCGCCAAGGGCGGCTTCGTGATCAACAACGCGAACGGCCGGACCCTCTACACGAAGCTCGGGGACACCCGCCGCGCCACCGGCTCCACCACCAAGATCATGACCGCGAAGGTCGTGCTCGCCCAGAAGAACCTGAACCTGAACTCCACGGTCACGATCCAGAAGGCGTACAGCGACTACATCGTGTCGAAGAACGCCTCGTCCGCGCGGCTGATCGTCGGCGACAAGGTCACCGTCCGCCAGCTGCTGTACGGGCTGATGCTGCCGTCCGGCTGCGACGCCGCGTACGCGCTGGCCGACAAGTTCGGCACCGGCTCCACCCGCTCGGCCCGCGTGAAGTCGTTCATCGGCAAGATGAACGCCGACGCGAAGAAGCTGGGCCTGAAGAACACCCACTTCGACTCGTTCGACGGCATCGGCAACGGCAGCAACTGGTCCACGCCGCGCGACCTGACGAAGATCGCCAGCAGCGCGATGAAGAACGCCACGTTCCGCGCGATCGTGAAGACGAAGAAGTACACGGCGAAGACGAAGACGAAGACGGGCGGCACCCGCACGATGGCGCCGTGGGTCAACACCAACACCCTGCTGAACAGCTACAGCGGCACCCTCGGCGTGAAGACCGGCTCGGGCCCGACGGCCAAGTACTGCCTGGTCTTCGCCGCGACCCGGAACGGCAGGACGGTCGTCGGCACCGTCCTCGCCTCCTCCTCCGCGGCCCAGCGCGAGAAGGACGCGAAGGCCCTCATGAACTACGCGTTCAGCAAGATCTGATCCGCCCGGATCTCCCGGGGGGTCCCCCGGGGTCCCCCGGACGCGCGGAGGGGCGCCGCACACCCGGTGTGCGGCGCCCCTCCTGTCGTGCTCTCGTGCCGTCCTGCCGGCCGTCAGGCCCAGGTGATCAGCCGCTTCGGCTGTTCCAGGACCGCCGCCACGTCGGCGAGGACCTTGGAGCCGAGCTCGCCGTCGACCAGGCGGTGGTCGAAGGACAGCGCCAGGGTGGTGACCTGACGGGGCTTCACCTTGCCCTTGTGGACCCACGGCTGGAGCTTGATCGCGCCGACCGCGAGGATCGCGGACTCGCCCGGGTTGAGGATGGGCGTGCCCGTGTCGACGCCGAAGACGCCGACGTTGGTGATCGTGACCGTGCCGCCCTGCATGGCGGACGGGGAGGTCCTGCCCTCCCGGGCCGTGGACACCAGTTCACCCAGGGACGCGGCCAGTTCGGGCAGCGTCTTGGCGTGGGCGTCCTTGATGTTCGGCACGATCAGGCCGCGCGGGGTGGCCGCCGCGATGCCCAGGTTCACATAGTGCTTGACCACGATCTCCTGCGCCGCCTCGTCCCAGGAGGCGTTGATGTCGGGGTTCCGCCGGATCGCGACCAGCAGCGCCTTCGCGATCAGCAGCAGGGGGTTCACGCGCAGGCCCGCGAACTCCTTGTCCTGCTTGAGCTCCTCGACCAGCTTCATCGTCCGGGTCACGTCGACCGTCACGAACTCCGTGACGTGCGGCGCGGTGAACGCCGAGCCGACCATCGCCGCCGCCGTGGCCTTGCGGACGCCCTTGACCGGGATGCGCGTCTCGCGCACGGAGTCGTACGACGCCGGGGCCGCCGACGGGGCGGGGGCGGCCGGTGCGGCCGGCTGGGCCGCGGGAGCCGCCTGCTGCGGGGCCTGGGCCGCGGCGACGGCCGCGTGGACGTCGTCGCGGGTGATGACGCCGTCCGGGCCGGTCGGGGTGATCGTCGCCAGGTCGACGCCCAGGTCCTTGGCCAGCTTGCGCACCGGCGGCTTCGCCAGCGGACGCTGCGCGGGAGCCGCGGAGGAAGCGGGGGCGGCCGGTGCCACGGGGGCCGCCGGAGCCGGGGGAGCCGCCGGAGCCGCCCCGTGGCCGTTCAGCTCGGACTGGACCGCGGAGGCGGCCTGCTGTGCCGCCGGGTCCTGCGCCTGCTTGCGCGGGCGGCGGCGCGTGGAGGACGTGGCGACGCCGTAGCCGACCAGCACCGGCTGACGGGCCGCCGGCTGCTCGGCGGGCCGCTCCGGCTCCGCGGCGGGGGCGGGGGCCGCGGGGGCCTCCTCCTGCGCCGGGGCCGCGCCGCCCGCCACCTCCACCGCGATGATGGACGTGCCCACGTCGACCGTGGTGCCCTCGGGGAAGTGCAGGGCACGGACCACGCCGTCGTAGGGGATGGGCAGCTCGACGGCGGCCTTCGCCGTCTCCACCTCGCAGACCACCTGCCCGTCGGTGACGGTGTCACCGGGCTGGACGTACCACTTGAGGATCTCGGCCTCGGTGAGGCCCTCGCCCACGTCCGGCATCTTGAACTCGCGTACGGACGCGTTCGTCATCGTCGTCACGACCCTCTCCTCAGTACGCCAGCGAGCGGTCGACGGCATCGAGCACCCGGTCCAGGTCCGGGAGGTAGGACTCCTCCAGACGGGCCGGCGGGTACGGGGCGTGGTAGCCGCCCACCCGCAGCACCGGGGCCTCCAGGTGGTAGAAGCTGCGCTCCGTGATCCGGGCGGCGATCTCCGCGCCGGAGCCGAAGAACACCGGCGCCTCGTGGACGACGACCAGACGGCGGGTCTTCTCCACCGACGCCTGGATCGCGTCGAAGTCGATCGGGGAGACCGAGCGCAGGTCGAGGACCTCCAGGTTGCGCCCCTCCTCGGCGGCCGCGTCCGCGACCTCCTGGCAGAGTTTCACCATCGGGCCGTACGCGGCGAGGGTCAGGTCCGTGCCCTCGCGCACCACGCGCGCCTTGTGCAGCGGGCCGGGGATCGCCTCGGTGTCGACCTCGCCCTTGTCCCAGTAGCGCCGCTTCGGCTCGAAGAAGATCACCGGGTCGTCGCTCTGGACGGCCTGCTGCATCATCCAGTACGCGTCGGAGGCGTTCGACGGCGACACGATCTTCAGACCGGCCACGTGCGCGAACAGCGCCTCGGGGGACTCGGAGTGGTGCTCCACCGCGCCGATGCCGCCGCCGTAGGGGATGCGCACGACGACGGGCATCTTGACCTTGCCCAGCGCGCGGGCGTGCATCTTCGCGAGCTGCGTGACGATCTGGTCGTACGCCGGGAAGACGAAGCCGTCGAACTGGATCTCCACCACCGGGCGGTAGCCGCGCAGGGCCAGGCCGATCGCCGTGCCGACGATGCCCGACTCGGCGAGCGGGGTGTCGATGACGCGGCTCTCGCCGAAGTCCTTCTGCAGGCCGTCCGTCACCCGGAACACGCCGCCGAGCTTGCCGACGTCCTCGCCCATGACGACGACCTTCGGGTCCGCGTCCAGGGCACGCCGCAGCGACTCGTTGATCGCCTTGGCCAGAGCCATCTTCTCAGCCATGTCACTTACCCCCGTCTTCGTCCGCGAACGAGTCCTGGTAGGCGGCGAACTGCGCCCGCTCCTCGTCCACCAGCGCGTGGCCGTCCGCGTACACGTTCTCGAAGATGGCGAAGTGGTCCGGGTCCGGCATGGCACGGACCGCTTCGCGCACCCGTTTGCCCAACGCCTCGGACTCGGTCTCCAGTTCCGCGAAGAATCCCTCGTCCGCGTGGTTTGCGGCCTCGAGATGGCGGCGCAGGCGCAGGATCGGGTCCTTGGCCTCCCAGGCCAGGCGCTCCTCGTCGCCGCGGTAGCGGGTCGGGTCGTCGGAGGTGGTGTGCGCGCCCATGCGGTACGTGAACGCCTCGACCAGCGTGGGCCCCTCGCCGGCGCGGGCCCGCTCCAGGGCCCACTTGGTGACGGCCAGGTTCGCCAGCACGTCGTTGCCGTCCACGCGCACGCCCGGGAAGCCGAAGCCCTGCGCGCGCTGGTACAGCGGCACGCGGGACTGCTTCTCGGTCGGCTCGGAGATCGCCCACTGGTTGTTCTGGCAGAAGAACACCACGGGCGCGTTGTAGACCGCGGAGAAGGTGAAGGCCTCGGCCACGTCGCCCTGGCTGGAGGCGCCGTCGCCGAAGTACGCGATGACCGCGCTGTCGGCGCCGTCCTTGGTGATGCCCATCGCGTAGCCCGTGGCGTGCAGCGTCTGGGAGCCGATGACGATCGTGTACAGGTGGAAGTTGTTGCTGTTCGGGTCCCAGCCGCCGTTGTTGACGCCGCGGAACATGCCGAGCAGGTTCGTCGGATCCACCCCGCGGCACCAGGCGACGCCGTGCTCGCGGTAGGTGGGGAAGACGTAGTCGTCGTCGCGCAGCGCCCGGCCGGAGCCGATCTGCGCCGCCTCCTGCCCGAGCAGCGAGGCCCACAGGCCCAGCTCGCCCTGGCGCTGGAGCGCGGTGGCCTCGGCGTCGAAGCGACGGGTGAGCACCATGTCGCGGTACAGCCCGCGCAGGTCCTCGGCCGTGATGTCGGCGACGTACTTGTCGAACTCGGCGTTCTTGACGCGCTTGCCCTCGGGCGTCAGCAGCTGGACGAGGGCGGGCTCGGCGCTCTTGCCTGCGCCGGCGGCCTTCTTGGTGGTGCTGGTGGTGCGCTTGGTGCCGGTGGTGCCGGCCTTGTTTCCGGCGCTGCGTCGCGGTGTGCGCGCGGCAGTGCTCTCCACGGTCACGTGTGCTCCTCCGTCGGTCCGGCCCCCGGGGTTGCCGGTAGGCCAGTGCGGCTCACCTGTTTCGACCACCGGGCACGGGGTGGGTGCCACTCGGCCGGGAACAGGCGTGACAGGTGCCCCGGCGAGCGCCCTGCACAACGCACGTTACCCAGTGCTCCACATTTCTGTGAAACCCCCTCTGACCTGCGATTTTGCTTGGATATCCAAGTAAATCGGGGAAGGCCCGGAAGGCGCGCTGGTCACAGCCTTGCAGGAGGCCGGAGCAACGGCACGTTATCCCGGCCGGGGCGGGCACGGGAAGAGCAGACTTCCCCGGCGGCACGGGGTGCCGCCGGGGAAGTCACAGGGTGCCGGGTCCGGCCCAGTGGTCCTGGGCCGGACAAACGGGACGGGGGTGCGAAGCACGCGCTTCGCACCCCCGTCCCGGTGCTGGTTACTCCCCGCCGTCCGGCGGGTCGTCGCCGTTGCCGCCACCACCGTTGCCCTCGGTCCCGCCGCCCGTGGGCGGCGGCGCCGTGTCGCTCGGCGGCGGCTCCTCGGTCTCGGGGTCCGTGGGAGTCGTCTGTCCGTCGGTCGGTTCACCCGTCGGGTCGCCGGTCGGCTCCTCCGGCTCCTCCTCGGTGGGCGTCCACGACGGCTCGTACGACGGGGTCCAGTCGCCGTTGCCGCCGGAGCCGGAGCCCGGCTCGGTGCCCGGGTCCGTCGTCTCCTCGGTCTCCTCGTCGCTCGGCGACTCGCTCGCCGTCTCTTCCTTCGTGCTCTGCGTGACGGACGGCGAGGTGTCGGTCTTGCCGCCCTCGCCCCCGCCGCCGCCGTTGTTCAGCGCGAGGGCGACGCCCGCCGCGACGGCGATCACCGCGAGCACCGCGAGGATCCACAGCTTGCCCCGGCCGCTGCCCTGGTTGCCGTGGCCCTCGAAGCCGCCGTCGTCACCGCCGCCGTACCCGTGGGGCAGGATCGGCTGCGGGATGGCCGTGGTGCCGGAGTGCTCCGGGTGCGGCATGGCCGCGGTGCCGGCGTACCCGGCCGCGGGCGTACGCGGACCCTCGTGCATGTCGACCGGGCCGGTGTTCCAGGTGCCGGTGTGGCCGCCCTGCTCGTAGAGCATCTGGAGCGCGTACTGGACCAGGCCGCGCATCTCCTCGGCCGTCTGGAACCGGTCGTCCGGGTCCTTGGCGAGGGAGCGCATCACCATCCCGTCCAGCTCGGGCGGGCAGGCGTCCGAGGCCTCGGAGGGGGGCGTGGGGATGTCCTGGACGTGCTGGTAGACCACCGACAGCGGCGTCTCGCCGGTGAACGGCGGGCGCAGCGCCAGCAGTTCGTACATCAGGCAGCCGGTGGCGTACAGGTCGGAGCGGTGGTCGACGGCCTTGCCGAGCGCCTGCTCCGGGGAGAGGTACTGCGGGGTGCCCATGACCATGCCGGTCTGCGTCATCGTCGTGGACGCGCCGTGCATGGCGCGGGCGATGCCGAAGTCCATCACCTTCACGGCGCCGTTGTTGGTGATGATGACGTTGGCCGGCTTGATGTCGCGGTGCACGATGTTGTGCTGGTGCGAGTAGGCCAGGGCCTCCAGGACGCCCGAGACGATGATCAGCGCCTGCTCCGGGCCCGGCGCCTCCGCGTTCATCAGCAGGTCGCGGATGGTGCGGCCCTCGACCAGCTCCATCACGATGTACGGCACGGACTGGCCGCCGATCATGTCCTCGCCGGAGTCGTACACGGCGACGATCGCGTGATGGTTGAGGCCGGCCACGGACTGGGCCTCGCGCGTGAAGCGCGCCTTGGACACCGGGTCCTCGGCCAGGTCGGAGCGCAGCAGCTTCACGGCGACGGTACGCCCGAGGCGTACGTCCTCCGCGGCGAACACCTCGGCCATGCCGCCCCGGCCGAGCCGGTGCGTGAGCCGGTACCGGCCGTCGCCGACCAGCCCGCCGTTGCCCCAGTTGTCCGGCGCGTCCGAGATGCCGCCGCCAGTCGCCTCGGGGTCGGACGGGCCCTGAGCGCGCTGCTGCTGTGCCATCAGTCCTCGCCGTCGTTTCTGCCCGCGGTGCGCGCGGTGTTGTCACGGTCTCCGTCGGCCACGCTACAGCCTTTGCCGGGGCCTCCGGTCCGGGTCGGGCTGCCGGAGTGGGCACGCGACGGACCGGTCATCAAACCCGCACCCCGTACTGTCGTGCAAATTCCGTGTACCGGCCGTACGACCGCTGTAACGCTTCCGCGACGCTTCTTTCGCGTACGGTCACGGAACGGGCACCGCGCTTGACGTGTCGGTGCCCTGGGGCAGACTTGGCCGGGAATAGCACTTTCGATCTACGACAACGACAAGTCACGACGACAAGTCACCGACGGCGGCGCCGGACGCCGGAGAGGCTACGGGGGACGCGGAACATGAGCCAGGACGGCGCACAGGGCCGGCACACGGGGCGGGCGCTCGCGGGCGGACGCTACCAACTGCGGGACCTGCTCGGCCAGGGTGGCATGGCGTCGGTGCATCTCGCCTACGACACGGTGCTGGACCGTCAGGTCGCCATCAAGACGTTGCACACGGAACTCGGCCGGGAGCAGGCCTTCCGTGAGCGCTTCCGCCGCGAGGCGCAGTCCGTGGCGAAGCTCACGCACACCAACATCGTCTCGGTGTTCGACACCGGCGAGGACGACGTCGACGGGATGACGACGCCGTACATCGTCATGGAGTACGTCGAGGGCCGCCCGCTCGGCTCCGTGCTCGACGAGGACGTACGGCAGCACGGCGCGATGCCCGCCGACAAGGCGCTGAAGATCACCGCGGACGTGCTGGCGGCGCTGGAGATCAGCCACGAGATGGGGCTGGTCCACCGCGACATCAAGCCGGGCAACGTGATGATGACCAAGCGCGGCGTGGTCAAGGTCATGGACTTCGGCATCGCCCGCGCCATGCAGTCCGGCGTCACGTCGATGACGCAGACCGGCATGGTCGTCGGCACCCCGCAGTACCTCTCCCCGGAGCAGGCGCTCGGCCGGGGCGTCGACGCGCGCTCCGACCTGTACTCGGTCGGCATCATGCTGTTCCAGCTGGTCACCGGCAGGCTGCCGTTCGACGCGGACTCGCCGCTGGCCATCGCCTACGCGCACGTGCAGGAGGAGCCGCCGGTCGCCTCCTCCATCAACCGCTCGCTGCCGCCGGCCGTGGACGCGCTGATCACCCGCGCCCTGAAGAAGAACCCGAACGAGCGTTTCCCCAGCGCGGAGTCCATGCGCGGGGAGTGCCTGCGGGTGGCGCAGTCCTTCCAGGCGGCCCCGCCGAGCATCGTGCCCGGCAGCCAGACGCCCAGCGGCGCCGGCGTCGGCTCCGCGGTGTTCCCGCCGGTCGACCAGTCCGGCCCGACGCCCGCCGCCCACGTCCAGACGCCGTACCAGCCGACGCCCCCGCCGAACCCGTACGGCACCCCGGCACCGGCCCCCGCCACGCCCGCCCCGTCGTACGGCTACCCGCAGCAGGGCGGCTACCCGACGCCGACGCCCTCGCCGTACGCCCAGCAGGGGCCGTCGACGCCCCCGCCGTACGCGATCTCGCCGCAGGGCTCCGGCGGCGGTCAGCGGCGCGGCCGGAACACCCCGGTGATCGTCACCTCCGTGATCGTCGCCGTGCTGGCGGTCGGCGGTCTGGTCACCGCGCTGGCGCTGAACAACGACGACGGCAAGGACCCGAAGGCGGGCGGCGGCACCGCGTCCGCCTCGGTGAAGCCGGAGGGCTACCGCGGCCCGGACACGTCCAAGACGATCGACCCGGAGGAGTGCGAGGAGCCGCAGGAGTCGTACAACGACCCCGAGCTGATCCGGCTCCCCGACTTCAAGTTCAAGCACATCGCCTCGGTGAAGGCGTGCTTCCAGGCCGCCGGCTGGGGCGGCAGCCTCAAGGTCGTCACGGTGGACGAGAACACGTACGGCGAGGGCTCGGTCCGCGAGCAGTTCCCGCCGGCCGGCACCGACGTCGACCCGGAGGACATGCCGGAGATCACCCTCAAGGTCTCGACGGGCAACCCGCCGACGAGCTGACGGCTCCGCCGGCGGGGGCAGGCCGGAACGCGCACAGGGAAGGGGCCCGGCACGGATGCCGGGCCCCTTCCGTCTGTTGTTCTTACAGGTAGGGACCGCCGGAGCGACCACCCGTCTGGGAGTCCTCGGGGCCCTCGGCGGCGCCGGGCGGCAGGGCGCGGCGCATCTGCTCCAGCTGGGCCCGCGCCGCCATCTGCTGCGCGAAGAGCGTCGTCTGGATCCCGTGGAACAGCCCCTCGAGCCAGCCCACCAGCTGGGCCTGCGCGATACGCAGCTCCGCGTCGCTGGGGGTGGCCTCGTCCGTGAAGGGCAGGGAGAGCCGCTCCAGCTCCTCGACCAGCTCCGGCGCCAGGCCGTCCTCGAGCTCCTTCACCGAACTGGCGTGGATCTCCTTGAGGCGGTTGCGGCTGGCCTCGTCGAGAGGAGCGGCCCGCACCTCCTCCAGCAGCTGCTTGATCATGCTGCCGATCCGCATGACCTTCGCCGGCTGCTCCACCTGCTCCGTCACCGGAATCTCACGGGAGTCCTCGTCGCCCTTGCCGCCACTGAGCGCCATACCGTCCTGGCCGACGACCAGGATCTGCGGATTCTCCGGCGACCGTTCGTTCCTCGGCATCTCCATTCGCCCATTGTCGCGCACACCACGTTCACGCCGGGGCGCGGCCCCGGAAGCGGGGCCGGGGTCGCCTCGGGCGCGCCCCGGGGCGGGGTCTCGGGAGGGCGGGAGCGGGAGCGGGGATGGGGGTGGGGGCCGGAGCGGACGCGGGGTGGGGCTGGAGCGGGCGTGGCTACGGGCGCGGGAGCGGGTCTCGGGCGCGCCTCGGGAAGCAGGCGCGAAAGCAGTCCTGGGCGCGGCCCCAAAGCGGGCGTAGGAGCAGTCTCGGGCGCGGCCCGGGAAGCGGGCGTGGGCGTGGTCCCGGCCGCGCGTCCTCCGGACGGACCTGTCCGGCATGCCGGGCGCGGCCCCCGGTGCGAGGCTGTTGGGCGTCCATCCGGCCCAACTTGCCGACCGTGCGGCCCCGCACCGGCCGGCGTGGGAGGTCACGGTCGTGACTCCATGGCTGCGCACACTGGGGGCGACGCTCGTACTGGGGGCGGGGGCCGTGCTGCTGCCGCTCGGCCCGCTCACCGGTCCGCCGGGTGCGGCCGGCGTGGCGTACGGGGCGGAGCGGACGCCGCCGGGCGCCGAGAAGAGCGACCGGACCCGCGCGGTGTCCCGCTCCCCCTCCGCCTCACCCTCGCGCTCGGCCTCGCCCTCCGCGTCCCGGCCGGGGAGCGGACCGGGCGAGGGACGGGACCGGCCCGGGCGGGACGAGACGGCGCGGGAGGAGTCCCGCGACACCGCAACCGCACCGCCCCGGCGCGGCCACGCCGAGCAGGAGGGCACGGGCCCCCGCGAGGCCCCCGGACGCCCGGACGGCGACGAGGTGCGGCGGCCGGACGCCCCGCGTGACGTGTCCACCCCGGCGGAGGACGACACGCGGGACGACACGGCGGAGCAGTCCCCGGCCGGTGACTCCGGTGAGGTGGCGCCGACGGGGCCCGGCTCCTCGGCGGCCGCTCCGGCGCCCGCCACGTCGTCCCCGGCCGCGCGGCCGGACACCGTCGCGGGCACCGCCGTGGAGCCGGTGCTGCGCATCCTGCCGCTGGGCAGCGGCCTGGTCCTCATCGGCCTCGGATTCGCCCTCGCCTTCCTCGGACTGCGGATGCGTCAGGAACGCGGGGCACGCTGACCGCCGGCAGGCACGACCGCGCCACGGCTCAGCTGGGCGTGACCAGCAGGACCTTGCCGATGTGGGAGCTGTCCTCCACGATCCGGTGGGCCTCGGCGGCGTCCGGCATGGGGATCTCCCGGTGGACCACCGGACGGACGTGACCGCCGGACACCAGCGGCCACACGTGCTCCCGTACGGCCGCCACGATCGCGGCCTTCTCCTCCAGCGGCCGGGCGCGCAGCGTGGTCGCGCTGATCGCGGCGCGCTTGGCGAGCAGGGCGCCGATGTTCAGCTCGCCCTTGACCCCGCCCTGCATGCCGATGATCGCGAGCCGGCCGTTCACGGCCAGGGCCTGGACGTTGCGGTCCAGGTACTTCGCGCCCATGTTGTCGAGGATGACGTCCGCGCCCTTGCCGTCCGTGGCCTCCCTCAGCTCGGCCACGAAGTCCTGCTCGCGGTAGTTGATCAGGATGTCCGCGCCCAGCTCGGCGCAGCGCTCCAGCTTCTCCGCCGTGCCCGCGGTGACGGCGACCTTCGCCCCGACGGCCTTGGCGAGCTGGATGGCCATGGTGCCGATGCCGCTGGAGCCGCCGTGCACGAGGAACGTCTCACCGGGGCGCAGGTGGGCGATCATGAAGACGTTCGACCAGACCGTGCAGACCACCTCGGGCAGCGCGGCGGCCCGGTCGACGGTGAGCCCCTCGGGGACGGGCAGGAGCTGCCCGGCCGGGACGGCCACCTTCTCGGCGTAGCCGCCGCCCGAGAGCAGCGCGCACACCTCGTCGCCGACGGCCCAGCCGCTCACCCCGGGTCCGACCGCCGCGATCCGGCCGGAGCACTCCAGGCCGGGGAAGCGGGACGAGCCGGGCGGCGGGTCGTAGAAGCCCTGGCGTTGCAGCAGGTCGGCCCGGTTGACGGCCGTGGCCGTCACGTCGACGAGGACCTCGCCCTCGCCGGGCACCGGGTCGGGCACCTCGTCCCACACCAATGCCTCGGGCCCACCGGGTTCGGGAATCGTGATCGCATGCATGAAGGGGACGGTACTCCGGCAGGCCGCGCCCGCCGCGCGCCCCCGGTGGGTGCGTCCCCGCCCGGGGGCGGCCGGGGCGGGCTCGGAAATCCGCGTGCGCGACCGATGAGTTTGCGCGACGGTGAAAGTCTCCCCATGCGTAGCCCACGCACGCGGAAGGACCCGAAGCATGAGCACCCAGACGTCCGGCCTGGCGATCGAGACCGCCGGCCTGGTCAAGACCTTCGGTGAGACACGGGCCGTCGACGGCGTGGACCTCGCGGTGCCCACCGGCACGGTCTACGGCGTCCTCGGACCGAACGGCGCCGGCAAGACCACCACCGTGAAGATGCTCGCCACCCTGCTCCGCCCGGACGGCGGTGTCGCGAAGGTCTTCGGCCACGACGTCGTGCGCGACGCCGACGCGGTCCGCTCCCGGGTGAGCCTCACCGGCCAGTACGCGTCGGTGGACGAGGACCTCACCGGCACGGAGAACCTCGTCCTGCTGGGCCGGCTGCTCGGACACCGCAAGCCCGCCGCCCGCGAGCGCGCCGCCCAGCTGCTGGAGGCGTTCGGTCTCAGCGAGGCGGCCGGCAAGCAGGTCAAGCAGTACTCGGGCGGCATGCGGCGCCGCATCGACATCGCCGCGTCCATCCTCAACACCCCGGACCTGCTGTTCCTCGACGAGCCCACCACCGGCCTCGACCCGCGCAGCCGCAACCAGGTGTGGGACATCGTGCGCGCCGTCGTCGCCCAGGGCACCACCGTCCTGCTGACCACGCAGTACCTGGACGAGGCCGACCAGCTCGCGTCCCGGATCGCCGTGATCGACAAGGGCCGGGTGATCGCCGAGGGCACCAAGGGCGAGCTCAAGGCGTCCGTGGGCGCCGGTTCCGTCCATGTGCGGCTGCGCGACCCCGAGCGGCGCGCCGACGCCGAGCGGCTGCTGCGCGACCTGCTGCTCGCGGAGGTGCAGCTGGAACCCGACCCCGTGGCGCTCACCGCCCGGCTCAACGCCGCGACCAGCGACAGCGCCGCCGACCAGGCGGCACGCGCCCTCACCGAGCTGTCCCGCGCCGGCGTCACCGTCGACAACTTCTCCCTCGGCCAGCCGAGCCTCGACGAGGTCTTCCTCGCGCTGACCGGCCACGACACCGGCGCCGCGGACGGCACCGGCAACGACACGAAGGACGAGGTGGCGGCATGAGCACGGCCACGAGCACGGAGACCAGGGAACTGGCGCCGGTCAGCACCGAGTCGCTGGCGGCGCTGCTGATCGCCAAGGAGCGCCCGCCGCGGCCCAGCTCGCTGTCCACCTCCCTGACGTTCGGCTGGCGCGCCGTGCTGAAGATCAAGCACGTGCCTGAGCAGCTGTTCGACGTCACGGCCTTCCCGATCATGAACCTGCTGATGTTCACGTACCTCTTCGGAGGCGCGCTGGCGGGGTCGCCGACGGACTACATCCAGTTCGTCCTGCCGGGCATCCTCGTGATGTCGGTCGTCATGATCACCATGTACACCGGCGTCTCGGTGAACATCGACATCGAGAAGGGCGTCTTCGACCGCTTCCGCTCGCTGCCGATCTGGCGGCCCTCGGCGATGGTCGGCTATCTCCTCGGCGACGCCCTGCGCTACACCATCGCGTCCGTGATCATGCTGTGCATGGGCCTGCTGCTCGGCTACCGCGCCGACGGCGGCTTCATGGGCGTGGTCGCCGGGATCGCGCTGCTGCTGGTGTTCTCGTTCGCCTTCTCGTGGATCTGGACGATGTTCGGGCTGCTGCTGCGCACCGAGAAGTCGGTGATGAGCGTCAGCATGATGGTGATCTTCCCGCTCACCTTCCTGTCCAACGTCTTCGTCGACCCGCGCACCATGCCCGGCTGGCTTCAGGCCTTCGTCAACAACAGCCCGGTGACCCACCTGGCGTCGGCGGTCCGCGGGCTGATGGCCGGGGAGTGGCCGGCCGCGGACGTCATGTGGACGCTGGGCTGGTCGGCCCTGTTCGTCGTGGTCTTCGGACCGGTGACGATGCGGCTCTACAACCGCAAGTAGGCGGACCGCACAGCCCGACACGGCGACGGCCCCGAGGATCGGATCCTCGGGGCCGCGTCTTGTTCACCTGCGGAAGCGGTGCTCAGCTACGCAGCGGCCGGACGTCCGGGGCCACCTGGCTGCCCGGAGTGGCCCGGATGATCGTGATCAGCCGGTCCGTCAACTCCAGTGTCCCGACCGCCTGGTCGTCGTAGCCGAGCACGCGGTGCCCGCGCACCACGCTCACCACCAGGTCGTCCAGCTCCCGCAGGGTCTTCCCCACCTCGGCCTTTATGACCGGCCGTTCCACGACGTCCAGCCCGGTGCCCTGCTGGATGAGGTCCTCCATGACCATGCCCGCGGCCGGGCTCAGCACGGAGAGACCCAGCAGCCGCCCGGCCGCGCTGGCGCTGGTGATGACCGCGTCGGCGCCCGACTGCTTGAGCAGCGGCGCGTTCTCCTCCTCGCGGACCGCGGCGACGATCTTCGCGTTCCGGTTGAGCTGGCGCGCCGTCAGCGTCACCAGGACCGCCGTGTCGTCGCGCTGCGTCGCGATGATCACCTGGCGGGCCCGCTGAAGCTCGGCCCGCTTCAGCACCTCACTGCGCGTGGCGTCCCCTATGACGCCCGCGTAGCCGTCCGCCGTGGCCGCGTCGATCGCCTTCGCGCTGGGATCGACGACCACGACCTGCTCCTTGCGGAGCCCTGTCGCACAGACCGTCTTGATCGCGGACCGTCCCTTGGTCCCGAACCCGACGACGACGGTGTGATCGCGCAACGTGGACCTCCAGCGGTTCAGTCGCCATTCCTCCCGGGTGCGTTCGGTGAGCGCCTCGAGGGTGGTGCCGACCAGAATGATCAGGAACATCACCCGCAGCGGTGTGATGACGAAGATGTTGGTGAGCCGGGCCCCGTCCGACACCGGCGTGATGTCGCCGTAGCCCGTGGTGGAGAGCGTGACGGTCGCGTAGTAGAACGCGTCCAGGAGGTCGACGGGACCGTCCGAGTTGTCGGTGTACCCGTCCCGGTCGGCGTACACGACGAACGCCGTCACGACGAGCACCAGCAGCGCCGTCGACAGCCGCTTGGCTACCTGGCGGATCGGGTGCTCCACCATCTTGTGCGGCAGCTTGACCCTGGACGTGACCAGATGTTCGTCCGCCTGACGGGCAATGGCATCCTGGCCCGGAAGTTTCACGTGAAACACACCCCGATTCCCCCGGACGCCCAGGGCAGGTCCAGCAGTTCCGCCTCGTGCCCGGGCTTCGCACCTCCGGGCGGTACGACGGCCAGCGCGTCCGCCGCGGCGATCCCGCGCAGCATGGCCGGCCCGTTGTAGAGCAACGGCAGCGCCCGGTCGCCGCGCAGGGCGACCGGGACCAGCCGGGTGTCGTACGGGTGCCCCTGCACCGCGTCCCGCAGCGGCAGCGTGTACCCCTCCGGGGCGGGGCGGGCCGCCAGGGTCCGCAGCAGCGGCTCGGCCAGCGTGACCAGGCCGGACACGGCGGCGAGCGGATTGCCCGGCAGCCCGACGAGGTACTGCTTCTCCGAGATCCGGGCCAGCAGCATCGGGTGACCGGGACGCACCGCGACCCCGTCCACCAGCAGCTCGGCGCCGAGACGCCGTAGCGTGGGACGGACATGGTCGACCGGACCCGCGGCGGTGCCGCCGGTGGTGACCACGACATCGGCCTCACACTGCGTCAGCGCCTGGTGCAGGGCAGTCTCGTCGTCCCCGACCCGCCGTACGTCGACGACGTCGGCGCCGAGCGCGCGCAGCCACGGCGGCAACAGCGGACCCAACGCGTCCCGGATCAGCCCGTCGTGCGGCAGCCCCTCGCCGAGCAGCTCGTCACCGAGCACGAACACGGCGGCGCGGGGCCGGGGCACGACGGTGAGCGTGTCGTACCCGGCCGCCGCGGCCATGCCGAGCACCGGCGGGGTCACCAGCGTGCCGACGGGCAGCAACTGGTCGCCGCTGCGGCACTCCTGGCCGCGAGGGCGGATGTCCTGGCCGTGCGAGACGGTGTGCGGCGCCCGGGTGGCGGCGGTGGCGTGCAGCCGGCCCTTGTCGTCCGTACGGCCGTGCTCACTGCGCAGGACGGCCGTGGTGTCCGGCGGGATACGCGCGCCGGTGGCGATCCGGACGGCCTCCCCGTCGGTCAGCGGCGCGTGCGCGGTGTGCCCGGCGAGGACGCCCTCCTCCCGCACGTCCCAGGGGCCGGGACCGGAGACCGCCCAGCCGTCCATCGCGGAGGTGTCGAACGACGGCAGGTCCGTCAGCGCGATCAGCGGGGCGGCCAGGGTGAGGCCGAGCGCGGAGGACAGCGGGAGGGACACGGGCGTGAGGTACCCGGTGCGGTGGCCGCCACCCCGGCGGGGGGCGCGCTCGGCGATCGCGCGGGCCTCCGCCCAGTCGACGCCGTCGCGGTGCGCGGGGGCGCCGGGGGCGGGGGCGCCGTGCGGGCGGTCGCCGTGCGTACGGTCACCGGGGGCGTGGTCGCCGTGGGCGCGGGCGGCGTCGTTCACGAGGGCGAGTGCCTCCTCGACGTCGAGGTCGTCGGCGTCCTCACCGGCCCGGGGCGTGCGCGGGGTCATCCGGCGTCCGTGCGGGTATCGGGTTCCGCGCCGCCGGAGGGGGTGTCGGGCGCCGCGTCGTCGGTGTCCTCCTCGGCCCAGCGCCGGGCCAGCGCGACGGCCTTGCGGGCGGCCTCGGCCACGGCGTCGGCGTCACCGCCCGCCCGCGCGGCCGCGAAGCCGACGAGGAAGGTGGTCAGCGGGGCGGCCGGCCGTGCCACGCCGTGGGCGGCGTCACGGGCGAGGTCGAGCAGCACGCCGGTGTCGACGTCCAGGTCGATGCCCAGCTCGTCCTTGACTGCGGAGATCCATTCGTCCAACACGTGTCCATGCTCCCTGATGCGTGCCCTGGCAGTGGCGATGTCGTCCCAGGTGTCGCAGTCGAAGGACGCCACCGGGTCGGAGATGCGGAGAAGGTCGAGGGCACCGGTGAGCCGGCGCAGGGGGAGCCCGGCCGTACCGCCGTGACGGGCGGAGAGCGCGGCCAGCTCGCGGCGCAGGGACGGCGTACGGTACGCGGCCACGAGCGGCTGGTCGCGGCCGTCGGCGTCGGTCAGCAGCACGCCGTCGGCCGCGCCTCGGCGCAGGGCGTCCAGCAGCGCGCCGACGGTGCGGCCGTCGAGGAAGGGCAGGTCGGCGGAGAGCAGCACGACGTGCTCGGCGGAGACGTGCCGCAGTCCGGCGTCGAGCGCGGCGGCGGGACCGCCGCCCGCGGGGTCCTCGCGGGCCCACGTCACGGGGCGCGCCGTGGGGCGGGGGCCGGCGACGACCACCGTGGTGCGGGCGTCGGCGCAGGCCGCGAGCACCCGGTCGAGCAGGGGCCGTCCCCCGACCCGCACGGCCGGCTTGTCGGCGCCGCCCAGCCGCCGGGCCGCACCGCCGGCGAGCACGACGGCGTCGTACGCGGCGGAGGGTTGGGCGCCGGGCGCGGCGGCATGCGGGGTGCCGGGCGCGGCGGCGGGTGGCTCGAACTCGGTCACCCCCCGAGTATGCGTGCCCCCGCGATCACAGGGAACGCAGGGGCACGCGGAAAGGGACGAGCCGCCGGCGGGCGGGCCAGGGCGGACGGTGACTCAGAGCGTCCGCAGCAGCACCGCCGGCTGTTCCACGCAGTCGGCCACGTACCGCAGGAACCCGCCCGCCGTACCGCCGTCGCACACCCGGTGGTCGAAGGTGAGCGAGAGCTGCACGACCTGCCGGACCGCCAGCTCGCCCTCGTGCACCCACGGCTTGGGGACGATGCGGCCGACGCCCAGCATGGCGGCCTCGGGGTGGTTGATGATCGGCGTGGACCCGTCGACGCCGAACACCCCGTAGTTGTTCAGGGTGAACGTGCCTCCGGTGAGCTCCGCGGGCGTCAGCGTCCCCGCCCGCGCCGCCTCGGTCAGCCGCGCGAACTCCGCCGTCAGCGACTCCGCGTCCCGCGTGTGCGCGTCGCGGACCACGGGGACGACCAGCCCGCGCTCGGTCTGCGCCGCGAACCCGAGGTGCACGTCCGCGTACTGGACGATCTCCCTGGCCCCGGTGTCCACCGAGGCGTTGAGCTCCGGGAAGCGGGCCAGCGCGGCCGTGCAGATCCGGGCCAGCAGCGCCAGCACGGAGATCTTGGGCCCGCCCGCCGCGTTCATCGCGGACCTGGTCCGCATCAGCTCCGTCGCGTCGGCGTCCACCCAGCAGGTCGCGTCCGGTATCTCGGTACGGCTGCGGGAGAGCTTGTCGGCGACGGCGCCCCGGATGCCCTTGAGGGGGACACGGGTGACCGAGGCGGCGCGTCCGGGGGACGCGGCCGGGGCGGGGGACGGCACGGCGGTGGCCTGGGCGGTCGTGCCCGTCGCCGTGTCCGTGCGGTCCTGTGCCGTGGCGGACTGGAGCGCCAGCGCGTGCTCCACGTCCGCGCGCAGGATCAGTCCGTCGGGCCCCGATCCGGTCAGCTCGCGCAGGTCCAGGCCGTTCTGCCGGGCCAGCCTGCGCACCAGCGGGGAGATCACCGGCACCGGCCCGTCCGCCGACGCCGTGCGGCCGGTTGCCGCACCCGAAGCGCCTTGCGGGCTGCCCGCCGGCCGGGTCTCCCGCACGGGCTCCGGCGGCCTCGGCCGCCCGTTCACCGCAGGGGCGGCGGAGCGGACCCGGCGACGCCGGGCCGGGGCCTGCGAAGTCCCATAGCCCACCAGCACGTTGCCGGAGCCCTCGGCGGCCGGCTCCCGGCCGCTCGCGCCGTCCCCGGCGTTGTCGGTGCGCGCGGTGTCCGTGCCGCCCGCGCCGCCGGACGGGCGGGCGCCGTCCGCCGCCTCGCCGACCGCCACCGTCAGCAGCGGCGCGCCGACCGGCAGTTCGGTGCCCTCGGCGCCGAACCGGGCGGTGACCACGCCGCCGTAGGGGCAGGGCACCTCCACCATCGCCTTGGCCGTCTCGACCTCGACGACCGGCTGGTCCACGGCGACCACGTCACCGACCTCGACCAGCCAGCGCACGATCTCCGCCTCGGTGAGCCCTTCACCGAGGTCGGGCAGCTTGAACTCCAGCACCTGTGCCATCAGCTCTCGGCCTCCCACTGCAGACGCCCCACGGCGTCCAGGATCCGGTCCACACCGGGCAGGTGGTGACGCTCCAGCATCGGCGGCGGGTACGGCAGGTCGAACCCGGCCACGCGCAGCACCGGCGCCTCCAGGTGGTGGAAGCAGCGCTCCGTGACGCGGGCCGCGATCTCCCCGCCCGGGCCGCCGAAGCCGCCCGACTCGTGGACGACGACCGCGCGTCCCGTCCGCCGCACCGAGGCGCACACCGTCTCGTCGTCGAACGGCACCAGCGAGCGCAGGTCGACGACCTCCAGGTCCCAGCCCTCGGCCTGGGCCGCCTCGGCCGCCTCCATGCAGACGGGGAGGGACGGCCCGTAGGTGATGAGGGTGGCGCTCCGCCCGGAGCGCCGCACCACCGCGCGGCCTATCGGCTCGACGGCCGTCGGCTGCTCCGGGTTCCAGGCGTCCTTGGACCAGTAGAGCCGCTTGGGCTCCAGGAAGACCACCGGGTCGTCCGAGGCGATGGAGGCCCGCAGCAGGCCGTAGGCGTCGGCGACGGTCGCGGGCGTGACGACATGGAGCCCCGGAGTCGCCATGTAGTACGCCTCGGACGCGTCGCTGTGGTGCTCGACGCCGCCGATGCCGCCGCCGTAGGGGATGCGGATGGTGAGGGGGAGGGGCATCTTTCCGCGGGTGCGGTTGCGCATCTTCGCCACGTGCGAGACGAGCTGCTCGAACGCGGGGTAGGCGAAGGCGTCGAACTGCATCTCCACGACCGGCCGCAGCCCGTACATGGCCATACCGACGGCCGTGCCGAGGATGCCCGCCTCGGCCAGCGGCGTGTCCGTGCAGCGGTCCTCGCCGAACTCCTTGGCCAGGCCGTCCGTGATGCGGAAGACGCCGCCGAGCGTGCCGACGTCCTCGCCCATGACGTGCACGGACGGGTCGTCGGTCATGGCGTCGCGCAGCGCGCGCGTGAGGGCCTGCGCCATGGTGGCGGGCTTCACGGCGACGGTGGTCATGGCCGCGCTCCTTCCGACTCGGCCTCGGCCGCCAGCTCGGCCCGCAGCTGTTCCCGCTGCTCCAGCAGCTGGGGCGTGGGCTCGGCGTAGACGTGCGTGAACAGGTCCATGGGGTCGAGCTCCGCGTCCTGGTTCATGCGGGCGCGCAGACCGGCGGCCATGGTCTCGGCGTCCTGCCGGGCGCTCTCGACGCCGGCCTCGTCCAGCAGGCCGCGTCCGGTCAGCTCCCGCTCCAGCAGGGCGATCGGGTCGTGCGCCCGCCAGGTCTCGACCTCGGAGTCGCCGCGGTAGCGGGTCGCGTCGTCGGCGTTGGTGTGGGCGTCCACGCGGTAGGTGATCGCCTCGACCAGGGTCGGGCCGCCGCCCGCGCGGGCGCGGCGCACCGCGTCGGCGAGGACCTCGTGCACGGCGGCCGCGTCGTTGCCGTCGACCAGGCGGCCGGGCATCCCGTAGCCGACGGCCTTGTGGGCCAGCGACGGGGCCGCGGTCTGCTTGGCGAGCGGGACGGAGATCGCGAAGCCGTTGTTCTGCACGAGGAAGACGACCGGGGCCTGCCAGACGGCCGCGAAGTTCAGCGCCTCGTGGAAGTCGCCCTCGCTGGTGCCGCCGTCGCCGACCATGGCGAGCGCGACCACGTCGTCGCCCTTGAGGCGGGCGGCGTGGGCCAGCCCCACCGCGTGCGGCAGCTGGGTGGCGAGCGGCGTGCTCAGCGGGGCCACCCGGTGCTCGTGGGGGTCGTAGCCGGTGTGCCAGTCGCCGCGCAGCAGGGTGAGCGCCTCGACCGGGTCCACGCCGCGCGCCACGACCGCGAGGGTGTCGCGGTAGCTGGGGAACAGCCAGTCCTGCTCCTGGAGGACGAGCGCGGCGGCGACCTCGCACGCCTCCTGGCCGGTGCTGGAGGGGTACACCGCGAGACGGCCCTGCTTGGTGAGCGCGGTGGCCTGCGCGTTGTAGCGGCGGCCCTTCACCAGCTCCGCGTACAGCCGGCGCAGCAGGCCGGGGTCGGCCTTCGCCGCCGCCTCCGTGCCGAGCACGCGGTACGGCTCCGCGTCGGGCAGCAGGGGGGCGGGATCGGTACGGGGCTGCCAGGCGGGCGGCGGGGTCGGCCGGTAGGCCCCCCGCTGCTCCATGACCGTCATGACGGCACCTCCTCGTGGGACGGCTGACGGAGGCGCGGCGTCTGTGACGCGCCTCACCAACCGATTGTTCGGTCGCCGGCACATTTTGGCTACGGGTGGCATCAGGCTGTGGACAAACGGTTCTCCACAGCTTGGGATAGAGGCAGGACGTCCACGGCTGAGAGGTGGGGGCGGGTGGCATCTGAACAAATGGCCGAGGGCCAGGAGGGGACGGGGCCGCTGCCGCCGGCACGGCCCCTCGACGCGATCGACCAGGACATCCTGCGCATGCTCCAGGCGGACGGCCGCGCGTCGATACGGTCGGTCGCCGAACGGGTGCACGTCTCGCGGGCGAACGCCTACGCGCGGATCAACCGGCTCGTCGAGGACGGCGTCATCCGCGGCTTCGGCGCCCGCGTCGACCACGAACGCGCCGGTCACGGCACGTCGGCGTACATCACGCTGAAGATCGTGCAGAACACCTGGCGCACGGTGCGCGAGCAGCTCAGGCAGCTCCCCGGCGCCTCGCACATCGCCCTGGTGGGCGGTGACTTCGACGTGCTGCTGCTGGTGCACACGCCGGACAACCGGGCGCTGCGCGAACTGGTGCTCACGCGCCTCCAGGCCATCCCCGAGGTGCTCAGCACCCGCACGCTGCTGGTGTTCGAGGAGGAGGACCTGGAACCGCAGTGGTGATCCGGAGGCTCGGGCGCCGCGGGACCGCCCCGGTCGTCAGGCTTCAGGACGGGCCGCCCGTGCCCCGGGCCTGCCCCAGCTGTCCACGCCCCAGCGCCAGATCGGTTCCCCGTCGCACAGTTCGGCGTCCATCAGGGCGTCGCCGCCCCGGCGCAGCACCTTCGTCCCGGACCGGCGGTGCCGGCCCAGGGTGACGAGTTCGAAGCCCTGGAAGGTGGCGCCCCGCGCCGTCGCGCCCCGGAAGCCGTCGTCGATCCCGAGCGCGCTCTCCACCACCGCGTGCACCCCCGGCAGGGTGCTCAGCCGCGTCCGTCGCCCGCCTTGCGCAGTCCCGAGAAGGCCAGCTGTGCCACCGCGTCGGCCACCTCGCGCTCGTTCATGCCGCGTCCGTCCGGCCGGTACCACTCCACGATGGAGTTGATCATGCCGAAGACCAGCCGGGTCACCAGCCGCACCTCTATGTCCTCGCGCACGTCCCCGTCGGCCGCCGCGGCCTTCAGCAGCTCGGCCACCCGGTGGTCGAACTCGCGCCGCCGCTCCAGCGCCCAGCGCTCGGTGTCCGTGTTGCCGCGCACCCGCAGCAGCAGGGTCACGTACGGCAGCTCCGCTATCAGCACCTCGACCATGCGCCGTACGACGTACTCCAGGCGCGCGGCGGGCCTTCCCACGCGCGCGTCGTCCTCGTCGAGGATCCCGAAGAGGCCGTCGAGCGCACGGCTCACCGCGCGGCGCAGCAGCTCCTCCTTGCCGGCCACGTGGTGGTAGATCGACGACTTGGAGATGCCGGCGGCCCTGGAGAGGTGCTCCATGGACGTGCCGTCGTAGCCGCGTTCGTTGAACACCTGGACCGCCACGGACAGCAGCGTCTCCGGGGTGTAGGTGTCCCGCTTGGCGGTGGTCATGGGGTGTCCTCCCTCTCGCGGGTCGCGCACGCGTACTGGTGGAGCGCGAGGGAGGGCGCGTAGCGGCCGGACGGATCGATCTCGTGCATCTCGTCCAGCAGGGCGCCGGCCCAGCCGCGGCCGAGGCGGCGGCTCCACTCGAAGGGCCCGAGGGGGTAGTTCACACCCAGCCGCATCGCGATGTCGACGTCCTCCTCGGTGGCGACGCCCTGGGCGACGGCCTCGACCGCGAGGTCGATGATCCGGGCCACCGTCCGCGCGACGATCATCCCGGGGACGTCCCCGATGACGCTGACCTTCTTGCCGAGCGCCTGGAACAGCCCGGTGGCCTCGGCGACGGTCCGCGCGGAGGTGTCCTTGCAGTGGGACAGGGCGACGCGGGTGGCCGCGCGGTAGTCGAGGGCGAGGTCGAAGTAGACGACGTCGCTGAACTCCACGGAGGCCTGGCCGTCGGCGAGCACCAGCTGTCCGCCGCCGGGCAGCACCAGGCGGGTGCCCTCGTCCTCGGCCTCCTCGCGCACCTCGATCCCGGCCTCGCGGATCAGGGCGAGCAGCTCGGAGGCGGGCCCCAGGCCGCCCTCGGCGACGACGTACGCGGGCGGCTGCGCGGGCTCGGCCGTGTGCGGCTCGGGACGCTCGGCGCCGGGGCCGTGGTCGTACCAGCCGTGCCCGGTCTTGCGGCCGAGGCGGCCGGACTCGACCAGCCGGCGCTGCGCGAGCGACGGCCGGAAGCGCACGTCCTGGAAGAACGCCTGCCACACCGAGTGCGTCACGGACTCGTTGACGTCCTGCCCGATGAGGTCGGTCAGCTCGAAGGCGCCCATCCGGAACCCGCCGGACTCGCGCAGCACCGCGTCGATGGTGGCCGGGTCCGCGCCCTGCGACTCGTACACCGCGAAGGCCTCGGCGTAGAAGGGCCGGGCGACGCGGTTGACGATGAAGCCGGGGGTGTCGGCGCAGGCGACCGGGGTCTTCCCCCACGCGCGGGCCGTCTCGTACGCGCGCGTGGCGGAGGTGACGTCGGTGGCGAAGCCGGAGACCACCTCGACGAGCGGCAGCAGCGGCGCCGGGTTGAAGAAGTGCAGTCCCACGAAGCGGCCGGGGACGCGCAGGGCGCCGCCGATCGCGGTGACCGACAGGGACGAGGTGTTGGTGGCGAGGAGGCAGTCGTCGGCGACGACGTCCTCCAGCGCGCGGAACAGCTCCCGCTTGACGTCGAGACGCTCCACGACCGCCTCGACGACGAGGGAGCAGCCGGCCAGCCCGGCGAGTTCGTCGACGGGAGTGAGCCGGGCGCGGGCCGCGTCCCGCTCGTCCGCGGAGAGGCGCTCCTTCTCCACCAGCCGGTCGAGCCGGGAGCCGATCGCGTCGGCGGCCTTGCGGGCCTGGCCCGGGGCGGCGTCGTAGAGCCGCACGGGGTGGCCCGCGACCAGCGCGACCTGGGCGATTCCCTGCCCCATGGTGCCGGTGCCGACCACGGCCACGGGACTGCTGAGGTCGAGTGCTGTCATGTGCGCGATCCTCCCGCACGGTGTTTTCCACAGATGCGGCGGACCCCCTTGTCCCGACCGATCGTTCGGTTACTCTAACCCTGACCGCCCGTTCCTGACTACGTTTCCGCACAGGTCCAAGAGCTCGACGAAGAGTTCCTGAGACGAGGAGTTGGTCCCGCATGGCCGCCGAACTCACCGCGCACGAGCTGATCGCCCGCCACCGTCCCACCCTGGACCAGGCCCTGGACGCGATCCGTACGCGCGCGTACTGGTCCCCCCACCCCGAGCACCCGAAGGCGTACGGGGAGAACGGCAGCCTGGACATGGCCGCGGGCAAGGCCGCCTTCGACGCCCTGCTCGGCGCCCGCCTCGACCTGGACCAGCCGGGCACCGACGGCTGGGTGGACGGCGAGACCTCCCCGTACGGCGTCGACCTGGGCGTGAGCTACCCGCACGCGGACCTGGACGTGCTGCTGCCCGCGATGAAGGCCGGGATGCGCGCCTGGCGGGACGCGGGCGCGGAGACCCGCGCGGTGGTCTGCCTGGAGATCCTCAAGCGGATCAGCGACCGCACCATGGAGTTCGCCCAGGCGGTCATGCACACCTCAGGGCAGGCGTTCATGATGGCCTTCCAGGCCGGCGGCCCGCACGCGCAGGACCGCGGCATGGAGGCCGTCGCCTACGCGTACGTGGAGCAGGTGCGCACGCCCGACACCGCGGAGTGGACCAAGCCGCAGGGCAAGCGCGACCCGCTCGCCCTCACCAAGCGGTTCGTGCCGGTGCCGCGCGGCATCGGCCTGGTCATCGGCTGCAACACCTTCCCGACGTGGAACGGCTACCCGGGCCTGTTCGCCTCCCTGGCCACGGGCAACGCGGTCCTGGTCAAGCCGCACCCGCGCGCGGTGCTGCCGCTCGCGCTCACCGTCCAGGTCGCCCGCCAGGTGCTCGCCGAGGCCGGCTTCGACCCGAACCTGGTGGCGCTGGCCGCCGAGCGGCCCGGCGAGGGCATCGCCAAGACGCTCGCCACGCGTCCGGAGATCCGGATCATCGACTACACGGGCTCGACGGAGTTCGGCGACTGGCTGGAGAGCAACGCCCGCCAGGCGAAGGTGTACACGGAGAAGGCCGGCGTCAACACGGTGATCGTGGAGTCGACCGACGACTACAAGGGGATGCTGTCCAACCTGGCGTTCTCCCTGTCCCTGTACAGCGGCCAGATGTGCACCACCCCGCAGAACCTGCTGGTCCCCCGCGACGGCATCAGCACCGACCAGGGCCCCAAGTCCTTCGACGAGGTCGCCGCCGACCTGGCCAAGGCCGTCGACGGCCTGCTCGGCGACGACGCCCGTGCCAACGCCCTGCTGGGCGCGATCGTCAACCCGGACGTCAAGGCCCGCCTCGAGGCCGCCGCCGGTCTCGGCGAGGTCGCGCTCGCCTCCCGTGAGATCACCCACCCGGACTTCCCGGGCGCGGTGGTGCGCACGCCGGTCGTCGTGAAGCTGGACGGCGCCAAGCCGGACGCCGAGGCCGCCTACATGAGCGAGTGCTTCGGCCCGGTCTCCTTCCTGGTCGCCGTCGACTCGGCCGCCGACGCGACGGAGCTGCTGCGGCGCACGATCCGCGAGAAGGGCGCGATGACCGTCGGCGCGTACACGACCTCCCCGGAGGTCGAGGAGGCCGTGCAGGAGGTCTGCCTGGAGGAGGCCGCGCAGCTCTCCCTGAACCTCACCGGCGGGGTCTACGTCAACCAGACGGCCGCCTTCTCCGACTTCCACGGCTCCGGCGGCAACCCGGCGGCCAACGCCGCCCTGTGCGACGGCGCCTTCGTCGCGGGCCGCTTCCGGGTGATCGAGGTGCGCCGGGAGGCGTAGGACGCCGTTTCAGGAGGGTGCACCCCCGGTGGCGCTCCAGTGGTACAGCGTCATGGCCACACTGGTCGCGAGGTTGTAGCTGGAGACCTGGGGGCGCATCGGCAGCGCCACCAGATGGTCGGCCCGCGCCCGCAGCTCGGCCGTGAGGCCGGTGCGCTCGGAGCCGAAGGCGAGCAGCGCCTCGTCCGGGAGCTTCAGCGAGCGGATGTCCTCGCCCTCGGGGTCCAGCGCGAAGACCGGCCCGGGCGGCAGCTCGTCCACGGTCAGGCGTTCCACGGCGGTGGCGAAGTGCAGCCCCGCCCCGCCGCGCACCACGGTGGGGTGCCAGGGGTCCAGCGTCCCGGTGGTGACGACGCCGGTCGCCCCGAAGCCGGCGGCCAGCCGCACCACGGCCCCCGCGTTGCCCAGGTTGCGTGGCTGGTCCAGGACCACCACCGGCGCGGTGCGCGGCGCGCGCGCCAGCTTCGCCAGGTTGCCCGCCCGGCCGGGCCGTACGGCGAGCGCCGCGACGGCCGTGGGGTGCGGCCGCGGCACCAGCGCGGCGTACGTCTCGTGCGGCACCTGAGTGAGCAACGCCGCCAGCGTGTCCCGCACGTCCCGGGCCAGCTCGTCGGCGAGCGCCAGGGCGGCGGCCCGGTCGGCGGTGACCGCGACGAGCACCTCGGCGCCGAAGCGCACGGCGTGCTTGAGGGCGTGGAAGCCGTCGAGCAGCACCGCGTCCGGGGCGGCCCGGCGCCATGCGGCCACCGGGTCCGCCGGGGACGCGGCGGACGGGTCGTGGGCGGGGTCGGTCATGCCGAGCAGCCTACGTGCGCGGGCCGGGCACCCCGTCGGTCACCGGGGCGGCCTTCGCCGGAGCCACGGCGGACGGACGGCCGGGCGGGCCGTCCGGACGCCGCGGCGGCGGGACCGGGGCCGCGTCCCCGCGCGACCGCAGCCGACCCCGCGCGCGTGCCGCCAGGCGGCCGGCCCGGCGCAGGAAGGACGTGGGGAGGAAGACCGCGTCGGCCGCGATCATCGCCAGGGAGAAGAACGGCAGTCCGAGCACCACGGCGATCACCGCGTGCTCCAGGATCATGAAGCCCAGCAGGACGTTCTTGACGCGCCGGTTGAACAGCGTGAACGGGAAGGCGACCTGCACCACGACGGTCACATAGGTCACCAGCATCACCAGGGTGCCGCTCGCGGTGAGCAGCCCCGCCAGCGACGGCCAGGGGGAGAAGTACTCCAGGTGCAGCGGGTAGTGCACGGCGGTGCCGTCCTGCCAGCGGGAGCCCTGCACCTTGTACCAGCCCGCCGTGGCGTAGATCAGGCACGCCTCCGCCATGATCACCAGCAGCGCGCCGTTGTGCACGGCGTTCCCCACCACGTCCAGCAGGATCCGCGGCTGGTCCGTCCGCGCCAGACGTCCGGTCAGCCACCGCACCGCCTGCCCGAGCCACACCGCCCACAGCAGCGCGGGTATGAACCAGTCGCCGTCCGTCCGGCCCGCCAGCGAGGCCAGGAGCAGCACGAAGCCGAGCACCGCCCACAGCGCGGGGCCCACTCCGTCGCGCGTCCGCTCTCCCCGCGCGCGTGCCCGCGCGGCCCGGCGCGCCCGCCGGGCGTCCAGGGACCAGACCTGGCCGCAGCGGGTGAACATCAGGTAGATCGCCATGAGGTGCAGGACGTTGTCGCCGCCGTCGCCCATGAAGACGCTGCGGTTCTGCAGCGAGAGGACACCCACCATGAACAGCGCCGACATGGTGCGGGTCCGCCAGCCGAGCAGCAGCGACAGGCTGAACAGCACCGCCAGCGCGTAGACCGCCTCGAACCAGACCTGGCTGTCCGACCAGAGCAGCACCGTGAAGGCGTCGTTCGCCCCGACCAGCTGGGCGGCGAGGTCCCAGGACCAGGGGCCGTCGGGGCCGTAGAGCTCCTGCCGGTGCGGGTACTCCCGCAGCAGGAACAACAGCCAGGTGAGGGCGACGCCGATGCGCAGCACGGCGGTCTGGTAGGGGCCGAGCGCGGAGTCGGTGACCCGGGCGACCGCCTGGGAGACCGCCGCTGACAAGCGGTTCATCCGACGCCTCCCCGGGCCTCGCCCGCCGGCAGCGGCCACCAGGGCAGCTCGCGGTACTCGGCCTCGTCCGACGCCTTCTCCCCGCTCCACTCCGGCGGCGGTACCTGCGTGGTGCGCGAGCGGACCTGGACGCGCGCGACCTCGCCGTGCGGCCCGGCCGCGTCCGCCCGGTCCAGGCGCAGGACCATGATCCGGCGCAGATACGACTCGGACAGCGCCCCGCGCAGGCCCACCGGGCGGTTGTCGTCGTCGTGCGTGGAGACGTAGAAGTCCCAGGCGCGGCGCAGCTCGTTCTGCTGGGTGTGGCTGGGCGCCGGGTTACCGTCGATGTCCCGTCCGTCCTGCGCCGACAGGTCGTACCAGCCGGTGGTGCGGCTCGAGCCGTCCGGCCAGCGGATCTCAACCCTGACCTGCACGGACACGTTCTGCTGGAGCGGGTTCGGCGCGAACAGCTTCCAGTTCTGCTCGAACTCCGGGTAGATCCAGTCGGCGATGGTCTCGCTGTGCTTCTTGCTCACCGTGTTCGGCGGCGCGACGTGCAGGAACGCCATCCCGAGGTGCACGCAGACCGCGACGGCGACGGCCGCGAGGGCGAGCGCGGCGCCGATCCGGTAGGGCAGGGAGAGGGCGGCGATGCCGGTGCGCGGTGCGTCGGAAGGCACCTCGGGCGGCTGTTCCGCGCCGCCGGGGGGCCTCTGAACGGCCGCTGGTACGGCGGGCTCGTCCGTTGGTACGGCGGGCCCGTCCGTCCCGTCCGTCTCGTCGGAGGGCGCCGCGGGTCCGGGCAGCGGGGCGCGCGGTCCCGGCACGCCCGGCTCCGCGGGCCCGTGCCGGGCGTCCGAGCCCTTGTCCTGCGCGTCCATTCCGCCCCGATCCCCGAGTCCCCGGTCCCTTGCCGCGTCCGCTTAGGCCCCGAGGCCCTCGCCGCGCGGGGCCACGGCCGCTCCGCCGCGTCGCACGGAACGGTACTCAGCCCCGGCCGCCCGGGCACAGTCCCGTCGGCGCTCCGTCCCGTGGCGGTCACCACACCCGCACGACCCGGCGGCGCTGCGCTCGTCCGACGGCACCGACGGCACCGGCGGCACCGGCGGCACCGGCGGCACCGGCGGCACCGGCGGCACCGGCAGGTTATCCACAGCGGTTGACACCTCGCGGCCCCCGTCTCACCATGGAACCGCACGAACCGAACGATCGGTCGGGAGCGTGCTCCGGGAAGCATCCAGGTCGAGGGGGACCCCATGGCGACAGCAGCCGCCCGCGATACGGCCGGCAGTCCGACGGCGTACGACGCACCGGCGGGCCCCGGCGACACCGCCGCGTTCCAGCACGCCTTCGACACGGCCGTCGCCGCCGACGAGCGGATCGAGCCACGCGACTGGATGCCGGACGCCTACCGCGCCACGCTCGTGCGCCAGATCGCCCAGCACGCGCACTCCGAGATCATCGGCATGCAGCCGGAGGCCAACTGGATCACCCGCGCCCCCTCCCTGCGCCGCAAGGCCATCCTCATGGCCAAGGTCCAGGACGAGGCCGGGCACGGGCTGTATCTGTACAGCGCCGCCGAGACCCTCGGCGTGAGCCGCGACGAGCTGCTCGACAAGCTGCACGCCGGCCGCCAGAAGTACTCCTCGATCTTCAACTACCCGACGCTGACCTGGGCCGACGTCGGCGCCATCGGCTGGCTGGTGGACGGCGCCGCGATCACCAACCAGGTCCCCCTGTGCCGCTGCTCCTACGGCCCGTACGCCCGCGCGATGGTCCGTATCTGCAAGGAGGAGTCCTTCCACCAGCGCCAGGGGTACGAGCTGCTGCTGGCCCTCAGCAAGGGCACCCCGGAGCAGCACGCGATGGCGCAGGACGCGGTGGACCGCTGGTGGTGGCCGTCGCTGATGATGTTCGGCCCGCCCGACGACGAGTCGCAGCACTCCGCGCAGTCGATGGCCTGGAAGATCAAGCGGCACTCCAACGACGAGCTGCGCCAGCGTTTCGTCGACATCTGCGTCCCGCAGGCGGAGTCCCTCGGCCTGACCCTGCCCGACCCGGACCTGCGGTGGAACGAGGAGCGCGGGCACCACGACTTCGGCGCCATCGACTGGTCGGAGTTCTGGGACGTCCTCAAGGGCAACGGCCCGTGCAACGAACAGCGCCTGTCCCGGCGCAGGCAGGCCCACGAGGAGGGCGCCTGGGTCCGGGAGGCGGCAGCGGCCCACGCGGCCAAGCACAGGAACGACACGACGGGAGCGACGCGCGCATGACCCACACCGACTGGCCGCTGTGGGAGGTCTTCGTGCGCTCGCGCCGGGGCCTGTCCCACACCCACGCCGGCAGCCTGCACGCCCCGGACGCGGAGCTCGCCCTGCGCAACGCGCGCGACCTGTACACCCGCCGCGGCGAGGGCGTCTCCATCTGGGTCGTGCCGTCCTCCTCCATCACGGCCTCCTCGCCCGACGAGAAGGACCCCTTCTTCGAGCCGGCCGCCGACAAGCCCTACCGGCACCCCACCTTCTACGAGATCCCCGAGGGGGTGCAGCACCTGTGACCACGACACCCGCCACGGACACAGCCCTCACGGCCGCCGCGCTCGCCCTCGGCGACGACGCCCTGGTGCTCTCCCACCGCCTCGGCGAGTGGGCCGGGCACGCCCCGGTGCTCGAGGAGGAGGTCGCCCTCGCCAACATCGCGCTCGACCTGCTCGGCCAGGCCCGGGTCCTGCTGTCGATGGCCGGCGACGAGGACGAGCTGGCCTTCCTGCGCGAGGAGCGCGCCTTCCGCAACCTCCAGCTGGTCGAACAGCCCAACGGCGACTTCGCCCACACCATCGCCCGCCAGCTGTACTTCTCCGTATACCAGCACCTCCTGCACGACCGGCTGGCCTCCGGCGACGGCCCCTTCGCCCCGCTGGCCGGCAAGGCCGTCAAGGAGGCCGCCTACCACCGCGACCACGCCGAGCAGTGGACCCTGCGCCTCGGCGACGGCACGGACGAGAGCCATGCACGCATGCAGGCCGCCGTGGACGCGCTGTGGCGCTACACCGGCGAGATGTTCCAGCCCGTCGAGGGGATCGACGGCATCGACTGGCCCGGCCTGGAGAGCACCTGGCGGGACGTGATCGAGGACGTGCTGGGCCGCGCCACGCTGACGCTGCCCGAAGGCCCCCGCACCGGAGCGTGGCGGGCCGGCGCCGGCCGCCAGGGCCTGCACACCGAGCCGTTCGGCCGGATGCTGGCCGAGATGCAGCACCTGCACCGCAGCCACCCGGGGGCGACATGGTGACCACCACGCCCCTGGAGGAGCAGCTGCTGGAGCTCGCCGGTTCGGTGCCCGACCCGGAGCTGCCCGTGCTGACCCTGCGTGAGCTGGGCGTGGTCCGCGCGGTGCGGGCGCACGGCACGGACAGCGTCGAGGTCGACCTGACCCCGACCTACACCGGCTGCCCGGCCGTCGAGGTGATGAGCCTCGACATAGAGCGCGTGCTGCGCGAGCACGGCGTGCGCGAGGTCACGGTGCGCAGGGTCCTCGCCCCCGCCTGGTCGACCGACGACATCACCGACGAAGGCCGCCGCAAACTACGGGAGTTCGGCATCGCCCCGCCGCGTACGGGCACCGCCGCAGGGCCCGTCCGCGTCGAGCTGGGCCCCACGAGGACCCGCGGGGGCGGCCCCGCCGACGAGCCGGAGCCCGTCCGCTGCCCGCACTGCGGCTCCCCCGAGACCGAGCTGCTCAGCCGGTTCTCCTCCACCGCGTGCAAGGCGCTGCGCCGCTGCCTGGCCTGCCGTGAACCGTTCGACCACTTCAAGGAGTTGTGATGGCCCGCTTCCACCGGCTCCGGGTGGCCGCGGTCGACCGGCTCACCGACGACTCCGTCGCCCTCACCCTCGCCGTCCCCCCGGAGCTGCGCGAGGAGTACCGCCACGAGCCCGGGCAGCACCTCACGCTGCGCCGCGTCGCCGACGGCGAGGAGATCCGCCGCACCTACTCGATCTGCTCCCCCGTCCCCGACGGCGAGGCGCCCGCCACCCTGCGGGTCGGGGTGCGGCTCGTGGAGGGCGGAGCGTTCTCCACGTACGCGCTCAAGGAGATCGACCTCGGCGACGAGCTGGAGGTCATGACCCCCGCCGGCCGCTTCACGCTGCCCCCGGCCCCCGGCCTGTACGCGGCCGTGGTCGGCGGCAGCGGCATCACCCCGGTGCTGTCGATCGCCTCGACGCTCCTGGCCCGCGAGCCGGGGGCCCGGTTCTGCCTGATACGCAGCGACCGGACGACCGCCTCGACGATGTTCCTGGAGGAGGTCGCCGACCTGAAGGACCGCCACCCCGACCGGTTCCAGCTGGTCACGGCGCTCTCCCGGGAGGAACAGCAGGCCGGACTGCCGTCCGGGCGGCTCGACCGGGAGCGGCTGACCTCACTGCTCCCGGCACTGCTGCCGGTGGGCCAGGTCGACGGCTGGTTCCTGTGCGGACCGTACGGACTGGTGGCGGGCGCCGACCGGGCGCTGCGCGGACTGGGCGTCTCCCGCTCCCGTATCCACCAGGAGATCTTCCACGTGGACTCCGGACCGGCGGCCACCGCCGAAGCCTCGGCCGCCCCCGCGCACAGCACGGTCACGGCACGGCTCGACGGACGCGGCGGCACCTGGCCCGTGCAGTCCGGCGAGTCCCTGCTGGACACGGTCCTGCGCAACCGCCCCGACGCGCCCTACGCCTGCAAGGGCGGCGTGTGCGGCACCTGCCGCGCGTTCCTGGTCTCCGGCGAGGTGCGCATGGACCGCAACTTCGCGCTGGAGTCGGAGGAGACGGAGGCGGGGTACGTCCTGGCCTGCCAGTCGCACCCGGTGACGGAGAAGGTCGAGCTGGACTTCGACCGCTGACGCGGCCGAAGCCTCCCGTACGGGGCGCGCGTGGCCGCCCTCAGAGCACGTGGCCCGGTGTCCCGTCGTCCGTGACGACGGGGCGCCCCGCGGCCTCCCACAGCTGCATCCCGCCGTCCACGTTCACGGCGTCGATCCCCTGCTGCGCCAGATACATGGTGACCTGGGCCGACCGTCCGCCGGAGCGGCAGATCACATGGATCCGGCCGTCCTGCGGGGCGGCCTCGGCCAGCTCGCCGTAGCGGGCGACGAACTCGCTGATCGGGATGTGCAGCGCGCCGTCGGCGTGACCGGCCTTCCATTCGTCGTCCTCACGGACGTCCAGCAGGAAGTCGCCGTCCTTGAGGTCACCGACCTGGACCGTGGGCACACCAGCTCCAAAACTCATGCACCCGACGCTACCGGACCCGGCACCGTCGCCGTCCGCCGTCCACGACGGGCGGCCGCCGGTTCAGTCCGACAGCGCCGCCAGCTCCGCCTCGCGCTCGGCCACCTGGGTCCGCAGCTGCGCGGCGATGTCCTCGAGGAGCCCGTCGGGGTCGTCGGGCGCCAGCCG
Organism: Streptomyces lusitanus; assembly: GCF_042647945.1. Taxonomy (NCBI): domain Bacteria; kingdom Bacillati; phylum Actinomycetota; class Actinomycetes; order Kitasatosporales; family Streptomycetaceae; genus Streptomyces; species Streptomyces lusitanus. The sequence continues at coordinate 214,830 of NZ_JBHRWL010000033.1, forward strand.
CAGCATGGAGCCGATGGCGCTCTCCTCCAGGTTCCGGGCGACCAGCGTGAGCAGTTCCTTGCGCTGGGAGAGCCATTCGAGGCGGGCGTAGAGCTCCTCCGCCGGGCTGGGCGTGCGCTTCAGCTCCGGGCCGGCCGCCCACTCCTCGGCGAGCTCACGCAGCTCCTCCGCGCTGCCGCGGGCGTAGGCGGCGTTGACGCGCGTGATGAACTCCTCACGGCGGGCGCGCTCCTTGTCCTCCTGCGCCAGGTCGGGGTGCGCCTTGCGGGCGAGCTCGCGGTAGAGCTTGCGGGCCTCCTCGCTGGGACGCACCCGCTGCGGGGGCCGCACGGGCTGGTCCGTGAGCATGGCGGTGGCCTCGGGGAACAGACCGTCCCCGTCCATCCAGCCGTTCATCAGCTCTTCGACGCCGGGGATCGGCATCAGCCGGGCGCGCGCCTCGTCGGCCAGCCGCCGGTCCTCGGGGTCGTCGCTGCGGGCCGCCTTGATCTCGAGGATCCGGGCGTCCAGTTCCTCGAGGCGGGCGTACATGGGGCCCAGCTTCTGTTCGTGCAGCCGGGAGAAGTTCTCGACCTCGACGCGGAACGTCTCCACGGCGATCTCGAACTCGATCAGCGCCTTCTCCGCCGCCCGCACGGCCTGTTCCAGCCGCTCCTCGGGCCGCGTCGCGCCACCGCCGGCGGGCGTACGCTGCGCGCCGGCGCCTTCACCCTGGTCACCTTCCGAGGTCGTCACCCGGACAGCGTAGGCCACCCGCCGGGACGGCACGCCCTGTCACCAGGGCGAGCGGACTCCCGTACGGCCACCGGGGTGCCGGGGTCTGTTGCACGCCGGGTGCGACCGCATCATGGCCGGTCGCGCAGTTCCCCGCGCCCCTGAAGGCGCCTGCCGCCTGCGGGCAGTCGTGCCGCTGGGGCGGCTGGACGCCCCGCCGCGGACCGCCCCGGACCGTCGTGGGATCGCCCAGGCCCGCCCCGGCCCGCCTCGGCCCGCTTCAGACGCCCGTCTCCGCGGCGATCCGGCCCGCGCGCACCGCCGCCACCAGGTCCGCGTGGTCCGCCTCGGTGCGGTCGGCGTAGGCGACGGCGAACGCGGCGACCGCCTCGTCCAGCTCGTCGTTCTTGCCGCAGTACCCGGCGACCAGGCGGGGGTCGGCGCTGTGGCTGTGGGCGCGGGCCAGCAGGGCGCCGGTCATGCGGGCGTAGTCGTCCACCTGGTCGGCGGCCAGCGCGGCCGGGTCCACGCTGCCCTTGCGGTTGCGGAACTGGCGTACCTGGTACGGCCGGCCGTCGACGCTGGTCCAGCCGAGCAGGCTGTCGCTTATCACCTGCATCCGCTTCTGGCCCTCGACCACGCGGCGGCCCTCGTGCTCCGCCTCCGGGGCGTCGAAGCCGGCGGCCGGGAGGTGCGGCACCAGCGCCGAGGGGCGGGCCTCCTTCACCTGGAGGACGAGCGGCTCGCCCCGGTGGTCGAGCAGCAGCACGACGTAGGAACGGGTGCCGACGCTGCCGGTGCCGACGACGCGGAACGCCACGTCGTGCACCGCGTAGCGGGCGAGCAGGGGGTGCCGGTCGGCCGGGAGCGTGGAGAGGTATCCCTCGAGGGAGGAGGCGACGGCCGCCGCCTCGGCGTCCGGGACGCGGCGCAGCACGGGCGGGGCGTCGACGAAGCGGCGTCCGCCGTCCTCGGTGCGCTCGGTGGACCGGGCGGCGAAGCGGCCGCTGGTGTTGGCGCGGGCCTTCTCGGCGACCCGCTCCAGGGTGCCGACGAGGTCGTGCGCGTCGGTGTGGGAGACGAGTTCCTCGTCCGCGATGGCGTTCCACGCGTCCAGCGTCGGCAGCTTGGCCAGCAGCCGCATGGTGCGACGGTAGGCGCCCACCGCGTCCTGGGCGGCCGCTCGGCACACGTCCTCGTCCGCGCCGGCCTCCCGCCCGGCGAGCACGAGGGAGGCGGCGAGCCGCTTGAGGTCCCACTCCCAGGGGCCGTGCACGGTCTCGTCGAAGTCGTTGAGGTCGATGACGAGGCCCCCGCGGGCGTCGCCGTAGAGGCCGAAGTTGGCCGCGTGGGCGTCGCCGCAGATCTGGGCGCCGATCCCGGTGACCGGCGTGCGGGCCAGGTCGTACGCCATGAGGCCCGCCGAGCCGCGCAGGAAGGCGAACGGGGTGGCCGCCATCCGGCCGACGCGCAGGGGCGTCAGCTCGGGCAGCCGGCCGCGGCCGGACTCCTCGACGGCGGTCACGGCGTCGGGCCGGGCCGCGTCCAGGTCCAGGGCGGCGTGGGCGTCGCGGGGGACCCGTGCGCGCAGCGCCTTGCCCTCCTGCTTGGGCGCGCCCGCGGCGAACCCGAGCGAGCGGAATCCCGGCACCTGCGGCAGCCGCCGCGCGGCCCCGGTCCCGGTCCCGCCGTCTGACGGGGCCTCGGACACCCCGGCGTCCCCCACGGCAGCGTCCCCCGCGGCCACTCCGGCTCCGGCATCGCTCATCACGACCGCCTCCCCCTTGCACAAGCGTGCGTGCGATGCACACGTGTCGACATCGATCGAGCAGACCGTACAGCCGCCGGCCTCGCGGGCGGCAGCCCTGTGGACAACGCACACGGCACCGCACGCCCGACGCTGCGCACGACGCCGCACAGGCCACCGCACACCCTGTGGATCCCCCCGGTCCGTTACGACCGGAGTTCACCCCTCTTGCCGCCCCTGCGCCCCTCATTGGATCATGAGATGTTCCTCACACGCCCACCCGCCGTACACATCTCCGGACATGCGAAACGGGCGGCATCCGAGGGATGCCGCCCGTTCGACGATGTGCGCGAGGGGGGAGTTGAACCCCCACGCCCTTTCGGGCACTGGAACCTGAATCCAGCGCGTCTGCCTATTCCGCCACCCGCGCATTGGGTGTGTCTTCCGGTCCTTGCCCCGTGGGGCCTGGCGCCTTCCGACATCGAGAACATTAGCACGCTGGCCGGGGTGGATTCACATCCCTTCCCGGCGGACCGCCCCCGACCGGCGACGACGCCCCGACCGCCCCCACGGGGCCCGCACGGGCGTCCGTCCACCCCGGTCCCGGGTCCCACCCCACCCCGCACGTCACCACGTGAGCCCCCCGCCGGCCCCGCTCACGAAGCCGCCCCCGACCGCCCGCCCATGTCGCGGCCATGACCGCCCCACGTATCAACCTCGTACCGGTACCACCCGTCTCCCCAGGAGGCGGACGGAGTCCACCGCCGGGTGCGGGACACTGGTTCGTGGCCCCCTCTACGATCCATGGCAGAACGACGGGCACCGCCACGGCCGACGGAGTTCGAAGAGGAGCCTCGGAGGGAACTTCGTCAGGCGTCGACACCCGGCGGCCGGGCGGACAGGGGGAACCAGCCGATCGGGCGGCGCGTGGATACGATCAGTAAGCAGTACCAGGTAAGCGGTGCACGCAACGGTGCACGGGGCAGTACACAGGACGGCAGCGACGGAGGAGGTGCCCCATGGGAGTCCTGAAGAAGTTCGAGCAGCGTCTCGAAGGTCTGGTCAACGGCACCTTCGCCAAGGTGTTCAAGTCCGAGGTCCAGCCCGTGGAGATCGCCGGTGCGCTCCAGCGGGAGTGCGACAACAACGCCACCATCTGGAACCGCGACCGCACCGTCGTGCCCAACGACTTCATCGTCGAGCTGAGCACCCCGGACTTCGAGCGGCTCAGCCCGTACTCCGGGCAGCTCGGCGACGAGCTGGCCGGCATGGTCCGGGACTACGCCAAGCAGCAGCGCTACACGTTCATGGGCCCGATCAAGGTGCACCTGGAGAAGGCCGAGGATCTCGACACCGGCCTGTACCGGGTGCGCAGCCGCACGCTCGCCTCCTCCGCCAGCCAGGCGGCGGCCCCCGGCGCGGCGGCTCCCGCCCCTCCCGCCGGCCGTCCCGGAGGCTACGGCTACCCGCCGGCCGCCCCCGCGGGCGTCCCGCCCATGCCCGCCGCGCCGCCGCCCGGCCGCCCCGGCGGCTACGGCTACCCGCCGGCCGCGGCACCCGGCCCGGTGCCGGGCGGACGCACCCGCTACTGGATCGAGATCAACGGCACCCGCCACCAGATCTCCCGCCCCACCCTGGTGATGGGCCGCAGCACCGAGGCCGACGTGCGGATCGACGACCCCGGCGTCTCCCGCCGGCACTGCGAGATCCGGACCGGAACGCCCTCGACGATCCAGGACCTCGGCTCCACCAACGGCATCGTGGTGGACGGGCAGCACACCACCCGCGCTACGCTCCGCGACGGCTCGCGGATCGTCGTGGGCAGCACCACCGTTATCTATAGGCAAGCCGAAGGGTGAAGCGGGGGCAATGTCAGAGCTGACCCTCACGGTCATGCGGCTGGGTTTCCTGGCCGTTCTGTGGCTGTTCGTGATCGTGGCCGTGCAGGTCATCCGGAGTGACCTGTTCGGCACTCGCGTCACCCAGCGCGGAGCCCGGCGCGAGGCCGCCGGCCGGCAGCAGGCCTCCCGCCAGGCGCCGCCCCAGCAGCGCCAGCAGTCCGGCGGCCGCCGCGGCGGCCGCAACACCCCCACCAAGCTGGTCGTGACCGAGGGCACGCTGACCGGCACCACCGTCGCGCTCCAGGGCCAGACCATCACCCTGGGCCGGGCGCACGACAGCACGATCGTGCTGGACGACGACTACGCCTCCAGCCGCCATGCCAGGATCTACCCGGACCGCGACGGTCAGTGGATCGTCGAGGACCTGGGCTCCACCAACGGCACCTACCTGGACCGGACCCGGCTGACGACCCCCACACCGATTTCGCTGGGCGCACCGATCCGCATCGGCAAGACCGTCATCGAGCTGCGGAAGTAGTACGAGAATGAGCGAGCGGAGCGAGCACGCAGTGGGGGTCCTCACCCAGGGTCCCGGCGCGCTCCCGACCGGAGGGTGGGCAGTGTGGCTCGACACGACCGGCTGTACCCGGAGCCGACGGGCGAGGTGCGCATGAGTCTGTCCCTGCGCTTCGCCGCCGGATCGCACAAGGGCATGATCCGGGAAGGCAACGAGGACTCCGGTTACGCCGGTCCCCGCCTGCTCGCCATCGCCGACGGCATGGGCGGCGCCGCCGCCGGCGAGGTCGCCTCCTCCGAGGCGATCTCCACCATCGTCGCCCTCGACGACGACGTGCCCGGCTCCGACCTGCTCACCTCCCTCGGCACGGCCGTCCAGCGGGCCAACGACCAGCTGCGCATGATGGTCGAGGAGGATCCCCAGCTCGAAGGCATGGGCACCACCCTGACCGCGCTGCTGTGGACCGGTCAGCGCCTGGGCATGGTGCACGTCGGCGACTCCCGCGCCTACCTCCTGCGCGACGGCGTCCTCACCCAGATCACCCAGGACCACACCTGGGTGCAGCGTCTGGTGGACGAGGGCCGGATCACCGAGGAGGAGGCCACCACCCACCCGCAGCGGTCGCTGCTGATGCGGGCCCTGGGCAGCGGCGAGCACGTCGAACCCGACCTCTCCATCCGCGAGGTCCGGGCCGGCGACCGGTACCTGATCTGCTCCGACGGCCTGTCCGGCGTGGTCTCCCACCAGACCCTCGAAGAGGCGCTGGCCAGCTACCAGGGCCCCGAGGAGACCGTCCAGAACCTGATCGAGCTGGCGCTGCGCGGCGGCGGGCCCGACAACATCACCGTGATCGTCGCCGACGTCCTGGACCTGGACACCGGGGACACCCTGGCCGGGCAGCTGTCCGACACCCCGGTCGTGGTCGGCGCCGTCGCGGAGAACCAGAACCAGCTGCACGACAACGGCATCATGCAGACGCCCGCGGGCCGCGCCTCAGGGCTCGGGCGGCGGCGCGGCGGCGGGGGCGGCGAGTTCGGCCCGCCCGGCAGCGGCGACGTGACCGGTTTCATCCAGACCGACGGCTTCGGCTACGGCGACGACGACTTCGTCAAGCCCCCCAAGAACCGCCGGTGGCTCAAGAGGTCCGTGTACAGCCTGCTCACGCTGGCCGTCATCGGCGCCGGCCTGTACGGCGGATGGCGCTGGACGCAGACGCAGTACTACGTCGGCACCAAGGGCGAGCACGTCGCGCTGTACCGGGGCATCAACCAGGACCTGGCCTGGGTGTCCCTCTCGAAGATCGAGAAGGACCACCCCGAGATCGAACTCAAGTACCTGCCGCCCTACCAGCGCAAGCAGGTCGAGGCGACCATCGTCGAGGGCGACCTCTACGGCGCGCGGGAGAAGATCGAGGAACTGGCCGTCCAGGCCTCCGCGTGCAAGAAGCAGGCCGAGCGGCGCGCCGCCGACAGCGAGAGCAACGCGCGCACCGGCGAGGGCGAGGCCGGAGGCACCACGGGAACCACTCCCGCCTCCTTCGCGTCCAAGGCATCGCCGTCGCCGAACCCTTCCGGCTCGGCGAAGGCCCCGGACCCGGAGCGGTCCACGACCCCGTCCACGACCGCACCCACTACCAGCCCCGGCCCCAGCCTCTCGGAGGAAGAGCAGAAGGTCGTCTCGCTGTGCGGTAAGCAGTAGGCAAGCCGTGAGAGGCCCTGTCACACGATGAGCAGTACTACCAACCCGTCGACGCAGCACACGTCCACGATCGGCGCCATCGGCGCGCCCAGCCGCCGCAACACCGAGCTGGCGCTGCTGGTGTTCGCCGTCGTCATCCCGGTCTTCGCCTACGCCAACGTGGGCCTCGCCCTCGACGACCAGGTGCCCGCCGGGCTGCTGAGCTACGGCCTGGGACTCGGTCTGATGGCGGGCCTCGGCCACCTCGCCGTACGCAAGTTCGCGCCGTACGCGGACCCGCTGCTGCTGCCGCTGGCGACCCTGCTGAACGGCATCGGGCTGGTCGCCATCTGGCGCCTGGACCAGTCCGAGCGCCTCCAGGCGAGCCGGACCTTCGTGGAGGCCGCGCCGCGCCAGCTGATGTACTCGGCGATCGGCGTGGCCCTGTTCGTGGCCGTGCTGTTCTTCCTCAAGGACCACCGCGTCCTCCAGCGCTACACCTACATCTCGATGGCGGGCGCGCTGGTGCTGCTGCTCCTGCCGCTGGTCCCGGGCATCGGCCACAACGTCTTCGGCGCGCGGATCTGGATCAAGATCCCCGGCCTCGGCACGCTCCAGCCCGGTGAGTTCGCCAAGATCGTCCTCGCGGTCTTCTTCGCGGGCTACCTGATGGTGAAGCGCGACGCGCTGGCCCTCGCCAGCCGCCGCTTCATGGGCCTCTACCTGCCCCGCGGCCGTGACCTCGGCCCGATCATCGTGGTCTGGATCATCTCCATCCTGATCCTGGTCTTCGAGACCGACCTCGGTACCTCGCTGCTGTTCTTCGGCATGTTCGTGATCATGCTGTACGTCGCCACCGAGCGGACCAGCTGGATCGTGTTCGGTCTGCTGATGTCCGCGGCCGGCGCCGTCGGCGTGGCCAGCTTCGAGCCGCACATCCAGACGCGTGTGCAGGCCTGGCTGGACCCGATGCGCGAGTTCGAGCTGAGCCGCGCCGGCGTCCAGGACGGCATCGTCCACTCCGAGCAGGCCATGCAGGCGCTGTGGGCCTTCGGCTCCGGCGGCACCCTCGGCTCCGGCTGGGGCCAGGGCCACTCCGACCTCATCGGCTTCGCCGCCAACTCCGACTTCATCCTCGCCACCTTCGGCGAGGAGCTGGGCCTGGCCGGCGTCATGGCGCTGCTGCTGCTCTACGCGCTGATCGTGGAGCGGGGCGTGCGGACCGCTCTCGCCGCCCGCGACCCGTTCGGCAAGCTGCTCGCCATCGGCCTCTCCGGCGCCTTCGCGCTCCAGGTTTTCGTGGTGGCCGGCGGCGTCATGGGCCTCATCCCGCTGACCGGTATGACGATGCCGTTCCTGGCCTACGGAGGTTCCTCCGTGATCGCCAACTGGGCGCTGATCGGCATTCTGCTCAGGATCAGCGACACCGCACGCCGTCCGGCGCCCGCACCCGTCTCCAACCCCGACGCCGAGATGACCCAGGTGGTCCGCCCGTGAACAAGCCCCTGCGCCGGGTCGCCATCTTCTGCGGCCTGCTCATCCTCGCCCTCCTCGTCCGGAACAACTGGATCCAGTACGTCCAGGCCGACACGCTGCGGACGGACGAGAAGAACCGCCGGGTGGCGATCGAGCGGTACGCCACCCCGCGCGGCGACATCATCGTCGACGGCGAGCCCATCACCGGCCACAAGGCGACCGGCGGCGACTTCCAGTACAAGCGCACGTACAAGAACGGCGCCATGTGGGCGCCGGTCACCGGCTACGTCTCCCAGGCCTTCGGCGCCAACCAGCTGGAGTCCATCGAGGACGGCATCCTCACCGGCAACGACGACCGGCTCTTCTTCCGCAACACGCTCGACATGCTGACCGGCAAGAAGAAGCAGGGCGGCAACGTCGTCACCACGCTCAGCGGCGCCGCCCAGAAGGCCGCCTACGAGGGCCTTAAGAAGCAGGGCGGCAAGGGTTCCGTCGTCGCCCTGGAGCCGTCGACCGGCAAGATCCTCGCGCTGGCCTCGTACCCGTCGTACGACCCGTCCACGATCGCGGGCAACAGCCTCGAGACGGACGCCAAGGCCTGGCAGAAGCTCCAGAAGAAGAACAACCCCGACGACCCGATGCTCAACCGGGCGCTGCGCGAGGTGTACCCGCCCGGCTCGACCTTCAAGGTCGTCACGGCGGCCGCCGCGCTGGAGCACGGCATGGTCGAGGACGCGGACCAGAAGACCGACACGCCGCTGCCCTACATCATGAAGGGCACCACGACCGAGCTGAAGAACGAGGGCGACCTGCCCTGCGAGGACGCCACCCTCCGCGAGGCGCTGCGCGTGTCCTGCAACACCGTCTTCGGCAAGCTCGGCACCGACCTCGGCAACGAGAAGATGCTGGAGACGGCCAAGAAGTTCGGCTTCGGCGAGGAGCACTTCACCCCGGTCCGCTCCAGCGCCTCCCTGTTCGACAAGGACATGGAGCCGTCGCAGGTCGCGCTGTCCTCCATCGGCCAGTTCAACACCGCCGCGACCCCGCTCCAGATGGCCATGGTCGCCTCCGCGGTCGCCAACAACGGCACGCTGATGAAGCCGTACATGGTCGACGAGCTCCAGACGCCCGGTCTCGACACCGTCGAGAAGACGGACCCGGAGGAGATGAGCCGGCCGCTGTCGCCGGAGAACGCCCAGATCCTCCAGTCGATGATGGAGACCGTCGTCACCGACGGCACCGGCACCAACGCGCAGATCGACGGCGTCACGGTCGGCGGCAAGACCGGTACCGCCCAGCACGGTGAGAACAACAGCAAGAACCCGTACGCCTGGTTCATCTCCTACGCCAAGACCGACGACGGCAGCGCGCCCGTCGCCGTGGCGGTCGTCGTCGAGGACGAGGACGCGGTGCGGGACGACATCTCCGGTGGCGGCCTCGCGGCTCCGATCGCCAAGAGCGTGATGGAGGCGGTCCTCAAGAGCAAGCAGTGACCCCGGTCACGTCCGCTTCACATCGGTGCACGTTGCGGTACCGGTCCTGTATCGGCTGACGCACTTTGCCAGGGCACAGAAAAAGAGCCGGGTACGGTAGGCCCGGAACGCAGCCTCCGATCGCACAAGGGTGCCGGTCGGGACCGACGGAGAGGGCTGGTAGGTAGCTATGGAAGAGCCGCGTCGCCTCGGCGGCCGGTACGAACTGGGCCAGGTGCTCGGTCGCGGTGGAATGGCGGAGGTCTACCTCGCGCACGACACCCGTCTCGGCCGCACCGTGGCAGTGAAGACGCTGCGCGCCGATCTCGCGCGTGACCCGTCCTTCCAGGCCCGGTTCCGCCGGGAGGCCCAGTCGGCCGCCTCGCTCAACCATCCCGCGATCGTCGCGGTCTACGACACGGGCGAGGACTACATCGACGGGGTCTCCATCCCGTACATCGTCATGGAGTACGTCGACGGCTCCACGCTCCGTGAGCTGCTGCACAGCGGTCGCAAGCTGCTGCCCGAGCGGACGCTGGAGATGACGATCGGCATCCTCCAGGCCCTCGAGTACTCGCACCGGGCCGGCATCGTCCACCGCGACATCAAGCCCGCGAACGTCATGCTGACGCGCAACGGCCAGGTCAAGGTCATGGACTTCGGCATCGCCCGCGCCATGGGCGACTCCGGCATGACGATGACCCAGACCGCCGCCGTCATCGGCACCGCCCAGTACCTCTCCCCGGAGCAGGCCAAGGGCGAGCAGGTGGACGCGCGGTCCGACCTGTACTCCACCGGCTGCTTGCTGTACGAACTGCTCACCGTCCGGCCGCCGTTCGTCGGCGACTCCCCGGTCGCGGTCGCCTACCAGCACGTACGGGAGGAGCCGCAGCCGCCGAGCGTCTTCGACCCCGAGATCACGCCCGAGATGGACGCGATCGTCCTGAAGGCGCTGGTCAAGGACCCCGACTACCGCTACCAGTCGGCCGACGAGATGCGCGCCGACATCGAGGCCTGCCTCGACGGCCAGCCGGTCGCGGCGACCGCCGCCATGGGCGCCGTCGGCTACGGCGGCTACCCGGACGACCAGCCGACGACGGCGCTGCGCGCGGACGCCGGCCCGGGTGCGGGCGCCACCTCGATGCTGCCGCCCATGAACCCGGACGACGGCGGTTACGGCTACGACGAACGTCAGAGCCGGCGCCGCCCGCAGAAGAAGAACAACACCAGCACGATATTGCTGGTCGTGGCCGGTGTTCTGGTCCTGATCGGCGCCGTTCTGATCGGCCGCTGGGCGATCAGCGGCGACGGCGTGGACAACAGCACCGTCGCGGCCCCCAACTTCGTCGGCGAGACCAAGGCGGACGCCCAGAAACTCGCCGCGAACAGCGACTTGGAGCTGGGCTTCACGGAGAAGCCCTGCGAGGACCAGGTCAAGGGCAACATCTGCGACCAGGATCCGGCGGCCGGGACCAAGGTGGAGAAGGGGGACACCATCAACCTGGTGGTGTCCACCGGTGCGCCGAAGGTCGCGGTGCCGAGCGTGATCGGCGACAGCATCGAGGACGCCAAGGCCGAACTCGAGGGCGAGAAGTACGGGTTCGTCGTCGAGGTCGAGGAAGAGATCAGCGGCGAGGAACCGGGCACGGTCATCGAGCAGAACCCGGACCTGGGCGAAGAGGTGGAGAAGGGCACCACCGTCACCCTCACGGTCGCCAAGGCCGAGGAGAAGGCCACGGTGCCGGACGTCACGGGCAAGACGTGTGACGAGGCCACGGCCCAGATGACGGCCAACAACCTCACCGGCACCTGCGTCCAGGAGGAGACCGACGACCCGAACCTGGTCGACAAGGTCATCCGCACCTCGCCCGGACCGAACACCCAGGTGTCCAAGAACACCACGGTGCAGATCTTCATCGGCAAGGCGAAGGCTCCCGAGCAGGTGGCCGTGCCCAAGGTCAACGGCCAGCGGCTCGAGGACGCCCAGCGCATGCTCCAGGAGGCGGGACTCTCCGTCGCCGGTGTGCAGGGTCCCAACGACCCCAACGCCCGGGTGATCGGCGCCAACCCGCCCCAGGACACCCCGGTGGACAAGGGCACGGGAGTGACCCTGTTCACGATCGGCGGCGGTGGCGGCGGAGACGGCGGCATCTTCGGCTGACCCCCGGGTCCGGCGTACGACAAGAGCCCCGGCTCCCTCTTCGGAGGGGGCCGGGGCTCCTTGCTGCTCCCCGTGTGGCGGGAGGCGCTCAGCGCAGCTCCTCCGGCGGGGTGCGGTCGTCGTCCACCTTCTCCGTGCGGACCAGTTCGCCCCAGACGATGTAGCGGTACTTGCTGGTGTAGATCGGCGTGCAGGTCGTCAGCGTGATGTAGTGGCCGGCCTTCTCGCGGCCGGACTCCTCGGGGACCTTGGCGAGGACGCCGACGTTGAACTTCGAGGTCTCCGGGAGGATGCCGAAGACCTTGTAGACGAACCACGTGTCCTTCGTCTCGAAGACGATCGGGTCGCCCTTCTCGATCTGGTGGATGCCGTGGAACTTGGCGCCGTGGCCGTCCCGGTGCGCGGCGAGGGCGAAGTTGCCCTTCTTGCCGGACGTCGGCAGCGTCGCCTTCACGGGGTCCGTGTAGTAGCCGGCCACGCCGTCGTTGAGGACCTTCATCGACGTGCCCTTCTCCACGAGGATGTCGTCGTCGCTCATCGTGGGCACGTGCAGGAAGCCGATGCCGTTCTTGCTGTCGTAGGCGGCGGGCGCGTCGCGTTCGCCGCCGTCGGACTCGTGCGCCCAGGAGTCGCGGACCTTGTCCGCCTGGCGGTCCGCGGCGCGGTCCGCGACGACGTTCGTCCACCACAGCGAGTAGACGACGAACAGGCCGAGCAGCACGCCCGCGGTGATGAGCATCTCCCCGAAGAAGCTGATCACCATGGCCACCGGCCCCAGACGGCGGCGCCCCCGGTGCGGCGGGGACGCGTGGGTGTGCTGTGCGGTGTCGTCGGCGGTCGCTGCCACGTTTCCTCTGCCCTTAACTGACGAGCGCATCCGGCTTGCCCTTGCTGCGCGGCCGTTCCTCGACCATCTGGCCCCAGACGATCAAGCGGTATTTGCTGGTGAACTCAGGTGTGCACGTGGTCAGCGTGATGTAGCGGCCCGGTCCGGTGAAGCCCGAACCCTTGGGCACCGGGTCGAGGACGCTGACGTTGCTCGGCGGCGTCACCGGCAGCATCGACGCCGTCTTGTAGACGAAGTACTCGTCCTGCGTCTCCACGACGATCGGATCGCCCGGCTCCAGCCGGTTGATGTACCGGAACGGCTCCCCGTGCGTGTTGCGGTGACCCGCCAGACCGAAGTTGCCGGTCTTGGCGTCCGGCATCGCCGTCTTCAGCGCGCCCTCCGCGTAGTGGCCGACCATGCCCCGGTCGAGGACCTTCTTGCTGCTGATGCCCTCGGCGATCGGCACCACCACGTCCAGCTTGGGTATGTGCAGCAGCGCGAAGCCCTGCCCGGGCTCGAACACGCCGGGCTTGCGCTCACCGTTCGCCCAGTCCTGCTGGAGGTCGCTGGCCTCCTTGCCGGCCTGCGCCTGCGCGCGCACGTTCGTCCACCACAGCTGATAGGTGACGAACAGCAGCATCAGCACGCCGGCGGTGATGAACACCTCGCCGATGGCGCGGCTCGCCACGACCGCCGGACTGGCCTTGCGCGCCCGCGCCTGGCGGCGCGCCTCGACGCGGGACAGCGGAGCCCGTGACGCCTCCTCAGAGGCGCTGTCAGCCGCTCTTCCGGTCGTGGACCCGTCCGCAGCCTTGTGAGAGCCTCCACGGCGCCCGTGGCGCTTCCTGGCGGCCTTCCTGCGGGCCGCTCTGCCTCCGGTCGGCGGGTCTTCCTCGCGGGACGTCCGCGGGGGCGGGTCCGGGATGCGCAGCGCGACGGTCTCGTCGTCGACCGGCGGCAGCTGCGTGGTGGCGTCGGCGCCGCCGGCGTAGGCGGTGGTGTCGGCGGCGCCGCCCGTGTAGGGGTCGGGCGGCGCCGCCTGGCCGTACCAGCCGTCCCCGTACGCACCCTGGACCCCGTACGGCTGCCCGCCGTACGAGGTTCCCTGGTCGCCGGCGCCGTACCCGTGGGCGCCGGACTCGCGCTCGGGGCGCAGCGCCGTCACGCCGAGGACCTGCCCACCACCGGGGCGAGCCCCGCGGATCTCGCCACCGCGTCCGGGTCACCGCACTCCGCGAGCCAGTTGGCCAGCATCCGGTGGCCGTGCTCGGTCAGCACCGACTCGGGGTGGAACTGCACTCCCTCCACCGGGAGTTCACGGTGCCTCAGCCCCATCACGATGCCGTCCTCGGTGCGGGCCGTGACCTCCAGGTCGGCCGGCACCGTGGCCGGCTCGGCGGCCAGCGAGTGGTAGCGGGTGGCGGTGAACGGAGAGGGCAGCCCGGCGAAGACGCCCTTGCCCTCGTGCGTCACCGGGGAGGTCTTGCCGTGCAGCAGCTCGGGGGCGCGGTCGACCACACCGCCGTACGCCACCTGCATCGACTGCATGCCGAGGCAGACGCCGAAGACGGGCACGCCGGTGGCGGCGCAGTGCCGCACCATGTCCACGCAGACGCCGGCCTCTTCGGGGGTTCCGGGGCCCGGGGACAGCAGCACGCCGTCGAATCCGTCCTGGGCGTGCGCCGTGGACACCTCGTCGTTGCGCAGGACCTCGCACTCGGCGCCCAGCTGGTACAGGTACTGGACCAGGTTGAAGACGAAGCTGTCGTAGTTGTCGACGACGAGAATGCGCGCGCTCACTGGTTGTCCACCGTCACATCGTTGAAGGGCAGCAGCGGCTCGGCCCACGGAAAGACGTACTGGAAGAGGACGTAGACCACGGCGGTGATCAGCACGAGTGAGATGAGTGCCTTCACCCATCCGTTGCCCGGCAGATGCCGCCAGATCCAGCTGTACATGCCGTCCCTTCCGTCGTACCACGGCACCAGACCCACGCCGTACGCCACCAGACTAACGGCGCAACGCCCTCTGTTTCCCGGCCTCCACAGGCTGTGTGACAAGCCGACCGGTTGCTGTGTGCACCCTTCAGTACGTGCCGCGAGGCCGATCGCCTCGATCAGCGGCGCATGTTCCACGTGAAACCGGCAGGGCGGGGGAACGGCGGGTGTCAGTCCACGGGTTCGGCGTAGTGCAGGTCCACCGTGCCGGAGTAGCCGGGCAGGGTGGTGGTCCCCTCGTCCTCGACGTTCCAGCCGAGGCCGTAGACGTTGACGTACACCATGTAGTTCTGGATCGCCGGTGAGGAGGCGAGCGCCTTCTTCAGCTTCTCCGGGTCCCCGACGGCGGTGATCGTGTACGGCGGGGAGTAGACGCGGCCCTGGAGGATCAGAGTGTTGCCCACGCAGCGGACCGCGCTGGTGGAGATCAGCCGCTGGTCCATCACCTGGATGCCCTCGGCGCCGCCCTGCCACATGGCGTTCACCACGGCCTGGAGGTCCTGCTGGTGGATGACCAGGTAGTCCGGCTGCGGCTCGGGATAGCCGGGGAGCTTGGCGGTGGCGTCCGGCGGGGCGTCGTTCAGGGTGACGGTGATCGCCTCGCCCTTGAGCTTCTGCGTTCCGGCGCGCTCCTCCAGCTCGGCGAGCCGGGCGTCCTCGGCCTCGGTGCTGCCGTCGTCCCGCTCGGCGAGGGCCTCGACGTCCTCGCGCAGCGCGCCGTTGGACTCGTCCAGCTCGGCGTTCTTGCGGCTGCGCTCGTGGATCAGGTCGGACAGCTTCAGCAGGGAGGCGTCCGTGCGGATGTTGGTGCCCTTGGCCGTGTCGAAACTGACGAAGAAGAGGAGACCCGCGAGGGCGAAGATGCCCACGGTGAGCACCCGCACCGGACGCAGACGGCGTGGGCGGGCCGCGGGACTGGATTCCGTCCCCGGGGAGTCGGCAGAATTGCTCAACGTACCCTTATCTCCTTCGGCGCCGTAGAAGCACTACGCTAACGGACGCCCGGGGGAGCACTCAGAGTCCCCTTGTACGCTGCCCCGAGCCCGACCCAGACCCTGCGCGGCCACGCAGCGCATCGACAGGAGAGACCCTCGTGCCGAAGTCACGTATCCGCAAGAAGGCCGACTACACGCCGCCTCCGGCCAAGCAGGCGGCGGCGATCAAGCTGACCAACCGCGCCTGGGTCGCGCCGGTGATGCTGGCGCTGTTCCTCATCGGCCTGGCCTGGATCGTCGTCTTCTACGTCACGGACGGCTCGCTGCCCATCGACAAGCTGGGCAACTGGAACATCGTGGTGGGCTTCGGCTTCATCGCCGCCGGGTTCGGCGTCTCCACGCAGTGGAAGTAGCGCCGGACCGGGCTCCGCGCACGGCTCCGGCCGGCCGCTGAGCCCTGCCCTGCCCGGAGGGGTCCGCAGCTCTGGGCAGGGTTATCCCCTGAGTTATCCACAGCCCTTGTCCACATGTGGATAGGAGACCCGATCTGTGGATAACCCCCTTCGAGGTTGACGCCGGTGTGACAGAAACACCACCAACCGAATGCTTGTTCGTATGCGCCCTGAGCTGCGGAAACAGCGGTCAGTAACCGAAAGCGGCGCGCATCTCGCACGGTGTGCACAAGATCCGGCACCGTCTGTGGACAAACCCCGGCTCAGGTGAGCTGCGCGGTCCTCACCAGCGTGATCAGCACAACCGCGCCCAGCACCAGGGCACACGTGCCGTACTGCACGAGCGCCCGCCGCTCACGCGGGGCGTGCACCATCCCGTAGCCGATGACGACACCGGCGACCAGCCCGCCGATGTGGGCCTGCCAGGCGATTCCGCTCCAGCCGAAGGTGATGACGAGGTTGATCACCAGCAGGGCGATGATCGGCCGCATGTCGTAGCGGAGCCGGCGCACCAGCACGGCCGTCGCCCCGAACAGCCCGAAGACCGCGCCCGACGCGCCCAGCGAGGCCGTGCCGCCCCCGGCCAGCAGATATGTCAGGGCGCTGCCCGCGAGACCGGAGATCAGATACAGCGCGAGATAGCGCGCCCGGCCCAGATGCTGCTCCAGCGGTCCGCCCAGCAGCCACAGGCTGAGCATGTTGAAGGCGATGTGCCAGATCTCCTCGTGCGTGAACATCGAGGTCACCAGGCGGTACCACTCGCCGTCCGCCACACCCTGGGTGGTCACGAACGGCGCCGGCGGCCAGGCGCCCACCAGGTAGAGATCGGCCAGCAGCGACTTCTCGACCCACACGGCGAGGAAGACCGCGACGTTGATCCCGATGAGGATCTTGGTGATCAACCGGGGATCAGCGGCAACGCTTCCGCCGGCCAGCGTGCGGGGCCGGGAGGCGGACGGCGCGTGACCCGAGCCCCCGCCGCCGCGGACGCACTCCGGGCACTGGAAACCGACCGACGCCTCGACCATGCACTCCGGACAGATCGGCCGCTCGCACCGGGTGCAGCGGACGCCGGTCTCACGGTCCGGATGGCGATAACAGCCCGGGACGCGGTGGGCGTCCTGCCGGGCGTCGGCGGCCTGGTCGTCCATGAGATCCCCTAGGTCGTTGGAAAAGCCCCGCCCCGCCCATCCTTACGGATGAGCGGGGCGATTGGTTCCCTTGGAGGCTTTCGTGCCCCGGGGAGCGAAGGGCTCAGCCCTCGCGGATCTCGACCGACTCGATGACCACGTCGTTCACCGGACGGTCGGTGCGCGGGTTGGTCTGGATCGAGGCGATGGTGTCGACGACCTTCTGGCTGGCGGCGTCGCTGACCTCGCCGAAGATCGTGTGCTTGCGGTTCAGCCAGGCCGTCGGGGCGACCGTGATGAAGAACTGCGAGCCGTTGGTGCCCGGACCGGCGTTGGCCATCGCCAGCAGGTAGGGCTTGTCGAAGCGCAGGTCCGGGTGGAACTCGTCCCCGAACTGGTAGCCGGGGCCGCCGGTGCCGTTGCCCAGCGGGTCACCGCCCTGGATCATGAAGCCGCTGATCACCCGGTGGAAGACCGTGCCGTCGTAGAGCTTGTCCGTGGTCTTCTCCCCGGTCTGGGGGTGCGTCCACTGCCGCTCGCCCTTGGCGAGCTCGACGAAGTTCTTGACCGTCTGCGGCGCGTGGTCCGGGAAGAGCTGGACCTGGATGTCGCCGTGATTGGTCTTCAGGGTGGCGTAGAGCTGCGTAGCCACGATGTGCCTTCCGTTGTCTTTCCGTGACTCCCTGATCCTCGCACGGACCGGCCGCTCAGTCGCCCGGCCTCCGTACACAAGGGGTGTCCTGAGCCGTACCCCTTGCGGAAAACCCCCACGAGTCCGTCCGTGCCGGGGGCACATCGTCCCGATCCGTGGCATCGTCGGCGGCACAGACCCGTTGCACCGCATTCGCCCTCTTGCCCTCGATATCGCCGTCGGTCACCCAGGACGGCACCCGTTCGCCCGTCCGCGCATGCCGCGCGCAGACCTGGCAGGCATGATCCGGAAAAGGGTGGAAAGTCGAAATACCGTACGCCACCGAGGAGGAGGAACTCGTGACCCGCATCGACAGCGTGCGCGCCGCGACCGGTTCGGCGAAGGACAGCGTGCTGCACGCCGCGGAAGTGGTGGCGCCCTACGCCGACACGGCCAAGGTCAGGGCCGCGCACTACACGAAGGAGGCCCGCGTACGGCTCGCGCCCAAGGTGTCGCAGGCCGCGGAGCAGGCGCGCGTGGCCGCGGAACAGGCTCGCGTGCAGTACGACGCCCGTGTGCAGCCGTACCTGGAACAGGCCCGGACCCACGTGCCGCCGAAGGTCGACAAGGCCGCCCACCAGGCCGCCGTCCGTACGCGCCTCGCCGCGCGCCAGGCCGCGGAGTACTCCCGGCCGGTGCTCGAGCAGGCGGCGGCCGCCGCCGGACCCGCACGGGAGGAGGCCGCGGCGCGGAGTGCGGCCGTGCTCGCCGCCCTGCGGGGCCAGGTCTCGGCCCGGCAGATCCAGAAGCTCGTGCGCAAGCAGCAGCGGCGGGCCGCGGCCGGCCGTGCGGCCAAGGTCATGCTGATCCTGGGCGCCGTGGCTGGAGGCGCCTACGCCGCCTGGAAGTGGTGGGACAAGCAGGCCAACCCCGACTGGCTGGTGGAACCGCCGGCCGCGACGGACGTGTCCGGCTCGACCCTGACCTCCGTGGACGGCAGCGACGCGGGGACCCTCGATCCCGAGGTCGCGGCCAAGGAGGCCGAGGAAGAGGCCGCCAAGCGCGACGAGGACTGACCGCAGAAACTGAGGGTCGGCACAGTCACCACGAGGAACGGCGCCAACGACGCGGCGGGACAGAGGAATTGCTCCTCTGTCCCGCCGCGTCGTTTCACGTGAAACAAGACCCCTCACACCGCGTTTCCGCAGGTGGAGGGTCTTTTCTGTGGAGCCTAGGGGAGTCGAACCCCTGACATCTGCCATGCAAAGACAGCGCTCTACCAACTGAGCTAAGGCCCCGGAGGGAATGCGTCCACCGGGACAAACAGATCCCGGCAGGCGTCCGGGACCAGAGTACCGGGTCCCCCCGGTGATTCCGCAAAAAGATTGGGGGTCCCCGTGACCAACCACTCTCCGTAAGATGCTCGGCGTGGTTCGCTCTAGCGAACCCACGGTTCAGGGGAAGCGATGGGGAGACGCAATGGACGCCGCACAGCAGGAAGCCACCGCCAGAGCGCGGGAACTGCAGCGGAATTGGTACGGGGAGCCGTTGGGGGCGCTCTTCCGTAGGCTCATAGACGACCTGGGCCTCAACCAGGCCCGTCTGGCGGGGGTGCTCGGACTGTCCGCACCGATGCTGTCGCAGCTGATGAGCGGCCAGCGGGCGAAGATCGGCAATCCGGCGGTGGTCCAGCGCGTGCAGCTGCTCCAGGACCTGGCGGGGCAGGTCGCGGACGGCAGCGTCAGCGCGGCCGAGGCCACGGAGCGCATGGAGGAGATCAAGAAGTCCCAGGGGGGTTCCGTGCTCAGCAACACCACGCAGACCACGAGCAGTTCAGGTGCTCCCACGGTCAAGCGCGTGGTCCGTGAGATCCAGTCCCTGCTGCGCTCGGTGGCGGCCGCCGGCGACATCCTCGACGCCGCGGACTCCCTCGCGCCTACCCACCCGGAGCTGGCGGAGTTCCTCCGCGTCTACGGTGCCGGCCGCACGGCCGACGCGGTCACGCACTACCAGGCACACCAGAGCTGACGCACCGCCCGGCGGCCGAAGGGGGTCGGCCGCCGGTGACACAGGGGGTCCGGAGCAGCGGCCTGGCACAGGGGCCCGGCACAGGGAGCTGACACGGGGGCCGGGGTGACAGCGGCGCAGGGGGAGTCGTAGCGCTCGTCGTGGGGGAGAGACAGGGGGACACCTCAGGGGGAGGAGCGACGCACAGCCATGGGTGAGGTCTTCGCCGGCCGGTACGAGCTGGTCGACCCGATCGGACGCGGGGGTGTGGGCGCGGTCTGGCGCGCCTGGGACCACCGCCGTCGCCGTTATGTGGCGGCGAAAGTACTGCTCCAGAGCGACGCCCACTCACTGCTGCGCTTCGTGCGCGAGCAGGCGCTGCGGATCGACCACCCGCATGTGCTCGCTCCCACCAGCTGGGCCGCCGACGACGACAAGGTCCTGTTCACCATGGACCTGGTGGCCGGCGGTTCCCTGGTGCACCTGGTCGGCGACTACGGTCCGTTGCCGCCGGCGTTCGTCTGCACCCTGCTCGACCAGCTCCTCTCAGGGCTGGCGGCGGTGCACGCGGAGGACGTGGTGCACCGCGACATCAAGCCCGCCAACGTACTGCTGGAGGCCACCGGCCGGGGCAGGCCGAAGCTGCGGCTGTCGGACTTCGGCATCGCCATGCGGCTGGGCGAACCCCGGCTGACCGAGACCGACCTGGTCGTCGGGACCCCCGGGTATCTGGCCCCGGAGCAGATGATGGGCGCCGAGCCGGACTTCCCCGCCGACCTCTTCGCCGTGGGCCTGGTCGCCCTGTATCTGCTCGAGGGCGCGAAGCCGGACGCCAAGGCCCTCATCCAGTATTTCGCCGACCACGGGACGCCGGGCGCGCCGCAGGGCATCCCCGAGCCGCTGTGGCAGGTGGTGGCCACCTTGCTCCAGCCCGATCCGGAGGCGCGTTTCCGCACGGCGACGGGGGCGCGCAAGGCGCTCGCCGCGGCGGCGGAGCTGCTGCCGGAGCCCGGCCCCGACGACGAGCTGATCGAGATCTTCGACCAACTCGGCCCGCTCCCGCCCGGGTTCGCCGAGGACGGCCCGGAGAAGAGAGCCTCCGGACTCCCTGCGGGGCCTGGAGACCCGGTGGGTGAGGACAGGAGCGGGGGCGGGACGGCGGGGCAGAGCGTCGGGGGCAGCGGGGTCTCCGGGCCTCCCCCTGGCCGGAGCACGCCCCCTCCCGACCCACGGCACGGCACCGCCACCGACTCCCCCGCCACTCCGCCGGACGCCACGCCGCAGTCCGCCGCCCTGTCGGACACCGGCAGCTTCCCCCTGCCGCCGCCCCAGCCCTCTTCGATCCCCACTCCGCGCTCCCCCGAGCATCCCCCACACTCCCCGCAGTACGTGCCCCACCCCCCGTACGGCCACCAGCAGCAAGCGCCCGAGGCCTTCTCCCACGAAGCGACCCATCAGCTGCGCTCCCCCCTTCCGCCACCGGCTGTGCGTCCCGAACCCTCCACTGCTGAATACACCGCCCGGTCGTCACAGGTTCCGCCTCCGGACACGGTGACCGCTCAGCACGCGCCGGCCCCCCGCTCCCACCGCCGACGCGGCACCCGCAGGCCCGGTCCGCCGGCGCGGGTCGCCGTGCCCGTGCTGCTGCTGGCGCTGGCGTGCTACGCCGTGGGTTTCTGGGCACTCACTCGCATCTGACCGGCACCGCCGCCGCCCGCACCACCGCCGCCGCCGGCACCACTGGTGTCATCGGCACCACCGGCGTCACCGGCTCACCGGCCTCACCGGGTCACGACGACACCGGATCACTCGGAAAGCGCCGCGCCCCGCCGCCGGGCCACCGCCGTCCACACCCCGAGCCCCACCACCAGGGCGCTCCCGGTGCCGATACCGCCCGCCGCGAGCACCCGGTACAGGGTCGCGTCGCCCGCGGTACCGCCCCCGCCCGTGGCCGGGCCGCCAGGACCGCCGTCGACCGTGAAGACGTCCGACGGCACCGTCCCGCCCGCGTAGTCCGGCCGGTCCTGCGCCGCCCCGCCCAGCCGCACCCGCAGCGTCAGCGGCACCGGCCCGTCACCGAAGTCCTCCGCGACCTCCGGGGAGAGGTGCGCGACCAGGTAGTAGGAGCCGGCGAACCGCACCGCCGAGACCTGCTGCCCGGAGGCGTGCCGGTTCTCGTACGCGACCGGCGGCAACGGCTTGAGCGCCTTGGACTTCTGGCCGCCGTCGTAGCCGACGGACAGGTCCTCGACGAGGCCGCGCACCGGGTTGTAGAGGTCCAGGGTGAGCGCGGAGGCGACGTAGCCGGTCGCGTCCGTGCCGGAGCTGCCCAGTTCGGCGGTGACGTGGAGCCGGCGGCCCCAGTCGACGGGGACCTCGTAGAACAGCGTCTGGCCCGGCCGTATGTCGTCCCGCCACACGCCCTCGCCGAGCGGTGCAGCCTGGGCGAACCCCGCACCGCCCGCGCGGCGTTGGGCGGTTCCCTGAACGGGGGCGGGTGTGGCCGAGTCCCAGGCCTCGGGCGCCGCCGTGCCGTCCGGTGTCGTCGTCCCGGGCTCCGACACCGTGCCGATCTCCAGCTCCCAGGGGTCGGGTGAGGCGCCGCGGGCGTCGGGGGAGGCGCGCTCGACGGTCACGTAGTACGTGCCGGCCTCGGCGCAGAGGCTTCGTCTGGGGGAGATCTCCCGCATGGCCCACGCGGCGACCGGATGGGGACTGGCCGGTGCGCCGAAGGGCGCCGTGTCCACGTCGCAGGAGCGGCCGTCGGAGTCCTCCAGGGTCACCTTGACGCCGTCGGCGACGGAGACGCCGGATCCGGTCGGCGGAACGGCGGTGGCGGAGACGTAGGCGGTGCTGGTGTCGTCCAGGTCCAGGCGGTAGTACACCTTGCCGTCGGGCGGGAGGGTGCTGCGGTAGGTCCGGCCGGGCTCCAGCCGCCCGGCGTCCGCGGTGCTCCCGGCGCCCTCGATCCGGCGCGCGTCGGCGGCGAAGGCGTAGTCGTGCGTGGTGTCCTGGCCGGCGGCCCGGGCGGGCTGTGCCGTAAGGGCGGTGAGAGCGGTGAGGACGGTCCCCAGTCCGAGCGCGGCCGCCAGGACCGGACGTCCCGCGACGCCGCGCCGGCCGCGTGCCGTCGCCCGCAGCGCCGTACCGTGCCGTCCCCCCACGCGCCCCCCCTCGTCGCCACCGGGTCCCGCTCCGTGCCGCCGCCCATCCTGCACCGGGGACGCGGCCCGGCCACAAGGTCCCGGCCACACAAAACCCCGACCGCACAGGCGGCCGGGGTCTGTTCAGCGTCGTATACCGGTACTCACGAACCCGTGGGCACGGAGTCAGTCGCCTCCGTCCACAGATCCTGCTCGGCGCGATCCGCCTGGATCTGGCGGTACACGAGGAGCCCGCCGATGGCGGCCAGTGCGACCAGGAGAAGCTTCTTCACCGCGCGACCTCGTCTTTCCTTGACGTAGGGGACCTCTGGCGCCCGACTATACACACCGGTCGATACCGATCGGTGACCTACGTCGCCGCCTCCAACTGCCGTCGGCGGCAACCGGATCGGCACGGCGCGGACGGTCCGATCGGAGGGTGATCACACCCCCACGGACGGTGTTTTCGTTCCGTTTCCTCCCGTAACCAGGGATTTTCTTCCTCCATGCGCCCATCCGAGTGGTGTTCATCTGAACATCCACGCGGCACGGGCGTCGGTCCACCACTTCGAGGCCCTCATACACATCATGAGGAAAGTACGCAAATCGCCCAACCCGAAAGTGAGGGGCCATGGCCAGGAACAAGGTCATGCAGCTGTGGAACACCGTTGTCACCGCCTTCCTCGCGCTGTGCACGGCGCTCGGTCTCGTCACCACGGCCGCCGCGGCGGCCGTACCCCAGACCCAGAAGACGCGCAACAGCGACAGCGCCGCGAAGACGGAGGCGCCCGCGCCGACGACTCCCCTGTGGTCCTGGTCACTGATCAGGGCACTGCCCCCCACGATGAAGCAGCGCATCCACGCCGAGGCGCACGGCAAGTCCCCCAGCTGCCGGCACCGGCCCCTCTCGGACACGACCTCGGAATCCGACACCGAAGCGGCACAGGACGGTTCCTCCGAACGCCCCGAGTCAGAACTGGTCCCCGCGCACTGCTCCCCGGACACGGCGACCACCCTGCCCGCACCCGCCTCCGCCCGGATCCCGCTCCAGCGCTGAGGCCGCCGCGCCCCACTGCCTTCCTGACCCGACCCTCCTCGTGCCGTCGCTGCTTCACCGGAGTCCTGGCGAACTTGCGTACAGCACAACGGCACGACACGAGCAGAGAGAACGAAGACCCCGGTCGTCCTCCGACCGGGGTCCGGGTCATGCCCGAACCGCGCGCCCGCAGACGGCGGCGTGAGCCGCTGCGAGGCTCACGTAGTACTTGGTGCACCTCAGGACCCTCGACAGGCCCTCAGAGCGGGTCGAGACGCCTCCTCAGCAGGCAGAACACGTTGCCCTCGGGGTCAGCAAGGACATGCCACGACTCCTCGCCGGTCTGCCCGACGTCGGCCGGCCGCGCCCCGAGCTTGAGCAGGCGCTCCAGTTCGGCCTCCTGGTCGCGGTCGGTGGCGTTGACGTCGATGTGCAGCCGTGTCCGGTCCGGCTGCGGCCGCTCCTGCTTGCTCAGGACGATCGTCGGCTGCGCCCCGCCGAACCCCTCCCGCGGGCCGATCTCGATGTCCTCCCCGTCACGGTCCAGCTCCACGAAGTCGAGCACCTCGCACCAGAACCGCGCGAGCAGCTCCGGGTCCCGGCACTCCAGCACCAGCTCACTGATCCGACTCGCCATGAAGCCCCACCTTCCCATCGGAACCACAAGCCCGCGACCGTACCGCCCGCCCCCACGCGACGCGAGGGGTTTCGGCGGACCACGCGGCTCAGCCGGCGCCGCGCAGGCCGGTGACGACGCGGAAGCGCTCCAGAACGACCGGCGTCGTGTCGTCCACGGCGAAGTCCGGGTCGTCCAGCGCCGCCCGCATCTCCGCGCTGCTCCAGAACCGCTCGTGACCCGCGCGCCACTCGGCCACGCCGGCGTATCCCTCCCCCTCGTCCGCCGCGTGAGCGGGATCCACCTGCGCCAGCGGGACGACACGCACACCGGTCACCTCGAGGACCGCGACCGGCCGGCCGTCCGAGTCGACGAGCACCGAACGGTCCCCGACCTTTGGCAGGGGCTCCCCCTCGCGCTCGTACTCGGCGACGAGTCCCGTCGTGGCGGTCTTGGAGCCGTCGAGGATCGCCGCGACCAGACGGTCGCGCAACGGCCCGGGAAAGGCGAACTCCGCCGTGGGCAGCGCCCCGATGTCGGCGGCGGGCGACGTGGGATCGGAAGTCATCCGGCGACCGTAAACCGGCCGGTGCCGGACACGCACGGCAAAACCCCCGGTCCGAGTGGACCGGGGGTTCTCGTGCTGTGGGGCTAACAGGATTTGAACCTGTGGCCTCATCCTTATCAGGTCGATCACGCAGCATCTGCGAGGTCGATCAACCCGCTGCGCACCTTGACCCGATGCTCGCTGCCATCCGTGGCCGACCGCCGCCGTTCGCCCTTGTTGGTGTCAGGCGTTGGTGTCAGCCCTAACTGGCGGCCTTGACAAATGCACGCTCCCTACTCCTCGCCCTCTCTGTCGCCGCGCCGACGGCGCCAGGCTTCGACCCTCCGCCCAAGTTCGAGCAGCGCCGAGGCAAGGGTGACGAGTTGGACGACGGTCTGGAGAAGATCCACAAGGGCTCCTGAGGTGATCCTCCGAGAGCCTGGGCCTCTTCCGGGAGAAGCATGCACAGACTCCCGGAACTGACGGTCCGGGGCTGTGCGCTTCAGCCCGAGCCAGCAAACCCACTGCTGGCAACTACCTCGGGTCCCAGCCGGTGCAAGTGCTTGCACCCTCAGCGCTTCTGGCCACTGGGCCAGACGCTTAGCTGGTTAGCTTGTCGGCTTCGGGCGGAACTGTCGCCCGGCGCGCAAGCAGGCTACCACCGAACCTCAACCCACCACTTCCCCCAGCTCCCATCCCGTCCGCCGTCGACCCACACACCGTGGAGCGGGCGTGGTTCAGGGCGTCCAGGTGGAGCGCGCCACTGTACGAACGACCTGGACGCCCTGGGCCGCGTCTGCTCGGCTCTGCCTGGGTCGATGGTGGACGGGATGGGAGCACCACGCTCATGCCACTACCGGCCCGCGGTCGGCGACGGCGCTCCCTCCATCCCGGTGCCGGCCGATCCCCCGCCGGAGGCATCGTCTGTGACCACGGGCCGCTCTGTGCGGTGCTCGCCTCATGGCCTCCGGCCCAACCCACCAGTGGGCGCGCGTCGGCGCAGCGCGGGCGGAGCGGGCCGAAGGCAGGAGCGGCGCCCGGAGCGGAGCCGGGAAGCGCGCCCGGCGGAGCGGAGCGCAGCCGGGGCTTGATGAGGTAGAGAAACCTGTAACAGCTCTCGTTTCGCTGGTCAGGTCGAAGATGTCGCGGCGGTCGTGAGTCGGCTCGTGTACCCGGCTTGGCACAGGCGCTCGTACGCCTCGGCCACGTCGCCGGGTACTGGCTGGCGGATCATGAATCCCTGATCCGGATAGATCATCAGCCGTTGCAGGGCGCCGACAAGCATGTCGATCACCAAGCGGGCGTCGCCGATGGAGTCGACGTACTCGGCGAAGGTCATGGGTGTGGAAGCGCTGATGACTTCGACCTCGGGCCAGAGCTTGCGTGCCGTGGCGTACGCGCGCCGCTCCTCGTACGGCTTGCTGATCAGCAGCACCGAGGAGACCTCCACCCCACTCTCCTCCAACACCTTCCGGGAGAAGCGGATGTTCTCCCCGGTGTTCCGCGCGTGCGGCTCCACGAGGATGGCCTCGCTGGGGACCCCCAGCGCCAATGCCCGCTCGCGGTAGTGGACGGCTTCGCCGCGGGGCATGCGCTCCCGCGTCGTCGGGCTGGTGGCTCCGGTGAACACGAGCAGGGGGGCCAAGCCGCGCTTGTACAGGTCCACGGCGGTGTCAGCCACCCCCAGGTCGTGACTGCCCAGTCCGATGGCCACCGAGCACGGTTGGGGTGCATGGCCCATCTGGTGGTAGTCCCATACGCGCCGGGCGTCGGCCCAATCCTGCGTCGAGATCACTGCTGTCCTTCTCCGTCCCTCGCCGAGTCGGGCACCTTGAAGTCGTACTCCCACGCGAAGCGCGATGCCGCGTGCACCCCGATGGCGAACTCCACGACGGTGCCGTCAGCCGTGTACGTCGTCCGGTGCAGCTCGACCACCGGTTCGCCCGGCGGCAATTGAAGCTGCTTCACCTCGTCCGGTGTGGCGGCGCGAGCGAACAGCTGCTCCTTCATGTGGTCGATCTCGTATCCCGCGTCGTACAGCACGCGGAATCCGCCGCCTCGGCCGGCGGGGCCCGGAGTGGGGTCGACCAGTCGCGTCCCTTCCACGTGCTCGGGCCGGTAGTAGCTGGTCAGCGTGTGCGTCGGTCGGTCGCCTTCCTTGACCAGGCGGGCGCGTGCGTAGACTTCCGCGCCTTCCGGCAGCCCGTGTGCGGCTGCGGCCTCCGGCGGCGCTACGACACGGCTCACGGTCTGGGTCTGCTCGTTCCGGCGGTAGCTGCGGCCCGATGCCACGCGGTCCGCGATGAACGCGACCTCGTCGCCGTCTCGCCACTTGGCCTTGTCGTAGCGGGCAATGCCCAAACGCTTGAGGGGAACCTGCTGGCGCACGACAGTGCCGTGGCCTCGCGAGGAGGTGACCAGGCCCTCGGCCTCCAGCGCCTTGTAGGCGGCGTGCACGGTTGCCTTGGAGCCTTCACCGGCGTCGACGAGTTCTCGGATGTGAGGTAGACGCTGGCCAGGGGCGTACTCACCCCTTCTGATCTGCTCGGCCAGCTTGTCCGCCAGCTCTCGCCACTTGGACGCCATCTCGAACCCCTCTCACCGAGGTCTAGTGAAACATAGTCCTAGGACTGTTGACAGTCCTAGGACTGCGATGCACTATCTCCATCAGCGGCTCGCAGTCCTAGGACAGCGAGCGTCATGCAGTCCGGTTTGGGCTGCCTCGTCTTCAACGCTGGGAGAACTGATGCCGTCCTTCAAGATCGACACTTCAACCGCTGTGGTGTTCGTAGCGACCGCGCCGGTGCCGAAGCTGGCGAACGCCAAGACCGGGGAGCGGGCGATGGACCGGGAGACCGGGGCTCCGCTGTCGACGGTGGGCCTTCTGGTCTCGGACGAGGGGGAAGGGAACCTCTACCAGGTGACCATCCCCGAGACGGGCTACCCCGAGGGTCTCCAGCCGGGCATGCCGGTGAAGGTCATCGGGCTCAGGGCGCGGGACTGGGAGAACGAGTTCAACGGCCAGAAGCGGCACGGGATCTCCTTCCGTGCGGTCGCGATCACCCCGGCGGCCTGACCATGAGCGACTGGACGTTGTGGCTGGAGGCCACGGGGGCGTTGGCTGGGGCCGGCGGTGTCGGCTACGCCAAGGCTCGGGCTCCGCGGGTGTACTGGTCGACGGTGGGTCTGCCGCTGACGTGGGGCCGGTTCGCCTGGTCCTACCGGTCCACGATGGACGTGTGCGGGCTGACGGTGCAGCCGACGGGGCTGCGGGCGTTCATGACCCGCAACCTGGCCCGGTGTGAGGTCCGGCCCGTCGCGCCGAAGGTCCGCCGCATCCGCCCGACCTCGACGGGCCTGCGGGTGACGTTGCGGCTTCCGGCCGGTCTGGAGCCGGTCGACGTGGCGGTGTCCTCGGAGCGGCTGCGGCACGCCTTCGGGGTGCAGTCGGTGACCGTGGCGGAGACCAAGCCGGGCTATGTAGAGCTGCGGATGACGGGCTATGACGTGCTGCGGCGGGTGCGTCTGCCGCGTAAGGCCCGGCCGCGTGACCTGGTGGTTCCGGTGGCGCTGCGGGAGGACGGCACGGTCTTCGAGCGGGACTACCGCAAGATGCCGCACGCCCTGACCCTGGGGGCGAACTCGTCGGGCAAGTCCATGTACCAGCGCAACCTGGTGATGGGCCTGGCAAAGCTCCCGGTCGGCCTGGTCGGGATCGACTGCAAGCGCGGTGTCGAGCACAGCCGGTACCTGCCGCGCCTGTCGGCGCTGGCCACCGATCCGGACATGGCCGGCCGCCTGATAGACGCGCTGGTGCTGGAGATGAGCGAACGGTTCGATCTCCTCGCCCTGCACGGGGTCTCCGATCTGTGGGACCTGCCCGAGAAGCTGCGGCCGGTGCCGCTGGTCGTCCTCGTGGACGAGGTGGCGGAGCTGTTCTTCGTCACCTCCAAGAAGGAGGAAGCGGCGCGGGACCGGACGGTCATGCAGCTCGTGCGGCTGGGGCAGATGGCCCGCGCGGTCGGGATCTACCTGGAGGTGTGCGGGCAGCGCTTCGGCTCCGACCTCGGCCGTGGTGCGACCGCGCTGCGGGCTCAGCTCACCGGCCGTGTGGTGCACCGCGTCAACGACAAGCAGACGGCGGAGATGGGCCTGGGTGACATCGCGCCTGAGGCGGTGGTGTCCGCGACCTCGATCCGGGTGGACCGTCCCGGTGTCGCGGTGGCCGGTGACACCTCCGGTGGCTGGTCACGCATCCGCACCCCGGAGACCACGCCGGCGCAAGCGGCGGCTGTCTGCCGGGAGTACGCCCACCTGACCCCGGACCTGCCGTTCCTAGCCTCGTTCCGCCCGCCCGTGGCGGTCCCGCCGATGCCCACCACACCGCCGTCCGTCCCGCAGTCCTGACCACTGAGGGGAGGTGAGGACGTGTTTCGCTCGATCCGCATCGATGCCGTGCTCATTCAGGCCGTGATCGCCGGTGCCCTGTCCTTCGCCCACCTGCACGACCTGGCCGAGGCGGCCGGACAGTCCGGCTGGAAGGCGTGGGCCTACCCGGTCTCCGTCGACCTGCTGTTGGTGGCGGCCTGGCGTCGACTGCGCGGCGCTCGCCGGGACCGCTCGGCCTGGACGTGGTTCGTCATCGCCCTGGTCGCCTCCCTCGGCGCGAACGTCGCGACCGCCGGGCTCCTCGACCTCGACCACGTACCTGCCTGGCTGCGCATCCTCGTCGCTGGCTGGCCCGCGCTGGCCTTCCTCGGCGGCACCCTCCTCGTCCACCAGCCCACCGAACCCACACCGACAGCGGCGCCCGCGCCCGCGGCTGCTGCCGATCCCGCGCCGGTCGTCGACCGCCCCGACGTGGCGGACGAGGAACCGGAGATCATCCCGGCCGATCCGGTCCCGGCTCTGCCGGAAGCCCCGGCCCCGGCCTCGGTGCCGGTGGTGCCCCCGGCTCTGGTCGATCACGCACGCAAGGTCGCCACCGAGCACCGCACCCGCACAGGGACCGACATCGACACCGCCACCCTGCGCGCTCGCCTCGGCATCCCGGAAGACCTCGCCGGCGCGATCGTCGCCCAACTCGCTTGAAAGGAGGTGACCTGATGCGCCCGAACCGCTTCTACGACGTCATCCGCATCGGACCCGTGCAGGTCGGCACGTTCAACAACGGCCGTGGCCAGACCCGGCACACCGCCGCCTGCACCGCCCCGGAGTGCGGCTTCTCCACCGAGCACCGCGACCGCTCCGCGGCTGAACTGGCCGCCCGTACGCACCGCTGCAACCCCTGAGAGGAGGGCCGAACCGTGCAGCTCCCGGAGGACCAGCTTCGCGCCGGTCACATCCCCGCTGACGTCTACCGGCGGCTCCCGCCCGGCACCGACGTGCACAAGGTCGTGATCGTGCAGGAAGCGCCCCGCTCCTACACCGGGCCGATCGTGCTGACGCTCGTCGTCGTCACCGGGTCCATCGCAGTGCTGCTGGTCATCGCCCTCGTCGCCCAGGTCATGGCCGGCGCCGCCGTCGCGGTCCTGTCGGCCACCAGCGGACTCACCTACACGATCAACCGCACTTCCAAGATCAGAAAGGGCAAGTGACATGGGTCTCTTCAGCCGAAAGAGCAACGACACCCCGGCCAACCCGCAGATGGCCGAACTCGGCCGCGAGTTCGCAATCGCCCGCCGCCACGGCGACCGCAAGACCATGCGCCGCATCGGCCGTGAGTTCACCGAGATCGCCCAGGGCGACGCCGACGCCGCCTCGTTCCAGCAGGGACAGGAGGCGTACGACGCGCTCCCGCCGGTCAACCCGCCGCGTCGCCGCAACCGCCGACGCTAACGCCCTCCGGGGCGGCTCTCTCGCCAAAGATCCGCCGCCCCGGACGGCTCCACCCATCCAGATCCAACGGACCCGAAAGGGAAGCCTCATCATGCCCCAGCACGCCCAGATCACGCGCGTCTGCCGCGACTGCGACGGCTTCGCCACCGCCGCGATCACCACCGGCACCCGCCACTCGGACGGGACCCGCGTCACCCTCCGCGTCGGCTGCCCGGCCTGCAAGGGCACCGGCCGCACCGCCCCCGCCGGCGTCGTTCGGGCCGGGAGGTGAGCACCGTGGGCCTTTTGAACTGGACCTCCAGTCAGCACTACGACCACAACGGCGACTGCCCCTGCACGCAGTGCGGCAAGCCCACCCCGATGCGCTCCCACGACGGCGAACCCGTCCACAAGGTGTGCGCGGAGGACTGGAACGACCGCAACCCGGGCGCCCCCCGTCACCAGCACGACGGCCGTGACCTCGGCACCCGCCGCTTCCACTCCGACCCCCCGCGCAAGACCCGCAAGGACGGTGCTCGATGACCGACACCGCCACCATGGCGGGCCTGGACCCGGCCACCCTCGCCG
This sequence comes from Streptomyces lusitanus, assembly GCF_042647945.1. NCBI lineage: Bacteria > Bacillati > Actinomycetota > Actinomycetes > Kitasatosporales > Streptomycetaceae > Streptomyces > Streptomyces lusitanus. The sequence goes on from NZ_JBHRWL010000033.1 coordinate 246,163, forward strand.
ACGTGCTGAGGCTGGCCGGGTCTCCCGGCTTCGACCGCATCCAAGACCAGATCCGCCGTACCGGCGGCTGCACCGACCCGATCCGCCTGACCGGCTCGACCGTCACCCGCGACGCAGCCACAGGGCAGGTGCTGCACTCCTACTCCACCGACACCGAGCCCGGCGGGGTCCTACGCGTCGCCTGCGGCAACCGCCGCGCCTCCCGCTGCCCGTCCTGCGCCTGGACCTACGCGGGCGACACCTACCACCTGATCCGCGCCGGCCTCGTCGGCGACCCCGCCAAGGGCACCCCCGAGACCATCCGCGACCACCCGCGGGTGTTCGCCACGCTCACCGCGCCGTCCTTCGGACCGGTCCACAATCGGCCCGGTAACCGGCCCTGCCGCTGCGGCACCCGCCACGCCGAGGACGCCCTCGAGCTGGGCACACCGCTCGACCCGGACACCTACGACTACGCGGGCGCGGTGCTGTGGAACAACCACGCCTCCGAGCTGTGGCGCTACTTCACGATCTACCTGCGCCGGGAGATCGCCAAGCGGGCCGAACTCACGCAGAAAGCCGCACGCGAGCAGTCGCGGGTGTCGTTCGGAAAGGTCGCCGAATACCAGAAGCGCGGGGCGGTGCACTTCCATGCCGTGATCCGCTTCGACGGCCCGGCCGGCCCCGACGACCCGCCCCCGGCGTGGGCCACCCTCGACCTGCTCACCGACGCCATCCATGCCGCTGCCGCCCGCGTGGAAGTCGACGTGCCCCCGGCCGGGGACCAACCGGCCCGGACCCTGCGGTGGGGCACCCAGCTCGACGTACGCCCGATCCGGGCCTTCGGCGACGGTGAGGACATCACCGAGCAGGCGGTCGCCTCCTACGTCGCCAAGTACGCCACTAAAGCAGCCGAGACCACCGGCACCGTGGACCGGCGCATCGGGAACAAGGAAGCCCTGGTCCTGCTCGACGTCCCCGAGCACCCGGCCCGGCTCATCGCCGCCTGCCTCGACCTTCACCCGCTCTACCCGGACCGCAAGCTCCGCGACTGGGCCCACATGCTCGGCTTCCGCGGCCACTTCTCCACCAAGTCCCGCCGCTACTCCACCACCCTCGGCGAACTGCGACAGACCCGCGCCGACTACCGCGCCGCCCAGCAACGCGCTGCCCTCGGTTTGCCCGACCCCGACGACGAGGAAGTCACGACCCTCACCCTCGCCCACTGGTCCTACGCCGGCCACGGCCACACCCCCGGCGAATCCTGGCTCGCTGCCAACATCCGCCGGGACATCCAACACAACCGCGACACCGCCCGCGAAGAACTACCCACCCTCCTCGACCTGGAAGGAGCCACCGCATGACCACCGCCGCCCCCGAGCTGCTCACCGTGCCGGAGGTCATGGCGCGGCTGAAAGTGGGCCGGACCAAGGTCTACGACCTGATCCGCACCCATCGCCTCGTGTCCATCAAGGTCGACGGATGCCGTCGTATCCCGGACCACGCCATTCGTGACTTCATCGCCGGTCAGATCGGGGAGGCTGCCTGATGGCGAAGCGTCGGCCGAACGGCGGCGGCACGATCACCAAGCGGTCCGACGGCCGGTACCAGGGTGCTGCGTACGTAACCAACACGGACGGCCACCGGGTACGGAAGTACGTGTACGGCCGGACGTGGGACGAGGCGAACGAGAAGCTCGGCAAGCTCCAGGACCAGGAGCGCAACGGCATCCCGGTGCCTTCCCGGTCCTGGACGCTCGGCGAGTGGCTGGCCTACTGGCTGGAGCACATCGTCGCCCCGGAGCGGGAGCACAACACGTACGTGAAGTACGAGTCCAAGGTGCGGCTCTACCTGGTTCCCCACCTTGGCAAGAAGCCGCTGGTCAAGCTCACCCCGGCACAGATTCGCGCCTTCATGGCCACGCTGGCGCGGGAGAAGGTCGGGGCCTCCGCCCGCTTCGAGGTTCTGCGCGTCCTCCGCAACGCGCTCAACCGGGCAATGCGCGAGGAGCTGGTGACGCGCAACGTCGCCCTCCTGGTCGACATGCCCAAGGTGGCCAAGGACAGGGGCACGGCGTGGAACGCGCGGGAAGCGATCGCCTTCCTCCGCTCGGTCCGCGCTCACCGCCTCTACGCGGCCTGCGTCCTCGTCCTGGTCCTCGGCCTCCGTCGCAGCGAGGTGCTCGGCCTGCGCTGGCAGGACATCGACTTCGAGGCCGGCCACTTCACCCCGGTCAAGCAGGTACAGCGGGTCAAGGGCGTGGGCCTGGTCCTCAAGGACCTCAAGACGGAGTCCTCACAGGCCGTGCTCCCGCTCCCGGAGTTCTGCGCTCGCGTCCTGGAGGAGCGCCGGGAGCTTCAGGAGCTGGAGCGGAAGATCGCCGGTGAGCACTGGGCACAGGAGCCGGGCAATGACCTGATCTTCTCCTCCGAGCACGGCGGCATGATCGACCCGGTGGGCTTCTCCCGCACCTTCGATCGGCTCGTCAAGCGGGCCGGTGTGCGCCGAATCACGGTCCGCCTCGCCCGGCACACTTGCGGGACCCTGCTCGCCTTCCTGAAGGTGCATCCCAAGGTCGCCCAGGCGATCCTCCGGCACAGCCAGATCAGCATGACCATGGACGTCTACACGCACGTCGTCGGCGACAGTGAGCGCGAAGCCGTGGGCATGCTCGCCGAGCTCCTGGAAGATCCGCTCATCGGCTGATGTCAGCCGTAGATGTCAAAGACCCCCAGCCGGTATCGACTGGGGGTCTTCTCGCTGGTGGGGCTAACAGGATTTGAACCTGTGGCCTCATCCTTATCAGGGATGCGCTCTAACCAACTGAGCTATAGCCCCGCCGCGCTGTGCGGGGTGTGTCCCGCGCGCTGACTCCTGAAGATTAGCGCACGACCGGGGCAGTCCCAAAATCGGTTTCCCCCGGGCCGTCAGCGCGGCCCGGGAGCGCCTGCCGGGCTGGTCACTCGTCCTCGGCCAGGGTCAGCTCGACGCCGCCCACGAAACCGGCCGACAGGTTGTAGATGAACGCGCCCAGCGTCGCCAGCGCCGTCGCCAGGACGACGTCGATGACGGCGATGACCGTCGTGAACAGCAGGACGTTCGGCAGCGACAGGAACGACTGGAGGTCGAAGCCGTTCGACCCCTCGGAGCCGGTCGCCTCGGAGATCGTGCCGCCGACGGTCGAGAAGACGCCCATGGCGTCCATGACCATCCACAGCACCGCGGCCGCCACGATCGTGCAGATGCCGAGCGCGATCGAGAGCAGGAAGCTGACCTTCATGACCGACCACGGGTCGGCCTTCGCCACGCGCAGGCGCGCCTTGCGCACGCGCGGGGTGGTGCTGGCGCCCGTGCGGGGACGGCGCACCGCACCGGTGCGGCCGGCGGCGGCGCCCGCCTGGGCCGGGTAGGCCTGCGGCGGGTGGTACGGGCCCGCCTGCTGCTGCGGCTGCCGTTCCCCCGGCAGCGGTGAGGCCGCCTGGGCGGCCGCACCCTGCGCGGGTGCGGCCTGCGGGCCTCGGGTGTCCGTCACGGTTCCCCCCTGGGATCCCTGCCTGGTCGACGAGGAGGCGTCGGAGACCGGCGCCTTGATCGCTTTGAGATTGGTCGTGTGCGGATCTGACGCCCGCGCGGCGGAGCCACGGCCGCCGCCGTCCGTTCCCGTACTGGTACCGGCCGGTCCGGCGCCCGTGGCTCCGCTCACGCTGACTCACTCCTCGTGCTACTCGGACGAGGGCGCCTCGCCCTGGTCCGTACCGGTGGTCGCGTCCCCGTCGGCGGTGTCGTCCACGGCCACGTCGCCGTCGACTTCCTCCGCCTCGCGTCCTGCTTCGGCGTTACGGGCGATGCCGACCACGGCATCGCGCTTGCTCAGGTTGATCAGTTGGACGCCCATGGTGTCACGGCCGGTTTCCCTGATCTCGTTGACTCGCGTACGAATCACACCACCCGACAGCGTGATGGCGAGGATCTCGTCGGTCTCCTCGACCACCAGCGCGCCGACGAGCGACCCGCGGTCCTCGACGATCTTGGCGGCCTTGATGCCGAGGCCGCCGCGGCCCTGGACGCGGTACTCGTCGACGGCGGTCCGCTTCGCGTACCCGCCGTCCGTGGCAGTGAACACGAACGTACCGGGTCGAACAACATTCATCGAGAGCAGCTCGTCCCCTTCGCGGAAACTCATGCCCTTGACGCCCGAGGTGGCGCGGCCCATGGGCCGGAGCGCGTCGTCCGTCGCCGTGAACCTGATCGACTGCGCCTTCTTGCTGATCAGCAGCAGATCGTCCTCGGCCGAGACAAGTTCGGCGCCGATCAGTTCGTCGTCGGTTCCGTCCTCGCGCTCGCGCAGGTTGATCGCGATGACACCGCCGGACCGCGGGGAGTCGTAGTCCTTCAGCGGGGTCTTCTTCACCAGGCCGGCCTTGGTGGCCAGGACCAGGTAGGGCGTCGCGTCGTAGTCGCGGATGGCGCGGATCTGGGCGATGGTCTCGTCCGGCTGGAAGGCCAGCAGGTTCGCCACGTGCTGTCCGCGCGCGTCACGGCCCGCGTCGGGCAGCTCGTACGCCTTCACGCGGTACACGCGGCCCTTGTTGGTGAAGAACAGCAGCCAGTGGTGCGTGGTGGAGACGAAGAAGTGGTTGACGATGTCGTCTTCCTTGAGCTTCGCCCCGCGCACACCCTTGCCGCCGCGCTTCTGCGCCCGGTAGTCGTCGGTCTTGGTGCGCTTGATGTAGCCGCCGCGCGTGACCGTGACGACGATGTCCTCCTCGGCGATCAGGTCCTCGATGGACATGTCGCCCTCGTAGGGGATCAGCTTCGTCTTGCGGTCGTCGCCGTACTTCTCGACGATCGCGGCCAGCTCGGCGCTGACGATGCCCCGCTGGCGGACCGGGGAGGCCAGGATCTCGTTGTACTCGTTGATCTTCGCCTGGAGTTCGTCGTGCTCCTGGACGATCTTCTGACGCTCCAGGGCGGCCAGCCGGCGCAGCTGCATCTCGAGGATGGCGTTGGCCTGGATCTCGTCGATGTCGAGGAGGTCCATCAGGCCGCCGCGCGCGATCTCGACGGTGTCGCTGCGCCGGATCAGCGCGATGACCTCGTCGATGGCGTCCAGGGCCTTCAGCAGACCGCGCAGGATGTGCGCCCGCTCCTCGGCCTTGCGCAGCCGGAAGCGCGTACGGCGGACGATGACCTCGATCTGGTGCGTCACCCAGTGGCGGATGAACGCGTCCAGCGACAGCGTGCGCGGCACGCCGTCGACCAGGGCCAGCATGTTGGCGCCGAAGTTGGTCTGGAGGTCGGTGTGCTTGTACAGGTTGTTCAGCACGACCTTGGCGACCGCGTCCCGCTTCAGCACGATGACCAGGCGCTGGCCGGTTCGCGAGGACGTCTCGTCGCGCACGTCGGCGATGCCGCCGATCTTGCCGTCCTTCACCAGGTCGGCGATCTTCTGCGCGAGGTTGTCGGGGTTGGTCTGATACGGCAGCTCCGTGACCACCAGGCACTGGCGGTTCTGGATCTCCTCGACCTCGACCACCGCGCGCATGGTGATCGAGCCGCGGCCCGTGCGGTACGCCTCCTCGATGCCCTTGCGGCCCACCACCAGGGCGCCGGTCGGGAAGTCGGGGCCCTTGATGCGCTCGATGAGCGCGTCCAGCAGCTCCTCGTGCGACGCCTCGGGGTTCTCCAGGTACCACTGGGCGCCGGCGGCGACCTCGCGCAGGTTGTGCGGCGGGATGTTGGTCGCCATGCCGACCGCGATACCGGCCGAGCCATTGATCAGCAGGTTCGGGAACCGGGCCGGCAGGACCGTCGGCTCCTGGGAGCGGCCGTCGTAGTTGTCCGTGAAGTCGACGGTCTCCTCGTCGATGTCACGGACCATCTCCATCGACAGCGGCGCCATCTTGCACTCGGTGTACCGCATGGCCGCCGCCGGGTCGTTGCCCGGGGAGCCGAAGTTGCCGTTGGAGTCGACGAGCGGCATCCGCATCGACCAGGGCTGGGCGAGCCGGACCAGGGCGTCGTAGATGGAGCTGTCGCCGTGCGGGTGGTAGTTGCCCATGACGTCGCCGACGACGCGGGCGCACTTGTAGAAGCCGCGCTCGGGGCGGTAGCCGCCGTCGTACATCGCGTACAGCACACGGCGGTGGACGGGCTTGAGGCCGTCACGGACGTCGGGCAGCGCACGCGAGACGATGACGGACATCGCGTAGTCGAGGTACGAACGCTGCATCTCCGTCTCGAGCCCGACGGGCTCGACGCGCATACCGGCCGCGTCCGCGTCCTCGAGAGGCGTGACGGGAGTGTTCTCGTCGGTCATTGCTGGTGAAGGTCCTTCCTGGTGCGGTCAGCTGAGACCGACTCAGATGTCGAGGAAGCGGACGTCCTTGGCGTTGCGCTGGATGAACGCGCGGCGGGCCTCGACGTCCTCGCCCATCAGGACGGAGAAGAGGTCGTCGGCCTGGGCGGCGTCGTCCAGGGTGACCTGGCCGAGGACCCGGTGCTCCTGGTCCATCGTGGTGATGCGCAGCTCCTCGGCGTTCATCTCGCCGAGGCCCTTGAAGCGCTGGACGGAGTCCTCACGGATGCGCTTGCCCGCGTTGCGGCCCATCTCGATCAGCGCGTCGCGCTCGCGGTCGGAGTACGCGTACTCGAAGTCGTCCTTGCCCCACTTGATCTTGTAGAGCGGGGGACGGGAGAGGAACACGTGCCCGGCCTCGACCAGCGGCCGCATGAAGCGGAACAGGAACGTCAGCAGCAGGGTGTTGATGTGCTGGCCGTCGACGTCGGCGTCCGCCATCAGGATGATCTTGTGATAGCGGAGCTTCTCGATGTCGAAGTCCTCGTGCACGCCGGTGCCGAACGCGGAGATCATCGCCTGGATCTCCTGGTTCTGCAGGATCCGGTCGATGCGCGCCTTCTCGACGTTGAGGATCTTGCCTCGGATCGGGAGGATCGCCTGGTACTCGGGGTTACGGCCGGACTTGGCCGAGCCGCCGGCGGAGTCACCCTCGACGATGAAGATCTCGCACTTGGTCGGGTCGTTCGACTGGCAGTCGGACAGCTTGCCCGGCAGCGACGCCGTCTCCAGCAGGCCCTTACGGCGCGTCAGGTCGCGCGCCTTGCGGGCCGCCACGCGCGCGGTGGCCGCCGCGATGCCCTTGCGGACGATGTCCGCGGCCTCGTTCGGGTTGCGGTCCAGCCAGTCGGCGAGGTGCTCGTAGACGACCTTCTGCACGAAGGTCTTCACCTCGGTGTTGCCCAGCTTGGTCTTGGTCTGGCCCTCGAACTGCGGCTCGCTCAGCTTGACCGAGATGATCGCGGTCAGACCCTCGCGGATGTCGTCGCCGGTGAGGTTGTCGTCCTTCTCGCGGAGCAGCTTCTTGTCGCGCGCGTACTTGTTGATCAGCGAGGTCAGCGCCGCACGGAAGCCCTCCTCGTGCGTACCGCCCTCGTGCGTGTGGATGATGTTGGCGAAGGAGTACACGCCCTCCGTGTAGCCGCCGTTCCACTGCATGGCGACCTCGAGCGACAGGTGCCGCTCCTTGTCCTCCGCCTCGAGGTCGATGACGGTGGGGTGAATCACCTCGCCCTTGCGGGAGTTGAGGTACTTCACGAAGTCGACGATGCCGCCCTCGTAGTGGTACGAGACGCTCTTGACCTCGTGCTTCTCGTCCTCGCCCGCCTCGTCCGCGCCGGCGGTCGCCTTCGCCGACTCACGCTCGTCGGTGAGGTTGATCCGCAGGCCCTTGTTGAGGAACGCCATCTCCTGGAAGCGCCGGGAGAGCGTCTCGAACGAGTAGTCCGTGGTCTCGAAGATGTCGCCGTCGGCCCAGAAGGTGACCGACGTGCCGGTCTCCTCGGTCGCCTCGTGCTTCTGCAGGGGCGCCGTGGGGACGCCCAGCTTGTAGTCCTGCGTCCAGCGGTGGCCGTCGGTCTTCACCTCGACGGCGACGCGCGTCGACAGCGCGTTGACCACGGACACGCCCACGCCGTGCAGACCGCCGGAGACCGCGTAGCCGCCGCCGCCGAACTTGCCGCCCGCGTGCAGCACGGTCAGGACGACCTCGACGGCGGGCTTGCCCTCGGAGGGGACGATGCCCACGGGGATGCCACGGCCGTTGTCGACGACGCGGACGCCGCCGTCGGCCAGGATCGTCACGTCGATGGTGTCCGCGTAGCCGGCCAGCGCCTCGTCGACCGAGTTGTCGACGACCTCCTGCACCAGGTGGTGCAGGCCCCGCTCGCCCGTCGACCCGATGTACATGCCGGGTCGCTTGCGGACCGCGTCCAGGCCCTCGAGGACGGTGATGGCACTCGCGTCGTACGACGTGGCGGCGTCTCCGGTCGAGGAGCTCGCCGCGTCGCCGGCGGCGGTGTCGGTGGACGGGATGTTCTCGTTGGGGTTGCCGGAATCGGCCACGAAGCGCCCTTTCTGGCACAGCACGAGCCGGGCTCGTCGGCAGGTTGCCGGAGCGGCTGCGGCATGTTGCGTTGGTAAGCCTTGATCAGCGTTGCTCAGCGTCTTCCCGGGCGGTCCCCACGATCGGGGCGGGATTGTCTTCCAGTCTACCGGTAGCACTGACATCGATGGGGGTTTGCGGGTACCTGAGTCCGCATGTGCCGCCCCGAAACGGCCTCGCCCGACTCCCGATATGCGGATGGGGGCTCCAGAGGCCCCACGAGGGCACTCAGCGCTTCCGGCCGTCAACCCTTGGCTACTTAGGAGTCAGGTCGCCGCGCGCAGCCGTGTCCGGGGGTACGACGAAGCGGGCATCCGGCCCGCGAAAGCGGTGCCCGGACGCCCGAATGTGATGTCCCTCACGTGTGCACGGCGGGGCGGAAAAAGCCCCCGGATCACCCGTACGTGTCACCGGGGCCGGTGCTGCCCGGGGCGCGCAGCGGCCCGTAGCGGCGGGCCGGCCCGGTGGGTCCGACCACCTTGATCAGCCGCACGGTGCCGTGCCCGAGATCGTCGTTGAGACGGGCCACGAGCGTCGGCGCCAGCAGCCGCAGATTGGTCGCCCAGGCCGTGGAGTCGCAGCGCACCACCAGCACGCGCTCGTCCTCGTCGTACCGCTCCGGCTCGCAGTGCTTGGCGACGTCCTCGCCGACGATCTCCGGCCAGCGCCCCATCACCCCGCCGACCGCCGCCGGGGCCTCCCAGCCGCGCTCGGTGAGCAGCCGGTTGATCGCCGCGCCCAGCGCCATCGGATCACGCCGGTCGGTACGCGCCCCGGAGCGCAGGCCCCCGCGCCGCGCCTGCTTCTTCTGCTGCGCCGCGTCCCCACGCGCGCGTGCCGCCTCACGGGCCGCGCGCAGCGCCACCCGGGCCAGGTCGACGCCCGACGGCTCGGGGTCCTTTCCGGCGCCGTCGGCGGGCGGCTTCTCCCCGCTCACGCGCGCTCCACCGTCCCCTCGGACACGGCGAACCGCGCGCCCGCCAGCACATGCGGCACGTCGTCGTCGACGGCGGCCGTCACCAGCACCTGCTCGCCGGGCGCCACCAGCTCGGCCAGCCGCTCCCGGCGGCGCGCGTCCAGCTCCGCGAACACGTCGTCGAGCACCAGCAACGGCTCGTTGCCCTCGGCGCGCAGCAGGTCGTACGAGGCGAGACGCAGCGCCAGCGCGTAGGACCACGACTCGCCGTGCGAGGCATAACCCTTGGCGGGCATCTGGCCCAGCTTGAGCAGCAGGTCGTCACGGTGCGGGCCGACCAGGGTCACCCCTCGTTCGATCTCCTGCTTGCGGGACTCGGCGAGCGCGGCGATCAGCTGCTCGTACAGGTCCTCACGGGTGTGCGCCTCGCCCGGCGCGGACGGCCGGTACTCCAGGGTCACCGGGCCGCCGCCCGGCGCCAGCTGCTCGTACGCCTTGTCGGCCAGCGGCTGGAGCGAGGCCACCAGGTCCAGGCGCTGCGCCAAAAGCTCGGCGCCCACGCGCGCGAGGTGCTGGTCCCACACGTCGAGCGTGGACAGGTCCAGCGTGCGGCCGCCGTGCCGGCGGGCCAGCGCCGCCGACTTCAGCAGCGTGTTGCGCTGCTTGAGCACCCGGTCGTAGTCGGAGCGCACGCCCGCCATGCGCGGGGAGCGCGCCGTGATCAGCTCGTCCAGGAAGCGCCGGCGCTCGCCCGGGTCGCCCTTGACCAGCGCAAGGTCCTCGGGCGCGAACAGCACGGTCCGCACGATGCCCAGCACGTCACGCGGCCTGACCTGCGAGGACCGGTTGATGCGGGCGCGGTTGGCGCGGCCCGGGTTCAGCTCCAGCTCGACCAGCTGCTGCCGGTCGCCCTGCCGGACCTGGGCCCGGACGATCGCGCGGTCGGCTCCCATGCGCACCAGCGGGGCGTCGGAGGACACCCGGTGGCTGCCGAGGGTGGCGAGGTAGCCGACCGCCTCGACGAGGTTCGTCTTGCCCTGCCCGTTGGGACCGACGAAGGCCGTCACCCCGGGGTCGAGCGGTACCTCGACCCGGGGGTAGGAGCGGAAGTCGGCCAGCGACAGATGCGTGACGTGCATGATCGTTCCGCCGACCTCCTCCGGCGTCGCGGACCGCCCGCGCGGTCCTGTGGACAGGTGACGTCCCTGTGGATTACTTCTTCTCGACCGCGTGGCCGCCGAACTGGTTCCGCAGCGCCGCGATCATCTTCATCTGCGGCGAGTCCTCCTGGCGCGAGGCGAACCGGGCGAACAGCGAGGCCGTGATCGCCGGCAGCGGGACCGCGTTGTCGATGGCGGCCTCCACAGTCCAGCGTCCCTCACCGGAGTCCTGTGCATAACCCCGGAGCCCCTCCAGGTGCTCGTCCTCGTCGAGCGCGTCGACCGCCAGGTCGAGCAGCCAGGAGCGGATGACGGTGCCCTCCCGCCAGGAGCGGAAGACCTCCCGGACGTCGGTCACCGAGTCGACCTTCTCCAGCAGCTCCCAGCCCTCGGCGTAGGCCTGCATCATGGCGTACTCGATGCCGTTGTGGACCATCTTGGCGAAGTGGCCGGCGCCGACCTTGCCGGCGTGCACCGAGCCGAAGTCGCCCTCCGGCTTGAGGGCGTCGAATATCGGCTGCACCTTGGCGACGTCCTCCGGAGAGCCGCCGTACATCAGCGCGTAGCCGTTCTCCAGGCCCCAGACGCCGCCGGAGACGCCGCAGTCGACGAAACCGATGCCCTTGGCCGCCAGCTCCGCCGCGTGCTTCTCGTCGTCGGTCCAGCGGGAGTTGCCGCCGTCCACCACGACGTCGCCGGGCTCCAGCAGCTCGGCCAGCTCGTCGACGGTGGACTGGGTCGGCTCACCGGCCGGGACCATCACCCACACCACGCGGGGGCCGCTGAGCTTGCCCACGAGCTCCCGCAGGCTGTGGACGTCGGCGAGGTCCGGGTTGCGGTCGTACCCGAAGACGGTGTGGCCCGCGCGGCGCAGCCGCTCGCGCATGTTGCCGCCCATCTTGCCGAGACCGACGAGACCGAGCTCCATCAGATGTGTTCCTTACGGTGGTTGCGACGGGACGTGACGGCACTCGCGTGCCGGCGTCCGAGCCTAAACCCGGACTCTCGCGCACATCTGTGGGCATACGCGCTCACACGCCCGCCCCCACCTGCGGCTTCCCCCGCGGCCGTGGATCAGCCGCTGAGCCGCACCGGCATGATCAGGTACTTGTAGGCCTCGTCCGCCTCCGCGTCCATCGCCGGGCGGCCGCTGAGCAGCGCCGGCTTGGTGGACGTGGTGAACGACAGCTGGGCCACCGGGGAGTCGATGGCGCTCAGGCCGTCCAGCAGGAACGTCGGGTTGAAGGCGATGGAGATGTCGTCGCCCTCGAGCTGGGCGTCGACCCTTTCCACAGCCTGTGCGTCGTCGCTGGAACCGGCCTCCAGAATGAGCACGCCCTGCTCGAAGCTCAGCCGCACCGGGGTGTTGCGCTCGGCGACCAGGGCCACGCGCTTGACGGCCTCCACGAAGGGGGCGGTCTCGATCACGGCGACGCTGTTGAACTCCGTCGGGAACAGCGTCCGGTACTTCGGGAGGTCGCCCTCCAGCAGACGCGTGGTGGTGCGGCGTCCGGCGCCCTCGAAGCCGATCAGGCCCTCGCCCGCACCCGAGCCGGACAGCGCGAGGATCACCTGGTCGCCGCTGGTCAGCGCCTTGGCGGTGTCCTGGAGCGTCTTGGCGGGCACCAGGGCGACCGCGGAGACCTCCGGGTTCTCCGGCTTCCACAGGAACTCGCGGACCGCGAAGCGGTAGCGGTCGGTGGAGGCCAGCGTCACCGTGTCGCCCTCGATCTCGATGCGCACACCGGTGAGGACGGGCAGGGTGTCGTCACGGCCGGCCGCGATGGCGACCTGCTGCACGGCGGAGGCGAAGACCTCGCCGGGGACCGTGCCCGTCGCGTTCGGCATCTGCGGCAGGGCCGGGTACTCCTCCACAGGCAGTGTGTGGAGCGTGAACCGCGAGGAGCCGCAGACCACCGTCGCCCGTACACCGTCTGTGGAAATCTCCACCGGACGGTTGGGCAGGGCGCGGGAGATGTCGGCCAGCAGGCGGCCGGAGACCAGGACCGTGCCCTCCTCCTCGACCTCGGCCTCCACCGACACGCGCGCGGAGACCTCGTAGTCGAAGCTGGACAGGCTCAGCTGGCCGTCGTCGGCCTTGAGCAGCAGGCCGGCGAGGACAGGCGCCGGCGGACGGGCCGGGAGGCTGCGAGCCGCCCAGGCCACTGCCTCCGCGAGTACGTCGCGTTCCACCCGGATCTTCACTGTTGCCGCCTCCTGCTGTTGCCGGCGCTTCTCGCCCTGCCTGGCTTCGTCGTCTGACTCGGTGTCGTCGGCCCCTCGGAGGGGAAGGACACCGGGGTCCAGTCTGACGCACCGCACTGACAGTAGGTGCCCGTCGGGGTCAAGTCGTGACGAGTGGCAGTCGGGGCCGAGACAGCGAGTTGTGCACAGGACCCTCTTCGAAACGAATTCCTCGCTCTCTATGGTCGGGAGTAGTAGTAGGGCCTGTGGATACCGTGGATAACCTCGTTTGCGCAGCTCAGCGCCGGTTTTTTGTCCACGGGCCCTGTGGGCGGCGGCGGTGGACAACCGGGCCTCGCTGTGGAGAACGGAAAGTTCTGCACATCCCGTGCACAGGGGAGGCCGAGTTCTCCCCAGACGCGTCCCCAGGTTTGCGCTCCTTTCCCACAGCCCCCTTCGGCAGCTCGATGTGACGGCTTTCACTCGGGCCGGTGAGGAGGCGCGTCGCGTTGCCGAACAGTGGACAGCCATGTGGAGAAGCGGCCGATCACTGGGGACAACCGGCCGCAGCCTGTGGGAAGCCCGTGGACAACTTGATGCACAGGCTGTGGATCACCGCGTCGTCCACAGTCTGTGGAGATCGTTCGTCCACGGATCCACAGGCAGGTGACCTGCGCGGACAGCTTCTCACCAGGGGCGCCTGTGGACGGTGTCGGGACAACTTCGCGGTCCCCAGCGTGTGGACGGGAAAAAGTCACCGAATCTGTGGAGGAAGGCCGTAACCCGCGGCAGGAATCGAACAGCCGGGACGTCGCGGGCCTCGGCGGCCGGGGAGCCGGGGGACGGCTCAGGGGGTCGGAGGACGGCTCAGAGGGCCGGGGGACGCCTTGGAGAGCCGGGGCGCGGAGCCGCACGCATCTCGGAGAGCCGTGAGACGGCGTCCCGGGAAGCCGGGGGCGCGACAAGAGCCGGGGGCGTGAAAAGAACGGCGCCCCCGGATCGCTCCGGGGGCGCCCTCGCGCAGGGTGGTGCGGGCCGTCAGCCGGCCTTGATGCGGTTGGTCAGCTCGGTGACCTGGTTGTAGATGGACCGCCGCTCGGCCATCAGATTGCGGATCTTCCGGTCGGCGTGCATCACCGTCGTGTGGTCCCGCCCGCCGAACAGCGCGCCGATCTTCGGCAGCGACAGGTCCGTCAGCTCACGGCACAGATACATGGCGATCTGCCGCGCGGTCACCAGCGCGCGGCCGCGCGAGGTGCCGCACAGGTCCTCGACGGTGAGCCCGAAGTAGTCGGCTGTCGCGCCCATGATGGCCGTCGAGGTGATCTCCGGGGCCGAGTCGTCGCCCCCGGGCATCAGGTCCTTGAGGACGATCTCCGTGAGCCCCAGGTCCACCGGCTGCCGGTTGAGCGACGCGAAGGCCGTCACCCGGATCAGCGCGCCCTCCAGCTCGCGGATGTTGCGCGAGATCCGGGAGGCGATGAACTCCAGCACCTCCGGCGGGGCGTTGAGCTGCTCCTGGACCGCCTTCTTGCGGAGGATCGCGATGCGCGTCTCCAGCTCCGGCGGCTGCACGTCGGTGATCAGGCCCCACTCGAAACGGTTCCGCAGCCGGTCCTCCAGCGTCACCAGCTGCTTGGGCGGCCGGTCGCTGGACAGCACGATCTGCTTGTTGGCGTTGTGGAGCGTGTTGAACGTGTGGAAGAACTCCTCCTGCGTCGACTCCTTGTCCGCCAGGAACTGGATGTCGTCGACGAGCAGGATGTCCATCTCGCGGTAGCGCTTGCGGAAGCTGTCGCCCTTGCCGTCGCGGATGGAGTTGATGAACTCGTTGGTGAACTCCTCCGAGCTCACGTACCGCACGCGCGTGCCCGGGTAGAGGCTCCGCGCGTAGTGCCCGATGGCGTGCAGCAGATGCGTCTTGCCGAGGCCCGACTCCCCGTAGATGAACAGGGGGTTGTACGCCTTCGCCGGCGCCTCCGCGACGGCCACCGCCGCCGCGTGCGCGAAGCGGTTGGACGCGCCGATGACGAACGTGTCGAAGAGGTACTTCGGGTTCAGCCGCGCGGTCGGCTCGCCGGGACCCGTCGCCGGGGCCGGCTGCGCCGCCAGCGGGCCGGGCGCGCCCGTCGTCGGCAGGTTCGGGCCGACCGGTCCGCCGCGGTGGACGTGTCCCGAGCCGGACGGCGGCTCGGGCAGGTCGCGGCGACGGTCGTCGCGCTGGTCGTAGTCGCCGCGGGACGACTCGTAGTCGGAGCGCTGGTCGTAGGACGGGCGCTCCACAGGCTGGGGACGGTAGTCCTGGGAGGGCGGGCCGCCGTAGGAGTCCGAGCCGTACGAGTCCTGGTTGCCGTACGGACCCTGCGCGCCGTACGCGTCCTGCTGGGGGGAGCCGTAGGCGTCCTGGGACGGCGAGGCGTAGGGGTCGTGGTCGGGGAAGCCGAGCCGCTGCTGCTGCCAGCCGTAGTCGTCCTGCGAGGGGCGCGGCCAGGAGCCGGGCTCGGGGCGCTGGTACTCCGAGGGGTAGGCGGGGCGGGCCGAGGGCAGCTGGTCGTCCGGCCGGCCCTGCTGCTCGCGGCGGCGGTCGTACCCGCCGTATCCCTCGTACGGCTCGCGCTCCTGGTACGGCTCGCGCTCCTGCCGGTCGCGGTGGTCGGGGCGCTCCGGCCGCTCCGGGTGGGCGGAGGGCAGCTCGGGCTCCTCGTAGCGCGGCTGCGGACGGGGAGCGGGCGCCGGTGTGGCGGGCGGCTCGCCGGCGGTCTCGTCGACCGTGATCGCGATACGGATCGGGCGGCCGCACTCGCGGCTCAGGCTCTCGCTGACGACCGGGGCCAGCCGGCCCTCGAGCACGCCCTTGGCGAACTCGTTGGGCACGGCGAGCAGCGCGGTGTCGGCGACCAGGGCCAGCGGCTGGCAGCGCCGGATCCAGTGTTCGTCCTTGCTCTCGACACCTTGTCCACGGCCCTCGCCGAGCAGTTGCTCCAGTACGCGTGGCCACACTGCGGCAAGATCGGCAGGTACGTCAGCCACAGGGCACGCTCTCTCACAGGTCCCCCGATCGTGTGACGCGGGGGACGGGTCGGGATGTAAATCGGGTGGTGGAGGGTCAAGGGAACGAATCGGAGTCCAGTCACGGTAGTCAGCGCGACCGGTACGGTTCAAGTTGTTGTCCCCAGGCTGTGGACAAGTGTCTCCCGGCGACCGTCGGTTTGACCGAATGGCGCAGCCGCGCGTACCGTAACCAGGTCGAGTTGTCGATGGCTGCTGCCGCCTGCCTCCGATGGGCACAGATCGCGCATGGTGATCGGTCAGCGGTGCACTCGGGCGTAACGCGAGCTACTCGTGGGCGCACGGTGACAGCCAGGACGGCACCCCGCAAACACCGATTCTTTCTGGAGCCCCCGAGTGAGCAAGCGCACCTTCCAGCCGAACAACCGTCGTCGCGCCAAGACCCACGGCTTCCGGCTGCGTATGCGCACCCGTGCCGGCCGCGCGATTCTCGCGTCCCGCCGCAGCAAGGGTCGCGCCCGTCTGTCCGCCTGATCCCGGTCAGGTCATGCCGTCGTGCTGCCCACCGAGAACCGGCTGAGGCGGCGCGAGGACTTCGCGACCGCGGTACGACGAGGACGCCGGGCCGGGCGCCAGCACCTCGTCGTCCATCTTCGTAGCGGTGCAACGGACCCGCATGCGCCTGGGGAGAGCGCTCCCCCGACGCGTGCGGGTTTCGTCGTGAGCAAGGCCGTGGGCGGAGCGGTGGTGCGCAACAAGGTGAAGCGGAGGCTTCGCCATCTGATGCGCGAGCGAGTCGACCAGCTGCCCCCCGGTAGCCTGGTAGTGGTACGAGCGCTGCCCCCCGCGGGCGACGCCGACCACGCACAGCTGGCCCGAGACCTGGACGCCGCTCTTCAGCGGCTGCTGGGAGGGGGCGCGCGATGAAGTACCCGCTGCTCGCACTGATCAAGCTCTACCAGTGGACGATCAGTCCGCTGCTGGGCCCGGTGTGCAAGTACTACCCGTCGTGCTCCCACTACGGCTACACGGCCATCGACCGGCACGGTGCCGTCAAGGGAACAGCACTCACGGCCTGGCGCATCCTGCGGTGCAATCCGTGGTCGCTGGGCGGCGTGGACCATGTCCCGCCGCGCAAGCGCCCTCGATGGCACGAAATGCTGCGTAACGCCTGGCGTGCACGCAAGGGCGGGACCTCCGCCGTTGAACCGGCCACCGAGGGACAGGCTTCTCCCACAAGTCCTACGAGTCCGTCGGACCCGGCCGCAGAGACCCCGTCCCATGCCCAAGGAGCATGATTAGTGGACACGATTGCCAGCCTCTTCAGCTTCATCACGACACCTGTCTCCTGGGTCATCGTCCAGTTCCACAGCGTGTACGGCTCCATCTTCGGGCCCGACACAGGGTGGGCCTGGGGCCTGTCCATCGTGTCCCTGGTGATTCTCATCCGCATCTGCCTGATCCCGCTCTTCGTGAAGCAGATCAAGGCGACGCGCGCCATGCAGACGCTCCAGCCGGAGATGAAGAAGATCCAGGAGCGCTACAAGAACGACAAGCAGCGCCAGTCCGAAGAGATGATGAAGCTCTACAAGGAGACGGGCACCAACCCGCTCTCCTCGTGTCTTCCCATCCTCGCGCAGTCGCCGTTCTTCTTCGCCCTCTACCACGTGCTCAACAGCATCGCGTCGAACGACACCATCGGCGTGATCAACGAGCGACTGCTGGAGAGTGCCCAGAAGGCCCACATCTTCGGCGCCCCGCTCGCCGCGAAGTTCACGGACAGCCCCGACAAGGTCGAGGCGCTCAACTCGTCTCTGACCGACGTGCGGGTCGTCACGGCGATCATGATCGTCCTGATGTCGCTGTCGCAGTTCTACACGCAGCGCCAGCTGATGACGAAGAACGTCGACACCACGGTGAAGACGCCGTTCATGCAGCAGCAGAAGATGCTGATGTACGTCTTCCCCGTCATCTTCGCCGTCTTCGGCATCAACTTCCCCGTCGGTGTCCTCGTCTACTGGCTGACCACCAACGTGTGGACCATGGGCCAGCAGATGTACGTCATCCACAACAACCCGACCCCGGGTTCCAAGGCCCAGGCCGCCTACCTGGAGCGCCTCTCCAAGCACGTCGCCCGGCACGGCAAGACCCGCAACCGCCGGGAGCGCGCCATCGTCAAGGCGATCGTCACCAAGGGCCGCGACCGCAACGAGTACGAGCGCAAGTTCATCAACGGCCTGAACAAGGCCGGTCTCGCTGCGCAGCCCGACGGCACGGTGATCAAGAGCGAGAGCAGCGCCGCCGCCCAGGCCGAGGGCGGTACGACGACGACCGCCACCGCCGTCCCCAAGCGGCAGCAGCCCAAGCGGCAGCCCAAGTCCAAGCGCCACTCCGGCGCGGCCAAGCCGGCGGGTGAACCCACCTCGCTGACCAAGACAGACGCACCGCAGGACGAGGACGCCAAGCCCGCGGCCTCGAAGGGCAACGCCAAGCCCGCCGGCAACGGCTCCACCCGCAGCAGGGCCCAGTCCGGACAGCGCAAGGGCCCCCAGCGGCCCAAGTCCCCGTCGAAGAAGTAAGAAGGAGTCCATCCCGTGACGGAAGGCACCACCGCGGCCGCTGCCGAGGGCGCAGACACCCTGACCCGCCTCGAGCAGGAGGGCGAGATCGCGGCGGACTACCTGGAAGGTCTGCTCGACATCGCCGACCTCGACGGCGACATCGACATGGACGTCGAGGCCGACCGCGCCTCTGTCTCGATCATCAGTGACACGGGCAGCCGCGACCTGCAGAAGCTCGTGGGCCGCGACGGCGAGGTGCTGGAGGCTCTTCAGGAGCTCACGCGCCTCGCGGTTCACCGGGAGACCGGCGACCGCAGCCGTCTGATGCTCGACATCGCCGGCTACCGCGCCCGCAAGCGCACCGAGCTCGCCGACCTGGGCGCCAAGGCCGCGGCCGAGGCCAAGAGCAGCGGGCAGCCCGTGCGGCTCGACCCGATGACCCCGTTCGAGCGCAAGGTCGTGCACGACGCCGTCAAGGCGGCCGGCCTGCGCAGCGAGTCCGAGGGCGAGGAGCCGCAGCGCTTCGTCGTCGTGCTTCCCGCCTGACCGGTTCCACCGGTTCACCGGCCCCGTCTGTTGCGCAGGCGGGGCCGCTCTTTGTCAGCCTGATAGTTCTGGTTCTGGTGTCGGCGCCCGTGTCGGCACGGTACGGAAGGACGGTCCCCCGTGACGGAGGCAGCGGAGCTTCCCCCCGCACCCGAGCAGGCCCGTGAGGTGTTCGGCGAACGCTTCGCGGACGCGGTCCGGTACGCCGAACTGCTCGCCGAGGCTGGCGTCCAGCGCGGTCTGATCGGCCCCCGTGAGGTGCCCCGCCTGTGGGAGCGGCACCTGCTGAACTGCGCGGTGCTCTCCGAGGTCGTTCCTGAGGGCGTCACCGTGTGCGACGTCGGCTCGGGGGCCGGGCTGCCGGGCATCCCGCTGGCCCTGGTCCGCGAGGACCTGAAGATCACCCTGCTGGAGCCGCTGCTCCGCCGTACCAACTTCCTGACCGAGGTCGTGGAGCTGCTCGGCCTGGACCATGTGACCGTGGTGCGGGGACGCGCCGAGGAGGTCATGGGCAAGCTGCCCCCGGTGCACGTGGTGACCGCGCGCGCCGTCGCGCCGCTCGACCGTCTGGCCACCTGGGGGATCCCCCTGCTGCGGCCCTACGGGGAGATGCTCGCGCTCAAGGGCGACACCGCGGAGGAGGAGCTGAAGAGCGCCGCCACCGCACTCACCAAGCTCGGCGCCGTGACCACGTCGGTCGTGCACGTGGGCGAGGGTGTGGTGAATCCCGCCTCCACGGTGGTGCGGGTCGAGGTCGGGGAGAGCCCCGGCGGTGTGCGCTTCGCCGCCAAGCGTGCCAAGGCCGCCCGCACCGGACGGGCCCGGCGCCGGCGCGGATAGCTGTATGCCCCTCGTCGTGGAGCCTTGAGGGGCCGGTGTGACGGAGACGCACGTCGGGACCACGCGCCCGGCCATCGGGGTCGGGCGTACTCCACACAAGCTGCCAAACCCACGCATGCCGGAGTGTCGCGGCAGTACCGCCTCCGCCGCTGTGCATCGTGTTTCACGTGAAACGTCGCTCACTGCTGCACGGCATCATCAGTCGGGGCCGCGCTGCGGCCGAACCTCGTGACCGGAAGCCCCTCGGTTCCCTGGACGAGAGCTCCCCTCCACGCGAGACATCTGCACCCTCAGGGGGCACGGAGTTGTCCACAGAGGTGGATTTCTCCACAGAACGTCAGGCCTCACTGGTTCGCGACCCCGAAGGCATGGGAGGCTCTGTTCATTGCGAGCCTGAAGTCGAGGAGAGTGAATCCTTGCGGTCCGACGCCAACATCGCGGGACCGATGACCGATCCGGTCCCCGGTCCCCGTACCGAATCGATGGGGGCGGATGTTTCACGTGAAACACCGCCTCCGATGGACGACACTCCCATCGGTCGCGCTGCCCAACTGGCGGTGGAGGCTCTGGGCCGTGCCGGTGAGGGGCTGCCGCGACCCGAACAGACCCGGGTCATCGTGGTCGCCAACCAGAAGGGCGGTGTGGGGAAGACGACGACCACCGTCAACCTGGCCGCCTCACTCGCTCTGCATGGCGCCCGCGTCCTGGTGATCGACCTCGACCCGCAGGGCAACGCGTCCACCGCCCTGGGGATCGACCACCACGCCGAGGTGCCCTCCATCTACGACGTCCTGGTGGAGAGCAAGCCCCTGGCGGAGGTCGTTCAGCCCGTCCCTGATGTCGAGGGCCTCTTCTGCGCGCCCGCCACCATCGATCTCGCCGGTGCGGAGATCGAGCTGGTGTCGCTCGTGGCGCGGGAGAGCCGACTGCAGCGGGCCATCCAGGCCTACGAGCAGCCGCTCGACTACATCCTCATCGACTGTCCGCCGTCGCTCGGCCTCCTCACGGTCAACGCCCTGGTGGCCGGCCAGGAGGTGCTCATCCCGATCCAGTGCGAGTACTACGCGCTGGAGGGACTCGGGCAGCTGCTGCGCAACGTCGACCTGGTGCGGGGGCACCTCAACCCCACCCTGCACGTCTCGACGATCCTGCTCACCATGTACGACGGCCGGACGCGGCTCGCCTCCCAGGTCGCCGAGGAGGTGCGGACCCACTTCGGCGACGAAGTTCTGCGCACCAGCATCCCCCGCTCCGTCCGTATCTCGGAGGCACCGAGCTACGGGCAGACGGTGCTGACTTACGATCCTGGATCGAGCGGTGCTCTCTCGTACTTCGAGGCGGCCCGTGAGATCGCGCTGAGGGGCGTCGGTGTCCACTACGACGCGTCGCAGGCGCACATCGGCGCACAGCAGACTGATCCGAACATGGTGGAGGGCGTGCAGTGAGTGAGCGACGGAGGGGGCTGGGTCGTGGGCTCGGAGCACTGATCCCCGCTGCCCCGACAGAGAAGACGGTGCCGCCGGCCGCACTGAGCGGGACGGCCTCCCCGTCGCCCGCAGCGGTCCCGGTCCTGCCGAACGAGCGCGGAGTGGCCGCCGCGAAGGTGGCCACGCTGGCCGCTGTTTCACGTGAAACGGAGGACACCGCCGCGGCAGGCTCCTCGGTGCCGGCCGCGCCGATGGGTGCTCACTTCGCCGAGATCCCCCTCGACGCCATCACGCCGAACCCGCGGCAGCCCCGTGAGGTCTTCGACGAGGACGCCCTGGCCGAGCTGATCACCTCCATCAAGGAGGTCGGTCTGCTCCAGCCGGTGGTCGTGCGCCAGGTGGGCGGCGGCCGCTACGAGCTCATCATGGGTGAGCGCCGGTGGCGTGCCTGCCGCGAGGCCGGCCTCGACGCCATCCCGGCCATCGTGCGGGCCACGGACGACGAGAAGCTCCTCCTGGACGCGCTGCTGGAGAACCTGCACCGTGCACAGCTGAACCCGCTGGAAGAGGCCGCCGCCTACGACCAGCTGCTCAAGGACTTCAACTGCACGCACGACCAGCTGGCCGACCGCATCGGCCGTTCCAGGCCGCAGGTGTCCAACACCCTGCGTCTGCTGAAGCTGTCCCCGACCGTGCAGCGCCGTGTGGCCGCCGGAGTGCTGTCCGCCGGACACGCCCGCGCCCTGCTCTCCGTGGAGGACTCCGAGGAGCAGGACCGGCTGGCTCACCGCATCGTGGCCGAGGGCCTCTCGGTGCGAGCTGTCGAAGAGATCGTGACCCTGATGGGCTCGCGGCCGCAGAATGCTCAGCGCTCCAAGGGGCCGCGTGCGGGCGCCCGGGTGTCCCCGGCCTTGTCCGAACTGGCGACGCGACTCTCGGACCGCTTCGAGACGCGGGTGAAGGTCGACCTCGGCCAGAAGAAGGGCAAGATCACCGTCGAGTTCGCCTCGATGGAGGACCTGGAGCGCATCCTCGGCACCCTCGCTCCGGGAGAGGGCCCGGTGCTCCAGTCGAGCCTCGTGGAGGACGACGACCTTGAGGAGACCGATTCCTGAGGAGCCGCCTCGCTCGGCCTGAGAGTCGGCCAGGGCGGACCGTGTCCGGTGCCTACCGGAACACGGTCCGCCCTTTGCCTTGTGTCGGTATCGGGGGAATCGCTTCATGGATACGATGCGTTGGTATATGGCGCATCCACCCGGCAACACCTCTGAGAGCTAGGCAGGGGCCATGCGAATGACGAGCCGCACCGGACTGATGAGCGCAGGGCTGGGGGTCGGCGTCGTCAGCGGCTTCATCGGGGGCCTGCTCAGAGAACGGAGTGCTCTGACCGCCGCCCGTGTGGCAGCGGGCGCAGGAAGCGAGGATCAGCCTTCATGGGCCGTCGGCTCGTACCGCTCACGCTGGACAACCTTCCGGACCTCCCCCAGCGCTGTCGTGCATGCGTCTTCTGGGAGCTCGACCCCGTCAGCGGCGAAGCAGCGGTAAAGGCGGGCACCGCAGCGCTCGAGAAGGAGTCCTGGATTTCGGCCGTCCTGCTCGACTGGGGTTCGTGCGGACGCGTCGTCTATGTGGACGAGGTCCCCGTGGGCTTCGTCCTCTACGCGCCCCCCGCCTATGTGCCGCGCTCCACGGCGTTTCCCACCAGTCCGGTGTCCCCCGACGCGGTGCAGCTGATGACCGCGTTCATCCTGCCCGACTACCAGGGGCAGGGACTCGGGCGTGTGATGGTGCAGACGGTGGCGAAGGATCTGCTGCGCCGGGGATTCAAGGCGATCGAGGCCTTCGGTGACGCCCGGTGGAAGGAGCCGGCGTGTGTGCTGCCCGCCGACCATCTGCTCGCCGTGGGCTTCAAGACGGTCCGCCAGCACCCCGCCTACCCGCGGCTGCGTCTGGAGCTGAGGTCGACGCTTTCCTGGAAGGAAGATGTGGAGATGGCACTCGACCGGCTGCTGGGGGCGGTGCAGAAGGAGCCGGCCCTACGCCCGCTCTAGCCCCGCTCACACGAATGGGCCGACCCTGAAGGGTCGGCCCATTCGTGTTTCACGTGAAACATGCACCGCCGTGGAGGCGGCCCGTCACTACTCGGTGATGAAGTCCTCGAGGTCGCGCACGATCGCGGCCTTCGGCTTGGCACCGACGATGGTCTTGGCGACCTCGCCGCCCTGGTAGACGTTCAGGGTCGGGATCGACATGACGCCGTACTTGGCGGCCGTGCCCGGGTTCTCGTCGATGTTGAGCTTGACGACCTCGATCTTGTCTCCGTACTCGGCGGCGATGGCCTCGAGGGACGGAGCGATCTGACGGCACGGACCGCACCAGGCGGCCCAGAAGTCCACCAGGACAGGCTTGTCGCTCTTGAGGACGTCCTGCTCGAAGGAGTCGTCGGTCACGTTCTTCAGGGTGCCGGCCACAGCGGGCTCCTTAATCGTTGGTGCGTGGGGAGAGTGGGTCAGACAGTGGTCTTCTCGGGCTCGGCCTTCTCCTCGTCGGCGAGAGCGGCGAGGAAGCGCTCCGCGTCGAGGGCGGCCGAACAGCCGGTACCGGCCGCGGTGATCGCCTGGCGGTAGGTGTGGTCCACCACGTCACCGGCCGCGAAGACGCCCGTGACGTTGGTGCGCGTCGAGGGTGCGTCGACCTTCAGGTAGCCCTCCTCGTCCAGCTCGAGCTGGCCCTTGAAGAGCTCGGTGCGCGGGTCGTGACCGATCGCGATGAACAGGCCGGTCACCGCCAGGTCGGAGAGTTCACCCGTCTTGACGTTGCGCAGCTTGAGACCCGAGAGCTTCTGGTCACCCTGGATCTCGGCGACCTCGCTGTCCCAGACGAACGAGATCTTCGGGTCGGCGAAGGCGCGCTCCTGCATCGCCTTGGAGGCGCGCAGGGTGTCACGGCGGTGCACGATCGTCACGGACTTGGCGAAGCGCGACAGGAAGGTCGCCTCCTCCATCGCGGTGTCACCGCCGCCGATGACGGCGATGTCCTGGTCCTTGAAGAAGAAGCCGTCACATGTGGCGCACCACGAGACACCGCGGCCGGACAGCGCGTCCTCGTTCGGCAGCCCGAGCTTGCGGTGCTGCGAACCGGTCGTCACGATCACGGCCTTCGCCTTGTGGACCGTGCCGGCGGTGTCCGTGACGGTCTTGATCTCACCGGTCAGGTCGACGGCCACGACGTCGTCCGGGATGAGCTCGGCACCGAAGCGCTCCGCCTGGGCCCGCATGTTGTCCATGAGCTCCGGGCCCATGATGCCGTCCTGGAAACCGGGGAAGTTCTCCACCTCGGTGGTGTTCATCAGCGCACCGCCGGCGGTGACAGCGCCCTCGAACACAAGGGGCTTCAGCGACGCACGGGCGGTGTAGAGCGCCGCCGTGTAGCCGGCGGGCCCCGAGCCGATGATGATCACGTTACGGACGTCGCTCACGGCTGGATTCCTCGTCTCTGGTCTGCGTCATTCGACCGGTGGGAGCTTCTTTCGGAACTCTCACCCCACCCAACGGATCCTAAGGGGCCCGCATTCCCGCTGTGCCCGGGCACACGCAGACCGTGCTCCGACGGGCACGCCGGGGCCACACACCGTACGGGATACCGCGCACACCCAAGACCACGCATGCGCGGTCAGCGGGCGTAGGAGTGCTCCAGCAGAACCTTCGCGGTGGAGGACGGAGAGGCGTTCCCCACGCAGGTCGCGTCGACGATGTAGGCCGTCACGCGTGTGGCGTCCGAGGCGTCGGGCAGCACGACGAGCAGAGCGGTCTTGCCCTGATAGACGCCCTGCTCGGTGGCCAGAGCGGCGTCGTTCCGGCCGATGCCCTCCTGGACGCACTCCGGGACCGCGGGCTTCGTCAGCACCCTGGGGTTCGCACTGGAGGTGTCCGACATGCCGAAGGTGTGAGGGGAGCGGGCTCCCTTGTCCTGTTCGGGGCTACGTGCCAGCAGATCGGTGACCTGCTTCTGCAGCTTCCCCTCGGAGAAGGTGTCCGCGGCGGTCGTCGTCCGCTGCTCCTCGTCGGGGCCTCCGCCGCCGTTCAGCGACGACAGCACCACGGAGCCGAGGCCGAGAGCGGCCACGGCGAACGCCGCCCCCAGGGCGACGGCTCGGCGGTTCCTGCCCCGCAGACGCGGCTTGCGGCCCGGCCCCGTGGTGGAGGAGCGAGGGCGGCCGGTAGGACGGTCGGAGGGAGCCGATGTTTCACGTGAAACATGAAGCGGTTCGCCGTCAGCTGCGGGCGCCCGTGTGGTGTCGTTCTCGTCCTCGCCGTCGGCCACGGGCGCGGTGGCGTGCAGCAGCGCCTCGGCGGCCAGCGCCGCGTCGATGCGTCCCGCGACGTCCGCCGGCATCCGCGGCGGACCCGGAACCGTGCCGAGCAGTCCCCGGATCTCCTCCAAGGAGGCGTGGACGTCGGCGCAGAGCTCGCACCCGTCCAGATGCCTGCGGATGGCGTCCCTGCGGTCCGCCGGGAGGAGACCTTCGGTGAGGTCGGAGATCTCCGCGACGTCCGGGTGCTCCGCCTTGTCGGTCGTCGACGTCACGCTCGCCCACCTCCGCCCTTCACTGCAGCCGGGTCGTTCGATCCTGTATCGGGTGGGTCCGGTCGCTGCGGACCCGCTGCGGGTGGGACGGATGTCCCCCCTTTCCGGTTCCGTCCCCCGCCTCTGTCCTCCTCCTCGCCGGAGCCTCCCGGGCGCAGGTGGGTGAGGAGAGGCAGCAGTCTCGCGCGGCCCCGGGCACACCGGCTCTTGACCGTCCCTGTGGGGACGTCGAGGATGCGCGCCGCTTCGGCGACCGGGTAGCCCTGCATGTCCACCAGGACGAGCGCGGCCCGCTGGTCGGGCGGGAGGGTGCCCATCGCCTCGATGAGCTGCCGGTGCAGATCGTTGCGCTCCGCGGGCGCCGAGGCGGACTCGTGCGGCTCGAGAAGCTGCTCCAGACGCTCGGTGTCGTCGACCGGGGCGGTCTTCCGGGAGGCGGCCTTGCGCGCACGGTCCAGGCAGGCGTTCACGGTGATGCGGTGCAGCCATGTCGTGACGGCCGACTGGCCGCGGAAGGTGTGGGCGGCCCGGTAGGCGGAGACGAGGGCGTCCTGGACGGCGTCAGCCGCTTCCTCGCGGTCCCCCAGCGTCCGGAGGGCCACGGCCCAGAGCCGGTCGCGATGCCGCCGCACGATCTCGCCGAAGGCATCGGGATCGCCCTCGACGTGCCGGGTGAGCAGGTGTTGGTCACTTGCATCGCCGTATCCGGTGCCGTCCGCCATCGAGCCTCCCGGCACCAACTCTACGGTCCTACCGCCATGTTCCGCGATAAGCGACTGGCCCCCGCAGCCTTGGTGATCCCCCTCACAACAGCAGAGCAGTACGCCCTCTGTCTTGATCATCTTTGCTCATACGCATAAAGTGAAAGAAGTTTGTGGCAGGTGTGAAGAAGCAAGATGCTTGGAATGGAGAATTGTGAAGTTCAACTGGCGCAAGGCTTTTGCCGGTATGGCCGCAGTGGCTGCCTTGACCAGCGTCAATCTCGGCACTGCATCGCCGGCGAGCGCGGCTATCGATGTTGGCGGAAATTGCCCCGAGCGGTGTCTCACCCTTTTTTACAACACGGGCTATAAGGGCTCCAGATTTGTTATCAGTTACAACGGTAGTGGAACCAATGGCATACCGAACCTGGCCGGGTACAATTTCGTGACGTCGGGAGCAGGCCAGGGGCAGCCTGTGAAGAACAATGCCGCCTCCGCATATGCCACCTTCCCGGGCGTTGGTACAAGCTGGGTCGTGTATTACAACAGTGGGTACGGCGGCGCTTGCGACGCGATCAGGGCTTACCAGGAGATTGAGTACGCGTACCAGTTGGTCAACACGTACAACAACAATGCATCCGCAAGGTTCCTTAATTACACGCCGAGCGATTGCTACCGTTTCGGTAGTTGATCATTGCGCAAATCTGTAGTGATGGCGCCCTGTGCTTGCAGGGCGCCATTTTGCGTAGGGCGACGAGGAATCCAAGAGGTCGGAGGTTGTGGTGAAGTCCTTGAGTGTCCGTGTCGGTATCTCGCTTGTATTGCTTGCCTGTACATCGTGTTCAACTGGAGAAGACGCATCTGAACAGCGTAAGGGTGACGGAGCGAACCCTCCCGCAATTTCGCTCGAAGACGGAGTGGAAATCCCGCCTCTCCCGATCGGGGCCTATGGCATAGGTGAGGAGGAGGGGTATTTGTTGGATCGGGCCAGGGTTATGGTGGTCAATAGATGTCTGGCCCGTTCCCTCGTTGGCTTCAGGTTGCCCTCGCCGCCGAAAGTCGACGAGAGTGGATACAGCCGACGTTATGGTGTTGTAGATGCGCATGTGGCAGCTACTTATGGCTACCATGATCCGCGCGACACGGTCGCAGCCAGTGCTCCCCCCGAGCCCAATGCAGAAGAAAAGAAACTACTTTTCGGGCAGGACGGGCGGGGTGGTTGCATGCGAGAAGCGAATCTGGCGCTTGGTTCGGATGCCGCTCCTCCACGGGGTGTCGATATCGCCCGAACAATCGACGTGACCTCGTTCCAGGAGTCTCAGAAGCTGGCAGAGATCACTGAGGTCTTCTCTGAGTGGTCATCTTGTATGTCCCGGCGCGGATTGGACTACCCATCACCGATGGCGGTTGCTGGAGACGAGTGGTTCGCTTCAGCGTCGCCTTCGCCGCAGGAAAAGCGAGTTGCTCAAGCTGACGCCGCATGCAAGGGCGAAGTTGACCTGGTTGACCGTTGGCACGGGGCGGAATCGAAACTGCAACAGAGGATGATACGAGAGAACACCGAGGAACTCGAAGGTCTCAAGAAATTTCATAGCGATATGGTCGAAAAGGCTCGCAGCCTTCTGAGTGAAGCGCGAAGCTGAGACTGCGAGCGCCTACCTCATCCCTTGACCTTGATCTCCGAAATGCCGCCGCGGAAAAGCTCGGGCGATCCATCCTGTGGTAGCTCCGTGATGTGTACGAGAACGTACCGAGTGCGGACGGGCTGCTCGGGCTTGGCGGCGAGGTTCGAGCCAGCGGGGGACAAAGCGGTCAACCTCTGCGGGAATTCCTCCAGAACCGAGGGTTCATCGGAGTCGGGATCAGCAGCGAGTACCTCGACGGTCTGTCCGCTCCGATAGAAGGACACGTCCACCTGTGACACGTCCTTGACACTGCCGAGGTCGAGAATCAAACCACTGCCGTCTTTACGCTGCGGCAAGTTCCCGAAATTGGAGTAGCCCTTGTATTGAGGCGTGATCCAAGCTGTGTCCGGCGCACCGTCCACCGCCAGCTCAACGTCGTCTTCCTGTATACCGGGCCCCGCCGGGGCGAACTCCCGTACGTTCGTGACCTGGACCGGCCTGAGAGGCTTAGCCGGCTTGTCGCTGTCGTCGCCGTCCGTCGTCTGGGTGTTGGTGGTGTCGTCGCCCTTGCCGCCCTGGTCCATGAGGGCGTCCGCGAGCTGCCAACTGCCCAGGCCCAGGGCGGCGATCAGCAGTGCCGAGACGGCCCACTTCAGGGCCTTGCCCGTGCGGCTCTGGAGCGGCGGGGGCGGCACCGGAGTGGGCTGGGTGGCGTGAGGAGGTGCGGCGGGGCGTCCGTAGGACCCCTGCTGGTAGGTGGTGCGCTGGTAGTCCGGCGGGGCGGTGAAGGCGGGCTCCGGCGGACGGATGCGGGGCATCTCGCCGATCGCCTTCACCAGCTCCTCCGGCGTGGTGCACGGCGACTCGTGGCGGGAGGCGGTGGCGCCGTCGTTGGCGAGGGCGCGCATGGCCAGTTCGGACAGCCCGCGGTGAACGCCGGCCCGGACCTGGTCGGGCGGGATCAGACCGATGTCCTTCGGCAGACCTGACATGCCGTAGGCGTCGTTCTCGTACGGCCAGCGCTGGGTCAGCGCCGCGTACAGCAGGGCGCCGATCGACTCGGTGTCCGTGCGCTGCGGGGTGTCCGAGCTGGCGCCGCGCAGCGCCGCGTTGACCGCGAGACCGCGGATGCGCCACTGGCCGGTCGAGGTGCGCAGGACGGCGTTGGGGTTGAGACGCAGATGGGCGAGGCCCTCACGGTGGGCCGCCGCCATGGCGCTCGAGACCTGACTGACCATCTGGTAGGCGTCGTAGACCTCCAGCGGACCGGAGGCGAGAAGGGCGGTCAGCTCGGTGGCGTCGGGCAGCCATTCGTGGACGACGTAGACGAGGTCGTTCTCCTCGACGGCGTCGAGGACCTGGACGAAGCGGGGATCGCCCAGCAGCGCCGAGGAGCGGGCCGCGGCCAGCACGGAACGGGCACGCGAGTGGTCCGCGGGCAGGACGTGCACGCCGACGGCACGGCGCAGCTTCTCGTCCACGGCACGCCAACTGCTGAATCCGTCCAGACGGGTGACGCATTCCTCGAGGCGGTAGCGTCTGGCCAGTTTGTGGCCGCTGTGCAGCTCCGGCGGCGAGGTCGTCGCGGGACCCTCGGTCCCGGTGCTCTCCTGTGCCTCGTCGTTGTCCGTGTCCCGCTCCCGGTTCTTGGCCACCCCGTCGGCCGTGGACTGGTCCGCCTCCGCGGTCAGCGACTGCTCGCCGCTGTTGTCTGCCACGTCGACGGCAGCTGTGCTCCGTTCCGCCACCGTCGTTCCCTGCCTCCCCATCCGTTGCGCGTCGGCCCGGCGTCCGTCGCGCGCAGTCCGACGCCGAACCCAATTGTGCCCACAGTCCGCCGCTATGCACGACACGCGGGGGCCGATGATGGTTGTGCGCCTACCCCCGGCCTCAGCGTCCCAGGCGTCCCCGGACCATACCGACCAGAGAGTTGACCTCCTCGATACGCATCCGGCGCGCGGCGACGTAGAAGACGCCCAGCAGGACGGCCCCGCCGCCGAGCAGCGCGGCGAACGAACCGAGAACCTCCTGGCCCAGTACCTTGCTGATGCCGTAGCAGGCCGCGCCGCTGAGGAGGGCGGCCGGGACGGAGGCGATGCACAGGCGGGCGTAGGTCCGCAGCACGCGGGCGCCGTCCAGGTCGCCGCCCAGCCGCTTGCGCAGCCGGCGCCAGGCGACGCCGACACCGAGGGCGTAGGCGACGCCGTACGAGGCGGCCATGCCGACCACGGCCCAGCGGGCCGGCAGCACGACGAAGCAGATCGCCGAGGCGATCGCGTTGCCCGCGGCCACGATGACCGTGTTGTAGAAAGGGGTCCGGGTGTCCTCGTAGGCGTAGAAGGCACGCAGGACGACGTACTGCACGGAGTAGGGGATCAGGCCGAGGCCGAACGCCATCAGCATGTAGCCCATGTTCGTGGCCTCGCTGGTGCCCGAGGACCCGAAGATCAGGGTGCACATCGGGATGCCGAGCGCGAGGAAGCCGAAGGCGATGGGCACGATCGCGACGGCGGTGGTGCGCAGGCCCTGGGAGATGTCGTCGCGGACGGCGCCACCGTCGTTCTCCGCCGCCGAGCGGGAGATGCGGGGCAGGAGGGCCGCCATCAGGGACACCGTGATGATGGCCTGGGGCAGGCCCCAGATCAGCTGGGCGTTGGCGTAGGCGGCGAAACCGGTGCCCGCGACGTCCGAGTCCAGGCCCGCGGCGGTGGACAGCTGGGTGACGACCAGCGCGCCCGCCTGGTTGGCCAGCACGAACAGGATGGTCCACTTGGCGAGCATCGCCGCCTTGCCGAGGCCGTGGCCCTTCCAGTCGAAGCGCAGCCGCATGCGGAAGCCGGTCTCCCGCAGGTACGGGATCATCGCGAGGGCCTGCACGACCAGACCCAGCAGCACGCCGATGCCGAGGAGCCGCAGACCCTCCGGCGGGATGTTCGACACCTGCATCTTCGAGTCCGCGGCGGTGCCGTAGACCCAGATGAACGTGGAGAGCGTGACGATGATGACGATGTTGTTCAGGACCGGGGTCCACATCATCGCGCCGAACCGGCCGCGCGCGTTGAGGATCTGACCCATCACCACATGGACGCCCATGAAGAAGATCGAGGGCAGGAAGTACCGCGTGAAGGTGACGGCGACGTCGTTGGCCGCGGGGTCGGAGGCGACGGGGTTCGACAGCGCGCGCACCAGCAGCGGGGCGGCCAGCCAGGCGGCCGCGGTGAGGACCGCCAGTGCCACCATCACCAGCGTCAGCAGCCGGTTGGCGTAGGCCTCGCCGCCGTCCTCGTCGTCCTTCATGGCGCGCACGAGCTGTGGCACGAAGACGGAGTTGAGGCCGCCGCCGACGGTGAGGATGTAGATCATCGTCGGCAGCTGGTAGGCCACCTGGAAGGAGTCGCCGAGCAGGCCGAGGCCCAGGGCCGACACGATCAGCGCGGACCGGACGAAGCCCGTGAGGCGGGACACCATCGTGCCCGCCGCCATCACGGCGCTGGACTTCAGCAGGCCGCCGGCCCGGCCGCCCTTCTTCGGCGCGGGCGCGGACTCGGGTTCCGGGGCTGCCGGCTCCGCCGCGGGGGGCGGAGTGGCGCCCGCGTAGTGGCCGGGCGTGGGGGACGCTGGTCCGGGTACCGGGGCGGAGGCGTACTGCTGCGGGCCGCCCGCCGGCTGACCGGGGTAGGCGCCGCCCTGGGGACGGGCCTGGCCGCCGTGCTGGTCGGGGTAGGCGCCGCTCTGCTGCTGGTCGCGGAAGAGGTGCGCGAAGGCGTCCGGCTCGTGGCGCTGCTCCCCGGCCTGGCCGACAAGGTCGTCCACGCCGACGTACTGCGTGGTGCGCGGGTCGTCCCCGTACGGCAGGTGCTGGGTGGGGCCGTCCGGCTCCGGAGCGGGCGTCCGGGCCCACACCCGGGGGTCGGGCGCGTACGGCGACTGGGGCGGCTGCCCGTAGAGGGGCTGCTGCGGCTGCTGCGGGCCGGGCGGGGGCGGCGGGTGCGCCGACCGGTCGTAGAGGGCTTCGGCGACCGGGTCCTGTGCGGCGATGTCCTGTGCCCGGTAGGGGTCCTGGCCGTAGGCGTCCTGGACGTACAGGTCGGCGGGTGGCTGTGACGCCTGGTCGTGCCCGGGCGGCGGACCCCCGGCGGGGTCCGACTCGGGATGGCCCGAGTTGGCCGCGGCACTGCCGCGGTCACCGTCGTACGGCGCGTTCATGGTTACCCCACCTCATCGTCCCTGGCCCAGCGGCCACGACATCCTCAACGGTCCACTCTCTCACCCGTGCCGGACGGGTCGGCGCTTTCCGGTGCGGTGTCCGGGGCCGGGTCACTCGGCTGCTCCGGAGCGCCTTCCCGGGTGTCCGGCGCGGACTCCTTGGTGGGACGCATGTCGGAGGCTTCGGGGTTCTTCGTGTCGTCGGCGTCCGTATCTGCCTCGTTCGCCGCGTCGTCCTGCTTCCGCTCCTCGGCCTTGCGGGCCGCGGCGCGCTTGCGCTGGGTGTACATCCGGAAGCCGGCCAGGACGAGCAGCAGCACACCGCCGCCGATGACCAGCATCACCGTCGCGGTGATCTCGGTGACCTTCACGTCGAACGTGACGGGCTGACCGTAGGGCCGGCCGTCCTGCGTGTACAGCTGGGCGACCACGGTGGCCCGGCCGTTGGCGTTGGCGTTCGTGGTGAACTTCACCGACTGGCTGTGGCCGCCGGAGACGGCGATGGGCTGTTCCTCGTAGGCGTTGCCGTCGATCTCCAGACGGGTCGGGTTGGTGGAGGTGAGCCGGAGCACCAGGTGCTCCACGCCCTGCACCAGGTTGTTCTGGACCGTCACGGGGATTGTGGCGCTGCGGCCGGAGAGCTTGGTCTCCGACTTCTCGATCAGCCGGACCTGG
This sequence comes from Streptomyces lusitanus, assembly GCF_042647945.1. Classification (NCBI taxonomy): domain Bacteria; kingdom Bacillati; phylum Actinomycetota; class Actinomycetes; order Kitasatosporales; family Streptomycetaceae; genus Streptomyces; species Streptomyces lusitanus. The sequence continues at coordinate 279,041 of NZ_JBHRWL010000033.1, forward strand.
CCGCTCAGCGTGTCCAGGTACGTCTCGACGCCGCTGCGATAGATCGCCGCCTCGGCCGGCCGGCCGCGCCAGGACGCCGCCATGCCCCGGTTCAGGGCGCGGCCGAAGGGCGTCACCACACGGGACTGGTCGGACAGGATCACCTTGAAGCGGTCGAGCTTGTCCTGCGTCCTGGCGATCTGCTCGAAGGCCGACCGCGGGAGCTCCTGCTTGCGCAGCGACTTCGGGTACGCGGAAGCCGAGGGCACCTCGGTGCCGGCGGCCGGGTCCGGCTTGGACTTCGCGGCCGCCGTGAGGTCCTGCGGCTGCGACCAGGTGCTGTCCTGGAGGGCGCCGATGGCCTCGGCCATCGTCTGGGCCTGGGCGGCGGACGGGGTGCGCTGCGGGGCGACCACGACGCTGCGCGGGCGGTCAGTCTGCAGGGCGAGGGTGAGGCTCTGGGCCAGGAAGCGTTGCACCGCCTGGGTGGAGGCGGACGCCCTCGTCATGTCGCCGTCGAACACGGTGGACAGCCGTGCGTCGGCGACCACGGCCGTGGTGCCGCCGCCGATGGGCCGGGGCGCGGTGGGCGTGTAGGTCAGGTCGCGGCCGCCTTCGAAGGTGTCGCCGCGGGCGATCACCTTGTCCGCTCCGGCCGAGGTGGAGACCTTGACGATGGAGGGGTCGACCGCGCCCTCGACGGGCCAGGCGAAGTCCGTGCTGGGCTTGACGTGCAGGATCGACTCGACGGTGCCGGAGGCGACGTCGGTGGCCTCCTTGAGGTGGCGCAGCGAGCCGGTGACCGACGTGCCGTGGTGGGCGAGCGAGGCGAGGTCGGGGTCGCCGAACGGCAGCGCGACGACCTCCTTGTCCGCGACCGCCTTCTGCACCTCGGTGAGCCAGCGCTTGGCGACCGCCTGGTGGCCGCCCACGGCGTTCTTGTCGTCCGCGTTCTCGCCGGGGATCTCGTAGCGGGTGGTCATCGCCTCCACCGAGGCGAGCAGGTCCGGGTCGATCACCCAGGTGACGTCGAGGTCCCTGCCGAGGGCGACCATCCGGTCGAGACGGCCGCCCGGGGAGATCTCCCCGGCGAGCTCGTCGTCGAGGAAGACGGGCGTCTGCTCCTCGTCCGAGCCGGTCTCCGCCGTCATGTGGACGGTGGAGATGAGCGGCCACATGAACGTCGTCTTCGTCTTGATGTCCGCCTCGTCCGGCTGCCAGGGCAGGAACGTGTGGCGGACGCCGAGCGTCTGCTCCCAGGGCTGGTCGGAGGTCTCGCCGGTGAGGGTGACGGACAGGTCGTAGACGCCGTCCTGGCCGAGGTCCAGCTCGTCGGCCGGCACGGAGATCGTGTACGGCTGCGAGACGCCGGGAGCGAGCTTGGAGAACTTCTCGGAGTACTTGTCGTCGATCTCCGCCCCGACGGGGCTGTCGACGTCACCGGAGTTCTTGGCGACCGTGTCGATGCTCGAGCGGGTGTCCAGCAGGGGTCCCACCCGCAGTCCGACGGCGGCCTTCGTGACGGCCTTCTTGCCCTTGTTGGTGACCGTCCCGGACACGGTGACGGTGTCGCCCTCGGCGGGGGCACCGGGTGTGAGGGAGTCCACGGAGACGGCCACGGAGCCGTCGTCGGAGGCGGTTCGCGGCGCGGCCGGGGCAGCGGCCTGCGCGGGGGACGCCGCGGGCAGCTGGAGGAGCCCGGCCAGGAGGGGGGTCCCGGCGAGCACGGCAACGGTACGCCGCAGCCAGCGGCGGGCAGGTGAGGGACTGGTCCCCTGGAAGTCTGCCGCCTCGGCCACGCGCTCGCCCGTCCCTTGTCGTCGTCAGTGGTCGTCGGAATGTGCGTCCAGGCATGGTAACGAGGTGCGAGGAGGGGAAGTGCCGCGGACCGGTGCCCAAGATCGAGCGGCGCACGCCTTGTCCATGATCGCCACAGGTGTCCGTCCCCGCGTCTTTTTCCGGGCGCCCGGGGCCGTGCGGGCCACGTACCCTCTTCTGTTGTGCCGAACGCCAACGAAGCAACCAGTGCCCTGAGCCAGGTGCAGGACCGCGCCGTGAGTGAACTGCTGCGGGTCGCCCCTGTCGCCGACGACCTAGCCCGCCGTTTCCAGGAGGCGGGGTTCTCACTGGCCCTGGTCGGCGGCTCGGTACGGGACGCGTTGCTCGGCCGCCTCGGCAACGACCTGGACTTCACGACCGACGCCCGCCCGCAGGACGTTCTGAAGATCATGCGGCCGTGGGCGGACGCCGTCTGGGACGTCGGGATCGCCTTCGGGACGGTCGGCGCCCAGAAGGAGGCGCGGGTCGGGGACACCGACCGGAGCTTCCAGATCGAGGTGACCACCTACCGGTCCGAGGCGTACGACCGCACGTCGCGCAAGCCGGAGGTGTCCTACGGCGACTCCATCGAGGACGACCTCGTCCGTCGTGACTTCACCGTCAACGCGATGGCCGTCGCCCTCCCCGAGAAGAGGTTCATCGATCCCCACGGTGGTCTGAAGGACCTCGCCGAGCGGGTACTGCGCACGCCGGGGACGCCCGAGGAGTCCTTCTCCGACGACCCCCTGCGCATGATGCGGGCCGCGCGCTTCGCCGCCCAGCTCGACTTCGAGGTGGCCCCCGAGGTCGTCGCGGCGATGAAGGACATGGCGGGACGCATCGAGATCGTCTCCGCCGAGCGGATCCGGGACGAGCTGAACAAGCTGATCCTCTCCCCGCACCCCCGCAAGGGCCTCACCCTGCTCGTGGACACCGGGATCGCCTCCTACGTGCTGCCGGAGCTGCCGGCCCTGCATCTGGAGCGCGACGAGCACCACCGGCACAAGGACGTCTACGAGCACACCCTGATCGTGCTGGAGCAGGCGATGGCCCTGGAGGAGGACGGCCCCGACCTGACGCTCCGCCTCGCCGCCCTGCTGCACGACATCGGCAAGCCTCGCACCCGCCGCTTCGAGAAGGACGGCCGCGTCTCGTTCCACCACCACGAGGTGGTCGGGGCGAAGATGACCAAGAAGCGCATGACCGCGCTGAAGTACTCCAACGAGCTGGTGAAGGACGTCTCCCGCCTGGTCGAGCTGCACCTTCGGTTCCACGGCTACGGCACGGGAGAGTGGACGGACTCCGCCGTCCGCCGCTACGTCCGTGACGCGGGACCGCTTCTCAGCCGGCTGCACAAGCTGACCCGCTCGGACTGCACCACGCGGAACCGGCGCAAGGCCGCCGCGCTCTCCCGCGCGTACGACGGGCTGGAGGAGCGCATCGCCCAGCTCCAGGAGAAGGAGGAGCTCGACTCCATCCGCCCGGACCTCGACGGCAACCAGATCATGCAGATCCTGGACATCAAGCCGGGCCCGGAGGTCGGGAAGGCCTACAAGCACCTGCTGGAGCTCCGGCTGGAGAACGGCCCGATGGAGCACGACGAAGCGGTGAAGGCGCTCAAGGAGTGGTGGGCCGAGCAGCAGGGCTGACAACGGAAACGGGGTCATGTTTCACGTGAAACATGACCCCGCACACGATCCGGGGCGGTGTTTCACGTGAAACACCGCCCCCGGAGTCGTTCTTACTTGTCCTTCAGGCAGAGCAGGAAGCTCTTGCTGCCGTTGGTCTCCGTGTAGACGTACTCGAAGTCCTTGGCCTCGGCCTCGCACTTGCTCTGCGCCGTCAGGCCGGAGAAGTCGCCCTCGACCTTGGCCAGCACCTCGTACTGCGCCTTCGCGTCACCGCAGTCGACGACCTCGAGGTCAGGGTCGTTGTCGTTGGTGCTGCCGCGGTGCATGCAGTCGCCCACGGCGGCGGTGTTGGCGTCGTCGCGGCTGGCGAGGAACCCGCCGATGGCCACGCCCGCGACGATCAGAACGATGACGATGTTCTTGATCGTCTTGAAGCTGATCTTGCGGCCCTGCGGCTGCGGGGGCACCGGGGCTCCCGGCGGCGGGAAGCCAGGCTGACCGGCCTGCTGCGGGAACGGGGCCTGGCCCTGGGGCTGGCCGTAGGGCTGCTGCTGGCCCTGAGCGAACGGGTTGCCCTGGGGCGGCGGAGTGGTCACTTGGGGGTCCCCCTAGTACATAGACGCGTGACGCGAAAAGACGCGTTGATAAGACGCACGTAAGCTACCGGCCCGAAGTGACAACTCCGTAGCGAGATAAGGCTCTGTGGCGCTGATGTGACACTTACTGGCGCGCAAACCGGGCCATAGTCACCGCAACCGCTCCGTAGATAACGGCAATTGTTACCACCAGCGTGACCGACCGGCCGTCAGGAGGGAGCACCAGCGCGGCCACGGCAGCGGCTCCGACGAACGCCACGTTGAACAGCACGTCGTAGACCGAGAAGATCCGGCCGCGGAAGTCGTCGTTCACGGACGCCTGGACGATGGTGTCCGTGGAGATCTTCGCGCCCTGGGTGATCAGGCCGAGGACGAACGCCCCCGCCAGCAGCGGGCCGGAGGCGAAGGGCAAGCCGAACGCGGGCTCCAGCACGGCCGCCGCGGCGGCGCACGTCACGATCCAGCGGACGGGCCCCATACGCCCCGCGGCCCAGGGCGTCAGCACGGCCGCGGCGAAGAAGCCGGCACCGGAAGCCCCCAACGCCAGCCCCAGCAAAGCGAGTCCCTCGTCCGTGGTCGACGTCAGGTGGTACCGGCAGAGCATCAGCAGCATGACGAGCATCCCGCCGTAGCAGAAGCGCATCAGGAACATCCCGGTGAGCGCCCACGCCGCGTCCCTGCGTGCGGGCGCCGCGAGATGACGTACGCCCGCCACCAGATCGGCGGCCGTGCCGGAGAGGGCCGTGGTCAGGCGGGGGTGCACCAACGCGTGGTCCGGGCCGAGCAGTTCCTTGGCGATGCGCAGGGCCGACAGCGCCGCGCCCAGGTAGAGGACGGCGCCCACGAGCACCACGGCCGCGTCCGAGTCCGCCACCACCAGCCGGACCACGAAGGCGAGGCCGCCGCCCGCGGTCGCGGCGAGCGTCCCGGCGGTCGGGGAGAGGGAGTTGGCGACGACGAGCCGCTCGGTGTCCACCACGCGGGGCAGCGCGGCGGACAGCCCGGCGAGGACGAAGCGGTTGACGCCGGTGACGCACAGCGCGGCCACGAACAGAAGCCAGTCGGGCACCTGGACGAGGATCAGGACGGCGGTCACCGCCGCCATCAGGGCGCGCAGCAGGTTGCCGTAGAGGAAGACCTGGCGGCGGCGCCAGCGGTCCAGCAGGACGCCGGCGAAGGGGCCGATCGCGGAGTAGGGCAGGAGCAGGACGGCCATGGCCGAGGCGATGGCCGCGGCCGAGGTCTGCCGCTCGGGCGAGAAGACGACGTAGGCCGCGAGCGCGACCTGGAAGACACCGTCGGCGCCCTGGGAGAGCAACCGGACGGCGAGCAGGCGCCGGAAGCCTTGGTAGCGCAGCAGAACGCGCAGGTCACGGACGACGGCCATGGGGCACAGCCTCACATACGACGGGGGTCTCCGGGTCATACGACCCGGAGACCCCCGACTGCCCGCGGTGGTCGCGCTTAGCGCTCGACCTCGCCCTTGATGAACTTCTCGACGTTCTCACGGGCCTGGTCGTCGAAGTACTGCACCGGCGGCGACTTCATGAAGTACGAGGAGGCCGACAGAATGGGGCCGCCGATGCCCCGGTCCTTGGCGATCTTCGCGGCGCGCAGGGCGTCGATGATGACACCGGCGGAGTTCGGGGAGTCCCAGACCTCGAGCTTGTACTCCAGGTTCAGCGGGACGTCACCGAAGGCGCGGCCCTCGAGGCGGACGTAGGCCCACTTGCGGTCGTCCAGCCAGGCGACGTAGTCGGACGGGCCGATGTGGACGTTCTTCTCGCCGAGCTCCCGGTCGGGGATCTGCGAGGTGACGGCCTGGGTCTTCGAGATCTTCTTCGACTCGAGGCGGTCGCGCTCGAGCATGTTCTTGAAGTCCATGTTGCCGCCGACGTTCAGCTGCATCGTGCGGTCCAGGACGACGCCCCGGTCCTCGAACAGCTTCGCCATGACGCGGTGCGTGATGGTGGCGCCGACCTGCGACTTGATGTCGTCGCCGACGATCGGGACGCCCGCCTCGGTGAACTTGTCCGCCCACTCCTTGGTGCCGGCGATGAAGACCGGGAGGGCGTTGACGAAGGCGACCTTGGCGTCGATGGCGCACTGGGCGTAGAACTTCGCCGCGTCCTCGGAGCCGACGGGCAGGTAGCAGACGAGGACGTCGACCTGCTTGTCCTTGAGGACCTGGACGACGTCGACCGGCTCCTCGGCGGACTCCTCGATGGTCTCGCGGTAGTACTTACCGAGACCGTCGAGCGTGTGGCCGCGCTGGACCGTCACGCCGGTGCGGGGAACGTCGCAGATCTTGATGGTGTTGTTCTCCGAGGCGCCGATGGCGTCCGCGAGGTCGAGACCGACCTTCTTGGCGTCCACGTCGAAGGCGGCGACGAACTCGACGTCACCGACGTGGTAGTCGCCGAACTGGACGTGCATCAGGCCCGGCACCTTGGCCGCCGCGTCGGCGTCCTTGTAGTACTCGACTCCCTGCACCAGCGATGCGGCGCAGTTGCCCACGCCGACGATGGCTACGCGAACCGAACCCATTCCGGTTGCTCCCTGTGTGTACGAGTGAGGCCCTTGCGGACTCTCACGTGGCGGTGTCGCCGGGCGAATCCGGCCGGGGGTCGTCCCCGGACCGGGGCAGGTCGCCCGTCGCTCCAGATGTGGTGTCCTGCTGAGCGGGCCCCCCGGCGGCGGACCCCTTGAGGTCCCGGCCGGCCCGCTCGCTCTCGATGAGCTCGTTCAGCCAGCGCACTTCGCGCTCCACGGACTCCATCCCGTGGCGCTGGAGCTCAAGCGTGTAGTCGTCGAGGCGCTCCCGGGTCCGGGCGAGGGAGGCGCGCATCTTCTCGAGGCGCTCCTCCAGCCGGCTGCGGCGGCCCTCCAGCACGCGCATGCGGACGTCGCGCGACGTCTGCCCGAAGAAGGCGAACCGCGCGGCGAACGTCTCGTCCTCGTACGCGTCCGGTCCCGTCTGGGCGAGCAGCTGCTCGAAGTGCTCCTTGCCCTCCGCCGTGAGGCGATAGACGATCTTGGCGCGGCGCCCGGCCAGCGGAGCGGCGAGGGCGTCCTCGGTGGTGTTTCCCGGTTCCTCGATCAACCAGCCGTTGGCGACCAGCGTCTTGAGGCAGGGATAGAGCGTCCCGTAGCTGAACGCACGGAACACACCCAGTGACGTGTTGAGCCGCTTGCGCAGCTCGTACCCGTGCATCGGGGCCTCGCGGAGCAGGCCGAGTACGGCGAACTCGAGGATTCCGGAACGCCGGCTCATCGTCGCCTCCCCTCTGCCCCGGTCGTGCCGCGATGGGCTCGTGTGCGGCGCGGAGCCGCCTTTATGTCGCGCTGATGTATCGACTCGATACATCACGACGATAGAACGACCTTCCGGGAGCGACAAGAGGGGGGAGAGTGAACGGGATCACATCACCGTTTCGTTGCGAGCAAGTTGCCTGTTTTGAGGTGAACTTCTGGACCCGGGGGGTTTTGGCGGTGCGTAGTCTGTGCGCCATGCAGACCACCGGGAACCGAGTGACGACTGGGGGCGTCCCTGTCCCCGGTGCAGTACGGATGAATGCGCGAAGCGCCGCATCCGTACTTCGGGGGGACCGGAAACCAGCCGCCGTTTCCAGGCGCGCAGAGGTGCGCCTGCCCGAGGAGTAGTCGTTCGATGAGCGAGCACCGTCGCAAACCGCCGCAGCCGCAGGGAGGCGGACGTGCCGCGGCCCGACGCGGCCAGTCCGGCTCGTCCTCCGGCCGCCGAGCGGCACCGCGAGGCGCCACCGGATCTCCGTCCGATGCCTATGGGTCGGGCACCCGCGGCGCGGGGGGTGAGGCCCCTGCGTACGGCAGCCGTGCCGAGGCGCGTCGCGCGGCGCAGCGGGGAGGGTCCCGCCGCGCCGCCGGACCCGGCCGCGGACGAGGACGCGCGGCCCCTCCGACGAAGAAGAGAATCATCGACTATCCGCGCTACGACAAGGACGGCTGGCGCCGCTGGCTGCCGTCCTGGAAGCTCGTGTCCGGCCTGTGCCTCGCCTTCTTCGGCAGCCTCGTCGCCGTGGCCGGGATCGGGTACGCGATGGTGAGCGTGCCCAGCGAGGAGAACGCCGCGGCGCTGTCGGAGAACAACGTCTACTACTGGAAAGACGGCACCCAGATGGTGGCCACCGGTAGTGGCCAGAACCGGCAGAACATCAGCTTCGACCGGATCCCCGAGGCCATGCGCTGGGCGGTGATCTCGGCCGAGAACAAGAGCTTCTACAGCGACTCGGGCATCGACCCCATGGGCATCGCCCGCGCGCTCGGCAACATGGCGCGCGGCGGTGACACCCAGGGTGGTTCGACGATCACCCAGCAGTTCGTGAAGAACACCTACCTGAGCCAGGAGCAGACGCTCTCCCGGAAGTTCAAGGAGATGTTCATCTCGATCAAGGTGGGCACCAAGCTCTCCAAGGACGAGATCCTCCAGGGCTACCTGAACACCTCTTACTACGGCCGCGGCGCCTACGGCATCCAGGCCGCCGCGCAGACGTACTACGGCAAGGACGCGGTCGACCTCACGCCGAGCGAGTGCGCCTTTCTCGCGGCCCTGCTCAAGGGCCCGACGTACTACGACCCGGCCGGCAACGAGAGCATCGACAGCTCCGCCTCACCCCAGGCCAACCGCGCGCGTTCCGAGGAGCGCTGGGCCTGGATCCTCGAGCAGATGCACGACGACAAGCACCTCTCGACCGCCGAGTACCAGCAGGCGGTCAAGAGGTACCCGATGCCTCAGGGGCGCAAGGCCACCAAGGGCATGACCGGCCAGATCAGCTACCTGGTCGACACGGCCAAGCGGTACGTCCTGAAGAACTCGGACATCTCCGAGGCCCAGTTCGACCAGGGCGGATACCAGATCTACACGACGTTCGAGAAGTCGAAGGTCGAGGCGCTGGCCAAGGCCGTGAAGAAGGTCGAGAAGGAGAACATCGACCCGAAGCGCGAGAGGGACCAGCACGTCCAGTTCGGCGCGGCCACGGTGAGGCCCGAGGACGGCGCGATCGTCGCCCTGTACGGCGGCGCCGGCTTCGAGAACGGCCACTTCAACAACAACGCCGACACCCAGGGCGTGCCCGTCGGTTCGACGTGGAAGCCGTTCGTGCTCGCCGCCGCGATGCAGCACGGCACGTACAAGACCAACGGTGTGGGCGTCTCGCCGGCGAGCAAGTACAACGGCAACGACCACCTGAAGATCCTGAACAACGACGGCTCCTACCTGCTCAAGAAGGACAACACGCCGTTCTTCCAGGAGAACGAGAGCGACCACCCGTGGGGCTACATCAGCCTGAGAAAGGCGATGGAGCAGTCGGTCAACACCCCGTTCGTGCAGCTCGGCATGGACGTGGGGATGAAGAACGTGGCAGATGTCGCTCAGAAGTCCGGCATCCTCAAGACCAGCTTCGCCGACCTGAACGCTTCGTTCGCGCTCGGCACGTCCACGCCCAGCGCGATCCGCATGGCGGACGCGTACGCGACCTTCGCGGCGTCGGGCAAGCAGGCCGACCCGTACTCGGTGACCGGCGTCAAGTACCGGGGCTCGGAGCTCCCCGGCTTCGAGAAGCCGCGGGTCAAGCAGGCGATGCCGGAGAACGTGGCGAACAACGTCACCGACGTGCTCGAGAACGTGATCGAGAACGGTACGGCCCAGCACGCCAAGGAGCTGGGGCGCCGGGCGGCCGGCAAGACGGGTACCACGGACGAGAACAAGTCCGCCTGGTTCGTCGGTTACACCCAGCAGTTGTCGACCGCGGTCGCGATGTTCCGTGAGGACCCCAAGAGCCACAAGCTGCTCTCCATGAACGGCACGGCGGGCAAGGACTCGATCCACGGTGGTGACATCCCCACCCAGGTATGGACCGAGTTCATGAAGGCCGCGCTGAAAGGCCAGTCGGACCCCGGCTTCCCCAAGGCCGAGAAGATCGGTGAGGTCGCCGACGGCGTCGGCGCACCGTCGCCGACTCCGACCGAGACGGAGACCGAGGAGCCGACGCCGTCCGACACGCCGACGGCCTCCGAGACGGTGACCACCCCGCCGCCGCCCACGGAGACCGAGACCTGTGGCCCCTTCGACTTCCGTTGCCGGGACGAGGAGGAAGAGGACGGCGGGAACGGGAACGGCGGTGCGGACAACGGAGGCACCGACGGAGGCGTGACCACGTCGCCCGATCCCACCGAGACCGAAGACCCCGGAGACACTCGGGGCGGCGACAACGGCGGCGGAGGCTTGTTCGGAGGCTCCGGCAACTGAGCCGTCCCTGCCCGATGTGGGCGTTTCACGTGAAACATGGGCCGCCGTACCCGACCGGGTACGGCGGCCCTCGCCGTGTCACCGGCCAGGTACGGCAGGATGTGCGCCATGCCCAGTGGAAAAACGACGAGCGTCCACGAGCCGGACCCGGTGCGGCCGACGGAGGAGGACCGGGTCGCGGCGGCCGGCAGCGAGCTGATCGGGGGACCGATCGGGCGGCGTGCCCTGCTCGGCAGATCCTGGTGGACCCCGGTGCGCGTGATCGCGCTCGTGGCGATCGGTGTGTTCGCCCTCGGGCTGGTGCAGAAGGCGCCCTGCTACAACGGAGCCTGGTTCTTCGGCGCCAGCTCCCAGTACACGCACGCCTGCTACTCGGACATCCCGCACCTCTACCAGGGACGCGGTTTCGCCGACGGGCTGGTGCCGTACTTCGACCGGCTCCCCGGGGACATGGAGTACCTCGAGTACCCGGTCCTGACGGGCGTGTTCATGGAGGTCGCCGCCTGGCTCACCCCGGGCAGCGGCAGCATCCAGGACCAGGAGCAGTGGTACTGGATGGTCAACGCCGGGATGCTCATGGCGTGCGCCGCCGTGATCGCCGTGTGCGTGACGCGCACCCACGCCCGGCGGCCCTGGGACGGTCTGCTCCTCGCCCTCGCCCCGGCCTTCGCCCTGACCGCCACCATCAACTGGGATTTGCTGGCGGTCGCTCTGACGGCCGCCGCGATGCTGATGTGGTCGCGGGGCCGCGCCCTCGCCTTCGGCGTCCTCCTGGGCCTCGCCACGGCCGCCAAGCTCTATCCCGTACTGCTCCTCGGACCCCTGCTCGTGCTGTGCTGGCGCGCGGGCCGATGGCGGCAGTACGGCACGGCGCTCGCCGGGGCCGCCGTCGCCTGGATCGTCGTGAACGGTCCGGTGATGCTGTTCGCCTTCGACGGCTGGTCGAAGTTCTACACGTTCAGCCAGGAACGCGGCGTCGACTTCGGGTCGTTCTGGCTGATCCTGGCGCAGAACTCGGACGACCCGATCGCCACCGAGACGGTCAACACGCTCGCGACGCTGCTGATGCTGCTGTGCTGCGCCGGCGTGGCGGCCCTGACGCTCACCGCGCCGCGCCGCCCACGCTTCGCCCAGCTGGCCTTCCTGATCGTCGCGGCGTTCATCCTCACCAACAAGGTCTACTCACCGCAGTACGTGCTGTGGCTGGTGCCACTCGCGGCGCTCGCCCGGCCCAAGTGGCGGGACTTCCTGATCTGGCAGGCCTGCGAGGTGGCGTACTTCCTGGGCATCTGGATGTACCTCGCGTACACGACCAGCGGGGACGCCCACAAGGGCCTGCCCACCGACGGCTACCACTGGGCCATCGGCGCGCACCTGGCGGGGACGCTCTTCCTGTGCGTCATGGTCGTCCGGGACATCCTGATGCCGGAACGGGACCCGGTGCGCCGCTCCGGCGGTGACGACCCCTCAGGCGGCGTGCTGGACGGCAGCGAGGACGTCTTCGTGCTCGGCCCCGCGGCGCGCCCCGCACGGCACGCGGCCCACTTCGAGGCGTCCCAGGTCGACTGGGGCAGGACGGAGGCCCAGGGCGGTTCGCTCTGAGCGAACTCTCGGAGGGGACACCGGTCCCCCGGCCACGCGAAGGGGCCGTGCACGGAACGTCCGTGCACGGCCCCTTCGGCGTGTTACCGGCGCCGGCTCAGCGGTCGACGAGCCGGTCGAACTGCGTCGTGGTGTGCCGCAGATGGGCCACCAGCTCCTCGCCGACCTTGGGCTCCGGGGCGTCGGCCGGCACGAACAGGATGGACACCTGCATGTGCGGCGGCTCGGCGAACCAGCGCTGCTTGCCACCCCACACGAACGGCGAGAGGTTGCGGTTGACGGTCGCGAGGCCGGCCCGGGCGACGCCCTTGGCGCGCGGCATGACGCCGTGCAGGGCCTTGGGGGCCTCCAGACCCACCCCGTGGGACGTTCCGCCCGCCACGACCACCAGGAAGCCGTCGGAGGCGGCCTTCTGCTGCCGGTAGCCGAACCGGTCCCCCTTGGCGACCCGGGTGACGTCCAGGACCGCGCCGCGGTACTCGGTGGCCTCGTGGTCCCCCAGCCAGAGCCGGGTACCGATCCGGGCGCGGAACCGGGTCTGCGGGAACTGCTGCTGGAGGCGGGCCAGCTCGTCGGCCTTGAGGTGGCTGACGAACATCGTGTGCAGCGGCAGACGGGCCGCCCGCAGGCGGTCCATCCAGCCGATGACCTCCTCGACGGCGTCGGAGCCGTCGGTGCGGTCCAGCGGAAGGTGGATGGCGAAGCCCTCCAGCCGGACGTTCTCTATCGCGGCGTGCAGCTGGGGCAGGTCCTGCTCGCTGATGCCGTGCCGCTTCATCGAGGACATCACCTCGATGACGACGCGGGCGCCGACCAGGCCGTACACGCCGTCGACCGACGACACCGAGCGGATGACCCGGTCCGGCAGCGGCACCGGCTCCTCGCCGCGCCGGTACGGCGTCAGCACCAGCAGGTCACCGCCGAACCAGTCCTTGATCCGCGCGGCCTCGTACGTCGTGCCGACGGCCAGGACGTCCGTGCCCAGCCGGGTGGCCTCCTCGGCGAGCCGCTCGTGGCCGAAGCCGTAGCCGTTGCCCTTGCAGACGGGGACGAGCCCCGGGAACTGCTCCTGCACGTGCTTGTGATGCGCCCGCCAGCGCGCGGTGTCGACGTAGAGCGTGAGCGCCATGGCCGGACCTGGAACCTTTCTCGTGGCTGCGGTGTAACAAAGGTAGGGGAGGCGACGAAGCCGTCGGGCTACGAAGACGGATACCGCGGCGAAGCGCGGGTCAGCGGCGGGACATGTAGATGTCGAGCGCCTTGTGGAGCAGCTTGTTGAGCGGGAAGTCCCACTCGCCGAGGTACTCGGCCGCCTGGCCGCCGGTGCCGACCTTGAACTGGATCAGACCGAAGAGGTGGTCGGTCTCGTCCAGCGAGTCGGAGATGCCGCGCAGGTCGTAGACGGTGGCGCCGAGCGCGTAGGCGTCGCGCAGCATCCGCCACTGCATCGCGTTCGAGGGACGGACCTCACGGCCGATGTTGTCGGAGGCGCCGTAGGAGTACCAGACGTGGCCGCCGACGATCAGCATGGTCGCCGCGGACAGGTTCACACCGTTGTGCCGGGCGAAGTACAGCCGCATGCGGTTGGGGTCCTCGGTGTTGAGGGCCGTCCACATCCGCTGGAAGTACGACAGCGGGCGCGGCCGGAAGTGGTCGCGCACGGCCGTGATCTCGTACAGCCGCTGCCACTCGGGCAGGTCGTCGTAGCCCCCCTGGACGACCTCGACGCCGGCCTTCTCGGCCTTCTTGATGTTGCGGCGCCACAGCTGGTTGAAGTTCTTGTGGACCTCTTCCAGGGCGCGGTTGGCCAGCGGCACCTGGTAGACGTAGCGCGGCTGGACGTCGCCGAAGCCGGCGCCGCCGTCCTCGCCCTGCTGCCAGCCCATGCGGCGCAGCTTGTCGGCGACCTCGAAGGCACGGGGCTCGATGAAGTCGGCCTCCAGGTCACGCAGGCGCTTGACGTCCTGGTCCTGGATGCCCCGCTTGATGGTCGCGGCCTCCCAGCGGCGGATGATCACCGGCGGGCCCATCTTCACGGAGAACGCGCCCTGCTGCTTCAGGTGGGCGAGCATCGGCTCGATCCACTCCTGGAGATTCGGCGCGAACCAGTTGATGACCGGGCCCTCGGGCAGGTAGGCGAGGTACCGCTTGATCTTGGGCAGCTGGCGGTAGAGCACAAGACCCGCGCCGACCATCTCGCCGGTGCGGTCGTCGAACCAGCCGAGGTTCTCCGAGCGCCACTCCGCCTTGACGTCTGCCCAGGCCGGGACCTGCATGTGGCTCGCCGACGGCAGGCTCTGGATGTACGCCAGATGCTGCTCGCGACTGATGGTCCTCAGGGTCAGGCTCATTCGGGGCGCTCCTCGGGCTGGTGTGTCCCCATGGGTTCAGGGGCTCCGGCTCTCGCGCGAAGCCTACTGCGCCCGGGGTGCGGCCCGTCTGGGCGCACGGGACTCCCGCCCCGGCCGGCCGTCGGCCGGGGCGTACGACGATGTGTGGTTGGCGGGTGGTGCGGACGTCAGTCGACGACTCCGCCGAAGAGACCGCCGTGCGCCATGCCCAGGAAGAAGCCGACCGCCGACAGGCCGAGGCCCAGGATCAGCCCGAAACGCTCGCGCGTCGTGACGGAGACCCACTGGCCGTACGCCCCGGTGATGATGCCGATCAGTCCGGTCCAGGAGCTGAGCAGGTGCAGGTTGTGGAACTGCGCCGAGATGAAGGCCGTGAGCCCCAGCGCCATGGTCACCGCGAGCAGGGTGTCCTGGAGCGGATGGGGCTTGCCGTCGGTGGCGAAGAGTCCGCCGGCGGTGTTGGGTCGCATTGCCTGTGCCATGGGCACCTCCTGCGAAGGGCGGCGCATCGTAGCGCCGTACACACCCGATGTGTCCAGATTGACGGTCCTCCCGCCCGGATTTCAACCGGAAGCCGCTGTGCGGGTACTCTGTAGCGTCTGCACCGGTGTCTGTCCGGACAGAGCCAGGCGGGAACAGGAGAGGGCCACGGCCCCTTCGTCCGGCCGCGAGACCGCCGCCCGACCCGATTGTCAGTGGCGGCTGTTCTACTGACAGGCAACGGTGCACAACGCATCACGACCCTCCTGCCACGGAACGACCGTGGCCGCTGAGTCCAAAGGAGGTGGGTTCCACATGCGTCACTACGAGGTGATGGTCATCCTCGACCCCGATCTCGAGGAGCGCGCTGTCTCCCCGCTGATCGAGAACTTCCTCTCTGTCGTCCGTGACGGCGGCGGAAAGGTCGAGAAGGTCGACACCTGGGGCCGTCGTCGTCTCTCGTACGAGATCAAGAAGAAGCCCGAGGGCATCTACTCGGTCATCGACCTGCAGGCCGAGCCTGCGGTCGTCAAGGAGCTCGACCGCCAGATGAACCTGAACGAGTCGGTCCTCCGGACCAAGGTCCTCCGTCCCGAGACCCACTGAGCTCCGCTCAGCTGATCCCGGGATTCGAGTAGCAGCACAAGCAGCCAGCAGCAAACCCGCCGAGAGGTTCCCCCATGGCAGGCGAGACCGTCATCACGGTCGTCGGCAATCTTGTCGACGACCCCGAGCTGCGCTTCACCCCGTCCGGTGCGGCCGTCGCGAAGTTCCGTGTCGCGTCGACCCCCCGCACCTTCGACCGTCAGACGAACGAGTGGAAGGACGGCGAAAGCCTGTTCCTGACCTGCTCCGTCTGGCGTCAGGCGGCGGAGAACGTCGCCGAGTCGCTCCAGCGAGGCATGCGCGTCATCGTGCAGGGCCGGCTGAAGCAGCGGTCCTACGAGGACCGTGAGGGCGTCAAGCGCACGGTCTACGAGCTGGACGTCGAGGAAGTCGGCGCCAGCCTGCGCAACGCCACGGCCAAGGTCACCAAGACCACCGGCCGCGGTGGCCAGGGCGGCTATGGCGGCGGTGGCGGCGGCGGCCAGGGTGGCGGTGGCTGGGGCGGCGGCCCCGGCGGCGGCCAGCAGGGCGGCGGTGCTCCCGCCGACGACCCGTGGGCGACCGGTGCTCCCGCCGGTGGCCAGCAGGGCGGTGGCGGCGGCTGGGGCGGCGGCTCCGGCGGCAGCGGCGGCGGCTACTCGGACGAGCCCCCCTTCTAGGGCGGGCCGTACCCACACTTCTTGATCACACAGGAGAATCACCATGGCGAAGCCGCCTGTGCGCAAGCCGAAGAAGAAGGTCTGCGCATTCTGCAAGGACAAGGTCACGTACGTGGACTACAAGGACACGAACATGCTGCGGAAGTTCATTTCCGACCGCGGCAAGATCCGTGCCCGCCGCGTGACCGGCAACTGCACGCAGCACCAGCGTGACGTCGCCACGGCCGTGAAGAACAGCCGTGAGATGGCGCTGCTGCCCTACACCTCCACCGCGCGATAAGGGAAGGGTGACCCACTCATGAAGATCATCCTTACCCACGAGGTCTCCGGCCTCGGTGCCGCGGGTGACGTCGTCGACGTCAAGGACGGCTACGCTCGCAACTACCTGGTTCCGCGGAAGCTCGCGATCCGCTGGACCAAGGGTGGCGAGAAGGACGTCGAGCAGATCCGTCGTGCTCGCAAGATCCACGAGATCCACACCATCGAGCAGGCCAACCAGGTGAAGGCCCAGCTCGAGGGCGTCAAGGTCCGTCTGGCCGTCCGCTCCGGCGACGCCGGCCGTCTCTTCGGTTCCGTCACCCCGGCCGACATCGCTTCCGCGATCAAGGCCGCCGGCGGTCCCGACGTCGACAAGCGCCGCATCGAGCTCGGTTCGCCGATCAAGACGCTGGGCGCCCACGAGACGTCGGTGCGTCTGCACCCCGAGGTTGCCGCTACGGTCAACATCGAGGTCGTCTCCGCCTGAGGGCAGCGCTCGCTGAAACAGTGAGTAGGAAGGGGCCGCATCCGTCAGGGTGCGGCCCCTTCGCATGAGCGCTGTTTCACGTGGAACCGGCGCGAGGGCGGTGTTTCACGTGAAACGGTCAGCGCGCCGCGCCCGTGACGACCCAGCGGCCGGAACGGGACCGCAGCCACAGGGTCAGCATCCGCACGGCCATCATCAACGTCATCGTGGCCCACAGCGCGGTGAGTCCGCCTCCCAGGACGGGCACCAGCAGGGCGGCCGGGGTGAACACGGCGAGGGTCACCAGCATGGCCCAGGCGAGATACGGCCCGTCGCCCGCGCCCATCAGAACGCCGTCCAGGACGAAGACGATGCCGCAGATCGGCTGGGACAGCGCCACGATGATCAGGGCGGGCAACGCCGCGTCCTTCACGGCCGTGTCGCTGGTGAACAGCGGCAGGAACACCGGTCGCGCGAGCACCACCAGCAGGCCCAGGAGGACGCCGACGGCCACGCCCCACTCGACCATGCGGCGGCACACGTCCCGCGCGCCCTGCCCGTCACCGGCTCCGAGGTAGCGCCCGATGATGGCCTGTCCCGCGATCGCGATGGCGTCGAGGGCGAAGGCGAGCAGGCTCCACAGGGAGAGGATGATCTGGTGGGCCGCGATGTCGGAGTCGCCCAGACGGGCGGCCACCGCCGTCGCGATCATCAAGATCGCCCGCAGGGAAAGCGTCCTCACCAGCAGCGGGGCGCCTGCCTGGGCCGACGCCCTGATCCCGGCCGCGTCGGGTCGCAGGGAGGCCCCGTGCAGGCGTGCCCCTCGCAGCACCACGACGAGATAGACCGCGGCCATGCCCCACTGGGCGATCACGGTGCCCCAGGCGGACCCGGCGATGCCGAGTCCGGCGCCGTAGACCAGGCCGATGTTGAGGAGGCCGTTGGCGACGAAGCCGGCGACGGCCACGTAGAGCGGGGTCCGGGTGTCCTGGAGTCCGCGGAGCACCCCGGTCGCCGCGAGCACGATCAGCATGGCCGGGATGCCGAGCGCCGAGATGCGCAGATAGGTGGTGGCGTAGGGGGCGGCGGTCTCGGAGGCGCCGAAGAGGTCGACGAGCGCGGGCGCCGTGGGGAGGACGGCGGTCATGACGGCGGCGCCGAGCAGCAGGGCCAGCCAGATGCCGTCCATGCCCTGCCGAATGGCGGCGGGGAGGTCGCCGGCGCCCACCCGCCGGGCGACGGCCGCCGTGGTGGCGTAGGCGAGGAAGACGAAGACGCTCACCGAGGTCACGAGGAGGGCCGACGCGACGCCGAGTCCGGCGAGCTGTGCCGTGCCGAGATGGCCGACGATGGCGCTGTCCGCCATCACGAACAGAGGCTCGGCGACGAGGGCGCCGAAGGCCGGGACGGCCAGCATGACGATCTCTCGGTCGTGCTGGCGGCGGGCGGCCTTGGGGCGCGCGGGGGCCTGTGTCATGTGCACCAATGTAATCATCCACAGGTAAGAGATGCCAGCGCTTCACGCCCCTTACTTCGTGGCTCAGGGTGTGGGGTTGCGTACACCTGTTGAACGGATCTTGATCCTCGTGGGGAAGTTTTTCTTCTGCACAGCCGGTGGACGGCAAATCTGCAGGTCAGGCTCATCTTCACAGGGTGTTCACGGGCTTGTTCACAGCGCTGTCCACCGGCTCGTGCACAGGTTTCGCGGAGTTCTCCACAGCTCTGGGCTCGTCGTCCACACGGCCTGTGGATAACCAGATTGGCTGACGGTGCCGACGGGCCTACGGTGGTCCGGCGCCTGCTCCGTCCACCGGTTTCGGAAACGTCACAAAACCGGCGTCCGACAAGCGGAGTTGGGCCCCCTTATTTGTCAGTGTCGTGCCGTAGAACTGAGAGGCACGGCGAGATCCGCTCCGGCGGACGGGAGGAGGTGGCTCGGTGAGCATTTCCGAGCCCTTGGACGACCCGTGGGCCGACAGCGGTCCCAGTGATCGTCTGCCCGCCTCCCGCCGCACGGGCGACCACGGCAGAGGACGCGACGAGCAGCACGAGCGCGGCCCGGACCGGGGCGTGTGGGACGGCGGAGGTTCCGCCTTCGAGCGGGTCCCGCCCCAGGACCTCGAGGCGGAGCAGTCCGTGCTGGGCGGCATGCTGCTGTCCAAGGACGCCATCGCCGATGTCGTGGAGATCCTCAAGGGTCACGACTTCTACAAGCCGGCCCATGAGACGATCTACACCGCCATCCTCGACGTCTACGCCAAGGGCGAGCCGGCCGACCCGATCACGATCGCCGCGGAGCTGACCAAGCGCGGCGAGATCAACAAGGTGGGCGGGGCGTCGTACCTGCACACCCTCGTGCAGACGGTGCCCACGGCGGCCAACGCGGCGTACTACGCGGAGATCGTGCACGAGCGGGCGGTGCTGCGCCGCCTGGTCGAGGCGGGCACCCGCATCACCCAGATGGGATACGCGGCCGACGACGACGTCGACGAGATCGTCAACCGCGCCCAGGCGGAGATCTACGCCGTCACCGAGCAGCGCACCAGCGAGGACTACCTGCCGCTCGGCGACATCATGGAGGGCGCCCTCGACGAGATCGAGGCGATCGGGTCGCGCAGCGGCGAGATGACGGGGGTGCCCACCGGGTTCACCGACTTCGACTCCCTCACCAACGGGCTGCACCCCGGTCAGATGATCGTCATCGCGGCGCGTCCCGCGATGGGCAAGTCGACGCTCGCGCTGGACTTCGCGCGGGCCGCGTCCATCAAGAACAATCTGCCCAGCGTGATCTTCTCGCTCGAGATGGGCCGCAACGAGATCGCGATGCGTCTGCTGTCCGCGGAGGCCCGCGTCGCCCTGCACCACATGCGGTCCGGCACGATGACCGACGAGGACTGGACCCGGCTGGCCCGGCGGATGCCGGACGTCTCGGCCGCCCCGCTCTACATCGACGACTCGCCGAACCTGTCGATGATGGAGATCCGCGCCAAGTGCCGGCGCCTGAAGCAGCGCAACGACCTGAAGCTGGTGGTCATCGACTACCTCCAGCTCATGCAGTCCGGTGGTTCCAAGCGGGCCGAGAGCCGGCAGCAGGAGGTCTCGGACATGTCCCGTAACCTCAAGCTGCTCGCCAAGGAGCTGGAGATCCCGGTCATCGCCCTGTCCCAGCTGAACCGTGGTCCCGAGCAGCGCACGGACAAGAAGCCGATGGTCTCCGACCTGCGTGAGTCGGGCTCCATCGAGCAGGACGCCGACATGGTCATCCTGCTGCACCGCGAGGACGCCTACGAGAAGGAGTCCCCGCGCGCGGGCGAGGCCGACCTGATCGTCGCCAAGCACCGCAACGGCCCGACGGCCACGATCACGGTCGCCTTCCAGGGCCACTACTCACGCTTCGTGGACATGGCGCAGACCTGAGCGACCGCGGGCTCTCCACGCCCCGCCGCAGGGTTCGCCCGGATCGAGGCGCGTGCCGATCTCGGCAAGGTCGTCCTGGTGCCCTGACACCACCCGGGCGCGTCGGCCGGACGCACCTGCTGAACTGGTGGCATGACGTCACATCAGGAAGAACTGCTGCCCGCCACCCGTCGGGGGCTGCTGCACCGGATCGCCGTCGCGCAGAGCGAAGGGCGGGCGCCGTCGCTCGTCGCGGCCGTCGTGCGGGGCGGAAGGACCGTGTGGAGCGGTGCCCGGACCTCGGTGGAGGGAGAGGTCCCGGACGGCGACGTCCAGTACCGGATCGGCTCGATCACCAAGACCTTCACCGCCGTCCTGGTACTGCGGCTCCGGGACGAAGGGCTGATCGACCTCGCCGACCCGCTGGAGAAGCACCTGCCGGGAACCGGCGTGGGCGAGGTGACCCTCGTCGACCTGCTCGCGCACCGCGCCGGACTGGCCGCCGAGACACCCGGTCCCTGGTGGGAGCGGACCCCCGGCTCCCTGCGCCCCCAACTCGCCGACGTCCTGGGCGAGCGTCCCCTGGTGCACCCGGTGGGCCGGCGCTTCCACTACTCGAACCCCGGATACGCGCTGCTCGGCGCGCTGGTCGAGAAGCTGCGCGGGGCACCGTGGGAGGAGGTACTCCGGCGAGAGGTGCTCGAACCGCTGGGGCTGCGCCGCACGACGGTGGAGCCGGTGGCCCCGCACGCGGGCGGCTGGGCCGTACACCCCTGGGCCGACGTGATGCAGCCCGAGCCGCTGGAGAACCTGGGCGTGATGGCTCCCGCCGGGCAACTGTGGTCCACCACCGCCGACCTGGCCCGCTTCGCGGCCTTCCTGGACGCGGGAGACGAGCGCGTGCTGAGCGCCGAGTCGGTTCGGGAGATGCGGACGCCCGCGGCACCGGCCGAGGCGGCGGACGTGGCCGACGGCTACGCGTACGGCCTGGGCCTGGAGTTGCGCCATCAGCACGGCAGGGCGCACGTCGGGCACACCGGCTCGCTCCCGGGGTTCCTCGCCTGCCTGACGATGGGTCTCGAGGACGACGTCAGCGCGGTGGTCCTCGCCAACTGCACGTCCGGACCCGCGCTGTTCACGGTCGCCGCGGACCTGGTGCGCATCGTCGCCGAGGCGGAACCGCGTCTCCCCGCGCCCTGGCGCCCGCTCCGGAAGGCCGACTCCGCCGTGCTCGATCTGGTGGGGCAGTGGTACTGGGGGACGTACGCCTTCGGGCTGCGACTGTCGGCCGACGGGCTGCTGGCGCTGGAGCCGCTCTCCGGGAAGGGACGGCGTTCACGCTTCCGTCCGGACGGTGACGGCGGCTGGGTGGGGCTTGAGGGCTACTACGCCGGGGAAGTGCTGACGCCCGTCCGGCGGCCGGACGGCACCGTCAGCCACCTCGACCTCGGCTCGTTCGTGTTCACCCGGCAGCCGTACGAGGAAGGCGCCCCGGTGCCCGGTGGCGTGGACGCTAAGGGGTGGCGGGGCATCCCGTAATCGGCCCGTCGTCCGTAGGCAAGCGGCTGTGTTTCACGTGAAACACAGCCGCTTCGTCACAATGCCATCTTGAAGCCCACATGGGATGCCGTGAAGCCGAGCCGCTCGTAGAAGCGATGGGCGTCGGTGCGGGTGTTGTCCGAGGTCAGCTGGACCAGATGGCAACCCTCGCGGCGGGAGGTGTCGATCGCCCACTCGATCAGCCGCGTGCCCAGGCCGCCGCCGCGTTCGTCCGCGTGGATGCGCACGCCTTCGACGACCGACCGTGTGGCGCCGCGCCGGGAGAGCCCGGGAATGATCGTGAGCTGGAGCGTCCCGACGACCCGACCTTCACGGACGGCCACGACCACGTGCTGGTGGGGATCGGTGCGAAGCCGTTCCATCGCGGTGAGGTAGGGCGCGAGGTCGTCCGGCGACTCGCGTTGCGCGCCCAGCGGGTCGTCCGCCAAGAGGGCGACGATCGCCGGGACGTCATCGATGGTCGCGGGCCGTATCTCAAGATCTCCCATGCCCGCACCCTATGCGGGCACCGGCGCCTTGAGCGTCTCCACGACCCGGACCAGCGGGGCGAGGTCGGGATTCTTCGCCGCCTCGTCGAGCGCCTCCCTCAGCGCGGTGTCGTTGGTGGGCCGCGCCTCCTCCAGCAGCGTGAGGCCGGCCTCGGTGACGTCGGTGTAGATGCCGCGCCGGTCGGTGGGGCAGAGGTACCGCTCCAGCAGGCCGCGGTCCTCGAGCCGGGTGACCAGCCGCGTGGTGGCGCTCTGGCTGAGCACGACCGCGTCGGCGACCTGCTTCATCTGCAGATGGCCGCCCTCGCCGGCGTGCTGCCGGCTCAACACGTCGAGCAGGGAGTACTCCCGCACGCTCAGATCGTGCCGGGACTGCAGGGCGCGCTCGATGTGGGTCTCGATCCTCCCGTGCAGCAGCGAGAGAGCGCACCAGCCCTGGGCAAGGGCGGTGAGCGCGGGATCCGTGGCTGTCATGGGGCGATTCCTCCGTCCAGCAGCGTCTGCGAACCAGGGTAGAGCACGGACGCAATATCCCGCGCTTGCAAATATCCCGCGTATGCAACTATTGTCGGGTCTCGCTAAGCGCTCCTGCAAGCAATCTCTGGAAGGTCTGTGCCCTCATGCCTCTCGCGCTTCTGGCCCTCGCGATCGGGGCCTTCGGGATCGGCACCACCGAGTTCGTGATCATGGGCTTGCTGCCCGAGGTCGCGGGCGACTTCGGTGTCTCCATCCCCACGGCCGGTTATCTGGTGACCGGCTACGCCCTGGGTGTCATGTTCGGCGCCCCCCTGATGACCGTGCTCGGCACCAAGATCTCCCGCAAGCGCATGCTGATGCTGCTGATGGGCCTCTTCGTCGTCGGGAACCTGCTCTCGGCGCTGGCCCCGACCTTCGGTCTCATGCTGGCCGGACGGGTGGTCGCCTCCCTGGCCCACGGCGCCTTCTTCGGCATCGGCTCCGTGGTCGCCGCCGACCTGGTCGCCCCCGACAAGCGGGCCGGCGCCATCTCCCTGATGTTCACCGGCCTCACCGTCGCCAACGTCGTCGGCGTGCCGCTCGGCACCCTGGTCGGCCAGTCCGTCGGCTGGCGCGTCACCTTCGGCATCGTCGCCGCGCTCGGCGTGGTCGGCCTGCTGGGCGTCGCCAAGCTGGTGCCCGACATGCCCAAGCCCGAGGGCGTGCGGCTGCGCCACGAGCTGGCCGCGCTGAAGAACGTGCAGGTCCTGCTCGCCATGGCGATGACCGTGCTCGGCTTCGGCGGCGTCTTCGCGGCGATCACCTACATCGCGCCGATGATGACGCACGTCGCGGGCTTCGCCGACGGCTCCGTCACCTGGCTGCTGGTGCTGTTCGGTCTCGGCATGGTCGGCGGCAACCTCGTCGGCGGCACGTACGCCGACCGCGCCCTGATGCCCATGCTGTACGTGTCCCTCGGGGCCCTCGCCGCCGTCCTGGCGCTGTTCACCCTGACCGCCCACGACAAGATCGCCGCGGCCGTCACCATCACCCTCGTCGGCGCCCTCGGCTTCGCCACCGTCCCCCCGCTGCAGAAGCGGGTCCTGGACCACGCGCACGGCGCGCCCACCCTGGCCTCGGCTCTCAACATCGGCGCCTTCAACCTGGGCAACGCGCTGTCCGCCTGGCTGGGCGGGCTCGTGATCGCCGCCGGGTTCGGCTACACCGCCCCCAACTGGGTCGGCGCCGTCCTCGCCGCGGCCGCCCTGGCGCTCGCCGTCCTCTCGTCCGTGCTCGAGCGCCGCGAGCGCGCGACCGGCACCCCGGTCGCCGGCGGGGTCCCCGCCGAGCGGCCGACCGTCGCCACGCACTGAACCGCGCCTCCGGGCGCGGGGCCAGGGCCGTCCCCGCGCCCGCCGATCCCCCTCCCGTCCGTCACCACGGACACCGCACCAACCGCAAGGAGAATCACCTCATGACCACCACCGCCGTCGCCCCGCTGACCACCGCGGACGCCGAGGCCCTCGTCACCGTCGCGGTCGAAGCCGCGGAGAGGGCCGGAGTCACCGTCAGCGTCACCGTCCTCGACGCCGGCGGGCACCTGCTCGCCTTCCGCCGGGACGACCGGGCCGTGCTCATTTCCGGCGAGACCAGCACGCGCAAGGCCTACACCGCGCTCCAGCTGAACACGCCCACCGCCGACCTGGTGGACGCCGTGCAGCCCGGCGGCCTCTTCCACACGCTGCCCACCGCCCTCGACCGGCCTCTGCTCTTCATCGCCGGAGGCGTGCCCGTACGGCGTGACGGCCGGCTGATCGGCGCCGTCGGTGTCGGCGGCGGCGCCCCGGAGCAGGACCACGGCTTCGCCACCGCCGCCGTGGAGTCCCTGGCCTGACGACGAACGGGCGCCGTACCGGGTGCGGCGCACCGCACCCGGTACGGCGGACCGCACGGCGACGCCGGTCCCGCAGTCCGCGGGACCGGCGTCGCCGTCCGTGCGCACCGTCAGGCGGCCGCCACCGTCACCGGGGCGAACCGCCGGTTCCAGTCCCCCGGCAGATCCGTGATGCCGTGCGTCATGACGGCGTTGGAAGCGACCGGCGCCAGGCCGTGCTCCTTCACCCAGCCCAGCAGGTCGCGGTGCCGGACGTCGATGTCCGTGCGCAGCGGCCGGTTGGTGTGGGCGGCCAGGGAGGCGATGAGCGCCTGGGCGGTCGCGGTGTCGCGGGCGATCAGCGGCCCCACGACATGGGTGTCCATGTTGGGCCAGGCCGCGGCGTAGCCGATGATCCGTCCGTCGTCCTCGGCCACCCGCAGCTGGTCCGCGAAGGCCGGCAGGCGCGTCACGATGTGGGTCCGGTCCGTGCCGAACACCTCCTCGTCGAGCCTCAGGATCGCGGGGAGATCGTCGGCCGTGGCCGTGCGGGTCAGGACGTCCGGCCGGCCGGACGGGACGAAGTGGCCCCGCACCATCTCGGCGTGCCCGGTGACCTTGAAACCGAGCTCCTCGTAGAGGGGCCGGCCCAGGGGCGTGGCGTGCAGGGTGAGGGGAGTGGTGCCCGCCTCCTCGACGACGTGGCGCATCAGCCGGCGTCCGAGTCCCTGACGGGAGTGGCGCTCCGCGACGAGCACCATGCCCACGGCCGCCAGGGAGGGCCGCTCGCGGGGCCCGTACTCGGTGACGACGCAGGCGGCCGCCAGACCGCCGTCGGGGGCGTCGACGCCGTGGCCGCGTCCGGCCGCGAGAAGGAGACCCCACTTGTGCTCCTCCCGGGGCCACCCCCGGTCCTCGGACAGGTCGGCGCAAGCGGTGAGATCGCGGAGCGTCAGACGGCGGATGGGCAGGGAGTCGAGAGAAGGTGTCGGCACGCAGGTCAGGCTGTCCGACCGGAGCGGTCGCCGTCCACCTGTTTCCGCAGATGCGTACGTGCTTTTGGCCATCCCGTCCAGGCCGGGATCAGCCCAGGTCGGAGGCGTGCAGCGCACGCACGCCCTCGATGTTGCCGTCGAGGTAGTGGCGCAGGGACAGCGGTACGAGGTGGACGGAGGCGATGCCGACCCGGGTGAAGGGCACCCGCACGATCTCGTACTCGCCCGCGGGTTCCTCGACCTCCGGGCCGTGCCGCAGGGACGGGTCCATGGACTCCAGACGGCAGACGAAGAAGTGCTGGACTTTCACGCCGGTGGAGCCCTCGTCCTCGCCGATGTGCTCCACGGTGTCCACGAAGCACGGCACCACGTCGGTGATCTTGGCGCCGAGTTCCTCGTACACCTCGCGGTGCAGGGCGTGGACGACGGTCGGGTCCTCCGGCTCGACCCCGCCGCCGGGGGTGACCCAGTAGGGGTCCACGCCGGGCTTGGTGCGCTTGATCAGGATCAGATGATCGCGGTCCAGCAGAACGGCTCGGGCGGTGCGCTTGACCACGGGTCGGACGGTCATGGGGGGAATGTGGCCCAGCTGGTTCCACGTGAAACATCGCCGGACGCCCTTGTTCCGGCCGCTGGCACACCGGGCGGTGTGCGCCCTCCGTCAGCCCCAGTCGGCGGCCGCCCGCTCCAGCCACTCGTGGGCCCGTGCGATGTGCGGCATCGCCGGCGTGCCGGTGCGGACGGCCAGGAAGTAGGTACGCAGCGGAGGCACCGCCGGCTCGTGCAGGGCCATCACCTCGCCGCGCTCCAGTGCGCCCGCGCACAGATAGCGCGGCAGCACGGCGAGGCCCGCCCCTGCCGCGGCACACGCCAGCACGGCCCGCAGGTCGGGGACGATCACCGTGCCGGGGCAGACCGGACGGGAGTCGAACACGGAGGCCCAGTAGCGGGCGACGAAGGGAAGCGACTCGTGCACCTCCACGACCGGGACCCGCTCCAGGGCGGCCGGGCCGGTCCGGCGGAGCGCCCCGGCACCGACCCGCTCCGCCCAGTGCGGGGCGGCGACCAGGACGTGCTCCTCGTCGCAGAGCGCGGTCGCCGTGAGCAGCGCGCCGCGCGGCCGGACGGTGCTGATGGCCAGGTCGTGATGGCCGGCGGCGAGCCCTTCGAGGACCTCGTCGGCGGTGCCGAAGGACGCGCGCAGCGCGAAGCCCCGGCCGTCCTCGCCGGTCAGCTCCGTGAGCGCGGGCAGCGCCCGCTCGGCGGTGAACTCGGGAGGCCCGGCGAGATGCAGGGTGCGTAAGGAGGAGTCCTCCTCCAGCCCGGACTCGGCTATCTCCACCAGCGCGTCCAGGTGGGGCGCCGCCTTGTGGGCGAGCTCGTCGCCGATCGTCGTCGGTGTCACCCCGCGTGCCTGCCGCAGGAACAGGGGCCGTCCCACCTGCCGCTCCAGGGTCCGGATCTGCGAGGTGACGGCCGGCTGCGAAAGGCCCAGCAGAGCGGCCGCGCGCGTGAAGGAACCGGCCCGGTGCACGGTCACGAAGGTCCGCAGCAAGGCCAGATCCACGACACGCACCCCTCCCTCGCCGGCCCGCCGCACACCGGACGGGGCCAACTATAAATATGTCGATAGGTCGCTGTCGTTACTGTGATTGGACACTGACACTGAGTCAACTAGCCTAAGTCGCGCGGTTCTTCGCGCGCAGAACCGAGGACGGTCCGAGCCACGAGGGGGGAGGCTCGGACCGTCCGCAGGGGGCGTCGTCCGTCGGATGTCCCGGGTCAGCCCGCTGTCACGTCCAGTGCCCGCAGCACGTCCGCGATCAGGTCCTCCGGGTCCTCGGCGCCCACGGAGAAGCGGACGAAGCCCTCCGGCACCGCGTCCCCGCCCCAGCGGCCGCGCCGCTCCGCCGTGGACCGCACACCGCCGAAGCTCGTCGCGTCGTCCACGAGCCGCAGGGCGTCGAGAAAACGGTCCGCCCGGTCGCGGGACGGCAGCGTGAACGACACCACGCACCCGTAGCGGCGCATCTGCTGCGACGCGATCTTGTGCGACGGGTCGTCGAGGAGCCCCGGATACCGCAGGCCCGTGACCTCCGGCCGCTCCCGCAGAGCCTCGGCGAGCCGCAGCGCGGTGGCGTTCTGCCGCTCCACGCGCAGGTGCAGCGTGGCGATCGACCGGTGCGCGAGCCACGCCTCCATCGGTCCCGGGATGGCGCCGACGATCTTGCGCCAGCGCCGGACCGCGGCCATCGCCTCGGTGTCGCGGCCGGCGACGTATCCGAGGAGCACGTCGCCGTGACCGGTCAGCTGCTTGGTGCCGCTGGCCACCGCGAAGTCCGCGCCGAGCTCCAGCGGGCGCTGGCCCAGCGGCGTCGCCAGGGTGTTGTCGACGGCGACCAGGGCCCCTTGCGCGTGGGCCGCGTCGGCGAGCCGCCGCACGTCGCACACGTCGAGACCGGGGTTCGAGGGCGTCTCGATCCACAGCAGCCTCGCGCCGTCCAGCACCTCCAGCTGGGCGTCGCCGCCGGTCGGCGCGGTGCGCACCTCGATGCCGTACGCCTCCAGCTGGGCCCGCGCCAGCGGCAGCGCCTGGTAGCCGTCGTCGGGCAGGACGACCGCGTCCCCCGCGCGCAGCTGGGAGAACAGCACCGCGGAGATCGCGGCCATGCCGGAGGCGAACACCAGCGTCTCGACGTCGTCCCGCCCCGGCGCCTCCAGCTCACCGACGGCCCGCTCCAGCAGGGTCCACGTCGGGTTCTCGTCCCGCCCGTACGTGTACGGACCGGTCGGGTCCCCGGGCAGATGGAAATGGGCCGCGAACACCGGCCCGGGCAGCGTCGGCTCGTGCTTCACCGGCTCGGGCAGCCCGGCCCGCACCGCACGGGTGCCGTCGCCCGGCCCGTCGGCGGTGCCTCTCGTCGTGTCGCTCATGCCGCCCGTCCTTTCACGTGCTCGCGTACCGCGGCGAGCAGCCCACGGCTCGCCGCCTCCACCATCTCAAGACACGCGTCGAAACCCTCGGGACCCCCGTAGTACGGGTCGGGCACGTCGAGGTCCTCGCCGGCGGCCGGGTCGTAGGACCGCAGCAGCCGCACCTTCTCCGCGTCCCGCTCCGTGGGGGCCAGGCGGCGCAGCGCCCTGAGGTGACCGGCGTCCAGGGCGACGACGAGATCGAGACGGCCGAACCAGGACGGGTCGAACTGCCGGGCCGTGTGCTCGGCGTCGTAGCCGTTCTCCCGCAGCACGGCGACGGTGCGGGGGCCCGCGCCCTCGCCCTCGTGCCAGCCGCCGGTGCCGGCGCTGTCGACCTCGACCTGATCCGTCAGACCGGCCTCGGCCACGCGCGCGCGGAAGACGAACTCGGCCATCGGGGAGCGGCAGATGTTGCCGGTGCAGACGAAGCAGACGCGGTAGGTCACGGTGGTCAGTCCCCGTCGGGCAGGACGACGTTCAGGGCCCAGGAGACCACGGAGATGATCAGACCGCCCAGGACGGCCGTCCAGAAGCCCTCCACGTGGAAGCTCAGGTCGAGCTGGTCGGCGAGCCAGGAGGTGAGCAGCAGCATCAGGGCGTTCACCACCAGGGTGAACAGGCCCAGGGTCAGGATGAGCAGCGGCAGGCTCAGCAGCTTGACCACCGGCTTGACCAGGAAGTTCACCACGCCGAAGATCAGCGCGACCAGGAGCAGGGTGCCTATCTCCTTGCCGGTGCTGTCCCCGGTCAGCGTGATCTTGTCGAGCAGCCAGACCGCGACCGCGAGGGCTCCCGCGTTGGCGATCGTCTTGACTAGGAAATTCTTCATGTGTCTGATCGTGACAGACAGCATCGTGATCGGGCAGTAGGAGCAGGGGCGGGACCCGTGAAGGCATTCAGGCTGGACGAACTCGAGGCGGAACGAGCGGCGAACGACGGGGCATACCTCCAGTTCCTGCGGGAACGGAACATGTCGGTCGGCCTGTACGCCCTGGACGCCGGCGCGCAGGACCCGCAGCAGCCGCACGGCCAGGACGAGGTGTACTTCGTGGCCAGCGGCCGCGCCTCGATCACCGTGGGCACGGAGACCACACAGGTGGCGCGCGGCAGCGTCGTGTACGTGCCGGCCGGGGTGCCGCACAAGTTCCACCACATCAGCGAGGACCTGCGGATCCTCGTGGTGTTCTCTCCCCCGGAGAGCTGAGGCCCGGCCTCGGGGTTCCCTCAGGGTCGGGTCAGGGGACGACAAGGGATCCGAGGCCCCCGCCGGAACCCCGGCCGCCCTAGCATCGGGTGCAGGACATCATCGACAGGACCCGGCAGGCAGCGGGCGGAGAGGTAAGGACAAGGCCATGCGAGAGATCTTCACGGGACTGCCGTGGTGGGTGAAGTGGATCGCGGTGCCGGTCATCGCCCTGGTGGTGTTCGGCGGCCTGATCGCGAGCGTGGTCGGCTTCGTCATCGGCCTGCTCTTCAAGGCGCTGGTCTTCGTCGCCCTGGTCGGCGGACTGATCTACGTGGTGCGCAAGTTCACGGCGAGCTCCTCGTCGCGCGACTGGTGAGCGGACGGGAACCGGCGGGGCGGTAACAGGAAGCGCCGGTTCCCTCGGGTGGGGGAAGTTTCCGCGCAGGGCCTCCTGCGTGCGCTGACGTCCGGTTAGAGTCCGGAACTCGACGCGGGGCCGGTCCCCGCGAGCGGCGTCCCACCACCCGTGTTCCCCGCACGGGCTGCCCCCTCGCGTTACGGGAGTGACCCTTGGCCACGACTGGCACCGCCCCTCGGACCGCGGTCCCCTCGCAGCCCCGTTCGCCGGCGCGGCCCGCCCCTCCCACCGGCGCGACCCTCATCGGCTCGGTCCAGCGCGCCATGCGCCTGCTGGAGACCGTCGCCGCCCACGAGCAGGGCGCCCCGGCCAAACAGCTCGCCCGGGAGACCGGGCTGGCGCTGCCCACGGCGTACCACCTGCTGCGCACCCTGGTGCACGAGGGTTACCTGCGCCGTGACCGCGGACTGTTCTTCCTCGGGGAGGCGGCCGAGCGGCTCAGCGGCAGCGGAGCCCAGCAGAAACGTCGCAGCACGGTCGCCGACACCCTCGCCCGCTGGCGGGACGCGGTGGGCGTCCCCGTCTACTACGCGGTGTACAGCGACGGCGAGATCGGTCTGATCGGCGTCGCCGACACCCCGGCCAACCCGGCCGTCGAGGAGTGGGCCGACTTCCGGGAGACCGCGCATGCCCACGCCGTCGGCCAGTGTCTGCTCGCGCAACTGGACGACGCGGCCCGGCAGGACCACCTCGACCGGTACCCGGTGCGGCCGGTCACCCCGTACACGGTGCGCGACGCCACGAGTCTGCTGCGGCGCCTGGAGCGGGCCCGCGAGACCGACCTGGCGATCGAGCGTCAGGAGTACGCGCTGGGGACGGTGTGCGCCGCGATCCCCCTCAGGGTCGGCGCCACGGCGGCCACGGTGGCCGTCTCGCTGCCCGTGCACCAGGCCGACCGGCTCCTTCCGACGGTCCAGCGGCTCCAGGCCGAAATGCGCTGCCTGCTCGGCTCGCTCGCGCTGTCTATCAGTATCTGAAAACTCACTCCTTGTGATCTGCTGTGTACGTTCAGCAAGATTCCCTCTAGTGTCAGGGTCCATGCCCGGCCAGTCCGCGGCGAATGACGGGGTAGGCGATGCGCGAATCCGTACAGGCAGAGGTCATGATGAGCTTTCTCGTGTCGGAAGAGCTTTCCTTCCGCATTCCGGTGGAGCTGCGTTATGACACCTGCGATCCCTACGCGGTGCGGCTGACCTTCCACTTGCCCGGAGACGCCCCGGTGACGTGGGCGTTCGGCAGGGAGTTGCTGGTCGACGGCGTGGGCAGGCCGTGCGGTGAGGGGGATGTGCGGGTCGCGCCGGTCGACCCCGACACCCTGGGCGAGGTGCTGATCCGGCTTCAGGTGGGCAGCGACCAAGCGCTGTTCCGCTCGTCGACCGCCCCGCTCGTGGCCTTCCTCGATCGCACCGACAAGCTGGTGCCGCTGGGACAGGAAGGGGCGCTCGCCGACTTCGACGCCCACCTCGACGACGCGCTGGACCGCATCCTCGCCGAGCAGAGCGCCGGCTGACGCGTTGCGCCGATCGGGTGGGCCGATGGCGTAACGCTTCAGCGCGCCCCCAACTCCTCGGGCTCTTCGTGGGGACGGGACGCGTCAGGGTTTGCGGCGCCGTCCCCGTCCGCCCCGTGTCATGGCCGGCCGGGGCTCCGGCGAGCCACCGGCCGTCTGTTCACGTGCCGCTGTCTGCCCGGGCACCGGGGCACGGTCCGCCGGGCGGTCGGCCGAGACGACCAGCGTCGCCAGGGCCGTGGTCACCGGCACCGACGCCACCAGGCCGATCGAGCCGATCAGCGTGCGCACGATCTCCTCCGCGACCAGCTCGCTGTTGGCGACCGTGCCCACGCCGCTCTGGGCGACCGAGAACAGCAGCAGCAGCGGCAGCGCGGCGCCCGCGTAGGCGAGGACGAGGGTGTTGACCACGGACGCGATGTGGTCGCGGCCGATGCGGATGCCCGCGCGGTACAGCGCGCGGCGCCCCATCGCCGGGTTGGCCTCGTGCAGTTCCCACACGGCGGACGTCTGCGTGACGGTCACGTCGTCGAGGACGCCGAGCGAGCCGATGATGACGCCCGCGAGCAGCAGGCCGCTCATGTCGATGTCCGGATAGAGACCGTGGATCAGGCCCGTGTTGTCGTCGGTGTTGCCGGTGAGGGCCGACCAGCCGATGAACATTGAGCCCAGGACGCCGATCAGGGACAGTGAGACCAGGGTGCCCAGTACCGCCACGGAGGTGCGGGCCGACAGCCCGTGACAGAGGTACAGGGCGACCAGCATGATCAGGCTCGCTCCCACCACCGCGACGACCAGCGGGTTCGAGCCCTGAAGGATCGCCGGCAGGATGAAGAAGTTGAGCACCAGGAAGCTGATCGCCAGCGCGACCAGTGCCATGACGCCCCTCAGCCGCCCCACGGCCACCACGGCGAGCGCGAAGACCCCGGCCAGCAGCGCCAGAGGGAACCGGCGGTTCACGTCGGCGACCGAGTACTGGAGGTCGGCCGGAGCGGAGGGCTCGTAGGCGACCACGACACCCTGGCCCTCGCTCAACTGCCGGGACTGGTCCGGCTGCACGATCTCGGTGAACGTCCGGCCCTTGTCCTTGCCGGTGTCGACCCGGATCGTCGCCTTCTTGCAGGTGCCGTTCGCCTGCTGCTGCGCGGAGGAGCCCTCGGCGGTGGAGGTGTCACCGGTCGGGACGCCGGCTGAAGGATTGGCGGAGGCGCAGTTCACCGCGACCACCTTGGTGACCGTGGCCTGCTGTGTCTGGCGGTCGAAGCCGACGCCGGTGCGCTCGTGGGCGGGGGCGCCGCCCGGCCACAGCACGGCCAGCCCGATGAGGACCGCCGCGGTGAAGGGGATGAGGACCGCGGCGATGACCTTGCGCAGATGGCGCGAGACGGGGGCGGCCGGGCCATGACTGTGGCTGTGTCCGTGGCTGTGCCCGTGCGCCTGCCCGCCTGTTGCGCCGGGGGCGTTCAGCAGCCGGTGCGAGCCGGTGTGTTCGTGCGCGCCTGTGCGTCCCTGTCCGGGACCGTGCCCGTGCCGCTGCCCGGGGCCGTGCCCGGGCTGGGCGCCTGCGCCGTGCGGGGGCTCGGACGGCGGGAACGGAGGCGGAGAGTTGGAGGTCACCGACCGATCATCGCAAGAAGGAAGGGTGCCCTCTGTTCACCGCGCCAGAAAGGACGCTAGCGTGGAGGCACCTTTTGTACACGCGGGAGCTCGGAGCACCGGGCTGAGAGGGCGCTGACCTCCGTCCCTGCGATGTTCCACGTGAAACATCACCGACAGCGGGTGATGTTTCACACGGGACGTCGGCAGACGGAAACCGCTGCGTCGACCGCCGAACCTGTTACCGGGTAATGCCGGCGTAGGGAGTAGGTCTCATGACCAACAAGGACGCACGCACGCCTGCCTCCACGCAGAACCCGACGGAGACGTCGGAGGCCACGGAGGCCGGGAAGCCCATCGGCTGGCACAAGGCGTACGTCGAGGGCAGCCGCCCCGACCTGCGGGTGCCGGTCCGTCAGGTGCATCTCACCAACGGGCAGTCGGTCACCCTGTACGACACCTCGGGCCCGTACACCGATCCGCTCGTCGACACCGACGTCCGCCGGGGACTGGCCCCACTGCGCGAGAACTGGATCGTCGCCCGCGGCGACACCGAGGAGTACGCGGGCCGTCCCGTCCGGCCCGAGGACGACGGGATCAAGCACACCTCACCCCGCGGGGGACTGCGCAACCTCGACGCGGTCTTCCCCGGCCGGCCTCGGCTGCCGCGCCGGGGCCGCGCAGGAATGGCCGTCACGCAGCTCGCGTACGCACGCCGGGGCGAGATCACGCCCGAGATGGAGTTCGTGGCGATCCGGGAGAACGTGTCCCCCGAGGTGGTCCGCGAGGAGATCGCGGCGGGCCGCGCGGTGCTGCCCGCCAACGTGAACCACCCGGAGAGCGAGCCGATGATCATCGGCAAGCGGTTCCTGGTGAAGGTCAACGCCAACATCGGCAACTCGGCGGTCACGTCCTCCATCGAGGAGGAGGTGGAGAAGATGACCTGGGCGACCCGCTGGGGCGCCGACACGGTCATGGACCTCTCCACCGGCCGCAACATCCACACCACGCGCGAGTGGGTGCTGCGCAACTCTCCCGTCCCCATCGGCACCGTGCCGCTCTACCAGGCGCTGGAGAAGGTCGACGGCAAGGCCGAGGAGCTGACCTGGGAGATCTACAAGGACACGGTCGTCGAGCAGGCCGAGCAGGGCGTGGACTACATGACGGTCCACGCGGGCGTCCGGCTCGCCCACGTGCCGCTCACCGCGAACCGTAAGACCGGCATCGTCTCGCGCGGTGGCTCGATCATGGCGGCGTGGTGCCTGGCGCACCACAAGGAGTCGTTCCTGTACGAGCACTTCGAGGAGTTGTGCGAGATCCTCGCCGCGTACGACGTCACGTACTCGCTCGGGGACGGTCTGCGGCCGGGATCCATCGCGGACGCCAACGACGAGGCGCAGTTCGCGGAGCTGCGCACGCTGGGCGAACTCAACCGGATCGCCAAGCGGCACGACGTGCAGACCATGATCGAGGGCCCGGGGCATGTCCCGATGCACAAGATCAAGGAGAACATCGACCTCCAGCAGGAGATCTGCGAGGAGGCGCCGTTCTACACGCTCGGCCCGCTCACGACGGATGTCGCGCCCGCGTACGACCACATCACGTCGGGCATCGGCGCCGCGATGATCGCCTGGTGGGGCACGGCCATGCTCTGCTACGTCACGCCGAAGGAGCACCTGGGGCTGCCCAACCGGGACGACGTGAAGACCGGCGTGATCACCTACAAGAT
This sequence comes from Streptomyces lusitanus, assembly GCF_042647945.1. Classification (NCBI taxonomy): domain Bacteria; kingdom Bacillati; phylum Actinomycetota; class Actinomycetes; order Kitasatosporales; family Streptomycetaceae; genus Streptomyces; species Streptomyces lusitanus. Next base: position 313,956 of record NZ_JBHRWL010000033.1, read on the forward strand.
CGCGGCTCACGCGGCCGACCTCGCCAAGGGGCACCCGGGCGCCCAGGAGTGGGACGACGCGCTGTCCGACGCGCGCTTCGAGTTCCGGTGGGAGGACCAGTTCAACCTGGCCCTCGACCCGGACACGGCCCGTGCGTTCCACGACGAGACCCTCCCGGCGGAGCCGGCGAAGACGGCCCACTTCTGCTCCATGTGCGGCCCGAAGTTCTGCTCGATGAAGATCTCCCAGGACATCCGCCGTGAACACGGCGGGAACCGCACGGAGATCGAGGAGGGCATGGCCCAGAAGTCCCGCGAGTTCGCGGCGGCGGGCAACCGCGTCTATCTGCCGATCGCGGACTGACGAGGGGATGCGGTGGCGGCGGCCCCGGCGGCCGTCGTCACCGCATCCGGAGCGGTCGCGTGCCACCGGGCGCCGGCCGGACGCGGGGCGCGCGGTGTCCGGGCGAGGGCGCGCCGTGGGTCATCTCGTGCTTTCGGGTGAGGGTGGGCAGACTGGGGCCATGGCTGCGTGGGCGATGAGCAAGGGGTCCAATCTTCCCGTCGAGGCGCCCGTGGTGCGGGCCGAGCTCGCCTGGTCGGCGGGGCCCGGTGTGCCCGACATCGACGCGTCGGCCCTGCTGCTCACGTTGGTGGGGCGGGTGCGCGACGACGGGGACTTCGTCTTCTACAACCAGCCGCGCCATGCCTCCGGGGCCGTGCGGCACCTGGGCAAGCGGCACGCCGACGGGGCCGCCACCGACACGGTCGAGGTGGACCTGCGTTCCGTGGAGCCGGCCGTCGAGCGGATCGTGCTCGGGGCGTCGGCCGACGGCGGGACCTTCGGCCAGGCGCCCGGGCTGGTGCTGCGGCTGCTGGACGCCGGCTCGGGCATCGAACTCGCCCGCTTCGACATGGCGGCCGGGTCCGAGACCGCCTTCATCGGCGGCGAGCTGTACCGGCGGCAGGGCGCGTGGAAGTTCCGCGCGGTCGGGCAGGGATACGCCTCCGGCCTGGCCGGACTCGCCACCGATTTCGGCATCACCGTCGACGACCCCGCCCAGACGCCCCTCGTCGCCGCGCCCCTGCCGCCTCCACCGCCCGCCCCGGCACCGCGCCCGTCAGGCTCCACCCGCTTCACCAAGGGCGAGGAACAACTGCCCGTCGACATGCGCAAGCGGCTCTCCCTGCGCAAGGAGCAGGTCGCGGTCAGTCTGCGCAAGCACGGGGCCGCCGAGGTCACCGCGCGCGTGATCCTCGTCCTGGACGCCTCCGGGTCCATGTCCTTCCTGTACTCCAAGGGCGTCGTGGCCGACGTCGTCGAGCGGATGGCGGCGGTCGCCGCCCAGCTGGACGACGACGGGGAGATGCAGGCCTGGACGTTCGCCTCCAACCCGGCCAGGCTGCCGGACGTGCGACTCGGCGAGCTTCCCGAGTGGCTGCGGCTGCACGTCCGCGTGGGGGAGATCTCCCTGTTCCGGCGCAAGCGCAAGAAGGGCCTCGATCCGAGCCAGGTCGACATGCGCGACGTCGGCATCCAGAACGAGGAGCAGAAGGTCATCGCGGAGGTACGCGCGTACGTGCGGGAGCACCCGACGTCCGCCCCCACGCTCGTGCTGTTCTTCTCCGACGGCGGCGTCTACCGCAACGCCGAGATCGAGGCGCAGCTGCGCGAGGCCGTCGAGGAGCCCGTGTTCTGGCAGTTCGTGGGGCTCGGGCACGCCAATTACGGCGTGCTGGAGCGGTTCGACACGCTGCCCGGGCGGCGCGTCGACAACGTCGGCTTCTTCTCCGTCGACGACATCAGCACGGTCCCGGACGCGGAGCTGTACGACCGGCTGCTGTCCGAGTTCCCGCAGTGGATCAGGGCGGCGCGCGGGGCGGGCATCCTCTGACGCCCCGGCCCCCGGGACGCACGCCGGCCGTCCGGCGTGTGTCCCCGTCGCGCTGCCGTGACCGCTACTCCGGCTGGTGTTCCGGTCCTCCGAAGTCGGGGCTCGAGTAGTCCGGGCTGGAGTAGCTGGGGCGGGTGCCCCGGTGCACCCCGTCCTCGGGGCTGGAGAACCCCGGCCGGTCGTACCCCAGGTGCGGGATGCGGCTGGTCGGCGTGGGCGGCACCGTGTGCTGGAGTGCCGTGGCGCCCGCCGCGCCCTGGAGCGCGTCCCGCAGGAACGGCACGATGCCCCGTTCCAGCAGGGCCTCGAGCCAGGCGTCCCTGGCCTGGGCCACCTCCTCGTCGAGTTCCCGGTACGTCCCGCCGAGCGCCGAGGGCTTGTTGCGCAGCGCGGTGAGCAGCAGGCCCGCCCCGGCGACGAGGATGGCGACGGCCGTGACCGCGCCGAACACCCAGCCGGTGGTCAGCATGGTGCGGGCGAACTCGTTCTTCGAGTCGAGCGTCCGCAGGACGAAGCCGACGAGCAGGAAGATCGCGGCGGCGGTGCCGGCCAGGACCGGCGCCAGGACGGCGACGACGGCCGCCACCCCCGCTCCGGCGGCCTCGGCCATCTCGCCCATCGACGCGGCGAACCCCGCCGCGCCGGTGGAGCCCGGCTCGCCGCTGCCCGCGTCGCGCACGGCCGGGGTGACCGTGGGCGGCCTGCGTGCCTCTTCGCGGACCTTCACGTAGTGCTGGTACTCGGTCGCGGCGGCCGCGCTGATGAGCGCGGTGGCGTTCAGCGCCATCGTGCGCAGTTGCTCCGAGTTGAGCCGCTGTCCCACAGCGGCCAGCTCCGGGTTGTGTGGTGCGGAGCGCAGCGCCTCATCGAGAATCCGCTCGTAGTCCTGGCGGTCCTCGCTCAGCAGGTGCTGCGGAACGCTGTTCATGTGCATCCCCCGATGCTCCGTAGGGCTTGGGGCTCGGCATGCTGACGAGCCGTCGGGCAGAAACGGAGGGGAGCCTGCTACGGATAAGCCGATGGTAGAGCGGTGACGGCGCGCGGTGACAGGGGGTCTGCGGAAATTGCCGTCCCCGGGATGCGGTCGCGGGCCGCCGCAACACGGCCCGCGCGTCCCTCAGTTGGTCAGCGGCAACTGCCGTACCAGCAGTTTTCCTGCCATCGTGACGCCGCCGTCCATCGCGATGGCGAGTCCGTCGGCGTACACGTGAGGTTCGGCCACCACGGGGCCGTTGTCGTCCTCGCCGTCCTCGGAGCCGACCTCGCCGAGCAGATACGGAATCGGGCTGTGGCCGTGAACGACCCGGGTGCCGCCGTACGTATTGAGCAGGGAGCGCACCGCGTCGGCGCCGCCCTCGTCGCGGAAGGAGAACCGCTTGGTGAACTTGCGGAACAGGTCCCAGACCTCGTCGGCGTCGTTGCGCGTAAGGGTCTCGCGGACCGTGTCGTTGACCTCTTCGATCGAACGGCCGTAGTCGAGGTAGGCGGTGGTGTCGGAGTGGAGCAGCAGGTGACCGTCGACCTCCTCGACGGCGTCGAGGCGGGCCATCCACTGGAGGTGGTGGTCCTGGAGGCGGTCCATGTCGGTCTTCTGTCCGCCGTTCAGCAGCCAGGCCGCCTGGAAGGTGGCCGTACCCGCGCCGGAGTTGACGGGCGTGTCGCCGAACCGCTTCGCGCCGAGCAGCAGCAGCTCGTGGTTGCCCATGAGGGCCTTGCAGTAGCCGCCGGCCGCCGCGGCCTCGGCGGACAGCCGCATCACCAGGTCGATGACGCCGATGCCGTCCGGGCCGCGGTCGGTGAAGTCGCCGAGGAACCACAGGCGCGCCGTGCCGGCACACCAGTTGCCCGCGGAGTCGACGAGGCCCTGCTCCTGGAGGGCGGCCACCAGTTCGTCGAGGTAGCCGTGGACGTCGCCGACCACGAACAGCGGGCCCTTGCCGGTGGCGGGCGGCGGGGCGGGCACGGCCGCGGGGTCGACGGTCACCTGGACCGTGTCACCCCGGTTGATGACCGGGAGGTCCCGCTGGGTCGGCGTGTACCCGTCTGGGTACGCCTCCTCGGCCGGCGGGGCGACGTCGCCGGGGTGCGTGCCGCTGTGGACGTACGGACCGGTCTCGTGGACGTACGCTGGTACCCGGAAGTCGCGCAGCGTCGCCGTCCGCTCCACCTCGGGTCCCTGACCGGCCCCCTGAGTCATCGACCCCTCCACCATCGCGCCGCATCTGCACCGCGTCGGACTGCCTGGTCGCAGCGGCCCGCGGTGTCGTGGGCCCATCATAGGAATGCGGATCGCGCCGTGTGATGACCCAGGGGTGGTGAATCAGAACAGGACTCCGTTTCACCGTGGCTTTCGTCCCGTTTGCGGTGGTCTCCGGCCGGTCGAATGGCGTTCGACACCGGCGCGCGGGCGTCCCCCGAACGCCCCACGGACCCCCGATCGGGCTCCGCCCGCACCCGGCCGGTGGTCCGGATTCCGTTTCCGGGACGGTCTCCGCGCCCGTGCCGGCCGCCCTGCTTCCGGGTCCCGGACGGTTTCCGCGCCCGCGCCCGTCCCGCGCCCGTCGTCCATTTTCCGGGTCCGGGCCGGTGCGGTGGCGGTAGGGACCCCCGATTCCGGCTTCCGGACCTTCCGGTGTGCGGCCGATCCCGGGGGCCCGGGCGGGCCGGGTTCCGCCTCGCTTCACCCCTCCGGAAGCGAAGCATTCCCCCTGTTCCTCCGGCCCTTCGCGCCCCCGGGCGCTCATGTCCCCTGCGGTGACCTCGGCGGGCTGACCGTCGTGCGGGGCGGCCGGCGCTGCGAGGACGTGCGCACGATCAGCTCGGTCGGTATCACCTGCTCGACCGGCTGGTCCGAGTCGACCCCCTCGATGGCGTCGATCAGCAGCTGCACCACCGCCGTGCCGATGCGGCGGGGTTTCAGGGAGAGCGTGGTGACGGGCGGCTCGGTGTTGGCGTACACCGTGGACTCGCTGCAGCAGACGAGGAGCAGGTCCTCCGGCACGCGCAGGCCGTAGCGGCGGGCCGCCGCGAGCAGGTCCGTGCCGTTGGGGTCGAAGAGGCCGTAGACCGCGTCGGGGCGGTCCGGGCGGGCGAGCAGCCGGTCGGCGGCGACGGCGCCCGCGCACGGGTCGTGCGCCGGGTACGCCTCGTACACCGGGTCCTGCCCCACCCGCTCGCACCAGCGCAGGTAGGCGGTGGTCGACAGGTGGGTGTACGTGTCGGTGGTGGTGCCGGTCAGCAGGCCGATGCGGCGGGCGCCGGCGTCGGCGAGGTGGTCGAGGATGCCGAGCACGGCGGCCTCGTGGTCGTTGTCGACCCAGGCCGTGACCGGCAGGGAGCCGGCCGGGCGGCCGTCGGAGACCACGGGTAAGCCCTGGCGGACCAGCTCGCTGACCACCGGGTCCTGGTCGGAGGGGTCGATGACCACCGTGCCGTCCAGGGCCACGTTGGACCACACGTCGTGACGGGAGGTCGCGGGCAGGATGACGAGGGCGTAGCCGCGGGCGAGCGCGGCGGAGGTGGCGGCCCGCGCCATCTCGGCGAAGTACGCGAACTCCGTGAAGGTGAAAGGTTCATCCCCGTACGTCGTCACGGTCAGGCCGATGAGTCCGGACTTCCCGGTGCGGAGCGTTCGGGCGGCGGCCGAGGGGCGGTACCCCAGTCTGTCGGCCACCTCGCGGACGTGGCGCCGGGTGGCGTCCGGGAGCCGGCCCTTTCCGTTGAGGGCGTCGGAGACGGTCGTGATGGAGACTCCGGCGGCGGCGGCCACGTCCCTGATGCCCGCTCGACCCGGCCGGCTGCCTCGGCGTGAGGTTTCCGCGCGGCTCACCTGGTGCTTCCCTGCTGCTGTCATGGCGAGCCGATAGTAGGGCTCATGCGGTGGGGTAGGGCGGACGCATATGCACGCGTTGACAGGCACGTTTCTGCATGATCATTTTGCATCAATCGCCTTGGAAACCACGGGTGTTGACCGTCCCAACACCGGTCCCTGACGTGTCGGTGCATGCGCGCCTGGCGAGGGTGCGATGTTGCGAAGAGGTCTCAACTCACCTGCACGGGTGATGCGCGCCACGGCGTGAACCACCGGCGCGTAGATATATGTGGGGCGCGCCCCTGACACGCACGCCCTTCGCACCTGTACGGGCGATGTTGCCGGTGTTGTCCGTGTGACGGACGAGGAGCAGGGAGCCGTCGTCGCCCCTATACGCAGCGACGCCGAATCCTCATAAGGTGAGCAGTATTGGATGTCGGCGGCGGTCATGGCCGCCGGTCTTCGCGAGGAGGACTGCGGTGAGCGAGACGAGCCCCAAGCTGCGCGCCGAGCTGGAGGGGATCCCCACCTACAAGCCGGGCAAGCCCGCGGCGGCCGACGGGCCGGTGGCGTACAAGCTGTCCTCCAACGAGAACCCCTACCCGCCGCTGCCGGGCGTGATGGAGACGGTGACGGCCGCCGCCTCCACCTTCAACCGCTACCCGGACATGGCCTGCACCGCCCTCACGGCCGAGCTGGCCGAGCGGTTCGGGGTGCCGGCGTCCCACGTCGCCACGGGCACCGGCTCGGTCGGCGTGGCCCAGCAGCTGCTCCAGGCCACCTCGGGCCCCGGCGACGAGGTGATCTACGCCTGGCGCTCCTTCGAGGCGTACCCGATCATCACGCAGATCAGCGGCGCCACGTCCGTGCAGGTCCCGCTGACCGAGGGCGATGTGCACGACCTGGACGCGATGGCCGACGCGATCACCGACCGGACCCGGCTGATCTTCGTCTGCAACCCCAACAACCCGACCGGCACCGTGGTGCGCCGGGCCGAGCTGGAACGCTTCCTCGACCGGGTGCCCGGCGACGTCCTGGTGGTGCTGGACGAGGCCTACCGCGAGTTCATCCGCGACCCCGAGGTGCCGGACGGCGTGGAGATCTACCGCGAGAAGCCCAACGTCTGCGTCCTGCGCACCTTCTCGAAGGCGTACGGTCTCGCCGGGCTGCGCGTCGGCTTCGCCATCGCCCACGAGCCGGTGGCCGCGGCGCTGCGCAAGACGGCGGTGCCGTTCGGCGTGAGCCAGATCGCCCAGGAGGCGGCGATCGCCTCGCTGCGGGCCGAGGACGAGCTGATCGGCCGGGTCGGCTCCCTGGTGTGCGAGCGGAACCGGGTGGTCGAGGGGCTGCGCGCCCAGGGCTGGACGGTGCCCGAGACCCAGGCCAACTTCGTGTGGCTGCGGCTGGGGGAGCGCACTGTGCCGTTCGCGCAGGCGTGCGAGCAGGCGGGTGTGGTCGTCCGGCCGTTCCCGGGCGAGGGCGTGCGGGTCACCGTCGGGGAGACGGAGGCGAACGACATCTTCCTGAAGGTCACCGAGAAGTTCCGCGCCCAGGGCTGATCATCCGACGGCGTCACCGGGTCTGACCTGCGGAGACGTAAGCGGTCGGCGGTTCGTCCGCCGGCCGCTTCTCCATGTCCGGGGCCGGTTCGGCCGCCCCTGGTCCCGTGCTCGCCCCTCAACCCGTCCGGGTGTGACCGAGGAAGGGGTTGACGTCACACAGGACCCCCCTTCCAGGTCGTAGAAGCAGTGAGTCATAATTGCTTGTGAATGTGAACGCGTTCACAAGCGCATCCCGTTTCCTCCCGAGATGGACGGGGATGGAACGGGCCCGCGGCTGCTGCACCACGGCGAAGTAAGGAGCGACGACGTGGATCTGGCTCTGGCGCCGGAGACCCTGGCGCGATGGCAGTTCGGCATCACCACCGTCTACCACTTCCTCTTCGTTCCCCTGACGATCTCGCTCGCCGCCCTCGTCGCCGGGCTGCAGACCGCCTGGGTGCGGACGGAGAAGGAGAAGTACCTCAAGGCGACGAAGTTCTGGGGCAAGCTCTTCCTGATCAACATCGCGATGGGTGTCGTCACCGGCATCGTGCAGGAGTTCCAGTTCGGCATGAACTGGTCCGACTACTCGCGCTTCGTCGGTGACATCTTCGGCGCCCCGCTCGCCTTCGAGGCGCTGATCGCCTTCTTCTTCGAGTCCACCTTCATCGGACTGTGGATCTTCGGCTGGGACCGGCTGCCGAAGAAGATCCATCTGGCCTGCATCTGGATGGTGTCGATCGGCACGCTGCTGTCGGCGTACTTCATCCTCGCCGCCAACTCCTGGATGCAGCACCCCGTCGGCTACCGGATCAACGGGGAGAAGGGTCGCGCCGAGCTCACCGACTTCTGGCTGGTGCTGACCCAGAACACCACGCTCAACCAGGTCTTCCACAGCTTCTCGGCGGCCTTCCTCACCGGCGGCGCCTTCATGGTCGGCATCGCGGCCTTCCACCTGCTGCGCAAGAAGCACATCCCGGTGATGCGCACCTCGCTGCGGCTCGGCCTGGTCACCCTCGCGGTCGGCGGACTGCTCACCGCGGTCAGCGGCGACACCCTCGGCAAGGTCATGTACGAGCAGCAGCCCATGAAGATGGCCGCCGCCGAGGCCCTCTGGGACGGCGAGGAGCCGGCGCCCTTCTCCGTCTTCGCCTACGGCGACGTCGACAAGGGGCACAACAAGGTCGCCCTGGAGATCCCCGGCCTGCTGTCCTTCCTCGCGCACAGCGACTTCGAGTCGTACGTGCCCGGCATCAACGACACGAACGAGGCGCTCCAGGAGAAGTTCGGGCCCGGCGACTACAAGCCCATCGTGCCCGTCGCCTACTGGGGCTTCCGCTGGATGATCGGATTCGGCATGGCCTCCTTCTCGGTGGGCCTGCTGGGGCTGTGGCTCACCCGGAAGAAGTTCCTGCTGCCGGCCGCGTACCGCACCGGCGAGGACGAGGTGCCGCATCTGGTGCTGCTGAAGCGGCCGCTCGGCTCCCGGCTGACCCGGCTGTACTGGCTGGCCGCGGTCTGGACGATGGCCTTCCCGCTGATCGCCAACGCCTGGGGCTGGATCTTCACCGAGATGGGCCGCCAGCCCTGGGTCGTCTACGGCGTGATGCAGACCAGGGACGCGGTCTCCCCCGGCGTGTCGCAGGCCGAGGTCATCACCTCGATGACCGTCTTCACCCTGCTCTACGCCGTGCTGGCCGTCATCGAGGTCAAGCTGCTCGTCAAGTACGTCAAGGCGGGGCCGCCCGAGCTGAGCGACTCCGACCTCAACCCGCCCACGAAGCTCGGCGGCGACGTCCGTGACGCCGACAAGCCGATGGCCTTCTCGTACTAGGCCGAGGGAGCTGCACTGTCATGGAACTGCACGACGTCTGGTTCGTCCTGATCGCCGTCCTGTGGACCGGCTACTTCTTCCTCGAGGGCTTCGACTTCGGGGTCGGTGTCCTGACCCGGCTGCTGGCCCGCGACCGGGCAGAGAAGCGGGTGCTCATCAACACCATCGGCCCGGTGTGGGACGGCAACGAGGTCTGGCTGCTCACGGCCGGCGGCGCCACCTTCGCCGCCTTCCCCGAGTGGTACGCCACCCTGTTCTCCGGCTTCTACCTGCCGCTGCTGGCCATCCTGATCTGCCTGATCGTCCGCGGTGTCGCCTTCGAGTACCGGGCCAAGCGGCCCGAGGAGAACTGGCAGCGCAACTGGGAGACGGCGATCTTCTGGACCTCGCTGCTCCCGGCGTTCCTGTGGGGTGTCGCCTTCGGCAACATCGTGCGCGGGGTCAAGCTCGACGCCGACTTCGAGTACGTGGGCACCGTCTGGGACCTGCTCAACCCGTACGCCCTGCTGGGCGGTCTGGTCACGCTCACCCTGTTCACCTTCCACGGCACGGTGTTCACGGCCCTCAAGACGGTCGGGGAGATCCGGGAGCGTGCGCGGACACTGGCCCTGAAGGTGGGTCTGGTGACCGCCGTGCTGGCGTCGGTCTTCCTGCTGTGGACGCAGGTCGAGAGTGGTGACGGGGCCGGCCTGGTCGCGCTCGGTGTGGCGGTCGCCTCGCTGGTCGCCGCCCTGGCGGCCAATCAGGCAGGACGTGAGGGATGGTCGTTCACGCTGTCCGGCGTCACCATCGTTGCCACGGTGGCCATGTTCTTCGCGACGCTGTTCCCGAACGTCATGCCCTCCACCCTGGACCCCAAGTGGAGCCTGACCGTCACCAACGCCTCCTCCAGCCCGTACACGCTGAAGATCATGACCTGGCTCGCGGTCATCGCCACCCCGCTGGTGCTGCTCTACCAGGGCTGGACCTACTGGGTCTTCCGCAAGCGGATCGGCACCCAGCACATCGCCGATCCGGTGCACTGAGGGTGTGTTTCACGTGAAACCGATCGACCCCCGCCTCCTCAGGTACGCGCGTGCCACCCGGGGCTTCCTGGCAGCCGTCGTCGGCCTCGGCGCCGTGGGCGCGGGACTGGTCGTCGCCCAGGCCATGCTCATCGCCGAGATCGTGGTCGGCTCCTTCCAGGACGGCCGGTCCGTCGCTGAGCTGCGCACTCCGCTGCTGCTGCTCGTCGCGGTGGCGGCCGGACGCGGCCTGGTCGGCTGGCTGACCGAGCTGGCCGCGCACCGGGCGAGCGCCGCCGTGAAGTCGGAGCTGCGGGGGCGGTTGCTGGCCCGGGCGACGGCACTGGGGCCGGGGTGGCTGGGCGGCAGGAGCACCGGGTCGCTGGTCACCCTGGCCACCCGGGGCGTCGACGCCCTCGACGGCTACTTCTCGCGGTATCTCCCCCAGCTGGGCCTCGCGGTGGTCGTCCCGGCCGCCGTGCTGGCGCGGATCGTCACGGAGGAGTGGGTGTCGGCGGCGATCATCGTCGGCACCCTGCCCCTCATCCCCGTCTTCATGGTGCTGATCGGCTGGGCCACGCAGAACCGGATGGACCGTCAGTGGATGCTGCTCTCCCAGCTGTCCGGGCACTTCCTCGACGTCGTCGCCGGGCTGCCGACGCTGAAGGTCTTCGGGCGGGCCAAGGCGCAGGCCGCGTCGATCCGCACGATCACCGCCGGGTACCGGCGCGCGACCATGCGGACGCTGCGGATCGCCTTCATCTCGTCGTTCGCGCTGGAACTGCTCGCCACCCTCTCGGTGGCGCTGGTCGCCGTGACCATCGGCATGCGCCTGGTCCACGGAGAGCTGGACCTGTACACCGGTCTGCTCATCCTGATCCTGGCGCCGGAGGCGTATCTGCCGCTGCGTCAGGTCGGCACGCAGTACCACGCGGCGGCGGAAGGGCTCGGCGCGGCCGAGGAGATCTTCGCGGTGCTCGAGACGCCCGCGCCCGGGGCGGGGAAGGGCACGGTGCCGCAGGGCGCCCTCGCCTTCGAGGACGTGACCGTCCGATACCCCGGCCGGTCCACGGACGCCGTGACGGACGTGTCCTTCTCCGTCGCCCCCGGTGAGACGGTCGCCCTGGTCGGGCCGAGCGGATCCGGGAAGTCCACGCTGATCGGCGCGGCGCTGGGCTTCGTCCGCCCCGACGCGGGCCGGGTGAGCGTCGGCGGGGCCGACCTCGCCGGACTCGACCTCGCCGACTGGCACCGCCGCGTGGCCTGGGTGCCGCAGCGGCCGCACCTGTACGCCGGGACGATCGCGGAGAACGTCCGGCTGGCCCGCCCCGACGCGGACGACGCGGCGGTACGGCGCGCACTGCGGGACGCGGGTGCGCTGGACTTCGTGGACGCCCTCCCCCACGGTGCCGACACCGTGCTGGGCGAGGACGGGGCGGGCCTCTCGGCCGGGCAGCGGCAGCGCCTCGCGCTGGCCCGGGCCTTCCTCGCGGACCGGCCCGTGCTGCTGCTCGACGAGCCGACGGCCGCCCTCGACGGGGCCACGGAGGCCGGGGTCGTGGCGGCGGTACGACGGCTGGCAAAGGGCCGGACGGTGCTGCTCGTGGTGCACCGCCCCGCCCTGCTCGCCGTCACCGACCGGGTGGTCCGGCTGCCGGCGCCCGACGCGCACCCGGCCGGGACGGTCGCTGCCGGCCGGACCGGCGCGGACACGGTTCGGGGCGCCGCGTCCGACCACAGCTCCCGGCCCGAGACGGTCCCCGACGCGCGCGACGAGCAGGCCCCCGGTCGGGTGCTCGCCCGGGTGCGTGCCCTGTCGGGCTCCCGGCGGGGGAGGTTCACGCTCGCGCTGCTCCTCGGCACGCTCGCCCTGGGAAGCGCCGTCGGGCTCATGGGGACGTCCGGCTGGCTCATCTCCCGCGCCTCGCAGCAGCCGCCGGTGCTCTACCTGATGATGGCGGTCACCGCGACGCGCGCCTTCGGCATCGGGCGGGCCGTGTTCCGCTACGCCGAGCGGCTGGTGTCCCACGACGCCGTGCTGCGCATGCTGGCGGACACCCGGGTCGCGGTCTACCGGCGGCTGGAACGCCTCGCGCCCGCCGGACTGCGCGGCACCCGCCGGGGCGACCTGCTGACCCGGCTGGTCTCCGACGTGGACGCGCTCCAGGACTACTGGCTGCGCTGGCTGCTGCCGGCCGGCGCCGCGGTCGCCGTGTCCACCCTGTCCGTCGGCTTCACCGCATGGCTGCTGCCCGAGGCCGGTGCCGTGCTCGCGGCCGGGCTGCTCACGGCGGGCGTGGGTGTCCCGCTGCTCACCGCCGCCGTGGCGCGGCGCACCGAGCGCAGGCTGGCACCGGCCCGCGGCGACCTCGCCACCCGGGTGACCGACCTGCTCACCGGCACCGCCGAGCTGACCGTCGCCGGGGCGCTGCCCGCGCGGGCCGAGGGGACGCGGCGAGCCGACGGCGTCCTGACCCGCATCGCCTCACGGTCGGCCGTGGTCACCGGTCTCGGCGACGGGCTCACCGCGCTGATCTCCGGACTGACCGTGGCCGCCGCCGGCCTGGTCGGCGTGCAGGGCGTGAGCTCCGGCCGGCTCGACGGCGTGGCCCTGGCCGTGGTGGTCCTCACCCCGCTGGCGGCGTTCGAGGCGGTCCTCGGCATGCCCCTCGCCGTGCGCCACCGGCAGCGGGTGCGCCGCAGCGCGGAGCGCGTGTACGAGGTGCTGGACGCCCCGGCGCCCGTGCGCGAGCCGGAGACACCCCGGCAGGCGCCCGTCTCGCCGTTCCCGCTCACTCTCAGGGGACTCACCGCCCGTCACCCCGGGCAGGACCGGGACGCGCTCGCCGGCCTGGACCTGACGCTGGAGCGGGGACACCGTGTCGCCGTGGTCGGCCCCTCCGGTTCCGGCAAGACGACGCTGGCCCAGGTGCTGCTGCGGTTCCTGGACCCCGGCGCCGGCTCCTACACGCTCGCCGGCGTGGACGCCCGCGCCCTGGACGGGGACGACGTACGGCGCTTGGTCGGGCTGTGCGCGCAGGACGCGCACCTGTTCAACAGCTCCGTCCGGGAAAACCTGTTGCTGGCCCGGAAGGACGCGACCGAGGCCGACCTGCGTGACGCGCTGGGCCGGGCACGCCTGCTGGAGTGGGCGGACGGACTGCCGGACGGCCTGGACACGCTCGTCGGCGAGCACGGCGCGCGGCTGTCCGGAGGGCAGCGGCAGCGGCTCGCCCTGGCGCGCGCCCTGCTGGCGGACTTCCCCGTCCTGGTGCTGGACGAGCCGGCGGAACACCTCGACCTGCCCACCGCGGACGGGCTCACGGCCGATCTGCTGGCCGCCACCGAGGGCCGCACCACCGTCCTCGTCACCCACCGGCTCGCGGGGCTGGAGGCGGTGGACGAGGTGATCGTGCTGGACTCGGGACGAGTGGTGCAGCGCGGACGATTCGAGGAACTCCGTGTCGTGGACGGTCCCTTGCGGGACATGGCGCTGCGGGAGGAGGAAGCGGGAGCCCTGGTGGCGGTGTCCTGACCGACACGCAGGCGCGGGGGAGCCCAGGGTGACGTGCCGTCAATACCCCACAGGCGTCAGGGAGAGCGGTGAAGCATCCGTCCGGGGGCGTGTCGTCCCCCATGTGTACGACGTGAACGCGCCTCCCGGTCCCGGGCGGGGACAGGATCGCAGGCATGCGTCTCACCCGCCGCCGTCCGCTGCTCGTCGCCGTGCTGTTCTGCGCGCTCGCCGTGCTCGCCGCCCGGCCCGCCGACGGCGACGGATCCCACGCCCCCGGTCATGGCTCCCCCTCCGTCAGCGCCGAGGTGGCGCGGCTGTACAAGGAGGCGGCGAAGGCCACCGAGCAGTACGAGGCCGGACGCGAGGAGGCGGAGAAGCAGCGGGATCTGGCGCAGCGGCTGGAGGAACGGCTCGACCGTGAGCGGCAGCAGGCCGCCGGACTCCGCGAGGACCTGGGGCGGATCGCCAGCTCCCAGTACCGGGACGGCGGCGGACTGCCGCTCACCGCGCACATGCTCCTCGCCGACGATCCCGAGCAGCTGATGCGCGGTCAGCGCGTCGTGCAGCACGCCGAGGTGGCACTGGACCAGGCGCTCGGCCGCAGCGAGCGGGCCGAGGCGCGGCTCGCCCGGGACGAGGCGAAGGCCGCGGCGGCCTGGAAGAAGCTGGAGCAGCGGAACGAGGAGCTCGCCGCGCTGAAGCAGGACATCGAGGAGAAGCTCGAGTCGGCGCGCTGGAAGCTCCAGGGCGAGGCGGACGCCTCGGTGACGGCGGGCTCCTGCCGCGGCGCCGTCCGGCTCGACCAGCCGCCGGCGCAGTACACGACGTCCTGGGTGGCGCCCGTGGAGACGTACGAGCTGTCCGCCTCCTACGGCAGCGGCGGTGCGCGCTGGGCGAACCGGCACACCGGGCAGGACTTCGCGGTGCCGATCGGGACGCCGGTGCGGGCCGTGGGCAGCGGCACGGTGGTGAAGGTGTCCTGCGGCGGCGCGTTCGGCATCGAGATCGTGGTCGAGCACCCGGGCGGCTACTACACCCAGTACGCGCACCTGGCGGCCGTCGCCGTCGACCAGGGGGAGCGGGTGTCCCCCGGGCAGTGGATCGGCCAGTCCGGGACCAGCGGCAACTCCACCGGTCCGCATCTGCACTTCGAGGTGCGGGTGACCCCGGAGATGGGTTCGTCGGTGGACCCGGTGCCGTGGCTCGCCGGGCGCGGCGTGACCCTCTGACCGGGCCGACGAGCCGCGGGCGCCTACCTCTGACCGTCCAGCAGCTGCTCGATCACCACGGCCACGCCGTCGTCGTTGTTGGCGACCGTGCGGCCCGAGGCGGCGGCGAGCACGTCCGGGTGGGCGTTGCCCATCGCGAAGGAGCGGCCCGCCCAGGTCAGCATCTCGACGTCGTTCGGCATGTCACCGAAGGCGACGACCTCCTCGTGCGAGATGCCGCGCTCGGCGCAGCACAGTGCGAGGGTGCTCGCCTTGGACACGCCGGGCCCGCTGATCTCCAGCAGGGCGCTCGGGCTGGAGCGGGTCACGGTGGCGCGGTCGCCGATGGCGAGCCGGGCCAGGGTGAGGAAGGCGTCCGGCTCCAGCTCGGGGTGGTAGGCCAGGATCTTGAGCACCGGTTCGGCGGCGGTGGGGGAGTCCGGGGCCAGCAGCTCCTCGGCGGGCGCCAGGTCGTCCGGGATCTCCATGTGCAGCTTCGGGTACGCGGGCTCCTGGTGGAAGCCGTAGGTCTGCTCCACGGCGTACACCGTGCCCGGGGCGGCGTCGCGCAGCAGGCGCACGGCGTCCAGGGCGTTGTCCCGGGGCAGCTCGCGGACCTTGACGAAGCGGTGCGCGCCGGGACCGCCGTGCAGGTCGACGACGGCGGCGCCGTTGCCGCAGATGGCGAGGCCGTGGCCGTGCACATGGTCGCTGACCACGTCCATCCAGCGGGCCGGGCGGCCGGTGACGAAGAAGACCTCGATGCCCGCCTGCTCGGCGGCGGCCAGGGCCGCCACGGTCCGGGGGGACACCGACTTGTCGTCGCGGAGCAGGGTGCCGTCGAGGTCGGTGGCGATCAGCCGCGGTGGGGTGGCTGCGGCCGGGGTCTCGGGCTCTCGGATCGCTGAGGTCACCCGGCCATTGTCCCGCATATGCCCGCACGGCCGTGCGGGACTCCGCACATCTGAGTGATTACTGCTGTCACCAGCGGCTTCTCGTCCGGCCTCGGCGCCTTCACGCCCTGTCTCGGCAGGACGGCGCCTGTTCTCGTTCATCGCAGCTGCGCCGGTGCCTCCATCGCGATCCGTTCGAAGACCTTCTGGTCCGCCGCGAAGTCCGAGTCCGGGATGGGCCAGTGCACCACGATCTCGGTGAATCCGAGTTCGACGTGGCGGCCCGCGAAGTCGACGAACGCGTCCAGGGACTCCAGCGGACGGCTCCGGTCCGGGGTGAACCCGGTGAGGAGGATCTTGTCCAGCTGGGTGACGTCCCGGCCGATCCCGGCGCAGGCGTCGGCGAGCTTGTCCACCTGACCGCGAATGGCCTGAACCGACTGTTCGGGTGTGCCGTCCTCGTACAGCTTCGGGTCGCCGGTGGTCACCCATGCCTGCCCGTATCGGGCCGCGAGCCGCAGTCCGCGCGGGCCGGTCGCCGCCACGGCGAACGGGAGCCGGGGGCGCTGGACGCAGCCGGGGATGTTGCGCGCCTCGTGCGCCGCGTAGAAGTCGCCCTCGTACGACACGGCGTCCTCGGTGAGCAGCCGGTCCAGCAGGGGCACGAACTCGGCGAGGCGGTCGGCGCGCTCGCGCGGGGTCCACGGCTCCTGGCCGAGGGCGGTGGCGTCGAAGCCGGTGCCGCCCGCGCCGATGCCGAGGGTGACGCGGCCGCCGGAGATGTCGTCGAGGGAGATGAGCTCCTTGGCCAGGGTGACCGGGTGCCGGAAGTTCGGGGAGGTCACCAGCGTGCCCAGACGCATCCGCTCGGTCACGCCCGCGGCGGCGGTCAGGGTCGGGACGGCGCCGAACCACGGGCCGTCGCGGAAGCTCCGCCAGGACAGGTGGTCGTAGGTGTAGCCGGCGTGGAAGCCCAGCTCCTCGGCCCGCACCCAGGCGGAACGGCTGCCTTCGTGCCAGCGGCGGTACGGGAGGATCACGGTGCTCAGACGCAGGCTCATGGATCCGAGCCTAAGCGGCGCGTCCGGTTTCACGTGAAACACACCCTGCCCACGCCCCACGCAGGGGCATACGGAGGCACGTGCAGGCGTGCGCTTCCGGGGCGTCCGTCACCGCACCTGGGCGCTCAGCCAGGGTGTGAGGACGATCATCGGGATGAATTCCTTGTGTGTCCGGTCACCCGGCAGCGGCACCACGAGGAAGTAGCCCGGCGGGAACCGCCGTGCCTTCACATACGCCAGCCCGTCGAACAGCGAGCGCAGGAAGGCGGGCACGTCGTCGCGAGGGATGTCGGGGCACTCGACGCCCTCGACGTCGATCAGGGCGTCGTCCTCCGGGAACAGGCGCACCCGCACCCTGGGCAGGCCGCCGAACTCGACATGGGCCTCGTGCGGGAGGGTGCCGTCGGGGTCGGCGGTCACGCCGACGCCGGCCGCGGTGCGGCGCGAGGTCTGGTCGGCGCCGATGTCGTGGGTCACCTCGATCTCGCGTCCGTACCGGTCGGCGAGGGCACGGAGGGCGGTGACGGCGGCCTCGGTGGTGGGCAGATGCTCCATGCCGTCGATCATGACCTACCCGCGGCCCTCACCGAAGCGCAGATACCGGCTGGGAACGGCGTCGGTCAGCCAGACGCCGTTGGCGCTGACGCGGAAGACATGGCCGTCGCGGTGCATGGCGCCCGCGTCGACCGACAGCACCACCGGCCGTCCCCGGCGGGCGCCGACACGGGTGGCGGTCTCGCGGTCGGCGGAGAGATGCACGGCGTGCCGGTTCATGGGCCGCAGGCCCTCGGCGCGGATCGCCTCCAGGTTCCGGGCGACGGTGCCGTGGTACAGCCAGGCCGGCGGGACGGCGAGCGGCAGCTGGAGATCCACCGGGATGGTGTGGCCCTGGCTGGCGCGGATCCGGGTGCCCTCGACGGCGAAGCGCCGCTTGTCGTTGGCGGCGACGACATGCTCCAGCTCTTCCCGGGTGAACGGGAAGCCGTGGTCCGCCGCCGCGGCGATCAGCGTGTCGATCTCGACCCACCCGGCCGCGTCAAGGGTCAGCCCGATCCGCTCGGGCTGGTGGCGCAGGTGCTTCGCGAGGTACTTCGACACCCGTACGGTGCGTCTTTCGTCCATCTGTTCAGACTGCCGGGAGAGACACGTATCACGCGATCGATTTACATCCGAAGGTTTGATCCACAGACAAGTGAGGTTATCCACAGCGGAACGAGGGGTTCTGTGGACAACCAGCGATGACGCGGCGCGCCTCACACCGGCGGCTTCACCCGCGCGATCCTCCGCGCCACCCCCGGCAGCCACCGCGCCAGCACGTACGCCGTCCGCGCCTCCGGGGTGACCGGCACGACCGCCTCGTCGCGCACCACCGCTCGCAGCACCGCGGCGGCGACCTTCTCCGGCGGGTAGTTCCGCAGCCCGTACAGCCGCGCCGCCTTCCGCCGCCTGCGCCGCTCCTCCTCCGCGTCCGTGCCCGCGAAGCGCGCGGTGGAGGTGATGCCCGTGTTCACGAACCCGGGGCACACCGCCGTCACGCCGATGTCCCGCTCCGCCAGCTCGGCCCGCAGGGACTCGCTCAGCATCAGCACCGCCGCCTTGGACGCCCCGTAGGCGGGCAGCGCACGCGAGGGCTGGAAGGCGGCCGCGGACGCCACGTTGACGATGTGGCCGCCCTGGCCGCGCTCGGCCATCCGCCTCCCGAAGTGCAGACAGCCGTGGATTACGCCCCACAGGTTGACGTCGAGGACCCGCTTCCAGTCCTCCGTCGTGGTGTCGAGGAACGCGCCGCCCAGGCCGACGCCCGCGTTGTTCACCAGCACGTCCACCACCCCGTGCGCCGCGGTGACCCGCTCGGCGAGCTTCTCCACGGCCCGCTCGTCGGCCACGTCCGCCGTCTCCGCCCAGGCGTCCGCGGCGCCCCGCGCCCAGGCCTCCCCGGCGGTGCGGAGCGCCGCGCCGGCGTCCCGGTCGACCACCACCACCCGCGCGCCCGCCTCGGCGAACGCCAGCGCCGTGGCCCGCCCGATACCGCTCCCCGCGCCCGTCACCAGCACCAGTTGCCCGCCGAACCGGTCGGCGTACCGGCCCCCGGTCCGCCGCTCGGGCCGCCCGCGCTTCCCGGGCCGCCCGCCCTCCACGGGGCGCCCGCCCTCCACGGGCCGTCCACCGTGCTCGGCTCGCCCACCCTCCTCAGCCCGCCCGCCCTCCACCGACGTCACGAAGTCGGCGATCCAGGCGGCCAGCTGGTCGGGCCGGCTGCGCGGCACCCAGTGGCCCGAGGGCAGGGTGCGCCGGGTGAGCCGGGGCGCCCACCGCTCCAGGCCGTCGTGGAGCCGCGGCGACAGGAACCGGTCCCCCAGCGGCGTGACGAGCTGCACGGGCGCGTGCGCGTAGGCGTCCGGGCGCGGGTCGCGCAGCCGGGAGCGCACGTTGTCCCGGTAGAGCCAGGCGCCGTGCGCGGCGTCCGACGGCAGGGACGACGTCGGGTAGCCGTCCTGGGGCACCCGCTCCATCCGCTCCAGCAGCCGTGGCCAGCGCCGCCCGAGCGGCCCGCGCCAGGCCAGCTCGGGCAGCACGGGCGTGTGCAGCGCGTACACGTACCAGGACCGCGCGCCCTGGCCCAGCAGATGCCCCGCCCGGCGTGGGGTCGGGCGGGACATCCGGCTCTTGATCCAGTGCCCGAAGTGATCCAGCGAGGGGCCGGAGACCGAGGTGAAGGACGCGATCCGCTCCCGCGCACGCGGCGCCGTCACGAACTCCCATCCCTGCACCGAGCCCCAGTCGTGCCCCACCAGGTGCACCGGCCGGTCCGGGCTGACCGCGTCCGCCACGGCGAGGAAGTCGTCCGTCAGCTTCTCCAGCGTGAACCCGCCGCGCAGCGGACGCGGCGCCGTGGATCTGCCGTGCCCCCGGACGTCGTAGGCCACCACGTGGAACCGCTCGGCGAGGCGCTGCGCGACCCGCGACCACACCTCCTTGCTGTCCGGATAGCCGTGCACCAGGACGACCGCCGGGCGCTCAGGGTCGCCCAGCTCGGCCACGCACAGCTCGACGCCGCCCGTCCGCACCCACCGTTCCCGCGCACCCTCGAGTCCCGTCACAGCGGCGAATCTCGCAGCTGTGAGACAACTCGTCAACAGGGCGCCCTGAGCTGTGGACAACTCTCAGGCAGGACGTCCCCTACGGGCGCGTACGACTCCAGGCGGACCCCAAGACGACCCCGCGGTCTGACGACCGCAGTGGTACGGGTCACTACGGTCGTCCATGTGACTGTGATCGCGACCGAAAGCCTGAGCAAGCGGTTCCCCCGGGTGACCGCGCTTGACCGGCTCTCCGTGGACGTCGGACCCGGTGTGACCGGGCTCGTCGGAGCCAACGGGGCCGGCAAGTCCACGTTGATCAAGATCCTGCTGGGTCTGTCCCCCGCCACGGAGGGCCGCGCCGAAGTGCTCGGACTCGACGTCGCCACCGAGGGCGCCGCCATCCGGGAACGGGTGGGCTACATGCCCGAGCACGACTGCCTGCCCCCGGACGTCTCGGCCACCGAGTTCGTCGTCCACATGGCGCGCATGTCCGGCCTGCCGGCCACCGCGGCCCGCGAACGCACCGCGGACACCCTGCGCCACGTCGGCCTGTACGAGGAGCGCTACCGGCCCATCGGCGGCTACTCCACCGGCATGAAGCAGCGGGTGAAGCTCGCGCAGGCGCTGGTGCACGACCCGCAGCTGGTGTTCCTGGACGAGCCCACCAACGGCCTCGACCCGGTCGGCCGCGACGAGATGCTCGGCCTGATCCGCCGCATCCACACCGACTTCGGCATCTCGGTCCTGGTCACCTCCCACCTGCTGGGCGAGCTGGAACGCACCTGCGACCACGTGGTCGTCGTGGACGGCGGCAAGCTGCTGCGCTCCTCCTCCACCCGGGACTTCACGCAGACCACCACGACCCTCGCGATCGAGGTCACCGACACCGACGAGCACCCCGACGGCACCCGCGCGGTGCGCGACGCGCTCCACGCGCGCGGGGTGACCGTCCAGGACGGCAGCGGGCTGCCGGGCGCCGGGCACATCCTGCTGCTCACCGCGCAGGGCGAGGACACCTACGACCTGGTGCGCGACGTGATCGCCGACCTCGGGCTCGGTCTGGTGCGCATGGAACAGCGGCGGCACCAGATCGCCGAGGTCTTCAAGGACGACGCGGACGGCGACGCGCAGCGGAAGGAGGCGGTCGGTCATGGCAACTGAGCAGTCCACGCGGACACCGGCCACCGGATCGGGTGACACCCGTATCCACAACATCGGTTACCGCTCCTACGACGGCCCCCGCCTCGGCCGCTCCTACGCCAGGCTCTCGCTGTACTCGCAGTCCCTGCGCGGCGCCTACGGCCTCGGCCGCTCGGCGAAGTCCAAGGTGCTGCCGATGCTGCTGTTCGTGGTGATGTGCGTGCCCGCCGCCATCATGGTGGCCGTCGCCGTCGCCACCAAGGCGAAGGACCTGCCCGTCGACTACACGCGCTACGCGATCATCATGCAGGCCGTCATCAGCCTGTACGTCGCCTCGCAGGCACCCCAGTCGGTCTCCCGCGACCTGCGCTTCAAGACCGTGCCGCTGTACTTCTCGCGGCCCATCGAGACCGGCGACTACGTCCGCGCCAAGTTCGCCGCGCTGGCGTCGGCCCTGTTCATCCTCACCGCGGCGCCCCTGCTGGTGCTGTACGTCGGCGCCCTGCTGGCCAAGCTCGACTTCACCGACCAGACCAAGGGATTCGCACAGGGACTCGTCTCCGTGGCACTGCTCTCGCTGCTCTTCGCCGGCATCGGCCTGGTCATCGCCGCGGTCACCCCGCGCCGCGGCTTCGGCATCGCGGCCGTCATCGCCGTCCTGACCATCTCCTACGGCGCGGTCTCCACCCTCCAGGCGATCGCGGAGACCCAGAGCAGCGGCGACGGCATCGCCTGGATCGGCCTGTTCTCGCCGATCACCCTCATCGACGGCGTGCAGTCCGCCTTCCTGGGCGCGACCTCCGCCTTCCCCGGCGGGGTGGGCCCGAGCAACGCCGAGGGCGTCGTCTACGTCCTGTTCACCCTCGGCCTGATCGCCGCCAGCTACGGCCTCCTGATGCGCCGCTACAAGAAGGTGGGCCTGTGACCACGCTCAGCATCGACCACGTCTCCCGCTGGTTCGGCAACGTGGTCGCCGTCAACGACGTCACCATGACCATCGGCCCCGGCGTCACCGGCCTGCTCGGCCCCAACGGCGCGGGGAAGTCCACCCTCATCAACATGATGGGCGGCTTCCTCGCCCCCTCCACCGGCACCGTCACCCTCGACGGACAGCAGGTGTGGCGCAACGAGGCCATCTACCAGCACATCGGCATCGTCCCCGAGCGCGAGGCGATGTACGACTTCCTGACCGGGCGTGAGTTCGTCCTCGCCAACGCCGAGCTGCACGGACTGGGCGCCAAGGCCGCCCAGAAGGCGCTCGCCACGGTGGAGATGGAGTACGCGCAGGACCGGAAGATCGCCACCTACTCCAAGGGCATGCGGCAGCGCGTGAAGATGGCGTCCGCGCTGGTTCACGACCCGTCGCTGCTGCTGCTCGACGAGCCGTTCAACGGCATGGACCCGCGCCAGCGCATGCAGCTGATGGACCTGCTGCGGCGCATGGGCGACGAGGGCCGCACGGTGCTGTTCTCCTCGCACATCCTTGAGGAGGTCGAGCAGCTCGCCTGGCACATCGAGGTCGTGGTCGCCGGCCGGCACGCGGCCAGCGGCGACTTCCGCCGGATCCGCCGTCTGATGACGGACCGCCCGCACCGCTACCTGGTGCGCTCCAGCGACGACCGCGCCCTCGCGGCCGCGCTGATCGCCGACCCGTCCACGTCCGGCATCGAGGTCGACCACGCCGAGGGCGCCCTGCGCATCCAGGCCGTCGACTTCGGCCGTTTCACCGCGCTGCTGCCGAAGGTCGCGAGGGAGCACGGCATCCGCCTGCTCACGGTCTCGCCGTCCGACGAGTCCCTCGAGTCCGTGTTCTCGTACCTGGTCGCGGCGTAGGAGGCCCTGATGTACGACCCCACCGTCGCCCGGCTCACCTACCGGGCCCTGCTCGGCCGTCGCCGGGCCCTCATTCTGGGCGCGCTGCCCCTGCTGCTCATCGTGATCTCCCTGGCGGTGCGCGCCCTCGCCGGCGCCGACGACCAGACCGCCGCCGACGTCCTCGGCGGTCTGGGGCTCGCCACGATGGTGCCGATCATCGGCGTCATCGCGGGCACCGGGGCGATCGGCCCGGAGATCGACGACGGCTCCGTGGTGTACCTGCTGTCCAAGCCGATCAAACGGCCCACGATCATCTACACCAAGCTGATCGTCGCCGTCGCCGTCACCATGGTGTTCTCCGCGGTGCCGACGCTGATCGCCGGCTTCGTCCTCAACGGCAACGGCCAGCAGGTCGCGGTCGCCTACACGGTGGCGGCCCTGGTCGCCTCCATCGCCTACGCGGCGCTGTTCCTGCTGCTCGGCACGGTCTCGCGGCACGCGGTGGTCTTCGGCCTGGTGTACGCGCTGATCTGGGAGGCGCTGTTCGGCTCCCTGGTGCCCGGCGCGCGCACGCTGAGCGTCCAGCAGTGGTCCCTCGCCGTGGCGGAGAGGGTGGCAGGCGGCGAGCTGGTCACCTCGGACGTCGGCCTGACCACGGCGACGATCGCGCTGGTCGCCGTCACGGTGCTGGCCACCTGGTACGCCGGCCAGAAGCTGCGCACGCTGACGCTCGCCGGCGAGGAGTGAGGGGCACACCCCCGACGTGCGTGAGGGCGGTGCCGCCGGTGTCGGCGGCACCGCCCTTCGTCATGTCCCGCGGCGTTTTATTCGGTGGCGCCGGACGTGTCCGGACGGGCACAGTGAGGTGTCCGCATCGCCGGGAACGTCCGGCGACCGTGAGCCGGGAGAGGAGGGGAACCATGCCCATGCACGGCAGTACGTTCCGCTCCCGTCGGGGCGGCCCGAGGCGGACTCCGGAGTAATCCCTACTGCTCCGTCGAGTCCCCCCGAGGACCTGCCCGGGGCGGCCGCTTCGAGCGCGCGCACCTGCGGCGCGCGGGCCGCCCACCCGGAGGATTGGCCGAGTGGTAAGGCACCGGTTTGGCTCAAGCCGTGGTCGGGTGAGAGCCCGCGCACGTTCGATCCGTGCATCCTCCGCCGAACGCCGAACGCCGAACGCCGAACGCCGAACGCCGAACGCGTGATCTGTGGGACGTGTCAGCCCAGCATGCGTTCCAGCACCACCGCGATGCCGTCGTCCTCGTTGGACGCCGTCACCTCGTCGGCCACGGCCCGCAGGTCCCGGTGGCCGTTGGCCATCGCGACGCCGTGGCCGGACCAGGCGAACATCGGGATGTCGTTGGGCATGTCGCCGAAGGCGATCGTCTCCGCCGCCTTCACGCCGAGCCGACGCGCGGCGAGCGACAGCCCGGTCGCCTTGGACAGCCCCAGCGGCAGCAGCTCCACGATGCCCTCGCCCGCCATGACGACGGTGACGAAACCGCCCGCGGTGCGCTCGGCCGCCGCGGCCAGCTCGTCCGAGGTCAGCTCCGGATGCTGGATGTACAGCTTGTTCAGCGGGGCCGCCCACAGGTCGGAGGCGTCCGTGAACGGCGTCGCCGGCAGCGCGCCGATGACGTCGTAGCCCGGCCCGACCAGCACCTCGCCGTCCAGGCCGTCCCGGCTCGCCGCCAGGTGCAGCGGGCCGACCTCCGCCTCGATCTTGGCGAGCGCCACCCCGGCGAGCTGCCGGTCCAGCGTCACGGAGGTCAGCAGCCGGTCCGCGCCGGCGTCGTACACCTGGGCGCCCTGGCCGCAGACGGCGAGGCCCTGGTAGCCGAGGTCCTCGAGTATCGGGCGGGTCCAGGGCACCGCGCGGCCGGTGACGACGATGTGCGCGGCACCCGCCGCGGCGGCCGCGGTGAGCGCGTCACGGGTACGCCCGGACACCGAGCCGTCCTCACGCAGCAGCGTGCCGTCGAGGTCGGTGGCGACGAGCCGGTACGGGAAGGGGGAGGACGCGCCGCTCACTTGGCGACCGGTTCCAGGATCTCCCGGCCGCCCAGGTAGGGACGCAGCACCTCGGGCACGCGGACCGAGCCGTCGGGCCGCTGGTGGTTCTCCAGGATCGCCACGATGGTCCGCGGTACGGCGCACAGCGTGCCGTTCAGCGTGGCCAGCGGACGCACCTTCTTGTCCTCACGCACCCGGATCTGGAGGCGGCGCGACTGGAACTCGGTGCAGTCCGAGGTCGAGGTCAGCTCGCGGTACTTGCCCTGGGTCGGGATCCACGCCTCGCAGTCGTACTTGCGGGCGGCCGAGGAGCCCAGGTCGCCCGAGGCCACGTCGATCACGCGGAACGGCAGCTCGAGCGAGGTCAGCCACTGCTTCTCCCACTCCAGCAGCCGCTTGTGCTCCGCCTGGGAGTCCTCCGGGGCGACGTAGGAGAACATCTCCACCTTGTCGAACTGGTGGACGCGGAAGATGCCCCGGGTGTCCTTGCCGTGCGAGCCGGCCTCGCGGCGGAAGCAGGGCGAGAAGCCCGCGTAGCGCAGCGGCAGCTTGTCGGCCTCCAGGATCTCGTCCATGTGGTAGGCGGCCAGGGCCACCTCGGACGTGCCGACCAGGTACAGGTCGTCCTTGTCCAGGTGGTAGACGTCCTGCGCGGCCTGGCCGAGGAAGCCGGTGCCCGCCATCGACTGGGGACGCACCAGCGCCGGGGTCAGCATCGGCGTGAAGCCGGCCGCCGTGGCCTGGGCCATCGCGGCGTTCACCAGGGCCAGCTCGAGCAGCGCGCCGACACCGGTGAGGAAGTAGAAGCGGCTGCCGGATACCTTGGCGCCGCGCTCGACGTCGATCGCGCCGAGGAGCTGGCCGAGCTCCAGGTGGTCCTTGGGCTCGAAGCCCTCGGCGGCGAAGTCGCGGATGTCGCCGTGCGTCTCCAGCGTGACGAAGTCCTCCTCGCCGCCGACGGGCACGTCGGGGTGGACGAGGTTGCTCAGCTTGAGCAGGAGCTCCTGGGTCTCGGTGTCGGCGGCGTCGCGCTCGGCGTCGGCGGCCTTGACGTCGGCCTTGAGCTGCTCGGCCCTCTTGAGCAGCTCGGCCTTCTCGTCACCGGTGGCCCTGCCGATGAGCTTGCCGAGCGACTTCTGCTCGGCGCGCAGCTCGTCGAAGCGGACGCCGGACGACCTGCGCCGTTCGTCGGCAGACAGGAGGGCGTCGACGAGCGCGACGTCCTCTCCACGGGCGCGCTGCGATGCGCGCACACGGTCGGGGTCCTCACGGAGCAGGCGAAGGTCAATCACGCGGTCAAGGCTACCGGTGCGCGACCGCGGCTCACGACCGACTATTGCGGTGCCCGGATGCGTGTCCCTTACCAGGTGAATTGCCTGGTGTGTTCTTCGTGATCGTTTCACGGTGGCGGCAAGGTCAATAAACAGGGCGCCGCCGCTGGAAAGGGTCGGTCGCGCGGCCCGCTGTTGACCGGAAACCCTTGCACGGAACGGGACTTGAGAGCTTGCTGTCCACAGCCGTCCACACCGCACGAAAAGTTATCCACAGGCTGTGGGGAAGATCTGTGGATGCCGGAATTGATCACTCCGAAAGGCCCGGCTGGAGGCGATGATTCCCCGCACAAACTCCCTCTACCGCCACTTTTGAGTGGAAAGGCCTCCCTCCAAAGGGTTGATCACCGAAAAAGAGTGGACGAAGGGCGAGCTGCCGCGGAATGAACGCGATCATGACCTTGGGGGGATTTGTCGACCGAAGGGCGGCTCGGTGTCGACTTGTCCCCAGGTCGAGAAGCTGACCTGTGGATAACTCCTGTGGACAATGACAATCGGCAGGTAGGACCGGTTCCCGCCGCCCCGGCACGTCCTCGGAACGCCTCTCAGAACCGGCCGTCCTGGCAGCGCGCCACCCAGTCCGCCGCCCCTACGAACTCCTCGTCCGACGTCCCCGGGAACGGCGGCCGCACGTCGCCCGGCTGCACGTCCGCCCTCGGGTACGAACCGAGGTAACGCACCTGGAGGCAGATGCGCTTCAGCCCCATCAGGGCCTCCGCCATCCTGCGGTCGGAGATGTGCCCCTCGGCGTCGATGCAGAAGCAGTAGTTGCCGATGCCGGCGCCGGTCGGCCGGGACTGGAGCAGCATCAGGTTGATGCCCCGGGTGGCGAACTCCCCCAGCAGGTCGCGCAGACCGCCCGGGTGGTCGTCGCGCTGCCACAGCACCACCGAGGTCTTGTCCGCCCCGGTCGGCGCCGCCGGACGCGCGGGCCGGCCCACCAGCACGAACCGGGTCTGGGCGTTCTCCGCGTCGTGGATGCCCGTCTCCAGCGCCTCCAGCCCGTACCGGGCCGCGGCGAACTCACCGGCGAAGGCGGCGTCGTACCGGCCCTCCTGGACCAGCCGGGCGCCGTCCGCGTTCGAGGCGGCCGACTCCCAGAGCGCGTCGGGCAGGTGGGTGCGCAGCCAGTTGCGCACCTGCGGCTGGGCGGCCGGGTGGGCGGTCACCGTCTTGATGTCCGACAGCTTCGTGCCCGGGCGGACCAGCAGCGCGAAGGTGATCGACAGCAGCACCTCGCGGTAGATCATCAGCGGGGTGCCCGCCACCAGCTCGTCGAGGGTGGTGGTGATCCCGCCCTCCACCGAGTTCTCGATGGGGACGAAAGCGGCCTCGGCCTCGCCGGCGCGTACCGCGTCGAGCGCGGACTGCACGGACACGTACGGGATCAGCTCACGCGTGGCCGCCTCGGGAAGCGTGCGCAGAGCGACTTCGGTGAAGGTGCCCTCTGGGCCGAGATACGCATAGCTCGCTGGCATGACCTCACCCTAATGGGCCCACGCCCGACGGCCCTTCCCGAGACCGCTCACGCGGGTGACTCCCGGCGGTTGTCACCCCTCCAGCAGCGCCTGGCCCACATACTCGCCCTCCGCCGCCCCGCCCGGGACCGCGAACAGCCCGCTCGCCTCGTGGCGGACGAACGGCGTCAGGGCGTCGCCCCGGTCGAGCTTGCGCTGCACCGGCACGAAGCCCCGCAGCGGGTCGGCCTGCCAGCAGATGAACAGCAGCCCTGCGTCCGGTGTCCCGTCGGTGTCGATGCCGTCGTGGTACGAGAACGGCCGGCGCAGCATGGCCGCCCCGCCGTTCTGGTCGGGCCGGGTGATCCGCGCGTGGGCGTTGATGGGGACGACCAGATCGCCCCGGGCGTCGGTCTTCTCCAGGTCCATCTCGGTCGTCTCGTCGCCGCCGGAGAGCGGGGCGCCGTCGGCCTTGCGCCGCCCGATGACACCCTCCTGCTCCGTGTGCGACAGCTTCTCCCAGTCGTCCAGCAGCATGCGGATACGGCGGACGACCACGTAGGAGCCGTTCGCCATCCAGGCGGGCTCACCCTGCTCCGGCACGAAGATCCGCTCGTCGAAGTCGGGCTCGCCGGGCTTCGGATTGCGGGTGCCGTCGACCTGGCCCATCAGATTGCGGGTGGTCATCGGGCGGGCGGTGGCGCCCGGGGAGCGGTTGAAGCCGTTCATCTGCCAGCGCACCCGCGCCGCCGCGCCCGCGTCCTTCTGCACCGCGCGCAGGGCATGGAACGCCACGAGGGCGTCGTCGGCGCCGATCTGCACCCACAGGTCCCCGTTGCTGCGGGCACGGTCGAGGCGGTCGGAGGAGAAGGCGGGCAGCGGGTCCAGGGCGGACGGGCGCTGCTTCTCCAGCCCGGTACGCGCGAAGAAGCTGTGCCCGAACCCGAAGGTCAGGGTCAGCGAGGAGGGTCCGGCGTCGCGGGCCACGTCGCTGTCGCCCTGCGCGTCGAACTCCCCGGCCATCAGCCGCCGGGCCGTGTCGGACCAGCGGCGCAGCAGCGCGGCCGCCTCCTTGCGTCCGGCGCCGGGAGCCAGGTCGAAGGCGAGGAGATGGCCGCGCGACTGGAGCGGGTCGGTGATGCCGGGCTGATGTTTCACGTGAAACGGCACTTTTGTGGCGCCGACCGAGGTCAGCGGTGTGGCCCCGGAGGGCGCCGCCGCGTACCCGACGGCACCGCCCGCCGCCCCGAGTACGAGCCCGGTGGCGCCGGCCGTGCCGAGCAGGCGCCGCCGGGAGATGCCCGCCCCGGAGGCGGGGGATTGCGGCCGGGGTTCCTCCTCGGGGGTGCGGGTCTGCGACAGGGAAGGGTCAGGCATGGTGGTTCAGCCGATCTGAGCGTTCTTGGAGACGGTCACCTGGTCGATGTCGGAGGTCCGCACGGTCACCTCGACCTTCCAGTCGCCCGCCATGGGGATCTGTACCGCGCTCGCCGACCAGTGTCCGGTGGTGACGTGGTCGGGTGCGACGGGCAGCGGTCCGATGTCCTGGGCGGTGAGGGTGAGGGCGATCTTCACCTCGGGCACGTCGACCGGTGTGCCGTCCGGTCCCTCGACGTAGACGTGCAGGGAGTTGTCGCCGACCCGGGCGGGATCGAGGTCGATCGAGACGACCCCCTTGCCGTTCCGCCCGCCGGTGTCGAAGGGCATGGTCAGGCTCACCGCACCACTGCCCTGCCCGGTTCCCTCGGCGGCGGAGGACGAGGTGGCGGCGGCCGCCTTCGCGTCCTGCTCGGTGCGGCCCGGCTCGGTCTGCGTCAGCACGGTGGTGACGGCCAGCAGGACGACGGCGACGCCCGCCTCGGCGAGCACCGAGCGGCGCAGTCCGAAGCGGTTCGGGTCGGCGTCCCGCAGCCGCTTCTGCCGGGCGGCCTCGGCCGCGGCCCGCTGCCGGGCGAGCTGCGCGGCCCGCACGGCGTCGTGACCGGCCCCGGCCTTCTTCGTGTCGGAAGCCTCGGAAGGCGCGGAGGCGTCGGACGCCTCGGCCGGTGCGGTGCCCGCCGGCTGCTTCTCCTCGGACGCCTCGGACGCCTCCGACGCCTCTGCCTGCACGGTGGCGGCCGGCTGCTTCTCCTCCTCGGCCGCGGATGTACGCGCCTCGGACAGCCGCTGCGTCCAGCGGCGAGACAGGTACGCGACCGCGACCATCACGGCCACCAGCGCGATCTTGACGAGCAGCAACTGCCCGTACCGGGTGTCGGTGAAGGCCGACCAGGAGCCGAGCTGCCGCCAGCTCTGGTAGACGCCGGTGACGGCCAGCGTCACCACGCTGCCGAAGGCGAGGCGCGAGAACCGCCGGACCGCGTCCCGCCCCACCGGTGTCTCGACGGGACCGCGGTGGAGCGCGACGAGGAGGGCGGTGAGCCCGCCCAGCCAGGCGGCGACCGCCAGCAGGTGTACCACGTCGACCGGCATGGCCACGCCCGGCTGAAGGCCCTGCGAGGCGTGCTCGGACATGGCCCAGCTCGCGGCCAGTCCGGCCGCCACGACCGTCCCGCCGAGGGCCAGCCCGAAGGTCAGGTCCCGCTTGTCCGGCTCCCCGCCGTCCCCTTCCGCGGACCTTTCCACGAGCCCATCCGCGGGCTCCTTGGCGCCGTCCGCGTCGTCACCGGCCCCGGCTGGCGTGGTGCGGGCGTACGCCCCGAACAGCACCGCGATGAACAGCGCCGCAGCCGCGAGCAGCAGCAGCCGGGACACCAGGGCCGCACCGGTCTTGGTCTGGAGCACGTCCCCCAGCAGCTCCAGGTCGAAGATGTCGCCGACCTTGCCGGTGGTCGTGTAGGAGCCGCGCAGCAGCAGCAGGCCCAGGGTGGCCGCCGTGAGCGCGAGCCATCCGGAGACGACAAGGCGCTGGACCGCCCGCACCCGGGCGCCCGGCGCCCAGCAGGCGAGGACGAATGCGGCGCCGCCCGCCAGGACGACGAAGCCCGCGTAGGAGACGTAGCGGCCGAAGCCGTAGAGCCAGCCCACGAGGCCGTCGTCGGAGCCCTGCGCGGACACCGAGACGGTGGTCTCCGAGGGGGCGCCGATGGAGAAGGTGTAGGCGCCGGCGACCGGGTGGCTGTCGGCGGACACCACCTGGTAGGCCACCGTGTACGTGCCGTCGGGCAGCCCGCTCAGCAGCCGCACGCTGTACGTGGTGCCGCTGAGGTTGGCCGGCTCGCCCTTGTCCACCCGCTCGCCCTTGGGGTCGAGCACCCGTACGGAGTCGTCGCCCACGGCGATCGGCTCCGAGAAGGTGAGGGAGATCTGAGCGGGCGCCGTGTCGACCACCGCCCCCTGCGCGGGGTCGCTGCCGGTCAGCGCGGCGTGCGCGGAGGCGGGAGCGGCCCCGGCGAGGAGCGCGCCGGCGACCGCCAGGATCAGCAGCACCAGGGTCCGCACGCGGGGGGCGATGGTCTGGGTCACGGGGGTGTCTCCCTCAGTGTCCGGTCGTCGGGCGGTAGGTGGCCGGCTTCACCGGAATCTCGACCGTGACGGGGTCGGAGTGGGCGAAGCGCAACTCGACGGAGACCTTCTGACCCTG
Source organism: Streptomyces lusitanus (assembly GCF_042647945.1). Taxonomy (NCBI): domain Bacteria; kingdom Bacillati; phylum Actinomycetota; class Actinomycetes; order Kitasatosporales; family Streptomycetaceae; genus Streptomyces; species Streptomyces lusitanus. The sequence continues at coordinate 345,121 of NZ_JBHRWL010000033.1, forward strand.
CTTCGGCTCGCGCCTCAGCTGCTCGAACATCAGATGGTTGCCGCCGCTTTCCAGCACGAGGCTGCCGTGGGCCGGGATGTCGAGTGTCTCGACCTCCTGCATCGCCCCGTCGACGGTCTCGTGCACGGTGACCTGTCCGGCGACGTCACTGCTGACCGAGGTCAGCCGGTCCGCGGCGTCACCGTCGTTGGTGATCGTGAGGAACCCCGCGGCCATGTCCGACACCGGCTGCGGCATGTACGCGGACCCGACCGACAGCCGGGCCGAGCCGTCGTCCGAGCCGCCGCACCCGGCCAGGGCCAGCGCGCCGGCCACGGCCAGGGCGGCGCCCGCGCGGCGCCTCACGGGTTCTCCCCCTTGATGATCTTGGGCAGGTCCTGGGTGTAGTCCTCGACGGTGGCGTCCTCGCCGTAGAGGACGTAACCGCCGTCCGTCTTCGGGGAGAAGGCGATGACCTGGGTGCCGTGGTCGGAGACGGTCTTGCCGTTCTCGTCCTTGCGCGGCGGGTCGATGGAGATGCCGAGGGTGCGGGCGCCGGCCTGGATGGTGGCGAAGTCGCCGGTCAGGCCGACGACCTGGGGGTCGATGCCCTTGAGCCACTTGCCGAGCTCGGCGGGGGTGTCCCGCTCGGGGTCGGTGGTGACGAACACGATCCGCAGCTGGTCCTGCTGCTCCTTGGGCAGCTGCTTCTTGGCCACCGCGATGTTGTTCATCGTCAGCGGGCAGACGTCGGGGCAGTGCGTGTAGCCGAAGTAGATCAGCGTGGGCCGGCCCGCGGTCTGCTCACGGAAGTCGTACGGCTTGCCCGCGGTGTCGGTGAGGACGAGGTCGGGCTTCTCGAAGGGCTTGTCGAGGACGGTGGCCGCCTGCCGGGCACCGGTCTCCTCGGAGACCACGGAGACGGGCGAACCGCTGTCGCCGGAATCTCCGCCGCAGGCGGTGAGGGTCAACGGGACGACGGCGAGCAGAGCCGCCGCCGCGAGGGTCTTCTTGCGCATGGGTGGGTCCTGGAGGTGTGTGCGGCACGCACCGGGTGGCCGCGGGGGCCGCGGCCGGCCCCGGCGCGTGCCGTGGAGAAGGGGAGGCTCAGGCGGTGCGCCGGCGCCCGGCGAGCACGCCGTACGCGACACCCGCGGCGCCGACCACGATGCCGACGACGCCCAGCACGCGGGCGGTGGTGTCGGTGCCGCCGGAGTCGTCGTCGGACGCGGCGGTCGTCTCGGCCGAGGCCTTCTCCGCGTCGTCGGACGCCTTGTCGTCGGCGGCGGCGCCGTGCCCGTGGCCGTCCTCGGCGGGCGCGGTCAGGGCGAGCACCGGGGCCGGGTTCTCCGGCTCCTCCTGGCCTTCCTGAGGCACCTCGATCCAGCGGACGACCTCCTTGTTGGAGTACGTCTGGAGGGCCTTGAAGACGAGCTGGTCGGTGTCCTCGGGCAGCGTGCCGACGGACACGGGGAACTTCTGGAAGAAGCCCGGCTTGATCCCGTCGCCCTTGGCGGTCCAGGTGACCTTGGAGACGGCCTCGTCGATCTTCTTGCCGTGCACCTCGAGCGGCGTGGCCAGGCGGGACTTGGTGATCTTGATGTCCCAGCCCTCGACCGGCTGCGGCTGCACGGACGACAGGGGGTGGTCCGACGGGAAGGTGACCTCGAGCTTGGTGGTCGAGGCGTTGTCCCGCTCGTTGGGGACCTTGAAGCCGACGACCGCGTAGCCGCCCTTCGCGGCCTCACCCTCGGGCTGCACGCTGACGTGCGCGAAGCAGGGGGAGGACACGGCGAGGACGGCGACGCCGGCGACGGCGCCGGCGGCGGCGATACGGGAAGCCTTCATGGCAGAAGCACTCCGCTTCGTAGAGGTTTCACTGACGATGAGGGATACGCGGCGCGGACGGCCGGTCACTCCCCTTGGAGGGACGGCGGCCGGGCGCTCGCGGCGGAACCGGCGCACAGGCGTGCCGCACGGAGGCGTCCCTCACCGTGTCCGGAAACCCCGGAACGGCGGGCGCCCCGCGTCAGGCGGCGAGCGCGAGTGCGGAGGCGGACGCCGGGGGACCCCGGCGGATCACCGTGTGGTGCAGCCCCGCGGAGCGCGACGGAATGGGTGCGAGCAGCGTGGTGCGCAGGGTGAGCGGGGCCGCCTGGGGCGCGCCGGGAAGTCCCACGCGCAGGGCCCGCACCAGGGCGAGCGCGCCGCGCAGCGACCGCACGAGGGCGCCTTCGGCGACGCCCTGCGCGGACAGGTCGGCCAGGCGCAGCAGGGCCAGGTCGCCCCGGCGCAGCAGCCATCCCGCGGCGAGCGCGGCGAGGACATGGCCGAGCAGCATGGGCAGCGACGGCAGCAGGGACCCCGCCGCTTCCGCCGTCATGGTGTCGGCCGCGTGTCCGCCGGGCCCGTGCGGTGCGATCCGGGCGTCGGCGAGGACCTGCTGGGCCTCGGCCGGGCTGATCGCGCGGGGCCCGCACAGCAGGCGGGCGGCCTGGGCGACCAGGGCGGCGTCGGAGGCGGCGCCCGTCGGCGCGCCGTGCTGCCCGAGACCGAACAGCGTGTGCAGCGCGGTCTGACCGCCGGCCAGCAGGGCCGTGATCACCGGCAGCGGGCGGGTGCGCCCGGCGAGCGGCACGGCGACCGCGACCGCCGCGAGGAAGCCCGCGCCCAGCGTCCACAACGGCACGGCGTCGCAGGAGGCGAGCGAGTGGCCTGCCCCGGCCAGCACGACGCAGACCGCGGCGAACACCGCGGCCCGCAGGATCCGGAGTCCTCGTCCGGCGCGCGTCGTGCGCGGATCAGGGGCAGACATGGCGGCCTCATCATCGCACCAGCCCCAGGGGCGCCGTACGCCAGGTCCGCAAGATGAGGTACGACCGTAAGATCACCTGTGCGGTGCGGTGTCGCACATACACCGATCGGCTCCCTCGTACACCCGCCATATGGGCGGTGTCACGTCAACTTCGCGCTTACCGGTGACCACTCAGGGCAATACGTAACGGTATGTCGAGCCGCAGCCAGGAGGCTGGAGCATGAGCATCTGGTGGTCACTCCATCTGCGGCGTGATGCCGCCAGCGTGCCGCTCGCCCGGCGCCTGCTGCTCGGCACCATGGAAACCGCGGGCGTCGACCCCGAGATCTCCTACGACCTGTCGGTCGCCCTCAGCGAGGCGTGCGCGAACGCCGTGGAGCACGGCGGCGGCGCCACGCGCGACCACACCTCCGAGGCGTTCCGGGTGACGGCCTACCTCGACGGCGAGAAGTGCCGTATCGAGGTCGCCGACGCCGGTCCCGGCTTCCCCGCCGCCGGGAGCCGCCCCCGCCCGCAGCCCGTGCCCGCCGAGGCGGAGCACGGACGGGGCCTGTCGCTCATCGAGCAGCTGGCCGACCACGTCCACATCGGCAACAAGCCGGGCCGGGGCGGCGCGGTGGTGAGCTTCGACAAGATCCTCAAATGGCGTGAGGACGCCCCGCTGACGGCGGTGTGACGGCACACGACGAGGGCCCCTCCCGTTGCGATCGGGAGGGGCCCTCGGCCGTGACTGCTGCCGTACCGGCCGCCGGTGCGGGTCAGCCGTCGGTGTTCGCCCTGCGGCGACGCCACCAGACGAGTCCGGCGCCGGCCGCCACGGCCGCGGCGGCGATGCCGGCGATCAGACCGACGGGCGTGTTGTTGCCGGTGTCGGCGAGATCGCCGTCAGGATCCTCGGGGCCGGGTGCGGCGGTGGCCGGCGAGGACGTGCTCGGCGACGGCTCCGGGGCCGACGTGGAGGGGGTCGGCGTCGGGTCCGGCCGCTCCGTCCCGCTCGGGGTGGGAGTCGGGGTCGGCGTCGGCGTGGGCGTGCCGCCCTCGGAACGTCCGGCGCTGTTGCCGCCGAACATCAGGTAGCCCTCCTTGTGCGGATCGTCGGCGAGGGTGTCCACCGCGAAGCCGACCGTGCGGGGCTTGTAGCGCTGCTCGGTGCGGAAGCGCAGTGCGCTCATGTTGCGCTTCGGCTGCTTGGAGAAGTCGACCCCGCCCACGGTGTAGACGTAGACGTCCTCGCCGTTGCTCCACTCGTACTTGAAGGTGCCCTCGGTGAACGCCTTGTAGTACCGGTCCCAGACCTGCTTGCCCGTCCAGTCCTGGTGGGGCGCGCGCAGCGGCCAGCGCGACACGTCGTTGCTGTTGATGATCGTGCGGTACTCGGCCGGCATGTCCGCGGCGTTCTGCCTGACCCACTCGGCCGCCACGCGGGCGGTGTAGACACGGCGCAGATCGGCGTAGTAGTCGCCTTCGTTGATCTTCTTCTCGACCAGCGGGGTGATGTAGCGGTCGAGCACGCGGTCGGACTGCTGCGTCTCCGCCTCCGACAGGTCGCAGCCCTCCCCGCCCGGCGGCTGCGTGGTGGTCTCCTGCGGCACCGTGGAGAGCTTCAGCGGCGTGTCGAGGATGTGGATGCCGCCGCTGTCCTCGCGCACGACGGCGGTCTCCGGCTCGATCCAGGACCGGAAACCCGCCCAGCAGGGGAACCCGTTGCGCTGTGGCAGCGCGTTCATGAAGTCACGGCCCGCGTCGGTCTCGGGGTCCATGGCCCTGAAGATGTCGTGCTTCAGCTCGAGGTCGGCCTCCAGCATCACCCGGCCGGCATCGGTGCTGCCGAACTCCGGGTCGATGATCCGGTCCGGCTCGTCCGGGTTCAGGTTGACCCAGAACGTCGACGGGTCGAGTGCCAGCCAGGTGAAGAACGCGTCGGAGATCAGGTTGCCCTTCTCCTGGCCGCCCCATCCGGCCGCGTACTCGTCCTCCACCGTCTTGGCGGAGAACGCGTAGTCCAGTCCCTTGCCGCCCTTGCCCTTGCCGATGTACCGCAGGTCGAGCGTGGTGAAGTCGATGCCGCCGAGACCCCGGTTCATCAGCGAGCGCTGCCCGGTCCGGCCGAGACGGTCGAGCTGCTCCTTGAGCGTCTGCGGGTTGGGCGGCGACTGGCGGATGACCTGGTTGCCCGAGCCCCGGGAGCCGGTGGAGGTGCCGTTGCCCGGCGACATGGTCGTGCTGTTCGCGCGGTACGGGCCGTTCTCGGTGCCCTTCGGGGGCACGCCCCGGTGGTGGGACTGGTAGTCGTAGGACCGGACCCGGTCCCGTCCGAGCCCGTCCTTGCCCGCCGTCTGCTTCAGCTCCCCCATGAACTTCTTGGCATCGCTCGTCTGCTTCTCGGCGAACACGTAGGTGTACTTGTACGAGCGCCAGCCGCGGTTCTTGGCCCAGGCGCGGTCCGCGGGCTTCTCGCGGCCGTCGGGGGATCCGTTCGACTTGACCTCGACGATCTCCCGGGTGCGCTTGTTGTAGGCGTCGAGACGCCGCAGATGGCGCTCACCGGTGTCGGGGTCCGTGAAGTAGAACTCCTTCTCGCAGATCCAGTCCGGCCCCGTCAGGCCCATCTCCTTCACGACCTTGGCCATGAACGCCTTGCCGCGCGCGTCGAAGCCCTGGTTGGGGATGTAGACCTTCGACAGGTAGTCGGAGAAGTTCTTCCAGCGCTTCTGCGCGTTGAAGCGGGCGTAGATGCGCCGGGGGTCGTCGTGACCGTACTGCTTGTAGTCGGTGCCCGCGGCGTCCAGGTCCGCCTGGGTGGGGTTGAGGCCGTCGAACTGGAGGCCGGGGTTGACGTAGTCGTAGGTGTCCCACCGGTCCACGGCACGGGAGGCGTCCCCCTGCGGCAGGCGGCCGGTGGGGACGTTCTTGATCCCGTACATCTCGTCGCAGCGCTTGCCGGGCTTCGGGCGCGGCAGCGGTGCGGCCTCGGCGGTGTCGAGCGTGGGCAGGCCGATGGCGGCCATGACGGTGGCGCAGGCGAGCGCGATCACGCCTCGGCTCGCGGTGCGCCATGAGCGTGCGCGTATGCGTGGTTTCACGTGAAACATCCCCCGGGGACCCAGAGGTCCGGACGTGCCCGCGCGACACCGGGCCCCCGTTGGTCGTTGGTGTCGCGCAAGACCCGCCACACTAGGGCCTGGCTTCACTCACGCAACGGGGTTTCACCGGTACGCCATGTGTCAATTCCGTGCAGACACCGGGACGTTGTGGTCGCATCCGACGACTACGCTTGGCAGGCGTGAGCGAGGACATGCAGGACGGGGAAGACGAGCACGCCGTCGCCGAGCGCATCGACCAGGCGCACGCGGACAACCCGCGCCTGTCGGCGTGGCTGGCCGAGCAGCAGGGGCGTTTCGCCGAGTGGGCGCGGCGGTACGGCGGTGACTGGGACTTCTCCGAACGCTCCCTCGACCGGCTCGAAGGCCTCGTCCGTGAGCACTTCACCGGAGTGGACGACCTGCTCGCCCAGGAGCACACGCCGCTGGCCCAAGTGGCCTGCTGGTACCTCGGAGAGGTCCACAACCGGCACCGCGGCACCCAGTGGCGCATGGACCCCGACCCCGCCGACACCCACCCGTGGTCCCGGCGTCCGTACGTGATCGTCCCGTTCGAGCGGATCGACGACTACCGGGACGAGGAAGGCATCGATTACGACGCCCGCCCCCAGCACGCCCCGCTGTCCAGCCTCATGACCGTCCTGCGCACCCCCGCCGACCGCACCGGGGACGCCACGGGCACGCCGTCCCTGCGCGCCGAACTCGACGACTACCGTCCCTCCGCGTGACGGACGCACACGCGCGACGGCCGGGCACGTTGCCGTGCCCGGCCGTCGTCACGCGATGAGGCGTCAGCCCTTCGAGCTCCGTCAGCCCTTCAGGCCCGCCATCCACGCCTCGACCTCGTCCGACCGCCGGGGCAGGGCGGACGACAGGTTCCGGTTGCCGTCCTCGGTGACCAGGATGTCGTCCTCGATGCGGACGCCGATGCCCCGGTACTCCTCGGGCACCGTCAGGTCGTCGGCCTGGAAGTACAGGCCCGGCTCCACGGTGAGGACCATGCCCGGCTCCAGCGTGCCGTCGACGTAGGTCTCGGTGCGCGCGACGGCGCAGTCGTGGACGTCCATGCCGAGCATGTGACCGGTGCCGTGCAGCGTCCAGCGGCGCTGAAGGCCCAGCTCCAGCACCCGTTCCACCGGGCCCTCGACCAGGCCCCACTCGACGAGCCGCTCGGCCAGCACACGCTGTGAGGCGTCGTGGAAGTCGCGGTACTTGGCGCCCGGCTTCACCGCCGCGATGCCCGCCTCCTGGGCGTCGTACACGGCGTCGTAGATCTTCTTCTGGAGCTCGGTGTAGCGGCCGTTGACGGGCAGCGTCCGCGTGACGTCGGCGGTGTAGTACGTGTGGGTCTCCACGCCGGCGTCGAGCAGCAGCAGGTCGCCGGAGCGGACCGGGCCGTCGTTGCGCACCCAGTGCAGGGTGCAGGCGTGCGGGCCGGCGGCGCAGATGGAGCCGTAGCCGACGTCGTTGCCCTCGACGCGGGCGCGCAGGAAGAACGTTCCCTCGATGTAGCGCTCGCTGGTCGCCTCGGCCTTGTCGAGGACCTTCACCACGTCCTCGAAGCCGCGCACGGTGGAGTCGACGGCCTTCTGCAGCTCGCCGATCTCGAACTCGTCCTTCACCAGCCGCATCTCGGACAGGAAGACGCGCAGTTCCTCGTCGCGCTCGGCGGTGACCTTGTCGGTCAGCGCCGCCTCGATCCCGGCGTCGTGGCCGCGCACCACGCGGACCGGGCCGGTGGCCTCGCGCAGCGCGCCGGCCAGCTCACGGACGTCGGAGGCGGGGATGCCGTACCGCTTCTCGGCCTCGGTGAGGGAGTGGCGGCGGCCCACCCACAGTTCGCCCTGCCCGTCCAGCCAGAACTCGCCGTTCTCGCGGTTGGAGCGGGGCAGGAGGTAGATCGTCTCCCGGTGGCCGTCGGCCGTCGGCTCCATGACGAGGACGCCGTCCTCCGTCTGGTTGCCGGTGAGGTAGGCGTACTCGACGGACGCGCGGAAGGGGTACTCCGTGTCGTTCGAGCGGGTCTTCAGGTTGCCCGCCGGGATCACCAGGCGCTCCCCGGGGAAGCGGGCGGACAGCGCCGCGCGGCGGGCCGCGGTCTCGGCGGCCTGCGCGATCGGCTCCAGGTCACGCAGCTCCGTGTCGGCCCAGCCGCTCTTCATGTTCTCGGCCAGCTCGTCGGACACGCCCGGGTACAGGCCGTTCTTCCGCTGCTTGACGGGCTCCTCGTCGGCGTTCTCCGGGGTCTCCGGCAGCTCCTCCGCCACGGTCATCCTCCTCGATACGGCACTGGACCACCCCCCATCGTACGGTCGGGCGGAAACGGACGAACCGGGGAAGCGCCTGTTACCCGAGGTGCACGCGGAGTGAGCGGCGCGCGGGCCGGGCGGGTCAGTCGAAGCGCGCCGCGAGCAGCACCACGTCCTCCGAGGTGTCCGCGTCCTCAGCGCCCTCGGGCAGCACCGCCCGCAGCACGTGGTCGGCGACGGCGCCCGGGTCGCGGCGCAGGGCCCGCGGCACCCCGGCCGCGGCGGCGTGCAGCCGGGCGAAGGCGCGGTCGGTCGGGTCGCCGGTGCGGTGCAGCAGCCCGTCGGTGTAGAGCAGCACCGTGTCGCCCGCCTCCGCCTGCACCTCCACGCTCGGCGCCTCCCAGCACGCGAGCATCCCGAGCGGGGCCGAGACGGAGGTCTCCACGAACTCGGTGCGGCGCTCGCCGAGCAGCAGCGGCGGGCTGTGCCCGGCGCCGGCCAGCGTGATCCGGCGCACCGCGGGCTCGCAGTAGCCGAACAGCGCGGTGGCCGACCGGGCCGGCTCGGTCAGCCGCAGCAGCAGCTCCAGGTCGGACAGGACGGCGACCGGGTCCTCGCCCTCCATCACGGCGTACGCCCGCAGCGACGCCCGCAGCCGTCCCATCGCGGCGACGGCGCTGGGGCCGGAGCCGGTGACGGAGCCGACGGCGAGACCGAGCGCGGCGTCCGGCAGCGGCAGCGCGTCGTACCAGTCGCCGCCGCCGCTCGGGCAGGTCCGGTGACGGGCGGCGAGCTGCACGCCGGCCATCCGCGGCAGGCGGGAGGGCAGCAGCTCCTCGGTCATCGTGGCCATCGACGCGCGCGTGTGCTCCAGTTCGAGCAGCCGGGCCAGGTGCTCCGCGGCGTGCCGGACGTACAGGCCGACGAGGTGGCGCTGCCGCTCGGCGGGTTCGGCGGGCTCGTCGTAGAGCCAGACGACCGCGCCGAGGCGGCCGGCGGAGTCGGTGGCGAGCGAGAGGGCGTAGCTCGCGGCGTAACCCAGGCGGGCGGCGACCTCGCGGTGCCGGGGGTCGAGGCCCTGCTCGGCGAACAGGTCGGGTTCGGCGACGCCGTCGTCCCCGCCGGGCAGCCCGTCGAGGATCCGGCCGTGCGGCAGGGAGCTGCGCGGCACCGTCTCGATGTGGCCGAGGTCCGCGCGGCCCAGGCCGTAGCCGACGGTGGTGGACGGCCCGCGGCCGTCGGCGGGCTCCAGGGCGACGAGCCCGCGCCGGGCGCCCACCAGGGCGGCGCCCGCGCGCAGCAGCTCCTCCAGCGCGGCGTCGAGCGTGCCGGCGCGGACCAGGCGCTCGGTCAGTTCGTGGAGGGTCGTGAGGTCCGAGACCCAGCCGGCGAGGCGGTCCTGGAGCAGCGCGCCCGGGGCGTGGTGGGGGTCTGGCGCGGCGGACGGGGCGGTACCCGCAGCGGGCGCGACAGTGTGTGCGGGGGCGGGGACCGTTGAATCGATTCCGGCCACTTTCGGAGGGTGCGGAGCGTTCATGGCGTCCGGCTTTCCGACCGGTACGTACTGCTCAAAAGCATCGCAAACCCCCATGTCGTTCTGCGTCGCCGGCAGTGTCTCCACATGTACACGTACTCGTAAGGAGATGTCCAGCATTGTCCTGCTGGGATTCCTGGTGTCCGTGTGACCGAGGGGAACTCCCGATGGACCTCTTGCCGAAATTCGAAGTTGGCTTGAAACTGCCTCAGGGGGAGGCTTATTGCGGTCGACTGGCCTTGCTCGACGGAGCGTCACAGCGGTCGTGATGGGTACGTACTCGGAGAAGGCCAGGGGTGGTTGGGAACCGCCCGGGAACCTGGCGACGGACCCGGGCGTCTTAACCACCGACGACCGTGCCCCATCCTCCCGTGGCGGAGGCGGAGAGAACCACGCGCGACGGTAAACGCCAGACTTCGCCACCCCACGCCGCACCCGTACTTCTGATAAACGCTGTATGGGTGGAACGGCCGCGGAGGCAGCCCATGCCCGGCCCATAGGGGTTCCCCCTGCCCGGCACGGGGGTGTGATGCGCCAACAGGTACGCACAGTGAAGTGATCGACACATGACGTGAGTGGTCCACGGTGTTGCCAGGCGTGCAACGGAAAGGAACGAGCGCTCATGCGCGAGATCCTCGGAAGGCGACGCAGGCTCCTGTCCCGGCGCGGTGACGAAGGGCCCGATCTGATCGGTGCGGCCCTGACCTTCGCCGCCGAATGGCAGTGGCCCGTCCTCCCCGGCGTGGCGGCCGACCCGCAGGACGGGTCCCGCTGCGCCTGCCCCGACCCGGAGTGCACGGTGCCGGGCGCCCACCCGTTCGACCCCGGTCTCCTCGCGGCCACCACCGACGCGCGGATGGTGCGCTGGTGGTGGACCAACCGGCCGACGGCGCCCGTCGTGCTCGCCACCGGCGGCAAGGCCCCGTGCGCGGTGTCCCTGCCCGCCCTGCCGGCCGCCCGCGCGCTCGCCGCGCTGGACCGCCGCGGGATGCGGCTCGGCCCGGTCGTCGCCTCGCCGACCCGCTGGGCGATCCTCGTCAAGCCCTACTCCCTGGAGCAGCTGGGCGAACTGCTGTACGCCCAGGACTACGTCCCCGGCTCCCTCCGCTTCCACGGCGAGGGCGGCTACCTGGCCCTGCCCCCGTCCGTCACCGCGCAGGGCGAGGTCCGCTGGGAGCGGGCGCCGCTGCCCGGTTCGGCGTCGCCCTGGGTGCCCGACGTCGAAGCCGTGGTGGACGCGGTGGTCGACGCCCTCACCCGTACGGGTGTGAGCGCGCCCGAGATGTAGGCGGCGCCGTCGCGCGCCGCGCCCGGCACCCGGTGCCGGGCCGCTATCTTCCCGGGGCATGCCGCGTCATGCCGGGGGCCGTGCCAGGACGTCCCGCAGAGCCCGAGCGACCGCCCTCGCGGGCGTCGCGGCGGCCTGCGTGATCGCGCTGCCGCTGGCGGTGGCCTGTGCGGGCCGGGACGACGGCCGGCGCCATGCCTCGGCCGGTCCGGACGATCTTCGTCCGGTTTCCGCCCCTGAGGGGCGCGCCTCGCCGTCTCCGTCGGAGGGGGACGCCCCGGCCGGGGACGACTCCCCGGACGGCGACGCCCTGGACGGGAACGCCCCTGTGCGGACGCCCGAGGCGGACCAGGCGCCGCCCGGCGCGCACCTGTCGACCGCCCTGCGCTGCGGCCCGTCCCTGTCCTCGCCGGACGGCGTCGAGGCGCAGACGTGCGTGGCGGTGCAGGGGAAGGACGTGTGGGCGCGGACGTACTACCGCAACACCACCGGCGCGCCCCTGGACGCGGCACTGTCCCTGCTCGGCCCGGACGGGCACAGCGTGCGGAGCCGGTGCGTGGCGGGGACCGGCGACGACCCGTCCCTGTGCGAGACCCCGCGCGTGCGCCTCAACGGCGAGCCCGTGCGGTACACGGCGGTGGCGGAGTTCGCCGCCCACGCGGGCGGTGCGGGGGACGGGCGGCTGCTGCTGCGGGCCGGGAGCAACTCGCCGCCGGCAGGAGACCGGTGAGGCACGGAAGCGCGGGTGCCGAGAGGCCCTGGCGGGCGGAGTGCGGGCGGGGCCGGGGCGTCCGGCGCCGGTGGGCCGTACGAGATCGCGCGGCGGGCACGTAAAGACCCGGTTGCTGGCGACGGGGGATGCACCAGCAACCGGGCTACTGGAACGGTAACAAGAGATCGGCGGTAAGCAAATTCGATCTCGGCGTTTCCGGTCACCGACTGGCCTGTCCGAACGGGGAGTTGCGCGCGGACAGGACGGCGCGTCCCGGGCGGTTCGGCCGCCCGGGACACCCGTCGGGAGCCGGGTGCGCAGCGCCTCAGCTCAGCGTGACCTGGCGGTTCGTCAGACCGCCGCGCGCCCGGCGCTCGTCCGCGGTGAGCGGGGCGTCGGCCGCCAGGGCGCCGGCGAGCCGCTCGGCGAACTCGGCGGCCGGCTTCTCCACGTCCTCCGCGCGCACCTCGCTCGGCAGGTCCCAGACCGGCACGGTGAGCCCGTGAGCGCGGAAGGAGCCGACCAGGCGGGTGCCGTCGCCGAGGGAGGAGCCGCCCGCCGCGTGCAGCCGCGCGAGAGCGTCCAGAAGCTGCTCCTCGGGGTGCGGCATCACCCACCGCAGGTGGTTCTTCTCGGGCGTCTCGCACCAGTACGCGGAGTCCACGCCCGTCAGCTTCACGGTCGGGATGGCCGCCGCGTTGGCCCGCTCCAGGGAGGCGGTGACGTCCGGGGTGGCGTTTTCCGGGTCCGGGACCCAGAACTCGAACCCGTCGTGCACGACCGGCTCGAAAGGACCCTTCGGGTCGAGCAGGTCCTGGAGCCGGGGACCGTCGGCGGGCGCGCGACGCGCCTGCACCGGCGTGCCCGGCTCGGCCGTCAGCGCGCGCTGGAGCGTGTCGGCGAGGTCGCGGCTGATGTCCCCGGAGGGCGTGTCGTTCTGCAGGCCGAGCAGCACCGAGCCGTCGTCGCGGCGCAGCGCCGGCCAGGCCATCGGGAGCACCGTGGCCAGGGTGACCGACGGGACGCCCTCGGGCAGGCCGTCCTTCAGGGTCAGCCCGACGGTCGCGGCGGGCACCAGCTCGCGCAGCGCCACCCAGTCGCACTCGCCCGGAAGGCCCTCGAACGGGCGGTGCACCAGCTCGGTCACCGCTTGGGCGGCGGCACGGCCGTGGCACGCCTTGTAGCGGCGGCCGCTGCCGCAGGGGCAGGGTTCGCGGGCGCCGACGACCGGGATCTGCCCGTCCGTGAGCTGCGGGCGCCTGGCCTTCGTCTGGGGTCGCTTCTTGGCCATCGTGGGTGTCTCCCGGTTACGGCTCGTCTCGTACGGGCGCGAGCCTAGCCGCTCGCGCCGCGGCCGACGGGATCCTGTGGACGGCGGGGCGGTCCGTGGACGACCGGAAGCGAGTTCGTACGGCGTTTCCGGTGGAGCCGGACCCGGTGCCGGCCGGAATCCGTCCGGCCGCCGCGCCGTCAGTCCAGGTCGTCGAAGACGTCCGTGAAGTCCAGGCCCGTGAGGTGCGCGACCGGAGGGGCGGTCACCCGTGCCGCGAAGTCCTCGCGGCGGTGGCAGCTTCCGGCGTCCGGGTCGTGCACGTCCTCGTGGACGACGACCCACACCGTGACCTCGCCGGGCACCTCGTCGCGTACCCCCCAGTCGTCGGAGAGCGCGGAGATGATGTTGAGTCCGCGGCCGCCGTGCGCCGTGACCGACGGGGTGGCGGGCGCCGGGCGGGTCGGGCCGCCCCCGTCGGTGACCTCGACGACGAGCCGGCCGCGCGGGTCCACCCGCCAGGCCGCGCGCACGTCGCCGTCCCCGGCCAGGCTGTCGCCCAGGGGCCGGCCGTGTTTGCACGCGTTGCTCAACAGCTCGGAAAGGATCAGTACGGCGTCGTCGACGACCGGTTCCGGGACGCCTCCGTCGCGCAGCTGCGCGCGCATCCGGCGCCTCGCCTTCCCCACGCCCGCAGGGCCATGGGGCACGGCCATGCTCGACGACGTGGGCACCTCCTGTGCCACCACCAACGCCACCCCCGAGACCTCCTTCGCCCCACGCCACGGTGTGGATGCCCCATCGGCCTGAGCCGGAAACCGGCCGATCCACGCGCGGTGACGCACTCGGACCGGTCGAACACGCACCGAACGCGCCGGAGCACTCCCACTCCCCGTAGTCGCATGGCTGGATTTCGTCGATGTGGCCGAGATATGAGGATGTGGGTGCCGGTTCCCGTGGGTCAAGAGGCGGGAGACAACAACTGGGACACACGGGACGGATGTGACGACCGCCCCCGAGGCGGCCGTGTTCCCTTGAGTGCCCGCCGCCCGGATCAGCGCCCGAGGTGGTCCAGTACCGCACGCGGCCGGTTGGTGATGATGGCGTCGACGCCGAGGCTCACGCACAGGTCGACGTCCGCGGGCTCGTTGACCGTCCAGACGTGCACCTGGTGCCCGGAGCGCTTCAGGCGCTCGACGGCGGCGGGGTGGCTGCGCAGGATGCGGATCGACGGGCCCGCGATGTCCACGCCCTCGGGCAGCCGGCCGTCGCGCAGCCGCGGTGTGACGAACTGCATGAGGTAGACCGTCGGCAGCGTCGGGGAGGCGGCCCGCACCCGGTGCAGGGAGCGCGCGGAGAAGCTCATGACGCGCACCGGCGAGTCCTCGCGGGAGGCGGGCGCGTCCAGGCCGAACCGCTTGAGCAGGACCAGCAGCCGTTCCTCGACCTGCCCCGCCCAGCGTGTGGGGTGCTTGGTCTCGATCGCCAGTTCCACCCGGCGTCCGGCGTCGGCGACGAGCTCCAGCAGCCGCTCCAGGGTGAGCACGGAGGTGGCCTCGCGGTCCTCCGGGCGGTGCTCCCAGTCGGGCTCCTCGACGCGCGGCCCGCCGGCCGCGTCCCGGGTCTTCCAGGAGCCGAAGTCGAGCGTGGAGAGGTCGGACAGCTCGAGCGCCGAGACCGCCCCGCGCCCGTTGGACGTACGGTTGACGCGACGGTCGTGCACACAGACGAGGTGTCCGTCGGCGGTGAGGCGTACGTCGCACTCGAGTGCGTCCGCGCCGTCCTCGATCGCCTTGCGGTACGCGGCCAGGGTGTGCTCGGGGGCGTCCTCGGAGGCCCCGCGGTGCGCGACGACTCGGGTCAGGTGCTGCCGTGCGTGGGTCACCGCGTCATGGTGCCACCGCTCACCGGCGGACGGGCGGCCGGTGTGGCGTGATCGGTACGGCAGTCCGGTCGGAGCCATCGAGTGGCGCACCTTACGTGAGTAATGCCCTATATAAAGGATGACCCCGGACCCACAGGAACGGCTTACGGTGCCCTGACGGCGTGTGGGAAAAGCTGACGTCATACAAAGAGACGTGCACAGCTCCATCTGCATCGCGCCGGACGTCAGGCGCGCGTGACGTGCGGGCCCGAGTGCGACGAGACCGAGAAGCCGTGGATCGAGGAGAGAAGCTGTGAGCACCGAGAACGAGGGCACCGCGGTACCCCCGGCCCCGTCGGCGCCGCCGCCCCCGGCGGACGTTCCCGCTGCTTCCGCGCCCCAGGGCGCGCACCCGGGGGCGGCTCCGGGGGCGGCTCCGGCGGCCGGGGACCCCTACGGTCCCCCGGCCTCCCAGGCGCACCACGACGCGGGCGCGGGCGAGTCCTCCTCCGCCCCCGACCCCTCCTGGCCGCCGCCCCCGCCGCCGTCCACCCCGGCGTACGGCGGTGACGGCGCGGTCGGCCACGGCGCCATGGGTCACGGCGCGGCGGGCCAGGGCGGAGGCGGCTGGGGCGCAGGCTGGGGCACCACGCACCAGCAGCCCGCGCCGAAGAACGGCCGCGGGCGCGGCGGGCTGGTCGCCGCGGTCCTGGTGGCGGCGCTGGTCGCGGGCGGCCTGGGCGGCGGCCTCGGCTACACGCTCGCCGAGGAGAACGACAGCGGCGGCTCGACGACCGTCTCGTCGAGCACCAGCGGCGGCAACGTCAAGCGCGACCCGGGCACGGTCGCCGCGGTCGCGGCGGCGGCGCTGCCCAGCACGGTCACCATCGAGGCGGCGAGCAGCAGCGGCGAGGGCGGCACCGGCACGGGCTTCGTCTTCGACAAGCAGGGCCACATCGTCACCAACAACCACGTGGTGGCGGACGCCGTCGACGGCGGCAACCTCACCGCGACGTTCCCGGACGGCAAGAAGTACGACGCCGAGGTCGTCGGCAACGCGCAGGGGTACGACGTCGCCGTCATCAAGCTGAAGAACGCCCCGTCGGACCTCAAGCCGCTCACCCTGGGCAACTCCGACGACGTGGCGGTCGGCGACTCCACCATCGCCATCGGCGCGCCCTTCGGCCTGTCCAACACGGTGACCACGGGCATCATCAGCGCGAAGAACCGGCCGGTCGCCTCCAGCGACGGCAGCGGCAGCAAGGCCTCCTACATGAGCGCGCTGCAGACCGACGCGTCGATCAACCCGGGCAACTCCGGCGGTCCGCTGCTGGACGCGCAGGGCAACGTGATCGGCATCAACTCCGCGATCCAGTCCACCAGCAACGGCGGCTTCGGCACGGGCCAGGCCGGCTCGATCGGCCTCGGCTTCGCCATCCCGATCAACCAGGCCAAGTACGTCGCCCAGGAACTGATCGAGACCGGCAAGCCGGTGTACGCCAAGATCGGCGCGTCCGTCTCCCTGGAGGACACCACCAACGGCGCGCAGATCACCGAGCAGGGCGTGGGCGGCACCGAGCCCGTCGACCCGGGCGGCCCCGCCGACAAGGCCGGCCTGAAGCCGGGTGACGTCATCACCAAGCTCGACGACCGGGTCATCGACTCCGGCCCCACCCTGATCGGCGAGATCTGGACGCACAAGCCCGGCGACGAGGTCACGATCACCTACGAACGCGGCGGCAAGGAGCACACCACGGAACTCACCCTGGGCTCCCGCGTCGGCGACAGCTGACCCCACCCGCCGCCCCGGCACCCGTTACCCTTGTCCCCGCGCCGCCGATCACCGGCCGGCGCGGGGAGGTGTGCCCGAGCGGCCTAAGGGAACGGTCTTGAAAACCGTCGTGGCAGCGATGTCACCGTGGGTTCAAATCCCACCGCCTCCGCCGACTGAGCAGTGAGAACGGCCCCTGACCAGGAACATCGGTCGGGGGCCTTCCTATGCGCGGTATCTGCCGGCGACCGTGGTTCTCCGTGAGTTACCGGTCTGTCGGGCACGGATGGGGCACGGCTTCAGTCGCCCTGGAACCACAGATAGCTGCCTGGAGTGCTCGCGCACTGCTCCAGCAACCCGGCAAGGTCGTCCAAGGCGGCGAGCTGACGCTCATCGGTGCACCGTTGCCGTGCAGCGGGGATCTCACCGAGAGCAACGGCAGCCTCCTGCTCGTTCATCACAGCGTCCCCGTACAGATCTACGGCGGTCAGCCGCCCAGGCACTCCGAGCAGTTGGAGCGAGCCGATCGCGTCGGCCAACGCGTCCCCATGTCCGTACGAACTCCGCAGCAGCGTCGTTCGGGACTTGCGCCAGTCACGCGTCGGCCGTGCTGAGTGCAGCTCCACGTCCATCCCCACGGGCTCATGATGCCTGCTACCGAGGCTCAGCATCGAGACGGTTGCTGTGGTTGCGCGGTCGGGGGCCGCTCTCATGCCCGTGTGCCGTGACTGCCGCCGCTGCGGAACCGCGAAGGGCCCGCCACGAGTGGCCCTCGCAGGCCGTGGATCCCCGCCCCTCTCATCCTCATCCCCGTGGGCGACTCAGCCGCCGCCCGCCGGTGGCAGTGGGCCCAGGTGGGGGACGAGGCGGGTGCGGAGGAGTTCGTATTCCGGGTGGCGGCGTGGGAGGGGGCCCGGGGGGCGTGTCACCGGGCGAGGTGGGGAGAGAATCTCGCCGGCGCGGAACTGTTCGCGGGTGAGGTCGAGCTCGATGCCGTTCGGGAGGCGGTTCCACCAGTGGTAGCCGTGCGGGGAGCCGTGCCGGCGGACGTCGGCGACCAGGAGGTCGCCGCCGAACAGGTCGTTGACGACCAGGGTCGTGATGTCGCAGTGGCCCACGGCCGGGTTGTCCGGGCGCCAGTCGGGGAGGTCGTCGGGTGAGCAGGTGTCGGCCGCCCAGCAGGAGCGGAACGCCGCGTCGAGGCCGAGCAGGGACCAGGGCGGCCGGGTGGTGGCGCCGTCACCGTTCATGACGCCGCCCGCAGCATGCGGAGCTGTCCGATCTCCGCCGCGTTCTTCATCAGCTCCGCGTTGACCCAGGCCAGCATGTCCGCCTTCGTGCGGGCCGGGTCGTCCGGCCAGGGGAAGGGCGCCGTGGCGTCCAGGCCGGCGTCCGTGAGGGTGTCGAGACGGGCGAGCCACTGCGTGCGCAGGGAGCGGAGCCAGGCGAGCGTGGGTTCGCCCTCGCCGGGCCAGACGATCTCGGTGCGCTCGCGCGGGCGCTCCCCGCGCGCGTGGTCCAGCGTCACGCTCCACCACCAGCCGATGTGCCAGCTCAGCCACGCGATGGTGGGCACCGGCACGGGGTCGGGCTCGGTGTCCGCCCAGTCGGGGATCCACGCGCCCTCGGGGGTGCGGCGGACCGTCCAGCAGCGCGGGGCCGGCTCCCAGAGGAAGTCCTCCGGCTCCAGGCGCTCCAGGTGGTACTCGAACAGGGCCCAGGTCAGGTCGAACTGCGTGCGGAGCAGGCCGAGCCGGCCGTCGGTGGTGGGGGCGGTGGCGGTCACAGTTCCTCGTCGGTGGCGAGTCGCTCCCAGTCCAGGTCCAGCAGGGCCGTCTCCGCGTCACAGCCCGAGGGGATGCGCGTCGTCGGCTGGAACCAGGCCACGGTGAGGCGGGAGCGGTACAGGGCACGGTCATGGCCGGGATCGAGGGCCTCGGAGCGGAAGTGGCCCACGCAGGTCACCGCGGGCAGCACCTCAACCGGTCCGAAGGCGCCCGAGAACTGGTCGGGGTACTCGCGCGGCGGCGGAATCAGATGCACCGGGACGCCCGGGTGGACGTGTTCGGCGGACCGGACCAGCCCGGCGATCGCGAGGTCGTTCAGCGGTTTGCACGGGTATCCCTCGAGCGCGCCCGCGTACGTCGACGACAGGCGCAGCTCGGTCAGGTCGACCGAGCGGCCCGAGGTGAGGAGGACGCGGGAGAGTGCCATGGTCGGCACTTTAAGGCGCTGGTGCATGCGGGTCTTTCGAATTTCGGGCGCGTGCGCGGGGGCGTGGGGGGGGGAGGAGGAGAGAGCGGGGCTCGGAAGGACACGGGACCGTGCCGCGGCCTCAGTGGCCTGTCATGCGGGCGGCCGACGCGATCGTCGCGCGTGCCTCGCGTTCGGACAGGCCCGTGGCGCGGGCCGCGTCGACCAGCGGTTCCACCAGTTCGGGGCCGATGCCGTCCTCGTAGGCGCGGCAGGCCGCCCAGAACAGGCGGGTGTTGCGCTGGCCCTCGTGCGCCGCGAGCACGAACTGGACCAGGCCCTGGCCGTGTCCGCCGGCGGACGGGGGCGTCGGGTGGTGGGCGCGGGGCGGCGGCAGGAGCAGGCGCAGCAGGGCCGGCGGGCAGGGCGCGGGCGCCAGGTGCGCGGCGCCGGGCGCGGCCCGGTACGTGCCGTGTTCCGTACGGGAACCGGGGCCGACGAGGTAGCCGCCGGCGCCTCGGATGTCGATGCCGGGGGCGAGGCGGCCGGCGGAGTTGGGGACGACGACGTCGGGCGGGCCGCTCAGCCAGAGGTGGCGGCCGCCGCTCGGGGTGAGGACGACCACCGTGGGCGGGACGGTGAAGCCGTGCCGTAAGGCGAGGGCGCGCAGGGCGGTTCTCGGGTCGGTGCCGTTCTTCGTGTCGAGGTCCACGCCTATGAGGTGGTACGGGGGCAGGCCGCAGGCGATGCCGTAGCCGGTCGCGCGGGGCGCGGCGGCGAACAGGGCGCGGATCCGCGCCGGGTCGGTGGTGGCGTCGTACACGCCGTGGCCGAAGCGGCCGCACTCGCCGTGGCAGGGCGGGTGGGACGGGTCGTCGCGGTGGGGGGAGCGCAGGGCCGGGAGCTTGGTGCGGGACAGCGGGATGACGGCCAGTCCGCGTTCGGCGGCTGACAGGGCGTGTGCGAGGGCCAGCGTCGTGGCCTGCCGGTCGGTGGTGGCCATACGACTATGTTCGTACACACGTTCGAAGAAGGGAAGAGGGTGTGGGGGGCGCCTCGGGGGTGCGAAGGCACCGGCCGGCGGGGCGCCGAAACGCTTCCTCCCTTGGGGCGCCAGGGCTGCTGCCGCCCGGGGTCGAACCGGGCGGGAATCAGGGTTGATCGGGGGTTTATCGGCGGCTTCTCACGCTTGCGTGCGAATCACGGCTTCCGAGGTGGTTCCGGGGCGCCGGCTGGGCAATCCTGATCTTGCGACGTCGTGCACAGCGCCAGGGCGGGGGGCCAACTTCCCTGGTGAAAGCCACAGTTCACGCATGGGACGGCCGTGACCCGGCGCGTCCTTGGTTCTGGAGGGAACACAACATGGCAAGCATCCGTACCGCCCGCGTCATCGCCGCCGTCTCCGCGCTCCCGCTCGCGGCCGCGCTCTTCGCGGGAGTCGCGACGGCGGACAACGGCGTCGGCGCCCTCGGTACCGGAGTCGGCGGGGACAACTTCGGCAACTCCGCCACCACGCAGCAGCAGGCCGTAGGGGCCGGCGCCGAGAACGAGAGCAATACCGCCCAGGTCAACGGTTCCGCGTTCACCAACGTCAACCAGGGCGAGGACAACGTGGCCATCAGCTTCGCCCCCCTCTGGTGGCCGGCGATCTGACTGCGTAGGCAGGGGGGAGCACAAGGGGAGAAGGGGGGGACGCGGGACAAGGGGGAGGACGTCCGTGCGGCGGCGCTTCGGCGCCGCCGCGCCGGGCGCCGGTCCTCAAGGCGGCGCGCCGGACCTCAGGGGTGACCCGCAGGACCCCTCATCCGCCCGTCCACCTCTGGGAGGTGGGGCGGGCACCACCCCTACAACCTGAGGGGGATCCGGCTTCGGGACCTGCGGGCGATCCGCCGGGCGGCCCCCGCTCCTAGCGTGGACGACATGACCACACCCGTCTGCACCAGCGCTTCGAACGCCGCCGCCCCGGCGACGCAGACCCTCCCGTACGCGTCGTTCTCGTCGTACATGAGGGCCCGCCAGCCGGTGCTCCTGCGGACCGCCCGGTCGCTGACCGGAAACCCCAGCGACGCGGAGGACCTGCTGCAGACCGCGCTCGCCAAGACGTACGTCGCCTGGGAGCGGATAGAGGACCACCGGGCGCTGGACGGCTATGTCCGCCGGGCGCTGGTGAACACGCGCACCTCGCAGTGGCGCAAGCGCAAGGTCGACGAGTTCGCCTGCGACGAGCTGCCCGAGCCGGACCCGGTGCCGGGCCGCGACGACCCCGCCGAGCAGCAGGCCCTGCGGGACGCGATGTGGAGGGCGGTCATGCGGCTGCCCGCACGCCAGCGGGCGATGGTCGTGCTGCGGTACTACGAGGACCTCAGCGAGGCCCAGACGGCAGAGGTGCTCGGCGTCTCGGTCGGGACGGTGAAGTCGGCCGTGTCGCGGGCGCTCGGCAAGCTCCGCGAGGACGCTGAGCTGGGACTTGTTCGGAACTGAGGAGGAAATGAACGGAACCTGAAGGCGCGCGTCGTCCGCCTGAGCGTGATCGATCATCCGCTCCCCTAGTGACATACCGCGCGGTATGTGCGCAGAATCAGCGCATCCCGTACCGACGCCAGGCAATGTCGCCCAGGAGGACGCCGTGCTGAGCACCATGCAGGACGTACCGCTGCTGATCTCGAGGATCCTGACCCACGGGTCGACGATCCACGGCACTTCGCAGGTGATCACCTGGACCGGCGAGGGAGCACCGCAGCGCCGTTCCTACGCGGAGATCGGCGCCCGGGCCGCCCAGCTGGCGCACGCCCTGCGCGACGACCTCGGCGTCGACGGCGACGAGCGGGTCGCCACCCTGATGTGGAACAACGCCGAGCACGTCGAGGCGTACTTCGCGATCCCCGCGATGGGCGCCGTGCTCCACACGCTCAACCTCCGCCTGCCGGCCGAGCAGCTCGCGTGGATCGTCAACCACGCCGCCGACCGCGTGGTCATCGTCAACGGCTCGCTGATCCCGCTGATCGCCCCGCTGCTGCCGCACCTCAAGACCGTCGAGCACATCGTGGTCTCCGGTCCCGGCGACCGCTCCCCCCTGGCCGACACCCAGGTCCGCGTGCACGAGTACGAGGAACTGATCGCCGGACACCCCGTCGCCTACGACTGGCCGGAGCTGGACGAGCGGTCCGCCGCCGCCATGTGTTACACCTCCGGCACCACCGGCGACCCCAAGGGCGTGGTCTACAGCCACCGGTCGATCTACCTGCACTCCATGCAGGTGAACATGACCCAGTCGATGGGCCTGACCGACCAGGACACGTCCCTGGTCGTCGTCCCGCAGTTCCACGTCAACGCCTGGGGCCTGCCGCACGCCACGTTCATGACCGGCGTCAACATGCTGATGCCGGACCGCTTCCTCCAGCCCGCCCCGCTCGCCGAGATGATCGAGGGTGAGAGGCCGACGCACGCCGCCGCCGTCCCCACCATCTGGCAGGGGCTCCTCGCCGAGCTCACCGCCCGCCCCCGCGACGTCTCCTCCCTCACCCAGGTCACCATCGGCGGCTCCGCCTGCCCGCCCTCGCTGATGGAGGCGTTCGACAAGCTGGGCATGCGCGTCTGCCACGCCTGGGGCATGACGGAGACCTCCCCGCTCGGCACCATCGCCCGCCCGCCGGCCCACGTCGTCGGCACCGACGAGGAGCTGGCCTACCGGCTGACCCAGGGCCGCTTCCCGGCCGGCGTCGAGGCCCGCCTCACCGGCCCCGGCGGCGAGCGTCTCCCCTGGGACGGCGAGTCCGCGGGCGAGCTGGAGGTGCGCGGCCCGTGGATCGCCGGCGCCTACTACAACGGCCCCGACGCCGAAGCGCTGCGCCCGGCCGACAAGTTCAGCGAGGACGGCTGGCTCAAGACCGGCGACGTCGGCACCATCAGCCCCGACGGCTTCCTCACCCTGACCGACCGCGCCAAGGACGTCATCAAGTCGGGCGGCGAGTGGATCTCCTCGGTGGAGCTGGAGAACGCGCTGATGGCGCACCCGGACGTGGCCGAGGCCGCCGTGGTCGCCGTCCCCGACGACAAGTGGGGCGAGCGCCCGCTCGCCACGGTCGTCCTCAAGGAGGGCGCCACCGCCGACTTCACCACGCTGCGCGCCTTCCTCCAGGAGGAGCGGAAGATCGCCAAGTGGCAGCTGCCGGAGCGCTGGACGGTGATCGAGGCGGTGCCGAAGACCAGCGTGGGCAAGTTCGACAAGAAGGTGCTGCGCCGGCAGTACGCCGAGGGCACGCTGGACGTCACGCGGATCTGATCCGGCCCCGGACCCGGAAGAGGGAACGCCGGGCGGTGAGCGCGACACCCGCGCTCACCGCCCGGCGTTCTTTCGTCCCGTTCCCGTTGCCCCGGTCCGCGCCCTGTGGCCCGGCTCGGAAGGTCAGTTGGTCCCGATGCGCGACAGCAGGTCGACGATCCGCTCCTGCACCTCCGCGCTGGTGGACCGCTCCGCGAGGAACAGCACCGTCTCGCCGGAGGCCAGCCGCGGCAGGTCCGCCGCGTCGACGGCGGCCGTGTAGACGACCAGCGGGGTGCGGGTGAGCTGCCCGTTCGCCCGCAGCCAGTCGACGATGCCGGCCTGTCCGGCCTGGCGGTGCACCTGCATCAGGTCCATCACCACCAGGTTCGGACGGAACTGACCCGCCAGCGTCACCGCGTCGGCGTCGCTCGCGGCCCGCGCGACCTGCATACCGCGCCGTTCCAGCGTGCCGGTCAGGGCCAGCGCGATCTCCGCGTGCTCCTCGATCAGCAGCACGCGCGGCGGGTGCTGTTCGCTGTCGCGCGGCGCGAGCGCCTTCAGCAGCACGGCGGGGTCGGCGCCGTACGCGGCGTCGCGGGAGGCCTGGCCGAGCCCGGCCGTGACCAGCACCGGCACCTCCGCCGCGCCCGCCGCCTGACGCAGCGACTGCAGGGCGGTACGGGTGATCGGCCCGGTCAGCGGGTCGACGAACAGCGCCGCCGGGAAGGCCGCGATCTGCGCGTCGACCTCCTCACGGGAGTGCACGATCACCGGGCGGTAGCCGCGGTCGCTCAGCGCCTGCTGCGTCGCCACGTCCGGCGCGGGCCACACCAGCAGCCGGCGCGGGTTGTCCAGCGGCTCCGGCGGCAGTTCGTCGTCCATCGGCTGCGGACGCGGCGGGTCCGCCACCTCCACGGCACCGCCCGGACCGTCCAGCGGCTCGGGTCCCTCGGCGGCGTCCGCGTCCGGGGCCCCTATCGCGTAGGAGCGTCCGGCGGCCTCGGGGGCCGGCGCGAGCCGGGACTGCCCGGCCGGCGTCGGCGTCGGCTGCGCCGCGGGCTGGGCGAGGGCGGCGGCCGGGGTGCGGTCCTGCTGCGGCGCGGGCGCCTGCCCGGCGGGCGGCACGGGGTCGCCCTGCGGGTGCGGGCGGGCGCCCTGGCCGGCGCCGGGGGCCTGCCCGGCGGACGTCTGGCCGTTCGTCGCGGCCTGGTCGTTGCGGGTGCCGAGCTTGCGGCGACGGCCGGAACCGCCCGGCTGGTGCGGGGGCGGCGTGGCCGACGCCAGCGGCTGCTGGACCTGGGCGGCCTGCCGGTTGAACGGCACGCCCTGACCCAGCGTCCGCACGCTGATCGCACGCCCCTGCGTCGAGTTCGGGTCCACCGGCGCGGCGGCCTCGGCGGGCAGCGGCTGGGCGGCGGCCCGCCGGTCCGGTACGGGCGCGCCCTCGGGCGGCAGGGGGGTGCCGCCCGACGGCGTGGGCTGCGGGGCGTTCGGCACGGGCGTACCGGCGGCGGAGGTGTCACCGGCGGCGGGCCACTGCGGTGGGGCCGGGGTCCCGGCGGGCGGGGTGGCCGCGCCCGGGCCGCCCTGTGCGGGCGGTGCCTCGGCGGGCAGCGGCTGCGCCGGAGGGAGCGGGGCCGCGGCGGGCGCGTTCTGCGCGGGCGCGGCCCCCCACTGCTCGGGAGCGCCGGGCGCCTGCGCCGCCTCGGACGGCGGGGCGACCGCACGCCGACGGCGGCCCGTGGGCGCGCTGGTGGGGTGCGGCTGCGGCGGGGTGTGGTCCTCGGACTGGTCCACCGGCACGGCGTCGTGCTGCCCGGCATCGGCGGCCGGGACGCCCTGCTGGGCGGGAACGGGGGCAGGCTGCGCGCCCGCCTGCGGCGACGGGGCGCCGGGCTGGGCCGCCCGAGCGGCGGCGCCGGTCGGCTGCGGGGCCTGCGGGTTCGGCGGTACGGGCTGCGGTGCCTGCGCGTTGGGCCCGACCGGCTGGAGCCCCGGCGCGGCGGGCTGGGGTGCGGGCCCGGCGGCCGGTGCGTTGGGCTGTACGGGCTGTACGGGCTGCGCGTTCGGGCCGACGGGCTGGAGGTTCGGCCCGGCTGCCTGGGGCGTCGCCGCCGAGCCCTGCTGGTTCGGAGGAACGGGCTGCGGGGCCTGCGGGTGCGTGCCCGGGGGCTGGAGACCGGGCGCGACGGGCTGGGGCGCGGGCCCGGCGGCCGGTACGGCCGGCGGTACGGGCTGCGGGCTCGGGGGTACCGGTTGCGCGTGGGGGCCGACGGGCTGGAGGCCCGGCGCGGCAGGCTGAGGCGCGGCCCCCGCAGCCGCCGCGTTCGTCCCGACCGGCTGGAGTCCCGGACCGCCGGCCTGCGGGTGCGGAGCAACCGCCTGCGGGGCGCTCGGCACCGCCTGCCCGTTCGGAGGTACGGCCTGTCCTGCGACGGGACCCACCGGCTGTGCGCCCGGAGGGACCGGCTGCGGCGCCGGACCAGCCGCCTGCCCGTTCGCCACGGCCCCCGGAGGCACCGGCGCGACTCCCTGACCGCCCGGCAGCTCCTGACCTCCCGGCATCTGCCCCGGCACCACAGGCGCCTGCGGAATCTGCGGCGCCTGCTGAGCCACCGGAGGCGCCTGCGCGGCGACCTGCCGCTCGGTGGCGCGGGCCGCCTGCTCGTCCTGGTCCGCGTCGGCCGGCGGCAGCGCGAACACCGTGCGCGGCGCCGCCTCCTGCGCCGCAGCGCGCTCGTTCGCGGCGGCCAGCGCACGCCGGCGCCGTCCCGTCGGCTGCGGCTGCTGGTCCGGCCCCGTGCCCTGGGCGGGCACGTGCACGGCGACCGCGCCGGGCGCGCCGTTCGTCTCGCCGCCCGCGGGCAGCGCCGGTGCGAGCGCCTGCTGTTCACCGGCCGCGCGCCGGGCCCGGCGTCCGGACGGTGCGGGCACACCCTGCGGCGGTACGGTCCCGCCCAGCCCGGTGTTGGAGGCCGCGGCGCCCGCCGCGTGCTCGGCCGCGGTGACGACGGCGCCCTCGGACACCCCCGCACCCGCCCCCGCGGCACCGGCGAGTTCGACCTCCGCGCCCGTCGCGGCGGCCGGGGCCTCGGCAGGACGGCCACGCCGTCGCCCGGTCCCGCCGGACGCGACCGCGCCCTCACCGGACACCTGAGCCGGCAGCTGGGCCTGCTGCGCCTGCCCCTGCTGCGCCTGCGCGGGCTCGGCCGGAGCCGCCGCCCGCCGCCTGCGCCGCCCGGTGGGCTGCGGCGCCTCGGCCGCGGCCGCCGCCGGAGCGTCACCGTCGCCGCCGCCCGGCACGTCGCTCTCCAGGAACGCGTCGACGGACGCGCGCCGCGCCCGGCGCCGTCCGCCGCTCGGAGCGGGCTCTGCGGGCTCGGCGGGAGCGGCGGCCTCCTCGGCCTGCGCCGCCTCCTCCTGCGGCACGGTCCCCGCCCCGCCGCCGATCGGCACCTCGAGGACGAACGCGCTGCCGCTCATCCCCGGCACCTCGTGCGTCTGGAGCACGCCGCCGTGCGCCCGGACGATCCCGCGCACGACCGGCTCGTGCACCGGGTCGCCGCCGCCGTACGGGCCGCGCACCTCGATGCGGACGACCTCGCCGCGCTGGGCCGCCGCGACGACGACCGTGTTGTCCAGGTAACCGCCCGCCGACAGGGGCGTGTTGCCGGTCGCGTCGACGCCCGCGACGTCGGCGACCAGATGCGCGAGGGCGGTCGCGAGCAGACGCGCGTCCACCTCGGCCTCGATGGGCGGCGCGTGCACCGCGAACTGCACCCGGCCGGGGCCGATCAGCTCCACGGCCCCGTCGACACCGGCCGCGACGACCGCGTCGAGCATCACCTTCGTGCGGGCGATCTGCTCGGTACCGGCGTCGAGCCGCTGGTAGCCGAGGACGTTGTCGATGAGGGTGGTGATGCGGGAGTAGCCGGCCGACAGGTGGTGGAGCACCTGGTTGGCCTCGGGCCACAGCTGGCCCGCGTCGTCGGCGGCCAGCGCGGCCAGTTCGCGGCGCAGTTCGTCGAGCGGGCCGCGCAGGGAGCGGCCGAGGAGGGTGAGCAGCTGGTCGTGCCGGGCGGCGAGGGCCTCGTAGCGGTCCTTCTCGCGCTCGCCGAGGGCCGCGTACCGCTCCTCGTGGGCGGCGAGTTCCTCCGCGTGCTGCTCGCGGAGTTCCTCCACCTCGGTGACGTGGCTCTGGCGCAGGGCGGTCAGCTCGGAGCCGTGCTCCTCGGCGAGCCGCTCCAGCTCCTCGGCGTGCTCCCGCTCGGCGGTCTCCTTCTCCTCGACCAGCGCGTCGTAGGGGCGGCGGTCGAGGAACGTCATGACCGCGCCGACGAGCTGGTCGCCGTCGCGCACCGGGGCGGTGGTGAGGTCGACGGGCAGCTTGTCGCCGTTCTTGGCGTAGAGGACCTGGCCGCGCACGCGGTGCTTGCGGCCGGAGCGCAGGGTGTCGGCGAGCGGGGACTCGGCGTACGGGAAGGGGGAGCCGTCGGCGCGGGAGTGCAGCACGAGGGTGTGCAGCTCGCGGCCGCCGAGCTCGCCGGCCCGGTAGCCGAGGATCTGGGCGGCGGCCGGGTTGACCAGGACGATCCGCCCGTCGGTGTCGGTGCCGACGACGCCCTCGGAGGCGGCCCGCAGGATCATCTCCGTCTGCCGCTGCGACCGGGCGAGCTCGGCCTCGGTGTCGACGGTGCCGGACAGGTCCCGGACGACGAGCATCAGCAGCTCGTCGCCGGTGTAGCCGTAACTGTCGTAGGTGTGCTGCGTGTTCTCGAGGTTGGCGCTGGTGACCTCGACGGGGAACTCGGTCCCGTCGGTCCGCCGGGCGGTCATCCGGGTCGGCTTGGTGCGTCCGCGGGGGTCGATGTGGTCGGGGCGCCGCATGGAGCCGGGGATGAGCTTGCTGTCGAACTCCGGCAGCAGGTCCAGCAGCCCGCGCCCCACCAGGGCGGTGCCCGGAGCCTCGAAGGCCTCGAGGGCGATGGTGTTGGCGTTGACGACGGTCCCGTTGGCGTTGACCAGCACCAGGGCGTCGGGAAGCGCGTCCAGTATGGCTGCGAGGCGAGCAGCGCCTCGGGATGGCCTGCTGCTCACGAGACGCTTCCTCCCTGTTACCGCGACGTGCCGACCGCTCGGGCCATCTTGCCAACCGGCCCGCAGCGTGTCACGGGAGGGAGTCTAAGGGCTGGGGGTGCGCCGGGGACGCCGGATGGGACGCACATCGCACCCCGAGGTGACGGTGATGTGACGCCCGGTACGTCCGGAACCGCGCCTGCCTGGGCCGACGCGCCGCGAACCTTCGCGGGACCTTTACGCCCCCGGCGCACCCGCCGCCCGGCCCACCTCGGGCAGCAGCGGCACGAGCCGGTCCCAGCGTGCGATCGCGCATCCGTTCGTACGGTCGTACGTCGCGTCGACGCGGCGGCCGGCCCAGGTGCCGGTGATCCGGGCGGTGGCGGGGCCGCCGTACTGCATGGTGCACACGGCGTCCGGCTCCACCGGGGCGAAGGCGTCCTGGCCCCACCTTGTCCGCCGCTCGACGGCCGCGCAGGCGCCCGCGGGGTCGGGATGCGTGCCGCCGCTCGGCCGGCACCGCACCTCGTACGTCCCGTCCGCCCCGCCGCCCGCGTCCCGCACGGTGACGGTGAGCCGGTCGCCGTCCGGCGCGGGCTCCCCTGCGCGCGCCGGGGAGGGGGACGCGGTGAGCGAGGCGAGGACCGCGACGAGCGCGGCGCCCCCGGTGAGGAGCCGCCTCCGCGGGGACGAGGAGGGAAGGAGCGGGGAGAGGGCAGTCATGCCGTGATCAACGCGCCGGAACGCGGGACGTTGCGCCACGACGGCGTGCCGGTCGGAAGGGCTTTGCCCTGCGGGCTCCCCGCCTAGTACCGTGGGGGGCGATTGGTGACACCCCACACGGTTGTGTCATCATCGGCACGCACCACCCACTCGCGCCCGCGCGCAGCAGGTTGTGCATGGAGGCGTCGCCTAGTCCGGTCTATGGCGCCGCACTGCTAATGCGGTTTGGGCCTTAAAGCCCATCGAGGGTTCAAATCCCTCCGCCTCCGCCCCGAACACGAAGCCCCGGCCCCAGCGGCCGGGGCTTCGTCGTTCCCCCGCGCCGTCCGGACCTCCCGCGGCGTTTCCGCAGGTCACAAGGGGTAGGGCAAACGGATTTCACATGGCGGCGGCAGTCATGTAATGTTCTTCCTGTCGCCGCGAGCGGGCCGAAAGGGCCGGGAGCGGCGAGACAAATGAAGAGACAAGCACTCGTAGCTTAACGGATAGAGCATCTGACTACGGATCAGAAGGTTGCAGGTTCGAATCCTGCCGAGTGCACACAGCCCAGAGGCCCCGGAGAGATCCGGGGCCTCTGGCGTTTGCTGCGCGCACAGCGGCGGAGTACGGCAACCGCGTCAGCCGGTACCGTCCCTGACATCCGGCGGCCGGCCGCTCGCTGTGGCTGCCGACGGGCAGACGTATGGGGGTGAGCTGTGGGGCCGGCGTTCGCGACCGTAGGGCTGGCTGCGGCTGTCGCACTGATCACTCTGTGGTTGGCATGCGCGGTGCTGGGGGTCCACGGCCTGTTGCTCGGGCGCCTGCCAGGGCGATGGCTGCAACGCCATGTGCGGCAGCCGAGGGTGTGGGGAGCCGGCGCGGTGCTCGTGGCAGTCAGCGGCTTCTCCTACCCGACCGTCGCTGTCATCGGCCTGGGCCTCATCGCCCTTGGCCACGCCATGAAGCCGAGCCCTTGACCGCCTCCGCCGAGCCGTCTCCGGGCTGCACATAGTCCAGGCCCCACAGAGCAGTGGTGCCTGCGGCGTTCCACGGGGTGATCCACGGTGTCCGGCTCGTGGATAGGGTGCCCGCACATGTCGCACGGCGGCCGGGGGGTCGGAGCTTGCGTGCGGTGCGGGAGGGGACTCATGAAGCGAGCAATGGTCGGGGCGGGGGCCACCGCCG
This sequence comes from Streptomyces lusitanus, assembly GCF_042647945.1. Lineage (NCBI taxonomy): Bacteria > Bacillati > Actinomycetota > Actinomycetes > Kitasatosporales > Streptomycetaceae > Streptomyces > Streptomyces lusitanus. The sequence continues at coordinate 375,124 of NZ_JBHRWL010000033.1, forward strand.
TGGTGCTGGCCGCACTCGTGGGGTGCGGCGCCAGGGCGACCGACGGCGAAGGCAGGCTCTCGTCCGAGGAGTTGCAGGGCCGGTGGTGGACCTGGGCGTCGTCGGAGCCCGAGCCGACGAACCCGGTCGCCGATCAGGACGGGAGCGCGTGCGGGCGGAACCAGCCGCAGGACGTGTGGTTCCTCGCCGGCACGTTCGGGACTCAGGTCGAGCGCGCGTGCAGCGTGCCCGACGGGGTGCCCCTTGCCTTCCCTCTCGTGAACACGATCGGGTCATCGGCGGACTGCGCGGCCTTCATGAAGACCGCCGAGGGGTCCGCCGTTCTGGACGGTGAGGAAGTCGACGCGGACGCCCATCAGGCGGAGACGATCGAGATTCGCAGCGCTCCCGGCAACCCCGTCACCGGCACGGAGGGGGCCTACACCGCCACCGGGTGCGGGCTGTGGGTCCAGCTGCCCGCGCTGGAGGCCGGTGAGCACACGCTGAAGATCCGCGGCCAGGCGGACGGCTTTTCGGTCGGCGTCGACTACACCCTGACCGTGGACGCGGCGTAGACGCGTGGATGCCGAGCACCGGCGGGAGGACCGTGTGCCCTCCCGCGCGGCGTGATGCGGGCGGCTCGGTGAGGCTCAGGGCGTGGCCGGGGGGATGTTCTGGTTGGCGTGGAAGAAGTTGTCCGGGTCGTAGGTGTGTTTGACGGCGCGGAGGCGGGCGTAGTTGTCGCGGTAGGTGGCGCGGACGCTGTCGGTGTCGTCGAACTCGCCGATGAAGTTGACGTAGGAGCCGCCCATCGAGTGCGGGTGGAGCTCCGCCCAGTAGTCGACGCACCACTGGCGGATCACGTCGGCGTTGGCCGGGTCGGGGTCGACGCCGGCGATGACGCCGGACCAGGTCGCGTCCCGGTAGGCCCAGGCCGTCTCGCCCGGGGAGACGTCGTGGGCCGCTCCGTCCACCGGGTACAGGTGCATGGTCGACAGGCCGGTCGGCAGCGCCTGTCCGAACCGCTCGTGCACCGAGGCCGCCTCGTCGGTGATCGTGTCGAAGAAGTCGCCGCGCCAGTACCACTGGAGCCCCGGGGGGACCAGCTCGTCGAACATCGTCTGGAGCATCGGGTACGGCATCGGCGTGGCGAAGTGGAACGCCGGCGGGGCCGGGTCGTTCACCACGGACAGCACGTCGTCCAGCCGTCCGCCCTCCAGGTCGCCGGTGTAGCACCAGACCACGGCGCACACCTTCTGCCCGTGCAGCGGTTCGGGGAAGGTCGGGGCGGGCGGGACGACCATGACCGCGAAGAAGCCGTTGAGGTCCTCGGGCGCCGCGGGCAGGAACTCCCGGTACCAGCGCAGCACGTCCGTGGTTTGCTCGATCGGCCAGACGGTGGCCGCCACGCCGACCGTGTGCACCGGGTGCAGCCGGAAGGTGAACGAGGTGACGACGCCGAAGTTGCCGCCGCCGCCCCGCAGGGCCCACAGCAGGTCCGGGTGTTCCTTCTCGGTGGCGGTGACGACGCTGCCGTCGGCCAGGACCACGTCCGCGGCCACCAGGTTGTCGATCGTCAGGCCGTACTTGCGGGTGAGGTGGCCGTGGCCGCCGCCCAGCGTGAGGCCGCCCACGCCGGTGTTGGAGTTGATGCCGGCGGGCACGGCGAGCCCGAAGCTGTGCGTCTCGTGGTCCAGGTCGCCGAGCCGGCTGCCCCCGCCCACCTGGGCCGTCCTGTTGACCGGGTCGACCCGCGCCCAGCGCATCGGGGACAGGTCGAGGGTGAGCCCGCCGTCGACCAGGCACAGGCCGGGGCCGCTGTGCCCGCCGCCGCGCACGGCCAGTTCGACGCCCGTCTGCCGGGCGAAGGCGATCGTGGTGCGCACGTCCGCCGTGCCCGTGCAGCGGGCGACGGCGGCGGGACGGCGGTCGATCATCGCGTTGTAGATGACGCGGGTCTCGTCGTACTCGGCGTCCTGCGGCGTCACCAGGTCGCCTCGCAGGGCCTCGCGCAGATTGTCCAGTGCGGTTGCGTCCATGCCGCTCATGAGCGGACACCCCTTGGAGCAGTGCGGAACCGGATGCGGGCCCGCGGGCGGACGAACCGGCGTCCTGGACCTCAGGGGCGTCCGGGCATCCGGGGCGTCCGGCCGTGTTCGTCCGGGGTCCTGGGAGAGCGGTCCCCGGGGCCGCCGGGGACATAGGGGCCGCCGGGGCCGTCGGGGAGCACCCTGTTCTTTTCAGTGTGACCCCGGTCGCACTGGTGCGCGATGCGGGCGCGGCGTCGTCCCGGTGGTCATCGCGGCGGGTCCGGATTCCCGTGCTGCCGCAGGGCGTTGCGCAGATGGGTGGTCAGGGCGGTGACCGCCGCCGTGAGGAAGATGAAGCTGTAGAGGATCTGGAGGATCGCGACGAGGCGCGCGGACTGACCGCGCGGGGTGATGTCCCCGTACCCGACGGTGGCGAGCGTGACCAGCGTGAAGTACAGGGCGTCCAGGCGCGTGCCGATGCCCTCCAGTTCGCCGGGGCGCTGGGCGAGCCCCTGATAGGCGGTCGCGAAGACCAGGACGGACAGACAGATCAGCGGCGGGATGACCAGCCCCGGACGGACGCCGGGGGCGTTCAGCAGCACCCGGGCGACCTGGACCAGCAGCAGAAGGGCGATCAGCCCGAGGGCCGCACCGAACAGCACCCAGCTCAGCACCGGGCGGCGCGGGCCCAGGCGGTCCAGCGGCAGCAGGAAGTACGCGGTGACCATCGCGGTCAGGCCGGCCAGCTGGATCACCCAGGGCCAGGCGCCGGACATGCCCCCGGACCGGCCTCCGCGCGGGCCCCCGGACGGGCGCTCTACGCCGGGGACTCGCGGCGGGGTGCGCACAGGGCCCAGATGACGAAGCCGTCGATGACGATGAGGACGATCGACCACACCGGCTGGTAGGGCAGCCACACGAAGTGGGCGATCATGCTCAGCCCGGCCAGCACGACACCCACGGCACGGGCCCAGGCGGCCCCCCGGAACAGTGCCATGCCCGCGGCGGCGACCAGCGCGCCGAGGATCAGATGCACCCAGCCCCAGCCGGTCAGGCTGAACTCGTACGTGAAGTTCGGGGTGGCGACGAAGACGTCGTCACGGGCGATGGCGGCGATGCCCTCGAAGATCGCCATGATGCCGCCGAACACCATCAGGAACGCGGCGGCGACCGTCCAGCTCGCCGCCCAGGGGCTGCGGGCCTCCCAGCTGGTGCCGTGGTGGCCCGTACCGCTGACATTGCCGGCCATGTTGTCGACCTTTCGATGTCCCCGAGCGGTTCGATCGCGTGCGGATCCGGTCTCATTCAGAGTCGCACCACGGGCGGTGACCGGCACCTCGGCGCCTGAGCCGGGTCAGGTCCGGCAGCGGCTCTCCTCACGGAAGGCCTCGGCGAGCCGGGTGGCGCGCCTGAACCAGTCGTTCAGTACGGCCAGCTCCTCGGGCGAGTAGTCCGCGAACAGCTCGGCGAGGCGGGCGTAGTACGGCTCGTAGAGCCTGCGCGCCATGGCCACCGCGTCGGGCTGCGCGGCGACGCGGACGCGGCGGCGGTCGGCGGGGTCGGGACGGCGGGTGATGAAGCCGGCCCGTTCCAGGCGGTTGAGGACGCCGGTCATCGCGCCGGTGGTGACGTTGACCCGCTCGGCCAGCTCACCGGCGGTGAGCAGGTCGTCGCCCGCCTCCAGGACGAAGCCGAAGCTGGTGACGTCGGTGACGTTCAGACCCATGACCTGGGCCATCTCCTGCTGACCGAGCAGGTGCGCCGCGATCAGTCGGTCCATCGCCCACATCGCCTCCTGCTGTGTGGCGGGCGGGCGCGGATTGGCGTGCATGACGGGGCTTCCCCACTTCCCTTAGCTTGCGAGAGGTTTCTGTTGTAAATTCCTTAGGACGTGAGACATTCGGTCCGGAGGAACGCCGACGCCGCGGAGGGGCAGACATGAGCGCGCATCCATATGACCACGGGCACACGGTCGCCGGCTGGACCGGCTGCGGAATCGCCGTCGTCGGGACAGCCGTCCTGGGCGCGGGCGTCTGCACCGTCTCGGCCCCGCTGCTCGCCGCCGGAGCGGCGGTCGACGTGCTCGCCCTGCTCGTCACCTGGGTCCTCCACCTCGCCGGATGGGGCAAGCCCTCGGGGCCGCGGCCGCGGGAGGAGTGGAGCTGGCGGGTGCGCGACAGCGGCACCCGCGCGGGGCACGCGAAGTGCCTGGGGTGCCGGCTGGCGGGACGGAGGGGCGGGACGGTCGTCGTGACGGCGGCTCCGGTGACCGTGACTGTGACGGGGTCGGCCGAGAGGGCCGAGCGAGTCGAGCGAGTCGAGCGGGCGGGGGCCGACGCGGTGGGTGCGGGGGGCTGAGCCGGCGCAGGTGCCGTTGTCGCGCCGTCCGTTGTCACGTGACCCGTTGTCAGTGGTCCCCCCTACGCTCGGCAGGGATGGCACAGGCATGGCGGTGCGCGGGGCTGAGCTGGACGGCGGGCGGTCCCGTGTTGATCTGGGACGGGGGCCGGCGCTCGGCGCTGACCTGGGGGAAGACGGTGGCCTTCGGGGTCGCGGAAGGGGGAGCGCGGACCTGTGTGGGAGCACGGGGGAACATGTGTCCGCTCGCCGCGCGGGTGTCCGCGCGGAGCACCGGGCCGCGCTGCGAGGAGTGCGCCCGCCTGGACCGGGCGCACTCGGTGGCCGCCGACACGCTCGCCGACGACCCCCGGCCGTACCGGGTCTACCTGGCGTGGTTCGGGCCCGGGATGACCAAGGTCGGGATCACCGGCGCGCGTCGGGGGCCCGCCCGGCTGCTGGAGCAGGGGGCGGTCTGCTTCAGCTGGCTGGGCACCGGGCCGCTGATGGCGGCGCGGCGCACGGAGGAGCTGCTGCGCGCCGCGCTGCGGGTGCCCGACCGCATCCCCTACGCCGCCAAGCGGGCGGCACGGGCGGCGCTCCCGGCGACCGGGGCGGAACGGGCCGCCGAGATCGCCGCGCTGCACGAGCGGGCGCTGGCGCTCACCGGCTGGCCGGAGTCGCTCGACCCCGCGCCCTTCCGTCCCGTCGACCATGTGGAGGCGTTCGCGCTGGCACAGGCGCCGGCGCCGGTGGGCGTGGTGGGGGAGCTGGCCGCGGGCGGCGCGGTGAGCGGTGAGCTGGTGGCGGCGGCCGGCCCCGATCTGCACCTGGCGACGGCCCGGGGCGTCCTCGTGCTGGACACCCGCCTGCTGCCCGGCTGGGAGCTGCTCCCGGCCGTGGGACGCGGGGTCGAGGTGCCGGTACGGGCGCTGAAGGAGCGGGCGGCGGCCCAGGACGGGCTGTTCTGAGCCGCAGAGGAAGACCCCCGGGGGGGGGGCTGGACCGCCCCCTCCCCCGCGGGTGATCGTGTCGCCATGAGCGCTCACCCGCCGACACGGCTGGCCGCCTCCGGCGCAACGGCCGCCTCCGGCACGACGGCCGCCTCCGGCGACACCACCGCGTCCACCGCGCCCACCGCGTCCACCGCGTCCACCGAGACCGCCGAGGTCCGCCGCTTCTGGCAGGACCTCGGCCTGCCCGGCCTCGTCGACGTGCACACGCACTTCATGCCCGAGCGCGTGCTGCGCAAGGTGTGGGCGTACTTCGACGCGCTCGGGCCGCTCACCGGGGGGATCGAGTGGCCGATCACGTACCGGCGGGAAGAGGCCGAACGAGCCGCGCTGCTGCGGGCGTTCGGGGTGCGTGCCTTCACGGCGATGCTCTACCCGCACAAGCCGGGCATGGCCCGCTGGCTCAACGACTGGGCCGTCGGCTTCGCCCGCCGTACCCCCGACTGCCTGCACACCTCCACCCTCTTCCCCGAGCCCGGCGCCGCCGCCTACGTCCGCGAGGCCGTCGAGCACGGGACCCGCGTGTTCAAGGCGCACGTGCAGGTCGGCGGGTACGACCCGTCCGACGAGGCGCTCGACGCCTGCTGGGGGCTGCTCGCCGAGGCGGGCGTCCCCGTGGTGGTCCACTGCGGCTCGGGCCCCGCCCCCGGCAAGCACACGGGACCCGAACCGGTCGCCCGTGTGCTGGCCCGCCACCCCCGGCTGCGGCTTGTCGTGGCCCACATGGGCATGCCCGAGTACGAGGACTTCCTCGACCTGGCCGAGCGGTACCGGGAGGTCCGCCTGGACACCACCATGGCGTTCACCGGCTTCAGCGAGCGGATGGCGCCGTTCCCCCGGCGCGCGCTGCCCCGGCTGGCCGCCCTCGGCGACCGCGTCCTGCTCGGCACCGACTTCCCCAACATCCCCTACCCGTACGCCCACCAGCTCGACGCCCTCGCGGGTCTCGGGCTCGGCGACGACTGGCTGCGGGCGGTGTGCCACGACAACGCGGCCCGGCTGTTCGGCCTGCCTGACGCACCGGAGTCCACCGTCTGAGACACCGGACGACAAGGCAACGAGGCCCCGCGACACACACCCTGTGGATTTCTCAGGGAAAACACAGACAGACGAAAGGGTGCTCTCAGAGGACGTCCCGATCGTGTCCGGCATGACCACGATCTCGCCCCAGGGGCGCACCGAACTGCTCAGGCCGGACGGGAGCTCCGTCCGGGTGCTGGTGGTGGACGACGAGCAGTCGATCACCGAACTGCTCTCCATGGCCCTGCGCTACGAGGGCTGGCAGATCCGCAGCGCGGCCGACGGCCAGGGCGCCCTCCGCGCGGCCCGCGAGTTCCGGCCCGACGCCGTCGTCCTGGACATGATGCTGCCCGACATGGACGGGCTGTCCGTCCTCGGCCGGCTCCGGCGCGACCTGCCGGACGTGCCCGTGCTGTTCCTGACCGCGAAGGACGCCGTCGAGGACCGGATCGCCGGGCTGACCGCGGGCGGCGACGACTACGTGACCAAGCCGTTCAGCCTGGAGGAGGTCGTCGCGCGGCTGCGCGGTCTGATCCGCCGCTCCTACGCGAGCGACCGCCGCTCCGACGCCCTGCTGGTGGTCGGCGACCTCACCCTGGACGAGGAGAGCCACGAGGTGACGCGTGGCGGCACGAGCATCCATCTGACCGCCACCGAGTTCGAGCTGCTGCGTTTCCTGATGCGCAACCCGCGCCGGGTGCTCAGCAAGGCGCAGATCCTCGACCGCGTCTGGTCCTACGACTTCGGCGGCCAGGCGAACGTCGTCGAGCTGTACATCTCCTACCTGCGCCGGAAGATCGACGCGGGCCGGGAGCCGATGATCCACACCCGGCGCGGCGCCGGTTACCTGCTGAAGCCCGCGGTGTCGTGAGAAAACCGGCCGTGAGGAGAGCGGGGCGTCCGCGTCCGCGCACGCTGCGGACGCGGCTCGTCGTCGCGTCCGTCACGCTGATCGCGGTGGTGTGCGCGGTGATCGGCACGGTGACCGCGCTGGCCCTGCGCTCCCATCTGTACGAGCAGCTCGACGGCCAGCTGCGCGAGGCGGCGATGCGGGCGACGGGCGGCCCGCTCGGCGCCGGGCCGCGCCCCGGACCGCCCCGGGAGCCCCTCGACTTCGTGACGAGGGGCCCGCAGATGTTCGGCACCGTCGGCGCCACCGTCGTGAACGGCACCGTGACCGACGGGGTGGTGAGCGAGTCCCGCGAGGTGAACGGCGTCCGCACGCCCGAGGCCGGCCGCCTCACCGGCGCCCAGCTCGCCGCCCTGGCGGACGTGGAGCGTGACGGGCAGGAGCACACCGCCGACCTCCCCGGCCTCGGCAGCTACCGGGTCGTCCACGCGGAGGGGCCCAACGGCGCCTTCTACGTCGCCGTCCCCACCGCCGACGTCGACGCCACCGTCACCACCCTGATCCTGGTGGAGATCAGCGTCACCGCCGCCGGTCTGGTCGCCGCGTCCCTGGCCGGCGCCGTCATCGTCGGCGTTGCCACCCGACCGCTGCGCCGGGTCGCCGCCACCGCCACCCGCGTCGCCGAACTCCCCCTCCACCGCGGCGAGGTGACGCTGAAGGAGCGGGTCCCGGAGTCCGAGTGCGATCCGCACACCGAGGTCGGCCGGGTCGGCGCCGCCCTGAACCGCATGCTCGACCACGTACACGGCGCCCTGCACGCCCGGCAGCTGAGCGAGACCCGGGTACGGCAGTTCGTCGCGGACGCCAGCCACGAACTGCGCACCCCGCTCGCCTCCATCCGCGGGTACGCCGAACTCACCCGGCGCGGCCGGGAGAAGGCCGGCCCGGACACCCGGCACGCGCTGCGCCGGATCGAGTCCGAGGCCGGGCGGATGACCCTGCTGGTGGAGGACCTGCTGCTGCTGGCCCGCCTGGACGCGGGACGGCCCCTGCGCCTGGCGGAGACCGACCTGGTGCCGCTGGTCGTGGACACCGTCAGCGACGCCCGCGCGGCCGGACCCGGCCATCACTGGCGCCTCGATCTGCCCGACGCGCCCGCGCCGGTCACCGCCGACGCCGCCCGCCTCCAGCAGGTCCTCGTCAACCTGCTCGCCAACGCCCGCACCCACACCCCGCCGGGCACCACCGTCACCACCCGGGTGCGCCGCGAGGGCCCCCGGCTGCGGGTGGACGTCGCCGACGACGGGCCCGGCATCCCGCCCGAGCTGCTGCCGCACGTCTTCGAACGGTTCGCGCGCGGCGACTCGGCCCGCACCCGGGCCACCGGATCGACGGGCCTGGGGCTGGCGATCGTGCAGGCCGTGGCGGCCGCGCACGGCGGCTCGGTGACCGTCGCCAGCCAGCCCGGCAGGACGGTGTTCAGCCTCCACCTGCCGGCACCGGCGGGCGGCACGGCGCACGTGGCGTCCATGGCGGACGAGGGGCGCGTGGCGCACGAGACGGCGTCCGTGGCGCACGAGGCGCACGAGGCGCACGAGGCGCCGTCCCTGCCTGCCGCCGCGCCGGACTCACAGCCCTGGCACAGCCTCACCACAGAGGTACGACAGGCCGGTTGACCAGGGTCGGTCGCATGCGAACCGATCATCGTCCCGGCACGCTGCCGGCTCGGGAGCACCTTCCGGCCGCCTGGGCCGGCACACCGGTCCTGGACGTCGTCGTCCCCGTGTTCAACGAGGAGAAGGACCTCCAGCCCTGCGTCCGCCGACTGCACGAACACCTCACCCGGACCTTCCCGTACGCGTTCCGCATCACGATCGCCGACAACGCCTCCACGGACGGCACCCCGCTCATCGCCGCCGACCTGGCGCGGCGGATCGAGGAGGTGCGGTCCGTACGGCTCGAGCGGAAGGGCCGCGGACGGGCGCTGCGGACCGTCTGGTCCGCCTCCGACGCGCCCGTCCTCGCCTACATGGACGTGGACCTGTCCACCGACCTCAACGCCCTGCTGCCGCTGGTCGCCCCGCTGATCTCCGGCCACTCCGACCTGGCCGTCGGCTCCCGGCTGAGCCGCAGCGCGCGGGTGGTGCGGGGCGCCAAACGGGAGTTCATCAGCCGCGGCTACAACCTGATCCTGCGCGGCTCGCTCCAGGCGCGCTTCTCCGACGCGCAGTGCGGGTTCAAGGCGATCCGCCGTGACGTGGCGCAGGTGCTGCTGCCGCTGGTGGAGGACAGCGGCTGGTTCTTCGACACGGAGCTGCTGGTGCTCGCCGAACGGGCGGGGCTGCGGATCCACGAGGTTCCGGTCGACTGGGTCGACGACCCCGACTCCACCGTCCACATCGTGCGGACGGCCATGGAGGACCTGAAGGGCGTCTGGCGGGTCGGCAGGGCGCTGGCCACCGGCGCGCTGCCCCTGGACCGGCTCGCCCGGCCCTTCGGCGACGACCCGCGCGACCGGGACCTCGCGGACGTGCCGCGCGGACTGGCCCGCCAGCTGGTCGGCTTCTGCGTCGTCGGGGTCCTGTCCACCGTGTTCTACCTGCTCCTCTACAGCGGCTTCCGCGCCTTCACCGGCTCCCAGCTCGCCAACGGGCTCGCGCTGCTGGTGTCGACGGTCGCCAACACCGCCGCCAACCGCCGGCTCACCTTCCGGGTGCGGGGGCGCGGCGGGATGGTCCGCCACCAGGCGCAGGGCCTGGTCGTCCTCGCCATCGGCCTCGCCCTGACCAGCGGCTCGCTCGCCGCCCTCGACACGGCGAGCAGCGACCCCGGCCACTCCACGGAACTGGCGGTCCTGGTGGCCGCCAACCTGGCGGCGACGGTCCTGCGTTTCCTGCTGTTCCGCGCCTGGCTCTTCCCGGACCGCCCTCCGGGCCCTGCGGCCGACGCGGGTTCCCGGCCTCCGGCCGCCGGTGTGGCCGAGGCTTCGGCGCCTCCGGCCATCGCGGCCGACGCGGGTTCGCGGCCTGCGGCCTCCTGCGCCGATGCGGCTTCCCGGCAGCCCGGTGCAGCACCCGCACAGGCAGCGACCGGGGGCGGCGCCGCGCCGACGCCAGGCTTCACGGCGTCCACGCCGACGCCGTCCGAGCACGGTGCCCCGGCGCCCGCGCCGGCCCCGCCGGGGATTTCGCCGGCCGCGCGGACGGCGACCGGGCGTATCACCACGCCCCCCGCGCCCACCTCGCCGGGCGCCCCATCGCTCGCGCAGGCGGCTCCCCGAGACACCCCAGAAGACGTACCGGCCCCGCTCACGCCTCCGTACGGCGCGCCCGTGACGCCGCCGCCCGCCCCGGACCGTCCGTCGCTCCCCGCCCGCCGGGCCGACCACGATCAGAGGAACCCCCGATGACCACCCCACACGACCCGCAGGCGAACCCCGAGCCCGCGTCGCACGGCGCGCCGGCCGGTGCCGTAGCCCTCGTCGGCTCGCCGACGGCGCCCGCGCACGTCCCCCCGATTCCCGGCCCCGCCGCCACCGACCCCGCGAACCCCCGCTGGGCCCGCCCCGCCCTCCTCGCCCTGCTGCTCGCCACGGGCCTGCTCTACCTCTGGAATCTTCAGGCCTCCGGCTACGCCAACTCCTTCTACTCGGCGGCCGTGCAGGCGGGCAGCCAGTCCTGGAAGGCCTTCTTCTTCGGCTCGCTGGACGCGGCGAACGCCATCACCGTCGACAAGCCCCCGGCCGCGCTCTGGCCGATGGCCCTCTCCGTGCGCCTGTTCGGCCTCAACTCCTGGGCGATCCTGGTGCCCGAGGTGCTCATGGGCGTCGGCGCGGTCGCCGTCGTGCACGCGTCCGTGCGCCGCCGCTCCGGCCCGGGCGCCGCGCTCCTCGCGGGCGGGGTCCTCGCGCTCACCCCGGTCGCGGCGCTGATGTTCCGCTTCAACAACCCGGACGCGCTGCTCGCGCTGCTGATGGCCGTCGCCTGCCATCTCGTCGTCCGTGCCCTGGAGGACGGCCGGACCAAGTGGCTGGTGTGGGCGGGCGTCGCCGTCGGCTTCGCGTTCCTCACCAAGACGCTCCAGGCGTTCCTGATCCTCCCCGCGCTGGCCGCGGTCTACGCGGTCTGCGCCCCCGTCCGCCCGCGCAAGCGGTTCGTCCAGCTCGCCCTGGCGACCGTCGCGCTCGTGGTGTCCGGCGGCTGGTGGGTCGCGGTGGTCGAGCTGTGGCCGGCGTCCTCACGGCCGTACATCGGCGGGTCGCAGAACAACAGCTTCCTGGAGCTCACCTTCGGCTACAACGGCCTCGGCCGGCTCAACGGCGACGAGACGGGCAGCGTCGGCGGCGGGGCCGGCCCGGGCGGCGGCGGTGGACGCTGGGGCGAGACCGGCTGGGACCGGATGTTCAACGCCGACATCGGCGGCCAGATCTCCTGGCTGCTGCCCGCCGCGCTGATCCTGCTCGTCGCCGTCCTGGTCCTGACCCGGAAGGCGGGACGGACCGACCTGACCCGCGCCGCGCTTCTGGTGTGGGGCGGCTCGCTGCTGACGACCGCACTGGTCTTCAGCTTCATGGCCGGCATCTTCCACCAGTACTACACGGTGGCGCTGGCCCCCTATCTGGCGGCCGTGACCGGCATGGGCGCGGGGATCCTGTGGCACAGGCGGCGGGAGACATGGGCCGCCCTCACCCTCGCGGCGGCCGTCACCGCAACGGCGGCCTGGGGATACGTCCTGCTCCACCGCACGCCCGACTACCTGCCGTGGCTGCGGTGGCTCGTGCTGGTGGGCGGCCTGACCGCCGCGCTCGGGCTGGTCTTCGCGGGCCGGACGGGACGCCGGGTGACACTCGCGGCGGCAGGACTGGGCCTCGTCGCCTGTCTGGCCGGCCCGACGGCGTACACCCTGAGCACCGTGCGGGAGGGGCACTCCGGCTCCATCGTCACGGCCGGGCCCGCGGCAGCGGCGGGCATGGGCGGCGGTGGACGTTTCCCCGGCGGCGGCCAGGCCGGGGGCCCCGGCGGAGGCGGCACCCCCGGCCAGGGCGGAGGCCCCTGGAACGGCACCCCACCCGGCGCGAACGGCAACGGCGGCAACGGCGGCAACGGCGGTTTCCCCGGCGGCGGCCCGGCCGGCCAGGGTGGCACCACAGGCGGCCTGCCCGGCGGAACCGGCGGCACCGCCGAATCCACCTCTCCCAACCGCACCTCCCGCGGCGCAGGCGGCGGCATGGGCGGCCTCCTCGGCGGCGCGTCCGTGGACGCCGAGGCACGCGAGCTGCTGGAGACCGACGCCGACGACTACACCTGGGCCGCCGCGGCCGTCGGCGCGCAGAACGCCGCGAGTTACCAGCTCGCCACCGGCGAACCGGTCATGGCGATCGGCGGCTTCAACGGCACCGACCCGTCCCCGACCCTCGCGCAGTTCCAGCAGTACGTGGAGGACGGCCGCATCCACTACTTCGTCTCCGGCGGAGGCATGGGCGGCGGCCCCGCGGGCGAGGGCGGCGCCGGCCGTGGCGACGGAAACGGCTCCTCCGCCCGGATCACCTCCTGGGTGCAGGCCAACTTCACGCAGGTCACCGCCGGCTCGGCCACCTTCTACGACCTCACCCGCCCTACGTCCACGAGCTGACCGCCGTAGCCGACAGGCGTACCCGACCGCTGTACCAGGACCCCGTGCTGTACACCGTAAGAGCGTCGTTCTACGGTGTACAGCATGACCATCTCCACCCAGGAGCAGCCCCGCGGGCACGCACGGCGCTGGCTGATCCTCGGCGTCATCTGTCTCGCCCAGCTCACCGTGCTGCTGGACAACACGGTGCTGAACGTGGCGATCCCCTCCCTGACCCGGGAGATGGACGCCTCGACCGCCGACGTCCAGTGGATGATCAACGCGTACTCCCTGGTGCAGTCGGGCCTGCTGCTCAGCGCGGGCAACGCGGCCGACCGCTACGGCCGCAAGAAGATGCTGATCGTGGGCCTGGCCCTGTTCGGCGCGGGGTCGCTGGTGGCGGGGCTGGCGCAGTCCTCCGGGCAGCTGATCGCCGCGCGGGCGGGCATGGGCGTCGGCGGGGCGCTGCTGCTGACCACCACCCTCGCCGTGGTCATGCAGATCTTCACGCCCGAGGAGCAGCCCAAGGCCATCGGCGTCTGGAGCGCCGTCAACTCCCTGGGCTTCGCGGCCGGTCCGCTGGTCGGCGGATTCATGCTGAACCACTTCTGGTGGGGCTCGATCTTCCTGATCAACCTGCCGGTCGCGGCCCTGGCGCTGGCCGCCGTCGCGGCGTACGTCCCGGAGTCGCGGAACCGGCAGGGCGACCGGCCCGACCTGGTCGGCGCGGTGCTCTCCACGATCGGCATGACGGCCCTGGTCTACGCGATCATCTCCGGCCCGGAGCACGGCTGGACGTCCGGCAGGGTGCTCGCCACCGCGGGTGCGGCGGCCGTGGTGCTCGGGGTCTTCGCCTACTGGGAGAGCCGGATCCCGTACCCGATGCTCGACCCGCACTTCTTCCGCGACCGGCGCTTCACCGGCGCGGTCGGCGGGCTGGTGCTCATCACCTTCGGGATGGGCGGCGCGCTCTTCCTGCTCACCCAGTACCTCCAGTTCGTGCTGGGCTACGGCCCGCTGGAGGCGGGGCTGCGCACCGCGCCGATGGCGCTGACCGTGGTCGCCCTCAACTTCACCGGCGTGGGCACCAAGTGGGCGGCGAAGATGGGCACTCCGCTGTCCATAGCCGTCGGCATGGCACTGATGGCGGCCGGGCTGGTGTCGATCGCCACGCTCACCGGGCACGGCTACAGCGGCACGCTGCTCGGACTGGTGCTGATCGGCGCCGGCACCGCGATCGGCAGCCCGGTGATGGCGCACGCCGTGATGAGTTCCGTGCCGCGCGAGAAGGCGGGCGTCGGCGCGGGAATCAACGGCACGCTCGCCGAGTTCGGCAACGGACTCGGCGTGGCCGTCCTCGGCGCCGTGCTGAACGCGCGCTTCGCCGCGCTGGTCCCGGTCGCGGCGGCCTCGCTGCCGGCGGCGCTGGCCGCGGCCGGCTCGGACCGCGAACGCGCGGAGATCACCGGGGCGTTCTCCTCCGGGCTGGAGACGAGCCTGCTGGTCGGCTCGGTCGCGGTGCTGCTCGGCGGACTGCTCGCGGCGACGCTGCTCCACCGCGCCGGCCGCGCCGACCGGGCCGGCCATGTCGACGGCGCCGACGGCGCAGAGCGCGCCGACCGCGCCCAGGCGCACCCCGCGCAAGGCCAGGCGGACGCCTAGCATGAACCGGCGTCGGCGAGTCGAGGAAGGTGCGCCATGGTGAGGTCGGACCGGCGGTCCGGGAAGGCGCCGCGGCCCAGCGTCTGGCTGGCGGACCGGGGCCGGGAGCGGGGCGGCAGGCGCGGCGGGGGCCGGCCCTCCGGCCTCGACCGGGACCGGATCACCGAGGCCACCGTGCGGCTGCTGGACGCCGAGGGTCTGGAGAAGTTCTCCATGCGCCGCCTTGCCGCCGAGCTGGACGTCACCGCGATGTCCGTCTACTGGTACGTCGACACCAAGGACGACCTGCTCGAACTGGCTCTGGACCGCGCCTTCGGCGAACTCGCCCTGCCCGATCCGGACACCGGCGGGGACTGGCGCGACGAGCTGCGCGCGCTGGCCCGCGCCTACCGGGCGCTGCTGGTGCGGCACCCCTGGCTGCCGGCGCTCGTCGGCCGCTTCCTCAACGTCGGCCCGCACGCGCTGCGGTTCTCCGGCGCGGTCCAGCGGGTCCTCGGCCGTACCGGCCTGCCCGAGCACGAGGTGACCGGGGCGATCGCCGCCGTGTTCCAGTTCGTGTACGGCCACGGCACGGTGGAGGGCCACTTCCGCGCCCGGGTGGCCTCGACGGGCCTGACCCCCGACGAGTACCACCATCAGGCCATGACCGAGGTGCTCAAGGACCCGGCCGCCTCCGACGTCATCGGGCGGTCGGCCCGCATCATGGAGGCGCGGGGCGGTGACACCGTCGAGGAGATGCTCGAACGGGACTTCACCTTCGCCCTGGACCTGCTGGTCGCCGGCATCGAGGCGATGGCCGCCCGGGGACGCGCCTGACCGGGGCGGCCACGCGCCGCGGACCGTGCTCCTCGAGGCCGCGGGCGCTACTCGCCCTCCGCCAGCCGCGCCGGGAAACCGCCCGTCGCCACCGGGCCCCAGCGCTCCGGGGTGATCCGGATCAGCGACTTGCCCTGCTTCACCATCGCGGCGCGGTACTCGTCCCAGTCGGGGTGCTCACCGGCGATGTTCCGGTAGTACTCCACCAGCGGCTCCACCGAGTCGGGCACGTCCAGCACCTCGGCGGTGCCGTCGATCTGCACCCAGGGGCCGTTCCAGTCGTCGCTCAGGACGATCAGGCTGACCCGAGGGTCACGCTTGGCGTTGCGCGTCTTGGCGCGCTCCGGGTACGTGGACACCACGATCCGCCCGGAGTCGTCGACGCCGCAGGTCAGCGGCGACCCCTGCGGGGAGCCGTCGGAGCGGCGGGTCAGCAGGATCGCGTGGTGCCGGGGGCGTACGAAGTCGAGCAACTCGTCGAGGGAGACGCGGGTGTTGGTCGCGATGTTCGGTGCCATGGCGTCAGCCTAGGCCGCCATCGCCTCGGGGAGGTTGTCGTACACGGGCACGTCGCGGCGCAGCCCGGTCACCTCCAGGACGCGACCGGCCACGCTCTCCGGCAGGGCCACCACGTGCACCCGGGTGTGGGGGAGCAGCAGCCGCCGGGCGTCGTTGATCAGGCGGATGCCCTGGGAGTCCATGAAGCGGGTCCCGGACAGGTCGAGGACCATGACCCGCGCGGGTCCCCCGGAGCCGGAGCGGGCCTGGTACATGATCAACGGCAGCAGGCCGTCGGCGTTGCGGAAGTCGATCTCCGACGGCAGCGGGAGCATCACGCGCTCGGAGGAAGGGTGCGGAAGGGTCACGGCATCACCTGACATGGTCGTCCGGAATCGGATAGGCCGCTTCCTGACCCTGAGCCCATTGCACCACGCCGGGACACAGGACCGGAAGCGGCCACGATGTGAACACCGCGCCAAGCTTCACGAACGCCGCGCTCAGACCTCCGGGAGCTTCTCCCCCTGCACGGCCTGGACGTCCAGCTCCACCCGCAGCGTGGTGCCGATGGCGGCGATGCCGGCCTGGACGACCTGGTTGTAGTTCATCGCGAAGTCTTCGCGGTGCAGTTCCGTGGTGGCGCGGAAGGCCGCCCGGGTGCCGCCCCAGGGGTCGGCCCCGGTGCCGAGGTACGCCAGGTCCAGGTCGACCGGGCGGACCACGCCCCGCATGGTCAGCTCGCCGTGCACGGTCCAGCGGTCGGTGCCCGCCTGGGTCAGCCCCGTGGACCGGAAGCTGATCTCCGGGTACCGCGCGACGTCCAGGAAGTCCGGGGACCGCAGATGGGTGTCGCGCATCCCGTTGCCGGTGTCGATGGACGCGGCCTGGATCACCGCCTCCACCCGCGACTTCGTCACGTCGTCCGGGGCGATCTCCACCGAGGCGGTGAAGTCGGTGAACCGGCCCCGCACGCTGGAGATGCCCAGGTGCTGGGCGACGGCGGCCACGCTGGAGTGCGCCGGGTCCACGGTCCACGGCCCGGGCGGCGGCAGCTCCGTGCCCCCGGTCCTGGCCAGCGTCACCGTCCCGACCTCCGCGCGCCCGCTCGCGGTGACGAGGGCGCTGGCGGCGGCGGGCGCGTACCCGACCGCGGTCACGACGACGGTGTACGCCCCCGGCGCCAGCTCGGTGGCGTCCCGGACGGCGCCCTCGGCGTCCGCCTCGGCGCGCAGCACCTGGGCGCCGGTCCCGTCGGTCAGCGTGACGACCGCGTGCGACACGGCCCATCCGTCCCGGGTGCGGATCCTCGCGGTCAGTGGCATCCCGTCTTCTCCCTGAAAAGGCTCATAAAAAGGTCGTGATACGACCGGCCCGTGGCGGGGCGCGTCTCCGCTACAGGACGCGCGGGCCCGCCACGGGCCGGAACTCGGGCTACTCGCCCGGGTGGGCGAGCTCGATGTCGTGGTCGTCGACACCGGGTCCCGCGACGGTCAGGGCGCTCGCCACCGGCGGGTAGCCCGTGGCGATGACGGTGTACTCGCCGCCGTCCAGGTCGGCGAAGGCGTACGCGCCGTCGTCGCCGGTGATGGCCGTGCCGACCACGTTGCCCGCCGCGTCGACCAGGGTGACCCGGGCGTCGGCCAGCGGACCGTGCGGGGCGCGGACCACGCCCCGCAGGTGGGCGCCGGTCTCCAGGTCGGCCTCGACCCGGGTGACGCCCGTGGCGGCGATCTCGACCGGCAGGGCGCGCGGCCGGTACCCGGCGGCGTTCACCGCCACGGTCACCGCGCCCGGCACCAGCTCGGCGAACGAGAACTCGCCCTGCTCACCGGTGGACCCGGTGGCCAGCAGGTCCCCGCGCACGTCGGTGACGATCACCATCGCGTCCTTCACCGGCTGCCCGGTGTCCGCCGCGCGGACCACACCGGTCATGCCGCTGGTGCCGCTGAGCAGGACGTCGTAGGACACCGGCTCGCCGTTCACCACGACCGTCGACGCCTGCGGCTGGTGGCCGTCGGCGGCGGCGATCAGGACGTACGACCCCGCCGAGGGGGCGTCCACCGCGTAGGAGCCGTCGTCCTGGGCCACGGAGCGGCCCAGCTGGCGTCCGCCCAGGGAGATCAGCGTGACGGCGGCGCGGGGCACCGGGGTGCTGTCGGCGCCCCGGACGAAGCCGCGCACCGGGATACCGGCGGAGCCGGACTCCTCGGGCCGGGCGGCGGTGGCGACGGCGGACACCGGCTGCGCGAAGGTGTCCTGCCCGGCGGCCTGCGTCTCGGAGACGGCCGATCCCGCGGGGGCGGCGCCCCCGGCCGGGACGGCGGCGGCCTCGGCGGCGGCCGGGGCGACCGGGTCGCCGGCCTGCTCCTGCGCGGCCTGGGCCAGCGCGCCGGTGGTTCGCAGCGGGACCTCCTTGATGAAGATCGTCACCAGGAAGCCGAGCGCGGCGATCGGCGCGACGTACAGGAAGATGTCGGCGATGCCGTGGCCGTAGGCGCTCTCCAGCCAGGTGCGGATGCCCGGGGGCAGCAGGTCCATGTCGGGGATGGTGCCGCTGCCGGAGGCCTTGGCGGCCGCCGCCTGCTCCTGCGGGCTGAGCGTGCCGATGGTGTCCGCCGCGTAGTGGCTGATCCGGGACGACATCACCGAGCCGAGCACGGAGACGCCCACGGCGCCGCCGAGCGAGCGGAAGAAGGTGACCACGGAGGAGGCCGCGCCCAGGTCCTTCGCGGCCACCTGGTTCTGCGTGCAGAGCACCAGGTTCTGCATCATCATGCCGACGCCCAGACCCATCAGCGCCATGAAGACGCCGATGCGCCAGTACGGGGTGTCGTAGCGCATGGTGCTCAGCAGGCCGAGGCCCGCCGTGAGCAGCACGCCGCCCGACAGCAGCCAGGCCTTCCAGCGGCCGGTCTTGGTGATGACGATGCCGGAGACGGTCGACGATATGAACAGGCCGCCGATCATCGGGATGGTCATGACGCCCGACATGGTCGGGGACTTGTCCCGGGCCAGCTGGAAGTACTGGCTGAAGTAGACGGTGCCCGCGAACATCGCGATGCCGACGAACAGCGAGGCCAGCGAGGCCAGCGCGATGGTGCGGTTGCGGAACAGGCGCAGCGGGATGATCGGCTCGCTCGCCCTGGACTCGACGAACAGGAAGATCAGCGTCAGCAGGATCGCGCCGCCGACCATCACCCCGGTCTGCCAGGACATCCACGCGTACTTGTCGTCGGCGAAGGTGACCCAGACGAGCAGCAGGCAGACGGCCGCGGTGACGAAGAAGGCGCCGGCCCAGTCGACCTTGACCTCCCGCTTCACCAGGGGCAGGTTCAGCGTCTTCTGGAGCACGACCAGCGCGATGAGGGCGAAGGGGACGCCCACGAAGAGGCACCAGCGCCAGCCGAGCCAGCTGGTGTCGGTGATGACGCCGCCGAGCAGCGGGCCGCCGACGGTCGCGACGGCGAAGGTGGCGCCGATGTAGCCGGAGTAACGGCCGCGCTCACGCGGGGAGATCATCGCGGCCATGATGATCTGGGCCAGCGCGGCGAGACCGCCGCCGCCGAGGCCCTGGATGGCGCGCGCGGTGATCAGCATCGCCGGGTTCTGCGCCGTGCCGGCCACGATCGAGCCGATCACGAAGACCACCAGGGCCGTCTGGACCAGGGCCTTCTTGCTGATGAGGTCGGCGAGCTTGCCCCACAGCGGGGTGGAGGCGGTCATCGTCAGCAGCGAGGCGGTGACGACCCAGGTGTAGGCGCTCTGGCCGCCGCCGAGGTCGGAGACGATCTCGGGCAGGGCGTTGGTGACGATGGTCGACGACAGGATGGCGCAGAACATGCCGAGCAACAGCCCGGACAGCGCCTCCATGATCTGCCGGTGGGTCATCGGAGCGTCCTGGGAGGAGCCTCCCCCGTGCTTGGCATGAGCCCGCACACCGTTCGGTGTGGTCGTTGCCATGGACTTCCTTCTCTTAAGTGCTTGCGGGTGTACGGGTGGTCGGTTCGAGCGCGGAGGGTGCCTGCCGGGGCACGGTGCGAGGGTCGCCGAAGCTGCTCCTCAGCCGTGCCATCAGCTGCGTGAGGCGGCCGACCTCTTCGTCCGACCAGTCGCACAGCCGCTCGGCGAGGAGCTGTGTCGTGAGCCGGAACAGCTCGTCGAGCCGGGTCCGGCCGGCCGGGGTGAGGCGCAGGATGCGGGACCGCTTGTCGGCGGGGTCGGGGGAGCGCTCGATCCAGCCGCGCTCGGCCAGATGGGCGACGTGGCGGCTGGTGACGGACATGTCCACGGACAGCAGCTCGGCGAGCCTGCTCATCCGCATGTCGCCGTCGCGCCCCAGCACGGTCAGCACCGCCGCGGAGCCGCTCGGGCAGTCCGACGGCATCAGCCGGTTCATCTCCCGTTTGACGGCGCCGAAGGCGCTGAACTGCCGGACCAGCTCCTCGTACTGTGCCGACTCGGCCATGGCACCTCCGTTTCGTTGCTTGAAGCAACCGTAGGTATGGATGGTTGCTGAAGGCAAATAAAAACGGCCGCTCCGGCTCAAAAAGTTGGCAAAGGCAAGTAATCGCGCCAGTAAACACGCAGGTCGGAGCCGGTGCGCTCCGTCGGTCCCGCCCCGCTTGGGGCCTCGGACGGTGATTCGCTAGGGTCTCGGTCCATGGCTAACACCCAGGGCCCGCAGGGCAATCACGACCCCGCCGGCAGCACCCAGATGTTCCGCGCGTTCGTCGACGAGGCCCCCGCGGGCAGGCAGGCGGCGGCCACGGGCGGCGGCCCGCGCATCGGCCTGATCGTCGGCATCGTCGCCGCCGTGGCGATCATCGCAGCGGTGGCCTGGCTCGCACTGAAGTAGAAGGGGGCCGCCGAGGAGACCCCCTCGGCGGCCACACCTCTCAGGGACGCGGGGCTGCAGGGCGCTTCAGGGGCGCGGGGCCCCGAGAGATGCCGCCGGCGGCAACGCCCTCCAGGGGCGCGGGGAACTGCGCGACCGGCCCCCACCGCCCCGCAGCCGCGACACAACCGCACCCGCCCCCCGGGGGCGTCAGACCGGCACCGGGCCCTGCCCACCCACAAACGCGCGGAGGCCCCCGGCCCCTCGAAGGACCGAGCGCCTCCGCGCGAAGACAGCCCGCGGACGTCAGTCCGAGATGAGCCCCTCCCGCAACTGCGCCAACGTCCGCGTCAGCAACCGAGAGACGTGCATCTGCGAGATGCCCACCTCCTCGCCGATCTGCGACTGCGTCATGTTGGCGAAGAAGCGCAGCATGATGATCCGCCGCTCACGCGGCGGCAGCTTCGCCAGCAGCGGCTTCAGCGACTCCCGGTACTCCACGCCCTCCAGCGCCGTGTCCTCGTAGCCGAGGCGGTCCGCCAGGGAGCCCTCGCCGCCGTCGTCCTCCGGGGCGGGGGAGTCCAGCGAGGACGCCGTGTAGGCGTTCCCCACCGCGAGGCCGTCGACGACGTCCTCCTCGGACACGCCCAGCACGGCGGCGAGCTCGCTCACCGTCGGGGAGCGGTCCAGCTTCTGGGACAGCTCGTCGCTGGCCTTCGTCAGCGCCAGCCGCAGCTCCTGGAGCCGGCGCGGCACCCGCACCGACCAGGACGTGTCGCGGAAGAACCGCTTGATCTCCCCGACCACCGTCGGCATCGCGAACGTCGGGAACTCCACGCCCCGGTCGCAGTCGAAGCGGTCGATCGCCTTGATCAGCCCGATGGTGCCGACCTGGACGATGTCCTCCATCGGCTCGTTGCGCGAGCGGAACCGCGCCGCCGCGTACCGCACGAGCGGGAGGTTGAGCTCGATCAGCGTGTCCCGGACGTAGGCGCGCTCCGGGCTGTCCTCGTCGAGCACGGCGAGCCGCAGGAACAGGGAGCGGGACAGGGTGCGGGTGTCGAGGGCCGCCGTGTCCGGGAGGTCCGGAGCCGGTGTGGCGGCGAGGGCCGGGCCCTCGTCGATGGGGCCGAGTGCGTCGAGAGCATGGGGAGCTGACTCGCTCTCCGCGAGCGTGAGCACCTTCGAGCTGCCCTGTTCTGCGGACATGCCACCCCCTTTGGGTCGCGGGACGGTCGCGGCGGACGCTCCCGAACCGGGGAACGCAGCCTTCACCTGAATACCGGCGCCGAGGCTCCGGCAAACGCGCTTCCCGCAGAATGTCACATGTCGGCAACGCGCTGTAGTGACATGTCGACATCTGAGATGCGAATCAGCCCTGCTGGCAAGGGGTCTGACGCCGTATCGGGCGGAAAGAAAGAAGATTGCCGCCGACGGGTGATTCGCTCGTGGCGGTTACGCGTCGATCCTGTTTGCGGATCGCAGCCGCTGGAAGCTCCGGGCCAGCAGGCGGGACACGTGCATCTGCGAGACGCCCAGCTCGGCGCTGATCTGGGACTGCGTCAGATTGCTGTAGTAGCGCAGCAGCAGGATGCGCTGCTCCCGCTCCGGCAGCTGCACCAGGAGGTGCCGGACGAGGTCGCGGTGCTCCACCCCGTCGAGCGCCGGGTCCTCGTAGCCGAGCCGGTCCAGCAGGCCGGGCATCCCGTCGCCCTCCTGTGCGGCCTCCAGCGAGGTGGCGTGGTACGACCGGCCGGCCTCGATGCAGGACAGCACCTCCTCCTCGGAGATGCGCAGCCGCTCGGCGATCTCGGCGGTGGTGGGGGTGCGGCCGAACGCGGTGGTGAGGTCCTCCGTCGCGCTGTTGACCTGCACCCACAGCTCGTGCAGCCGGCGCGGTACGTGGACGGTGCGGACGTTGTCGCGGAAGTACCGCTTGATCTCGCCGACGACGGTCGGCATCGCGAACGTCGGGAACTGCACGCCCCGCTCCGGGTCGAAGCGGTCGATGGCGTTGATGAGGCCGATGGTGCCGACCTGGACGACGTCCTCCATCGGCTCGTTGCGGGAGCGGAAGCGGGCGGCCGCGTAGCGCACGAGCGGGAGGTTCGCCTCGATGAGCGCCGCCCGCACGCGGGTGTGCTCCGGCGTGCCCGGTTCCAGGTTCTTGAGCTGACCGAACAACACCTGGGTCAGGGCCCGGGTGTCCGCGCCACGGCGCTTCGCGGGGGTCTGGACCGCGTCGGGGGACACCTCGTCCTGGGGCGGCGCGGAACTGGCCGACACGGTCAACGCCACCTCTTCAATCGCTCACATCGTCCGTCAACTCATCCGTCAAAAGCGGTCATAGCATCACAAGACTGACTCACTGTCGCAAGCACCGCATATTCCGTGTTGAGGGCGGGGAGCGGGTACGGAACGCGGCGAGGCCCCCTGCCGGCGGGGCGGGGGGCCTAAGTGCGCGGTGCGCGGACGGCGCGTCAGAACTCGTAGTCGGCGATCACCCACGTGGCGAACTCGCGCCACAGGCCGACCCCGGCCTGGTGGTCCGGGTGCTCCACGTAGCGGCGCAGCGCCTCGGCGTCGTCGAAGGCGGAGTTGATGGCGAAGTCGTAGGCGATGGGGCGGTCGCTGATGTTCCAGGCGCACTCCCAGAAGCGGATCTCCGGGATCTTCCCCTCCAGCGCGCGGAAGGCCTCCACGCCCGCGACCACCTTCGGGTCGTCGCGGCGGACGCCCTCGTCGAGCTTGAAGAGCACCAGGTGCCGGATCATCACTTGCCTCCCGCGGCCAGCCAGGTCATGAAGTCGCCGATCGCCTTCGCGGCGTCCGAGATGCCCTGGAACCCGATGAGCACGTAGTCGGCGGCGGTTTCGGGATCCGTGATGATCACGTACAGCACGAAGACCACCAGCAGATAGACGGCGGCCTTCTTCGCGTTCACCGCCATCGCGGCCCTCCCCTGTCACTGCTGTCACACGAGCATCGAGCGGGCCCATGATCGCACGAAGGGCCCCGTCTGACGACGGGGCTCTTCCGGGGTGCGGATGGGGCAGGGGCCGACCGCTCGACGGCGCCGTCAGGTACGGCGGGCGCGGATCGTGATCACCGTGCCCGCGGCGACGGCGAGCACCGCCGCGCCGCCGAGGACCGCCGCGGTCCGGCCGCTCGTGCCGGTCTCGGCGAGGCTGGGCCGGGAGTCGCCCGCGGCTCGCAGGATCAGCTCGGTGACGTCGGCCGGGTTGGTCTCCATCACGGCGTGCGGCGCGTCGACCTCGACGGTGGTGGCCTCGGCCCGCTCGGCCATGAACCGCAGGTTGTCGGTGCCGATGGTGCGGTCGTCGGTGGGGACGAGGTACCAGGACGGGATGGTCTTCCACGCGACCGCCCGCGTCGGCTCGTTCCCCGCGGCGGCGGTGGCGGGCCGCTGGGTGGCTGCCAGTACCTGGGTGCGGTTCGCGTCGAGCCGGTCGCTCAGGAAGACGTCGCCGAACTTCTCCGGCTTGAGGTAGAGATCCACGTTCGTCGCCTCGCCGCCGAGCGGTACGGCGTTCAGCGCGGTGGGCACCGGCGCGTCCGGGTCGTCCGTCACCCGGCTGCCCGGGTACTTGCCCGCGAGCTGGAAGGCGGTCTCGCCCTTGTCGGGCGCGAACCCGGCGATGTAGACGAGGGACTCGACGTTCGGGTTGCCGGCGGCGGCGTTGGTGATGACGGCTCCGCCGTAGGAGTGTCCGACGAGGACGACGGGACCCTCGATCGTCTTCAGCCGGGCCGCGAGGTAGTCGGCGTCGCCGGAGAGGCTGCGCAGCGGGTTCGCGGTGGCCACCACGGGATAGCCCTGCGCCTGGAGGCTCTCGACGATCCGTTCCCAGCCGGAGGCGTCCGCCCAGAATCCGTGCACCAGTACGATCGTCGGTTTGGCGCTCCCTGATGTCCCGTCAGCGGGCGCGGTGCCGCCTCCGCCCTCCGACGCCAGGGAGGGGCCTGCGGCCATCAGGGCGGCGGTCGGGAGGAGGAGGGCCAGGGGGAGTGACCTCCGGGCGAGGGTGCGTCGTATGTGTGCCATGACTCTTCTTCCTTGAGGTTCCTTGGAGTTCCCTGGACTTCCTGGGAGTTCCTGGGAGTTCCTGGGAGGGAGAAACTGCTGGCAACACTGCGTTCGGGCGACGGACGCGGCACTTCGGGTATGCCATCGGAGTGAAGATCGGGCACGGAGTGTGAGGAGTTGCCCGTGCCCGGCCGGACAACGACGAAGGGCCCGGTCCATCGGACCGGGCCCTTCGTTCGAAGCGGTAGCGGAGGGATTTGAACCCTCGGTGACTTGCGCCACACTCGCTTTCGAGGCGAGCTCCTTCGGCCGCTCGGACACGCTACCGAGGGAGACCTTACAGCACGGTGGCGCGTGGTTAGAAATCGGTATTCACCGGCCGCGGAAGAACTCCGTGAGCAGCCGCGCGCAGTCCTCCGCGAGCACGCCTTCGATCACCTCGGGGCGGTGGTTGAGGCGCCGGTCGCGGACCAGATCCCACTGGGATCCCACCGCGCCCGCCTTCTCGTCCCGGGCGCCGTAGACCACCCGGTCCACCCGGGACTGCTGGACGGCGCCCGCGCACATCGTGCAGGGCTCCAGCGTGACCACCAGGGTGCAGCCGGCCAGCCGCCACTCCCCGGCCCGCTCGGCGGCCCGGCGCAGCGCGAGGATCTCCGCGTGCGCCGTGGGGTCGCCGCCCGCCTCGCGCTCGTTGTGGGCGCGGGACAGCACGGTGCCCCCGTCCGCGGCCAGCACGACGGCGCCGACGGGAACGTCCCCGCCCGGGACGGCCCGGCGGGCCTCGTCCAGGGCGAGTCGCATCGGCTCCCGCCAGCGGTCGCGCACCGGGTCCGGGAGGCCGCCGGGCGCGGGGGTGGTGGTCGGCACGGTCAGCGGACGGTCTCCAGGACCTCCGAGGCGCCCAGGGCCTCGGCGATCTCCGAGACGGCGTCCTCGGTCATCGAGCGCAGCTCCTTCTCGGTGACGCCCAGGTCCTCCAGGACCTGCGCGTCCCCGACCGGGCCGTGCGGTACGGACTCGCCGGAGGCGGTGGACGGGCCGCCGTCGGCGTCCTCGTCGTCCGGCTCACCGTCCTCCGTGCCGTCGAGGTCGAGGGCGTCCAGGTCGGGGACGTCGTCCCCGGGCTCCCTGCCGAGCAGTTCGTCGGTGAGCAGGATCTCCCCGTAGCTGCTGCGGGCGGCCGCCGCGGCGTCGGAGACGTAGATCCGGGGATCCTCCTCACCGTCCACGCGGACGACGCCGAACCAGCCGTCCTCCTGCTCGATCAGCACGAGCACCGTGTCCTCGTCAGGAGAGGCTTCCCGGGCCAGGTCGGCGAGATCCGACAGGGTTTCCACATCGTCGAGCTCTGTGTCGCTCGCTTCCCACCCGTCTTCGGTGCGCGCGAGCAGTGCGGCGAAGTACACCGTGACTCTCCCACTGGTCATAGGCGTGCCGGTTGGGGGTCCCCCCGGCGGAGGTGTGCGGGCGGTATGCGGAGCTCCGACACCCCGCCCACTGGGAATCGTGGCAGAAACAAGGCCATCAGGGGACGTCTTCCGCTCCCTGTGTCCGGCAGTTTCGATCGCAGTGCGCCGAGTGGGGCCCGGAAGGACTCACCAGCGCACTTGTTGCCGCCACGACCGGATCGTACGCGGCTTTGCTCGCCGCCCGAGCGCGGCACTCTCCGGCGATGCGCCGGGCCTGGGACGGGGCCCGCAATCACAGGCCCCCGGGCCCCTCAACTCCGTCCCCTCACCTGGACGAACGTGGCGTGTCGCGCTCGTTGCGGGTGGGGGCTGAGGTGCGGATGCCTGCGGCGCAGGGTTGCGGTGCGGTGGGGGTGCGCGTAGCGCCCGGGGTGGGGTGGTGGTGCGGGGCCGCGGTGGGGGCGGACGTCCTCGGTCTGGCGCGATTGACCCAGTTCGCAGGGGAACGGCGCGGACGCGCCAGCCGCTGCGGGCGCCCACCCCCACCCCGCCCCCTCCCCGCCGCGGGCGGCTGCAACGCCGCTAGCCGCGGGCAGTCGTGCCGCCAACCGCGGACGCGCGGCCGGACGACGGCGGCAAGCTGCCGCCAACTGCGGGCAGTCGTGCCGCTGGGGCGATGGGGGTACCTCCCGCTCGAGCGAAGCCGAGAGTGGGGGAGGGTGGGCGCGGCGGCACCTCGCTGGCGCCGAGGTGCGCCGACACCCCCCGGCCCACACCAACGCCGGTGCCTGGTGCCTCCGCCAGCCGCGGGCACTCGTGCCGCCGGGGTGGCGGCGGGCACCCCCCGCTCCAGCCCCCCGGCGGGGACAGCGCGCCGACGCTTGGAGGAAAGCGCGGCTCACGCTGACCGTGGGCACTCGTGCCGCCGGGGTGATGGGGGTACCCCCCGTTCGAGCCCCCGGCCGGGTCAGCGCGCCTGGCGCTTCGAAGTGCCGCTACCAGCGGAACGTCCGCATCCTCATCGCGTGCCGCAACCGCGCCGCCTTCGCCCGCCGAGGCTGCACCCGCTCCCGCAGCGCCCGGGCCTCCGCCAGCTCCCGCAGGAACCGCGCCCGCCGCCGCCGGCGCTCCGCCTCCCAGTCCACCTCGCCCGCGTCCCGGGAGCCCCCGGCCGACGGATTCCCGCGTTCCTCCTGCTCAGGCATTGCTTCATCACCCCAGTCCGTCCCTCCCACCTTCCCCCGACCGGGCGGTTTGACGCCAGCGAAAGAGTGACGGGCGCCCCATCCCCTTGCCCCGCGCGGGGACGCCGCCCCTCCGTGTCCCGGTTAGGGTTGACGCCATGCGTCTCCACGTCGTCGACCACCCCCTGGTCGCCCACAAGCTCACCACGCTGCGCGACCAGCGCACCGACTCCGCGACCTTCCGCCGTCTCGCCGACGAGCTGGTCACCCTGCTCGCCTACGAGGCCACGCGCGACGTGCGCACCGAACAGGTCGACATCCAGACGCCGGTGGCGCAGACCACGGGCGTGAAGCTGTCCCACCCCCGCCCCCTGGTGGTGCCGATCCTGCGGGCCGGCCTCGGCATGCTGGACGGCATGGTCCGGCTGCTGCCGACCGCCGAGGTGGGCTTCCTGGGCATGGTGCGCAACGAGGAGACGCTCCAGGCCTCCACCTACGCCACGCGCATGCCGGACGACCTCTCCGGCCGCCAGGTGTACGTCCTGGATCCGATGCTGGCGACCGGCGGCACGCTCGTCGCGGCCATCCAGGAGCTGATCAGGCGCGGCGCGGACGACGTGACCGCCGTGGTGCTGCTGGCCGCGCCGGAGGGCGTCGAGGTCATGGAGCGCGAGCTGGCCGGCACCCCTGTCACGGTCGTGACGGCCTCCGTCGACGAGCGCCTCAACGAGCACGGCTACATCGTCCCGGGCCTCGGCGACGCGGGCGACCGCATGTACGGAGCCGCGGAGTAACCCTCGCTCAGCAGTTCTTCTTCGAGGCGGCCGCCGGCTCGGGGTTGGCCAGTGCGGTCAGCGCCTTGTCCGCGGCCGCCTTCGGTGTGAGCCCCCGGAACGCGTCGCCGATGATCAGATCGAGCGCGGCGCCCTTGCGGGCCGGGTCCGTGCGGCGCTCGGCGCCTGCCAGCTGGGTGCCCAGCACCGGCAGCGCCGTGTCCAGCGCGGTGGCGGGGCCGAGCAGCACGCCGGCGCCCTTGACCTTCTTGTCGAACGTCGCGGGCGCGTTGGCGACCTCGCCGATGCGGAAGCCGCGCTTCTTCAGCTCGTCGGCGGTCTTCTGCGCGAGTCCGCCGCGGGTCGTGGCGTTGAGCACGTTGACGGTGATCGTGCCGGGCCGGGGCACCGGCTTGGCGGCCCCCGCGGGACTCGCCGAGGGCTTCGCCCCGATGCCGCAGGCGGCCTTGGTGCCGGCCGCGGAGGCGGAGTCGCCGCCGCCGGTGAACACGTCGATGAGCTGCAACGTGCCCCAGCCGCCCACGCCGAGCACGGCGACGGAGGCGACGGTCAGCACGACGAGCTTGCCGCGCCGCCGGGGCCGGCGCATCCGCGGGTACTTGTCACCCGTGATGCGGTACTGGCCGCCCATGCCGGGTGGAGTGAGCATGCTCATGAGCGCAGCGTAGTGCGCCCGGGCTGCTATGCCTACTAGATGATCATTCGACTGGGTGCAGTCCAACCCGAAAGGGCCAAACCGGGCCGCCAGGGGGTTCGACGGGCGTCAGTCGAGTTCGAGAACGCGCGCGTGGAGCACCTGGCGCTGCTGGAGCGCCGCCCGCACCGCGCGGTGCAGTCCGTCCTCGAGATACAGGTCGCCCTGCCACTTCACGACGTGCGCGAAGAGGTCGCCGTAGAAGGTCGAGTCCTCGGCGAGGAGGGTCTCGAGGTCGAGCTGCTGCTTGGTCGTCACGAGCTGATCGAGGCGGACCGGGCGCGGCGCCACGTCCGCCCACTGCCGGGTGCTTTCCCGGCCGTGGTCGGGGTACGGCCGGCCGTTTCCGATGCGCTTGAAGATCACACGGAAAGCCTACCGGTCGAGACGTTCCGGGCGCAGCCATGGCGACGCAGTACGCCGCCGTAAAAGACGTCGGAAAGTGTCAGATTCCGGGCCGCCGTCTCGTCGTACGCCCTCCTGCGCGGTCGCCCGGCGCATATACCCGCCCCCCGTACGCCCCCGGGCGCGTCCGTCACGCCCCGGTCTTCTTCGCCGCTTTCGCCGCCGCCTTCATCTCCTGCTTGTGCGCCCGCACCTTCGCCAGCGACTCCGGGCCCGTGATGTCCGCGACCGAGCGGAAGGAGTCCTCCTCGCCGTACGCGCCGGCCGCCTCCCGCCAGCCCGTGGGGCGGACGCCGAGCCGCTTGCCCAGCAGGGCGAGGAAGATCTGCGCCTTCTGCTTGCCGAACCCGGGCAGGTCCTGGAGCCGCTTCAGCAGCTCGCGGCCGTCGTCCACGCCCCGCCAGACCGCCTCGGCGTCGCCGTCGTAGTGCTCGACGAGGTACCGGCACAGCTGCTGGATGCGGCCGGCCATCGACCCGGGATAGCGGTGCACGGCGGGCTTCTCGGAGAGCAGCGCGGCGAACGCCTCGGGGTCGTACGCGGCGATCTCGTGCGCGTCGAGGTCGTCCGCGCCGAGCCGCCGCGCGATCGTCGCCGGGCCCTTGAACGCCCACTCCATGGGGATCTGCTGGTCCAGCAGCATCCCGGTCAGCGCGGCGAGCGGGCTGCGGCCCAGCAGCCGGTCGGCGTCGGGGTCCTGGGCGAGGTGCAGTGTGACGTCCATGCCCCGATGATCGCGCGTCGCGGGTCAGCTCGCGCGCCAGTACCCGAGGGCGTGCACCCGCTGCTTGGGCAGGCCCAGTTCCTTGCGGGCGAACGCGCCCAGCGTCCGGGTGGTCGCGGTGTCGCAGGCGATCCACACGTACGGGTCGGGGCCGGACGCCAGCAGGTCCGGCAGTTCGGCGCGGACGCGCTCCACCAGGGTCGCGCCCCTGTCGCGCCGGGGCACCTCGCGCACCTCGTGCCGCGCGGGGTCGGCCACGCACGGCAGCCCCTCGAGGGAACCCTCGAACCAGACGGTCGCCGGGGCGTCGCCCAGGGCGCCCAGCAGGGAGTTGACGGCCGGCAGCGAGGCCGGGTCGCCGACCACGTACACGTGGGAGGGGGTGGGGTCCGGGTGCTCGAAGCCGGTGCCCTGCACCGTCGCCTCGATGGTGTCCCCGGGCTTCGCGGCCCGCGCCCAGTCGCTGGCGCAGCCCTCGTGCAGCGCGAACTCCAGGGCGAAGGTGCCGGCCCCCGGGTCGGGGTCGACCAGGGTGTACGCGCGCTGGTGCGGCCGGCCCGCGTTGTCGAACCACAGCCGCACCCACATCGTCGGGTGGACGCCGGTCGTCGCCAGCATCCCGCCGTCGGTGAAGGTCAGCCGCCGGTAGTCGGCGGTGACGTCCTCGGCGCCCGTCACGGTGAACTCGAAGTCCTTCGCACGCATCAGTTTGAGGACCGCGCCCTCCCAACCCCGCCCCTGCCCCATCGCGTCCTCACCCTTCGCGTACGATTCCGCCACGTCACGGTTTACTTAGGGGAGCCTAACCTAAAGTGAAATGAGGGCACAGTGTCCGGTGCGATCTTCCGGGACCCCTGGGGGATCCCCCATCTGCGGGCGGACGACGTGCGCGAACTGGCGCGCGTCCAGGGCCTGGTGACCGGGCGCGACCGCGGCTGGCAGATCGAGGTCGAGCGGCACCGCGCCCAGGGCACCTCGGCCTCCTTCCTCGGCGCCGGGGCGCTGTCCTGGGACGTGCTGGTCCGGCGCGCCCGGGTGGCCGACACCGCCCGCCGCTGCCTCACCCGCCTGGAGGAGCACGACCCGGAGACCGCCGCCTGGCTCCGGGCGTACGTCACCGGCGTCAACGAGGGCCTGGACGGGCACGACGCCCCGGAGTTCACCCGCGCCGGCGTCCGTCCCGGCCGGTGGGAGCCGTGGACGCCGCTGGCCGTGTGGCTGTCCACGCACCTCCTCTTCGCCGGCTTCCCCGCCAAGCTGTGGCGCGACCACGCCGCCGCGCGCCTCGGGGCGGACGCCGTGGGCCTGTTCGCCACCGACGGCCCCGGCACCTCGGGCAGCAACGGCTGGCTGGTCGCGGGGGAGCGCACGGTCACCGGGCAGGCGGTCCTCGCCGGGGACCCGCACCGCTTCATCGAGGACCCGGGCGTCTACCAGCAGATACGCCTGTCCTGCCCGGAGTTCGACGTCGTCGGCCTCGCCGTGCCCGGCGTCCCCGGCATCGCCCACTTCGGCCACACCGGCACGGTCGCCTGGGCCATCACCAACGCCATGGCCGACTACCAGGACCTCTACCGCGAGCGGCTGCGCCGCACGGGTGCCGGGATCGAGGCGCTCGGCCCGGACGGCGTCTGGCGGCGGGCCGCCCGGCACACCGAGACGGTCGAGGTCGCGGGCGAGGAGCCGGTCGAGGTGGAGGTCGTCGAGACCGAGCGCGGGCCCGTCGTCGTCGGCGGCCCCGAGGGCCTCGACGGCGGCGTGCCCGAGCCGGGGGAGCCGCCGCTCGCCGTCGCCCTGCGCTACCCGCCCCGCGTCACCGGCGACCTCGGCTTCGGCGCCCTGCTGCCGCTGCTGCGGGCCCGATGCGTCGCCGACGTGGACCGCGCCGCCGACCGGTGGGCCGAGCCCGTCAACGTCGTCCTGGCCGCCGACACCGAGGGCGGCACCCTGCACCGGGTCGCCGGACGCGTCCCCGTGCGCTCCGCCGCCAACCGCGTCCGCCTGGTGCCCGCCTGGGAACCCGGCCACGAGTGGCAGGGCTGGCACGAGACGCCGCGCGCCGGCCTCGACGACGGCGTCGCCGTGATGGCCAACCAGCGTGGCCCCGCCGCCCCGCTCGGCGTCGAGTTCGCCCCGCCGCACCGCGCCGACCGCATCGCCGCACTGCTCGCCCGGCAACACCGCTGGTCCGCCGCCGACATGGCCGCGATCCACACCGACACCCACCTCGCCTCCGCCGCCCCCCTCCTGGACCACCTGGCCGCGCTCGACGCCCCCGGCCTCACCGGCCCCGCGACCGCCCTGCGCGAGCGGCTGCTGGCCTGGGACCGGCACATGGACGCCGGCAGCGCCGACGCGGCGGCCTTCGCGGCCCTGCGCGGCGCGGTCGTCCGCCGTCTGGCCGCCGAGCCCGCCCTCGCGGCCGCCGCGGCCCCGCCGCCGTACCCGGAGGTCTTCCGCCCCTGGCTCGCGCTGGTCCCGCGCGTCGGGTTCGCCCTGGAGCACCTGCTGGCCGCCGAGGACCTGTTCGGCATCGACCGCCCGGCCGTCGTCCGCGCGGCGCTGGAGGAGGTGGCCGCCGCGCCCCCCGCCGGCGTCTGGGGCGACACCCACCGCCTCGCGCCCTGGCGCGCCCTGCCGCCCGGGACGCCACAGGAGGAGCCCGGCCTGTCCGGCGACCACGACTGCGTGCTGTGCACCTCCGCCGTGCCCGGCCTCACCGACCTCGCCGCCCGCGGGCCCGCCGCCCGCTACGTCTGGGACCTGGCCCGCCGCGACAACAGCCGCTGGGTGGTGCCGCACGGCGCCTCGGGCCGCCCCGGCTCGCCCCACCACCGCGACCAGCAGCCCCTGTGGCTCGCCGGAGACCTGGCCCCGGTCGTCACCGACTGGGCGCAGCTGACGAAGGAGACCGATGTCTGATCCGTACGCCTCCCGCCCGGCCGTCCACGAGCAGACGGTCGACGGCTTCGGCGCCGTGCGCGTCCTGCCGCTGGACCCGGCCGCCGACGCCCCCCTGCTGCACCGCTGGGTGAGCGAGGAACGCGCCGTGTACTGGGGCATGAACGGCCTCACCGAGCAGCAGGTCCACGAGATCTACGCGCACATGGACACCCTCGACACCCATCACGCGTACCTCGTCGTCAAGGACGGCGATCCGGCCGCGCTGCTCCAGACGTACGAACCGGAGGCCGACCGGGTGGGCGAGTGCTACCCCGTCGAGCCGGGCGACATCGGCATGCACCTGCTGCTCGCGCCCCCGCGGCCGGGCGGGACGCGCCCCGGCTGGACCGCGGGGCTCGCCGGGGCCGTCGCCACGTACGTCCTGCTGGTGCTGGACAGGCGGCGGGTCGTCGTCGACCCGGACGTCGCCAACGAGAAGGCGATCGCCCGGTTCCTCCGGCAGGGCTTCACCGCCGGGCCACAGGTGGTGCTGCCGGAGATCGACCTGCCGGACGTGTACCTCCCTCAGAAGCGAGCACAACTCGCGTTCCTCACCCGGGAGGTAGCCTTCGGAGGGTGACCCCCGACGACCTCGTCGCCCACTTCGGACTGGAGCCGATCCCCCGGGAGGGAGGCCGGTTCCGGCAGACCTGGGCCGGTCCCGCCCGGCCCGACGGCCGCCCCGAGGGCACCGCCATCGTCGCCCTGCTCACCGCCGGGCCCGGCGACTTCTCGGCCCTGCACCGCCTGCCCGCGGACGAGACGTGGCACCACTACCTCGGCGACCCGCTGCGGATGCTGCTGCTCGCCCCCGACGGCACCAGCAGCACCCCCGTCCTCGGCCCCGACGTGCTCGGCGGCCAGCACGTCCAGCTCACCGTCCCGGCCGGCACCTGGATGGGCGCCCGGGTCGCGGACGGCGGCTCCTGGACCCTGTTCGGCTGCACGATGGCCCCCGGCTTCACCTTTGAGGGCTACGAGCACGGCGACCCGGCCGAGCTGGCGGCCCGTTACCCGGACCGGGCGGCCCTCGTCGCCGAACTGGGCCGCCCATGAGCGGGCGGGGACTGCTGCACGGCCAGGTCGCCCTGGTCACCGGCGCCGGCGGCGGCATCGGCCGGGGCATCGCCCGCCGGCTCGCCGAGGAGGGCGCGGCCGTCGCCCTGCACTGCCGCACCTCGGTCGCGTCCGCGCAGGAGACGGCGGTCGCCGTCCGGGACGCGGGCGGCCGGGCCGTCGTCCTGCGGGCCGACCTCACCGACGAGGACGCCTGCCACCGGCTGGTCGCCGAGGCCGCCGAGCGGTTCGGCGGCCGGCTCACCGCGCTGGTCAACAACGCCGGGGTCCAGCCGGTCCAGGAGCTCGCCGGGATGACGGCGGCCGAGTGGCGCGCGGTCGTCGACACCAACCTCACCTCCGTCTTCGCCTGCACCCAGGCGGCGGCACGGCTGATGCGCGACCAGGGCGGCGGCTCCGTCACCCACATCGCCTCCGTCGAGGCCCGCTTCCCCGCCCCCGGCCACGCCCACTACGGCGCGGCCAAGGCCGCGGTGGTGATGCACGCCCGTTCGGCCGCCCTGGAGTACGGCCCCTGGGGCGTGCGCGTCAACACGGTCTCGCCCGGCCTGATCGACCGGGAGGGCCTGGCCGACGCCTGGCCGGAGGGCGTACGCCGCTGGCGGGAGGCGTCCGCCGTGGGACGCCTGGGCCGCCCGGAGGACGTCGGCGACGCCTGCGTGTTCCTGGCCTCCCCGCTCGCGTCCTGGGTGACCGGCCACGACCTGGTGGTGGACGGAGGGGCGACCTCCCGCCCGACCTGGTGAAGACCTCCCCGCCGCATTGAGCGGACCGCGCCTGCCGTCCGTACTCCTCGGGAGGCGGACGGGCCGGGAGGCGGGTACGACGTGGAGCGACGGCGCGACGGGGCGGCGGGCGGCCGAGCAGGCGGGTCCCGGTGCCTGC
The DNA here is from genome assembly GCF_042647945.1 of Streptomyces lusitanus. Lineage (NCBI taxonomy): Bacteria > Bacillati > Actinomycetota > Actinomycetes > Kitasatosporales > Streptomycetaceae > Streptomyces > Streptomyces lusitanus. The sequence goes on from NZ_JBHRWL010000033.1 coordinate 409,939, forward strand.
GGGCCCTGGTGCTGCTGGGCGCCCTGCTGATCCTCCTCCTCACGGGCACGGCCCCCGCGAGCGCCCACGCGGCCCTGCGCGCCAGCGACCCCGAGGACGGCAGCGTCGTCAAGGCGCCGCCCACCCACATCACCCTGACGTTCACCGAGTCCGTGGGCCTGCTCGAGGACTCCTTCCGGGTCTACGGCCCCGACAACCGCCGCCTGCACATGGAGGAACCCGAGCACGCGGCCGGCTCCGCCGACACCGCCCGCGCCGCCCTGCCCCGCGACCTCGCCGAGGGCACGTACACGGTGGCGTGGCGCGTGGTCTCGGCGGACAGCCACCCCGTCTCGGGCGCGTTCACCTTCTCCGTCGGCAAGCCGTCCCCCACCCCGCCCGCGGCCCCCGCCGGCCAGGCCGAACACCCGGTCACCAAGAGCCTCTACGACACCGGCCGCTACCTCGCCTACATCGCCGCCGCGCTGCTCATCGGCACGGCGGCGTTCGCGGCCCTGTGCCGCCCGCCGGACCCGGGCCCGCTGCGGGCGCCGCTGCTGTTCGGCTGGTGGACCCTGCTGGTGACGACGGCGGCGCTGCTGATCCTGCGGGCCCCGTACGAGAAGGGCACGTCGCCGGCGCCGGTGCCGGCCCTCTCGGCGTTCCCCGACACGCTGAGCGGCCGCCCGGGCCTGGCCCTGCTGTCCCGCATGGCCCTCCTGCTGACGGCCGCGCTCCTGGTGCCGGTGCTGCGCGGCCGGCCCCTGCGCATCCGCGTGGCGGCGGGCGCGGCCTTCTCCGTCGCCCTGGCCCTGACGTGGGCGTCCGCGGAACACGCCTCGGCCGGCATCCAGGTCCCGGTCGCCATGACGTCGTCGGTGCTGCACCTGCTGGCCATGGCGTGCTGGCTCGGTGGCCTGACGGCCCTCCTGCTCACCCTGCACCGCGCGACGACCCCGCCGCCCCACGCGACGGTGGCCCGCTTCTCCCGCCTGGCGTTCACGTCGGTGACGGTCCTCGTCGTCACCGGCGTCTACCAGTCCTGGCGCGGCCTCGGCTCCTGGTCCGCCCTCACGGAGACGGCGTACGGCCGCACGCTCACCGTGAAGCTGGCGGCGACGGTGTTCCTGCTGCTCGCGGCGGCCCTGTCCCGCCGCTGGACGGCCCTGCTCGCCGTCCCGCAGGAAGCCGGGGAACGCGTACCGGCGCTGGTGGGCGCGGCGGGCCCGCCCCCCGGACCGAGGACCACGGACATGACCACCGCCGCACCGGAAGCCCTCCACCGCCGCGCCCTGCGCCGCTCCGTCCTCGCGGAGGTGGTGGTCGCGGTGGTCGTCCTGCTGGTCACCACGGTGCTCACCGGCACGCTGCCCTCGCGGGCGGAGGCCGAGGCCGCGAAGGCGCCCGAACCGCAGGTGGCGGGCCTGCCCGGCGCGCAGGCGCTCACGGTCCCCTACGACACGGGGACGCCCGGCGGCAGCGGCACGGTCCAGCTGACGATGGACCCGGGACGGGTCGGCGAGAACGGCCTCCAGGCGGTGGTCTTCGGCCCGCAGGGCGCCCTGATTTTCGTCCCGGAAGTCCGCGTCACCTTCACCCTCCCGGCCAAGGACGTGGGCCCCATCGACGCCGGCCTCACCGACCGGGGCGGCTACTGGGCCACCAACGACCTCACCCTCCCCCTGGAGGGCGCCTGGACGATGAAAGTGACGGTCCGGGTGTCGGACATCGACCAGGTGACGGTGGAACGGCGGGTGCGGATCACGCGCTGACGCGCAGGCCGACGTGTCAGCGGGTCAGCGCTTCACGCGGCTGCGCACGGCGAGCACGGCGAGGGCGAGCAGGCCCGGCTCGACGAGCCGGGCGGTCATCTCGACGTACGTCCCGGTGGTGGTGAGGTCCTGTCCCGAGGCGCGGAAGATCACCGAGTTGGCCACCACTCGCAGGGACTTCTCGAACCGCTCCCCCGACAGGCGCCGTGAGTACGGCCCGTCCGGATTGACGGGCGTCGGCTTCTTGGTCGTCAGGGTGATCCGCCGGCCGTCGGCGGTGCCCTCGCTGACCGGGTCGGGATCACCCTTCGGCAGCCCCCACAGCATCATCGCGAACACCGTGGCGGTCATCGCCAGCAGGAGCCAGGCGAGCGCCCGTGTGGCGCGCAGGCCGTAGCCGGAGAGCGCCCAGTACAGCCACAGCAGCGTGCGTTCGCCGCGCGAGGCGGAGTCGCTGTGGCGGCGCATCTCCATCTCGCCGTAGTAGAAATCGGCCGCCCCCGGTTCGTTGCGGCCGTCCTCGAGGGCCTTGCGCAGCTGCCGGTAGACCGGCGCCAGCACGGCGGGGTCGTGCCGGCTGCCGTCCGGGGCCGGGGTCCAGCCGCGGTACCGGGTCGCCCGCCAGTGGTGTTCCTCGGCGAGGGTCCGGCGGCGGATCCAGCGCGGCCCGCCCGGAGGCTCCGCCAGGCGGCAGCGGCCTTCGAGCCGCAGCTGGTCCAGGTGCACCGCCTCGACGAAGAGACACCTGGTCAGGTCGACGTCGGCCAGCATCAGATACGCCGCGTCCACGCCCTTGACCGAGACGACGCCCACCTGTTTCGGGGCGAGGTCCGGTTCCGCGATCTCGTCCCCCGCCGGGGAGACGAACGGGCGTGGCCTGCCGACGACGCTCACCGGGAACGCCAGGGTCGCGTCGGTCAGGTCGACGTCGGCGCACCGCAGCCGCAGCGCCGCCGTGGACGCCCACCGGGTCCGCACACAGCGCACCTCCCTGGCCGCCGCCTCCAGCGTCACCGCGGTCTCGAACACGGCGTCCGAGAAGTCCACCGTCCCCGGGCAGACGAGCGGGCCGATGACGGCCGTGCGCCGGAAGACCGTCCGCCGGAAGCAGACGTCGGCTTCCGCGGTGGCGTCCAGGAAGGACAGGTCACCGCCGATGGTGGCGCCCTCGAACGTGGCATTCGCGTCGAAGTGAGCGCCGTCGAAGGGCAGGTCCCCTCCGATGTCCGCTCGGTCGAAGCAGGCGGCACCCTCCAGGAAGCGCGCCCCTTCGAAGCCGGCCGTCCCGGTGACGCGTATGTCCGTGAAGTCGGCACCCCGCTGGAAGTCGACGCCTTCGAACCAGGCCTCCGCGCAGGTCAGGCCCGTGAACACCGCGCTGCGCCCGACCTCGTCCACGCAGAACCGCAGCGTTCCGTCGAACCGCGCCTCCACGAACCAGGCGTCACCGCCCACCTTGGTGTCGTCGAGCCACACGTCTCCCGCGACACGTGCCCTGCCCAGCCTGAGATCGCCTCCCGTGCTCACACCACGGAAGTGCAGCACCGCGTCGAACACCGCCGACGCGAACGAGCAGTACCCGTCGACGTCGACGTCCCGTATCTCCGCCTCCCCGCTGAACCGCACCGCGTCGAAGTCCGCCCTCCCCACCCGGGCCCGCCCTGTCCCCGGGTCCCTGAGAGGTGCGAGGAGTGCGTCGAACAGGTCCTGGGTGAAGGGCGTGCCCCGGTGGTCGAGATCGGCTCCCGGGCTCAGCGTGGCGAGGTGAGCGGCGCGGTCGGCGTCGTCCAGATGCGCCAGACAGGCCGGGTACGGGTCCACCCTGCGCCCCGGGCAGGGCTCGCCGCCGTCGAGATGCCCGCAGCGCGGCCAGGCCGCGGTACCGGTGGTTCCGGTCATGCCCGCTCCGATCTCATACCGCGACGACCGTGACGTCCTTCCGGTCGCGCCCCTTCGGCCGGTCGACCTGCGCCTCGACCACCCAGCGGCCGGGGGTCGCCTCCAGTTCCGCCCGGTAGCGGTCGGGCTCGTACTGCCGGAAGACGACCGGCTGCCTCTCACGGACGCGGCCCGAACGCCACATGAAGGTCCGCAGATCACGCTGCGGCAGGTCGTGCCCCAGCAGTTCGATCACGAACGGACGGCCCGCTGCGACCGGATCGCGCGGGAAGTGCAGGACGATGCCCTCCGGTCCGGCCAGCGACCCGTCGGGCGCGAGCCCTCGACGGACCGCGAGCATCGTGTCGCGGAGGGCGGAGGCGCTCGCCAGGTCGGCGTTCCGGACACCGGTCCACAGCATCGGGTCCGTACCGGTCCAGTCCGCGAGCGCCGACCGGCGCGGCACCGTGCCGTCGCCGGGGCCCAGCAGGTCGTCGGCGAGGCGTTCCCCGCCGGGGCCGGCCGGGAGCACGAGCGCCTCGGAGGTGGGGAAGTCGACGCTGCCGAGGCAGTGCACCTCGTACGGGAGGGTGCCGGACCGCCCGTTCCGGTCGCAGGCCATCCGGAACTCCTCCTGGAACGCCCGCATCCGCTGGACGGCCTCCGACGGGAGTCCGGGCACCGGGCGCTGGGTGATCATCCGCTCGCGTGCTCCTCCCTCGACCCGCACGGCGCGGAAGTTCGGCAGCAGCTCGGCGACCGCCGGCAGGTTCAGCGCCCATGCGCGCAGCGCCTCGTTGAGCCGGGCGGCCATGTCCCCGTCGGGGCCCGCGTCGCCGGAGACCGCCTGACCGGCGAGCACCCGGGCGGCCTGGACCAGCCCCTGCTGCGGGGTGCCGAGGGTGATCAGGGCCCGTGCCGTGTCCCGGCCGCCCTCGCACTCGAGGTAGTGACGCCCGGCCAGACCGCCCGTCCCGTGGCAGACCAGGATGACCCGCGGATCGTCCGGCCGGTCCGGGTGGCGGGCGTCCGCCTCCGCCCGCCAGCGGTCGAGCTCGCGGGCCACCCGCTCCTTCAGCTGCCGCGCCACGAGCCGGTGGGAGAGCCGCCAGTCGTACCCGAACGGCACGAACTGAGCCTCGGGCGGATCCCCGAGAGCGGCCCGGAGGTCCGGATACCCCAGGCAGGACAGCAGCCCGGGGACGGAGTCCGGGACCTGGAGCAGCTCTCCGGCGTCCAGGCGGTGCGGGGCGTCGGGCGGCGCGTCCCCCAGTCCCGGCGGGAGGGACGCCTCGGTGAGCGCCGTGGCGGCCGAGTCGATCAGCCGTTCACTGCACCGCCCCCAGACGTCCTGGCCGTCCCGGTACAGCCGGGTGCCGAGGAACCCCGGGACGAAGACCACCAGATCGTGTTCCATTCACTCTCCCCCTGTGCCGAAGAACGTGTGCGGCAGCCGGATCAGATCGCACCGGTCCTCGCCTTGCAGGGCCATCACCAGCCCCTCCGCGTCCGTCGCGGTGGCGACGGCGTGCACGGCGTAACCCCTGTCGGTGACCCCCGTGCCGTCCAGCCACCGCTGCGACCAGAGGTCCCAGGCCCGGGACACCGACTCCGGCGTGCACACCAGCAGCACCGGCTGTTCCGCCGGTCCGGCGAACACCAGGGACGTGACGTCGGGGAAGACGCCCGGCAGCCGTTCCGGGGGGTGATTCCCGTCGCCCGAGCAGTCCTTGACGTACACGCTCCCGTGGTCCGCCCAGGCCAGCAGGGGCATGGAGAGGTCGTCCTCGTCGTCGTACAGCTCCCCGAGCGCGAGGCAGGACGGGGCGGCGGTCAGCAGGACGCGCTGTTCGACGCCCTGGTCGCCCTCCGTCCACACCCGCAGCTGGTCGCTCAGATCACCGGCCGTCCAGTACGAACCGTCGCGCAGGAATCTCGCGTCGATCCCGCAGAACCCACGGTCCGTCCGGATCACGCGGAGCGCGGCGCCGGCGGAGGAGAGATCGGATGGGACCGCGTGGCGCACCAGCCGCCGGCCGTCCGCGACGCCGAGCCGCAGCGTCGCGCCGTCCGGGGTGCCGACGAGGCTCAGCGAGCGCGCGGGCGTGCCCGCGTCCCCGCCGAGGGGGATGTCCTGGTGCCCGATGATCGTCAGGCCGTCGTCGAGCCGCCACAGCCGTACGGACCGGCCGGCCGCCGCGGCCACCGCCCAGCCGTCCGCCGTCCGCACCGCGTCCACGGCCGTGACGATCCGCCCGTCGTGCGCGAGTTCCGTGGCCGGAAGGGACGCCGGATCGTCCTGCCCGGGGCGGGAGACCCGGATCCGGTCGTGCCACGCCCGGCACAGCAGGGGCGGGCCGTCCGCGGCGCCGGTGAGGGAGAGGACCGGGCGTTCGTTGCTCGGCCGGCGCCGGATGCCGTAGCCGGTGTCCAGTGCGGGCGCCACGTCCACCACGCGGATGAACGGGCCGTCGGCGATCGCGAGCAGCCCCTGACCGCGCGGCTCGAACGCCATCGCGCCCTCCCGGGGTGCGTCGAGCGCGAGGGTGGCCCGGCGGTCCTCCCGCTCGACGGACCAGATCCGCACGGCGACCTCCTCGTACCCGGCGAGCAGCACCTCGTCGCCGTTGCGTCCGAAGACCAGACCGCGGGTGTTGGACGGGTGGGCGTCCAGCGTGTGCAGGACCGGCTCGCGGCCGGGCGCGGCCTCGCACCGCCAGACGTGCACGGCGGTGCCGTCGGAGACGGCGAGGTAGCCCTCCTGGTCCGAGACGGGGAAGGCCGCGGCCGCCATGGCCGGCGCGGCCAACGTCACCCTGGCCTCGGCGGCGCAGGGGCGCAGGAGGGCGTCCCGGTACCGGGAGACGACCAGTTCCAGCAGCTCCACCCGCTCGGCGCCCGCGGTCAGGACGAACACGCGCGGGCCCAGGACGAGGAGCGCCAGCTGGCGGACGTCCGCGGTGCGGACCTGCGCCAGCCGGGTGTCCACCTGGCCGCCGCCGTGCCAGGACCACACCCACAGCCGGTCGCCGTCGGCGGCCAGGGCCACGCACTCGCCACCCGCCTCGGCCGCCGACAGCGCGCGCACGCTGCCGCCCCACCGGTACTCCTGGACGGGCGTGCGGGCCTCCGCGTGCCAGAAGTACACGGACTGGTCGTCACGGGCGACCGTGGCCCAGCGGGCGCCGGCGCCCACCTCGCGCACCTCGCTCAGCGGGCGTCCGCGTCCGGCGCCGCTCCGGGGCAGCCGGCGCGTCAGCAGCCGTACCCCCGACTCCGGGTGCAGCACCTGGATCTCCCCCAGCCCGCCCGCGGTCAGGGTGTCCGCCCGGGACGACCCCGCCGGTCCGGCGCCGGCGCGCCAGCTCAGGGCCCGGGCGCCGCCGGGGGGCGCCGTGCGCCGCCACTCCGGGGGGTCGGGCGGCACGTCGGTCCAGTACTCCTCCCAGGGCAGGAAACCGCCCGTGCGGCGCAGCGTCCGGTACGTCCCGTCGCGGTGGCTGACGAAGGCGGTCGCGCTGAGCAGCGCCTTGCGCCGCAGCAGCACCTCCTCGGACACGCGGCCGGACGCCCGGGGGAACGTGCCCGCGACCCTGCCGTACAGCGCGGCGCCGTCGCAGTCCCGGGCCAGGCCCGCCGCGAGCGGCAGCATGACGTCGGGGTCGGTGCGCAGCAGGAAGCCGACGTCCTCGAACAGCTCGCGCAGCGCCTCGGGCCCCACCTGGGCGGCGTGGGCGCCCAGGTAGTCGAGCGTGTAGTCGTCGGCCCGGCTCCAGTCGCCGTCCACGCCGGCGCGCAGCGCGTCGAGCACCCGGCGGTGCGCCTCGCGCGTGGTCAGCCCGGCGTCGGAGAGGAAGAAGTCGCCGAAGCTCGGGTGGGCCAGCTGGTACCGGGTTTGGCCGCCGTCCTTCTGGACGGCGACGATGCCGCCGCCCGCGCTCCGGCACACCTGCCGCACGTCCCGCGCGGTGAGCTGCGGCGTGCCGGGGTCGCGCAGTGCGTCGGCCAGGGTGAGCCAGGCCGTGTCCTGGGCCGGCACGGGGCCCTGGGCCACCGCGAGCGCCCGCAGCACCTCGTGGGCCCGGCGCGCACCGGGCTGTTCGGCGAGATGGGCGGTCTCCTCCGCGAGGCGGGCCCGCAGGTCGGTGCCGCCGTCGCGCAGCCAGGCCAGCAGCTCCGTCTCGGTGACGACCGTGGCGCGGCGGGTGAGACCGGCGGCGACCAGGCGGGCCACCAGGAACGAGCCGTGACTGCGCTGCGCGACGACGTCCGCGGTCCACTCCCGGTCCTCCTGCCGCGCCTCGCCCCGGTAGGGGGAGCCGTCCGTGTCCAGGACGGACCGCACCATGCCGGCGATGCCCGCCCGCGCCTCCGCGTCGTCCCCCAGGACCAGGGGCTCGACGCTGAGCTCCAGGGCGTCCAGCAGCGACTCCTCCTCCGCGGGCGCGGTGGTCCGCCGGCGCGGCTGGGCCCGGGTGGCGACGATCACCCGGACGCCGAGCGTGTGCGAGAGCGGGCCGAGGACGTGCCGGGCGATCGCGTGCGCCTGGTCGGGGAGGGCCTCGTCGAGTCCGTCGAAGAGGAGGTTCACCGAACCGGCCCGCCCGACCAACTGCTCGAAGGCCTCGGTGAACCGCTCCGAGGTCACCGGCTCCTCCGGCAGCGCCGGCGCCCCGTCGATCGCCGACAGGACCTCCCGTAGCTGAGCGGCGAGTGAGTGGGCGGACTGCCCCTGGCAGCTCAGCGCCGCGTGCACGGTGCCGGTCCGGGGGAGTGTCGCCGGGTCGAGACCGGGACCGAGGGCCGCCCGCCAGCCGGGCAGCGAGGTGAGCGCGAGACGGCCGAGCAGCGCGGTCTTCCCCGTGCCGGCCAGACCCGTCACCGCGAGCATCCCCTGCGGATGGGTGTCCATCCAGCGCACGATCCGGCTCAGGGCGTCCCGGCGGCCCGCGAAGTGCCGGTGCAGATGGCTGTTGTCCTCGAGGCCGAACTGCTCGGCCTCCATCCACGGCTTGCGCCGGGTCAGCACCGCCGGCGTGTACGGGCGCCGGTCGGACCGCTCGTGGTACGGGTTGTCGAGGAAGCTGTTGGGCAGGGCGCGGATCTCCCAGCAGTCCGGGCGCTGCGCCGGTTCGTCCAGACCGTCGTCCGCGGCGCGCGCGTCCACCGCCTGGCACAGGTACGGCAGCGGCAGATACAGCGCCTGCGGCTCGAACGGGCGGGACGCGTCGTCCGCCGTGAAGTCCGGCCTGCCCAGCGCCTCCTCCAGCCACGCCACCCACCGGCCGGCCGGCACCTGGGCGTCCGCCCCCGAGGTGCCGATGACGGCGAAGCCCTTCCGCCGGGTCTCCCAGGCGCGGATCACCGCGGGGTCGCGCTGGAGCTCCACGGCATGGCGCACGGCCTCGGTCAGGGCGTTGTAGCTCTGCGAGGAACAGGCGTCGACGATCAGCAGGGTGTCCGCCTCGAACTCCGGACGCAGCAGCAGGCCCACCAGGTCGAGCAGCGCGACGGCCTTGTCCGGGTCGAACTCCCCCGACTCCCAGGAGTCGGCACAGGCGAGGAAGTAGCCCTCGTCACGGCGCTGGACGCCGTGCGCCGTCCAGTAGAGGATCTTCCGCTCCGCGCCGTCGGCCAGGAACTCCTCCAGCCCGGCCCACAGCCGCTGCCGCGTGGCCCCTCGCCGGTCGGCCCGCAGCGTGGCCCGGAACCCGAGCCGTTCCCGCACCGTCCGTGTGAACCGGTCACGCACCTCGCCCAGGTGCGGCCGGTTCAGCCTCTCCCGCTCCGCCGGGTCCGGATGCGCGTACTCCGGAACGGCGACCGTGCCCACCAGGCGGGAAAAGCGGTCCTCGGTCTTCTGTAAAGCCGGTCGGCCTTCCGTGCTGCTCCGTACCATGAGCTTCGACAGCACCCCCCGTGAGTGTCCACCACAGCCTGTTTACCAGTGGAGTTGGCGATGCGTGACAGATTCACCGTGGTTGGCCGGGCGACGGACTGTCATCTCTTCGAGGGCGACGGTGTCCAGGCGATCGACGAGGACAACGTCCACATCAAGTACACGCCGGAAAGGGTGCGCTTCCCGGAGGAGATCGCGGGATGGCGGCGCGCGATCGAAGAGGAGGAGGAGCGCAAGGAGGCCGCCGGGCTGCCGCACCGGTGGAACAACGCGCGCTTCGCGGTCGAACGGGTGGTGGTGACCCGGACGCACATCGCCGAGTACCCCGTGCTCTCCCTCGCCCTCCGGGACGCCGACTACTTCGACTTCCTCACCACCTCGCTCAACCTGGACCGCCGCCAGAAGAACGGCCTCACCCTGCGCGAGCAGTACCTCGAGGGCAACGACCCGGTCGACGCGCCGTCCTGGATGAACTGCAGCCTCGGCGTCAATGTGGCTTTGGAGACCGGGAGGGACGGCAAGATGCTGTTCTCCCGGCGCAGCGCACAGGTCGCGGGGCCGAACAGCGGGCGCTGGAACTCCTCGGCCAACGAGGGACTCGCCCAGCAGCACGACCTGCCCGCGGACGGCAGCCCGGTCAGCCTGCACGCGGTCGCCCGCCGCGCCCTCCTCGAGGAACTCGCCGTGCACGACGGGGACGGGACCGAGCTGGAACTGCTCGGCCTCGGACTCGACGTCGTGAACCACCAGTGGGCGGTGTTCTTCCGCGCGGTGGCCCCCGACCTCGACGAGGCGGCGCTGCGCCTGCGGTGGACGCGCGGCGTCACCGACAAGTGGGAACACGACCGCTTCGCGTTCGTCGACGCGGACCCGGAGTCGGTCTTCGGCTTCATCGCGGACGAACCGGAAGCCCGCTGGACCCCGTGCGCACCGACCCTCTTCTACCTCGCCCTGGTACGCGGCGCGGTCCGCCGGGCCGGCGGCGACCCGGCGGCCCGGTTCCTGGTGGAACAGGCGGAGCAGAAGGTCATGAGGGAGCGGGGGCTGTGAACGGAGGGACGGCGGGGGCTGCCTCGCCGTCCCTCACCGTCGGCCTCCGCTAGGCGGCCTTGTGCCTTGCCGTGTGCGCGTTGGGGGCAGGCTCCTGCGCATCCTCGGTCCAGGAAGTCTCGTCCTCACCGAAGTCGGGGGCCTGGAAGGGCTGTGTCGTCGGAGGCGGCGACACCGCGGTGGAGCGATGTGCCTGCCCTTCCGGGGCCGAGAACAGCGATGTCTGGTCGATGAGAGGTCTGCCTTTCGTGACAGGTCCCCGAAGGGGCCTGGCGTGCCGTGACCGGGCACAGTGGTACAGCGGTACAGCGGTACAGCGGTACAGCGGTACAGCGGTGCAGTGGTCTCAGAGCTTGGTCATCTTGGCGTACGGGCTCAGGATCCGCATGGGCTCGGAGCCGAAGTCCACGAGCGCCGCGACTCCGTCCTCGATGCCGACGACCCGGCCGAGGCCGTACACGTCATGGGTGACCTGGTCCCCCGTGGCGAAGTGTTTGGGAGCCGGTGCGACCGGGACCTTGAAGGGACTGGTGGGCAGATGACGACGCGGTGCCGCAGGCTTGGTCATGGCTCAGTATGCGCCTTCACGCGTCCCCCTCGCTGTGGCCATGGACACGGACCCGGAATCGAACCGGGACGGACAACGTCGAAGGGCCCCACCGCGAACGGTGGGGCCCTTCGACATCGTGCCCGGTGAGGCACTGGCGGAGGATACGAGATTCGAACTCGTGAGGGGTTGCCCCCAACACGCTTTCCAAGCGTGCGCCCTAGGCCTCTAGGCGAATCCTCCGCCGGAAACATTACATGACCGAGAGGAGTGCTCGCGAACTCGTTCCCGCACCCCACGATGAGGTAGCCTCTGCGTAGCCCCTCACGCGGCGCTATCTGACTGAACTCCCCCAGGGCCGGAAGGCAGCAAGGGTAGGTCGGCTCTGGCGGGTGCGTGGGGGGCGCTCGCGTTCTCCGGCGGCCGGTCCGGTTGTCGGTGCGCGCCTATAACCTCGTAGACGTGTCGTCTCTCGCGCTGTACCGCCGCTACCGACCCGAGTCCTTCGCCGAGGTCATCGGGCAGGAGCATGTCACCGACCCGTTGCAGCAGGCGCTGCGGAACAACCGGGTCAATCACGCGTACCTGTTCAGCGGGCCCCGCGGCTGCGGCAAGACGACCAGTGCGCGGATCCTCGCGCGATGCCTGAACTGCGAGCAGGGTCCGACCCCGACGCCGTGCGGCGAGTGCCAGTCCTGCCGTGACCTCGCGCGCAACGGGCCCGGTTCGATCGACGTCATCGAGATCGACGCCGCGTCCCACGGCGGCGTGGACGACGCCCGTGACCTGCGCGAGAAGGCGTTCTTCGGGCCCGCCTCCAGCCGGTACAAGATCTACATCATCGACGAGGCCCACATGGTCACGTCGGCCGGTTTCAACGCGCTGCTCAAGGTCGTCGAGGAGCCGCCGGAGCATCTGAAGTTCATCTTCGCGACCACCGAGCCGGAGAAGGTCATCGGCACGATCCGGTCGCGCACGCACCACTACCCGTTCCGGCTCGTCCCGCCCGGCACGCTCCGCGAGTACCTGGGCGAGGTGTGCCAGAAGGAGGGCATCGCCGTCGAGGAGGGCGTGCTGCCGCTGGTGGTGCGGGCCGGCGCCGGGTCCGTGCGTGACTCGATGTCCGTCATGGACCAGCTGCTCGCCGGCGCCGGGGAGGAAGGTGTGACGTATGCCATGGCCACCTCCCTGCTCGGCTACACGGACGGCTCGCTGCTCGACTCCGTCGTCGAGGCCTTCGCCACCGGGGACGGGGCCGCCGCCTTCGAGGTCGTCGACCGGGTGATCGAGGGCGGCAACGACCCGCGCCGGTTCGTCGCCGACCTGCTGGAGCGGCTGCGCGACCTGGTCATCCTCGCCGCCGTCCCCGACGCCGCCGACAAGGGCCTCATCGACGCCCCCGCCGACGTCCTCGAGCGCATGCAGGCGCAGGCGGGCACGTTCGGGCCCGCCGAGCTCGGCCGCGCCGCCGACATCGTCAACGAGGGCCTCACCGAGATGCGCGGCACCACCTCGCCCCGCCTCCAGCTGGAGCTGATCTGCGCGCGCGTCCTGCTCCCCGCCGCGTACGGCGACGAGCGCTCCCTCATGGCCCGGCTGGACCGCATCGAGCGCGGGGTGCAGTTCTCCGCGGGCGGTGCGGCCGCCGGCCTGCCCGCGATGGGGTACGTCCCCGGTCCGGAGGCCCACGGCGGGGCAGCTCCGGGAGTCGTGGAAACCGGCGGCGGTCCCGCCGCGGCCCGCGCCGCCGTACGGGCGCAGGGGCAGCCGGCTCCCGCGCCCACACCTTCCCCGGCCCGGACACAGGCTCCGGCCGCTGCTCCGACGCCGCCCCCTGCCGCCCCTCAGGCGCCTCCGCCGGCCGCCGCACCGGCACCCGCACCGTCGTCGACCCCGTCCACCCCCGCCCCCGGCGCCTGGCCCACCGCCACCCCGGCCGGCGGCGGTACGGGCGCGGGCGCCGGCGGCACGGGTGCGGCCCGGCGCCCCGGCGGATGGCCCACGGCCACCCCCGCGGGCGGCGGCGCGAGCAGGGCGCAGTCACAGTCGCCACAGCCCACCGCTCCGTCGGCCCCCGCGGCCCCCTCCGCGCCCGCCGCGGCCCCGGCGCCCGCCGCGCCTCCCAGCGGCGGAGGCGGCGGCCTCGACCCCCGCATGCTCTGGCCCAACATCCTGGAGACGGTCAAGAACCGCCGCCGCTTCACCTGGATCCTGCTCAGTCAGAACGCCCAGGTGACGGGCTTCGACGGCACGACCCTCCAGCTCGGCTTCGTCAACGCGGGCGCCCGCGACAACTTCCTCAGCAGCGGCAGCGAGGACGTGCTGCGTCAGGCGCTGACCGAGCAGTTCAACGTGCAGTGGAAGATCGAGGCGGTCGTCGACCCGTCCGGCGGTGGCGGTGGTCCGGCCGCGTCCGGTCCGGCGGGCGGCCCGTCCGGAGGCCGCGGCATCGGCGGTGGCGGTGGCTACGGGGCGCCAGGCGCACCGGGCGGCGGTGGTTCCGGCGACACCCGTCGGCCCTCCGCCCCTCCGGTGTCGGCCCCCACGCCACCGTCCCCCGCCGCTTCCTCGGCAGCCGCCCCGGCCGCACCCTCCCGTCCGGCCGCCCCGGAGCCGCCCCCTCCGGTCTCGCCCGAGGACGACATCCCGGAGGACGACGACCCCGACCTGGACGAGTCCGCCCTCTCCGGGCAGGAGCTGCTCGTCCGCGAGCTGGGCGCGACGGTCGTCGAGGAGTTCACGAACGAGTAGCGGACGGGCAGGGCGCCGCCGTACCCGCGGCAGGTTCCGACTCCAGTCCGGTTCCGGCTCCCGTTCCGGCGGCCCTCCGGCCAGCCGGTTCGGAGGAACGTACAAGCGTCCCCTCCCCACCCGTTCGGAAGCCCGCACAAAGGACCCCCGCCGTCTGCCGTTAGGCTGACCCCCGTGAAGGTCCTCGTCATCGGCAGCGGCGCCCGCGAACACGCCCTGTGCCACTCCCTGTCCCTCGACCCCGATGTCACCGCGCTGCACTGCGCGCCCGGCAACGCCGGCATCGCCGAGGTCGCCGAGCTGCACCAGGTCGACGCCCTCGACGGCGCCGCCGTGACCGCGCTGGCCGTGCGGCTGGGCGCGGACCTCGTGGTGGTCGGCCCCGAGGCGCCCCTGGTCGCCGGGGTCGCCGACGCCGTGCGCGAGGCGGGCATCCCCGTCTTCGGCCCCTCCAAGGAGGCCGCGCGGCTCGAGGGCTCCAAGGCCTTCGCGAAGGACGTCATGGCGGAGGCCGGCGTGCCCACCGCCCGCTCCTACGTGTGCACCACCCCGGACGAGGCCGACGCGGCCCTCAAGGCCTTCGGCGCCCCGTACGTCGTCAAGGACGACGGGCTCGCGGCCGGCAAGGGCGTCGTCGTGACCGACGACCTCGAGGCGGCCCGCGCCCACGCCGCCGCGTGTGAGCGCGTCGTCGTCGAGGAGTACCTCGACGGCCCCGAGGTGTCGCTCTTCGCGGTCACCGACGGCGAGACGGTCGTGCCCCTCCAGCCCGCCCAGGACTTCAAGCGCGCGCTGGACGGCGACGAGGGCCCCAACACCGGCGGCATGGGCGCGTACTCCCCGCTGCCCTGGGCCGACCCCAAGCTGGTCGACGAGGTCATGGAGACCGTGCTCCAGCCGACCGTGGACGAGATGCGCCGCCGCGGCACCCCGTTCTCCGGTCTGCTCTACGCAGGTCTGGCGATCACCTCGCGCGGTGTGCGCGTGATCGAGTTCAACGCCCGCTTCGGCGACCCCGAGACCCAGGTCGTCCTGGCCCGGCTGAAGACCCCGCTGGGCGGCCTGCTGATGGCCGCCGCCACCGGCAACCTCGCCCACCTGGAGCCCACGCGGTGGAGCGACGAGGCCGCGGTCACCGTGGTCGTCGCCTCGCACAACTACCCCGGCACCCCGCGCACCGGCGACCCGATCACCGGCCTCGACGAGGTCGCCGCCCAGGACGCCCCGCACGCGTACGTCCTGCACGCCGGGACCCGGCTCGAGGGCGACACGGTGGTCAGCGCGGGCGGGCGCGTGCTGTCCGTGACGGCGACCGGCAACAACCTCACCGAGGCCCGCGACCGCGCCTACCGCGCCGTGGCCCGCATCGGCCTCGACGGCTCCCAGCACCGCACGGACATCGCGCAGAAGGCGGCGCAGGACGCGCAGGACGCCTGAGCGGCGCACACGGCACGGCTGTCACTCACAGGCCCCGAAACCACAGGGCCGGATGCACAGGCCCCGGATCCACCCGCGGATTCGGGGCCTGACCCTTGCCGTCCGTCGACCACCTTTCCCCAAAGCCATTCCATCGAGTGAGCGATGTGCCATCCGGCTGACGTGGGCCGGGGCCCCAACTAGGGTGCCGCGCAAGCGTTCCGGCACTTGGCCCATCGGCATTGCGATGTCAGTGGCGGGTGCCACAGTGGGGGCATGGGCAAGCCAGGACTGCGTCAGGCGCCGGGAGGGGGTGAGGGCGGGCCATGAGCGTGAGCGGTGCGGGACGGGACACCGGCGCTCCGAGCGCGCGGGACCGGGCGCTGGCCGTGCTGCGCGTCCGCAGCCGGGCGCTGGCCGTCGCGCTGCTGCCCGCAGCCGCCGCGGTGATCCTGCTGGCCGGCGGGTCCACCGGGCATCTGCCCGGCCCCGGCTGGGACCTCGCCCGCCGGATCCTCACGCCCGTCGCCGTGCTGGTGCTGCTGCTCGCCGCCGGGGTCGCCCTGGTCGTCGCCCGCGCCCGGCCCGCCGTCAGCCCCACCGTGCCGATCGCCGAGGAGGCGGCCCCCGACCTGTACCGGATGGTGCGGGACCTCGCCGACCGCCTCGGCGTCCCCGCGCCGTCCGCCATAGCGCTCACCCCGGACTGCGACAGCTGGCTGGAGGACCGCACCCACCCGGCGCACGCGCCCCCGCCGCCCGAGGAGCGCGACGACACGGCGCAGGCGGGCCGGCCCGCGCGCCGCGTGCCCGCCGCGCCGGTGCTGGTCATCGGTTCGCCGTTCCTGTGGTGGATGCGGGTGGCCGAGCTGCGCGCCCTGCTCGCCCCGGTCGTCGCCGGCACGGGACCGTCGGCGCACCCGGACATAGCCGCCGCCCGGCGCTTCGTACGGGGCCTGGACGCGGCGGTCGCCGTTACGTCGGCGCCCGACCGCGGGCCGGTGTTCCGCGCGGTGCTCGCCGGGGTCGGCTGGGTGGCCCGCCTGCTGCTGCACGGCAGCCGGGTGCACGCGGCCGAGATGGAGCGCGGGGTCGCCGCCGCCGCGGCCGAGCGCGCCAAAACCGTGGACTACGGGCTGCGGATCGTCGCCCAGGAGCAGGTCGGGCTCGCCTACGCGGGCTGGGACCGGCTGCTGACCCGGGTGGCGCTGCCCGCCTGGCGGATGGGCCGCTGGCCGGCCCGGCTCAACGCGGGCGTGGTCGCCGCCCTCACCGA
Organism: Streptomyces lusitanus; assembly: GCF_042647945.1. Lineage (NCBI taxonomy): Bacteria > Bacillati > Actinomycetota > Actinomycetes > Kitasatosporales > Streptomycetaceae > Streptomyces > Streptomyces lusitanus. The sequence goes on from NZ_JBHRWL010000033.1 coordinate 426,507, forward strand.
GCTGTCCCGGCGCGACCGGCTGGCCGAGGGGTTCGCCTCCCGGCTCGGGGAGCGTCCCGCCTGCGACCTGCTGGAGGAGCCCGGCGCGGTCGACGAGGCCACCTCGCTGCTCGCCGCCCGCCTCTTCCACGGCGGCCCGGCGGAGACCGGCCCCGACTGGTCACCGGTCCACTGGGGCGACTATCCGGAGGAGGTCGTCGACCGCAAGTGGCGCACCGACGCCGCCCGCCTGCACCGGATACTCGACGCCCTGCGCGTCCCGCCCGCGGACGAGGAGTCCCGGGCCCCCGACGGCCCCACCCTCGCCCGCGTCCTGGCCCACCTCACCGCGTCACCGGACCTGCCCCCGGCGCCCGTACCGGCCGTGCCGGCCGTCGTGGCCGGTACCCCGGACGAGGACGACCTGGCGGACGACGTCCCGCCCGGCCGCGACCTGAGCCGTGACGACCTGAGCCGTGACGACCTGACCCGTGACGACCTGCCGGGCGACGACACGGCTGGCGACGACCCGGCCGGCGGCACCGCCCACAGCGCCGCCCTCGCCGCGCGCCTCACGGCGGAGCTGGCCCGCGAGGAGGCCGCCGCGGCTGCCGTCCCCGCCGGTCCGCAAGGCTCCGCGGCACCCGACCCCGACCCCCTCCGCGACGACCGCGCGCTGCCCCTCTTCCCGCTCCAGCCGCCCCGCACCGGACGGGAGCTGCTCGCCGACCACATCACGGCAATGGTCTGCTGCGCGGCCATGGACACCGTGGGCGCCGTCCCGGGCCTCGACTGGCTCGACGGACCCACCCTCCTCGTCGGCGGCGCACGCGCCACGGACCTCTCGCCCCAGGTGCTGACCCTCATCGAGGACGGCGACCCCTCGGACCTGCGCAACTGGCTCACCCGGCAGGGCATACGGCCCGAGAAGCCGGTACGCCTCGCCTGAATCGCGCCCACCCTGCCGCCCACCCTGCCGTCCCACGCGCGGCCTCCCCACGCGTGGCCCCCCACGAGCCCGGAGCGCATCGCTCCACTTCAACGCACCCGCGACGAACGGTGACGACACCCGTGCGGAATGTGATGTGCTGGGGCCGTTCACGCTCAAGGGAGGGGGAACGGTCATGCGACCGGAGCGAGTCCGCGACGAAGCGACGGAATCACCGGCACCCGACGACAACGACCCCTTCGCCGCCTTCGCCCCCTTCGCCCCTGTCACCCTCCCGTGGCCGACCCCCTCGGTCCCCGCCGCCTCCGATGCCCCGGCGGCCCCCGGCGACGCAGGCCGCATCGAGGGCTTCGCCTCCGCCTCCGCCGTCGCCCCCGGCGACTCGATCGACTTCCACGTCACCGTCGACCCGCCCAGGCCGTTCCGCGTCACCGTCCACCGCATCGGCCACTACGACGGCCGGGGCGCCACCGAGATCGTCACCAGCCCCCGTCTGGAGGGCACGGCGCAGCTCCCGCCGCTCACCGCCGGACGTACCGTCTCCTGCCACCACTGGTGGCTGTCCTGGCGGCTCACCGTCCCGACGTACTGGAGCGCCGGCGCGTACGTCGCCGTGCTGGCCACGGAGGACGGGCGCCGGCACGCGCACGTCCCGTTCACCGTGCGTGACGACCGCGCGGCCGACCTGCTGCTGGTGCTGCCGGACCTCACCTGGCAGGCGTACAACCCGTACCCGGCGGCGGACGACCGGACCGGCGCGAGCCTGGCGCCCGCCCACGACGAGCACGAGGCGGCCGACCCGGTCACGACCGTCACCTTCGACCGCCCCTACGCGGGCGACGGGCTCCCGCCGCAGGCCGGGCACGCCTACGACGTGATCCGCTGGGCGGAGCGCTACGGCTACGACCTCGCCTACGCCACCGCCGGCGACCTGCACGCCGGCCGGGTCGACCCGGCCCGCCACCGGGGTCTGGTCTTCCCCGGCCTGGACGAGTACTGGACGGCCGAGATGCGCACGGCGGTCGAGGAGGCCCGCGAGCGCGGCACCTCGCTGGTGTTCCTCTCCGCCCGCACCCTGCACCGGCGGATCGAGCCGGCCCCCGCCCCCACAGGCCCCGACCGCCTGCTGACCTGCGGCAGACGCCGGGGCCGCACCGGACCCGCGCTGTGGCGGGAGAACGACCGCGCGGAGCAGCAGCTGCTCGGCATCCAGTACGCCGGGCCGGTGCCGAGACCGCGCCCGCTGATCGTCCGCAACGCCGGCCACTGGCTGTGGGAGGCGACCGGCGCGCACGAGGGCGACGCCCTGGACGGGCTGGTCGCGGGCGGGGCCGACCGCTACTACCCGCGCACCCCGCTGCCCGCCCACGACGAGCGGATCCTGCTCGCGCACTCCCCGTACGGCGACCGGCAGGGCGCCCGGCGCCACCAGGAGACGTCCCTGTACCGCGCGCCGTCCGGGGCCTGGGTGTTCGCCTCGGGCACGCTCGCCTGGTCCCCGGCGCTGGACCGGCCGGGGCACACCGACCCCCGCATCCAGCGGGCCACCGCCAACCTGTTCGACCGCATCCGCAAACGCGCCTGACGCCGCCGCGCGTGCCTGGGCCCGTCGGACCCGCCCGCACCACCCCGACCGCCGTCCCGTCCGCACATACGGGAGAATCGAGGTACCGTCCGGCCCCCTCCCGCCACCGCCCTCCGGATGATCGAGCGGGAGCCGGGAGCGCCGCGGGCGTCCCTTCTGTTCAACCACGCGGAGGAACCGTGTCCGGATTCGTCGACAAGCCCGAGCCGATCCAGGTTCCGGGCCTGGTGCATCTGCACACCGGCAAGGTGCGCGAGCTGTACCGGAACGAGGCGGGCGACCTCGTGATGGTCGCCAGCGACCGCATCTCCGCCTACGACTGGGTGCTGCCCACCGAGATCCCGGACAAGGGCCGGGTGCTCACCCAGCTCTCCCTGTGGTGGTTCGACCAGCTCGCCGACCTGCTCCCCAACCATGTGCTGAGCACCGGCCTCCCGGACGGCGCCCCCGCCGACTGGGCCGGCCGCACCCTGGTGTGCAAGTCGCTGAACATGGTCCCGGTGGAGTGCGTGGCCCGCGGCTACCTCACCGGGTCGGGCCTCGCCGAGTACGAGCAGAGCCGGACGGTCTGCGGACTGGCGCTGCCCGAGGGCCTGGTCGACGGCTCCGAGCTGCCCGCCCCGATCTTCACCCCGGCCACCAAGGCCGCCGTCGGCGAGCACGACGAGAACGTCTCCTACGAGGAGGTCGCCCGCCAGGTCGGCGCGGAGACCGCGGCCCAGCTGCGCCAGGCGACCCTCGCCGCCTACTCCCGCGCCCGTGACATCGCCCGGGACCGGGGCATCGTCCTCGCGGACACCAAGTTCGAGTTCGGTTTCGACGGGGACGAGCTGGTCATCGCGGACGAGGTGCTCACCCCGGACTCGTCCCGCTTCTGGCCGGCCGAGCAGTGGGAGCCGGGGCGCGCGCAGCCGTCGTACGACAAGCAGTTCGTCCGCGACTGGCTCACCTCGGACGAGTCCGGCTGGGACCGCAGGAGCGAGCAGCCCCCGCCGCCGCTGCCGCAGCACATCGTGGACGCGACGCGGGCGAAGTACGTGGAGGCGTACGAGCGGCTGACGGGCATCACCTGGAGCTGACGCGCGGTCCGGGGCCGGGGACGCACCCCCCGGCCCCGGACCGTACGGCGACACACGTACGGCGGCACAGGCGGCACGCACGCACACGACGAAGGCCCCGGTCATCGACCGGGGCCTTCGTCCTCTGAGCGAACGACGAGGTTCGAACTCGCGACCTCAACCTTGGCAAGGTTGCGCTCTACCAACTGAGCTACGTTCGCCTGCTGCGCCGTGGCGCGAGCACCACTATACCCAACCGCGCTCGCGGGCGAGACGCACCGCGGTGTGGCGGTTCTCCGCGCCGAGCTTGGAGACGGCGGAGGAGAGGTAGTTCCGCACCGTCCCCTGGGACAGCCGGGCCCGCTCCGCGATCTCCGCTACGGGCGCCCCGTCCGCCGCCAGCTCCAGCACCTCCGCCTCGCGCGCGGTGAGCGGCGAGTCGCCGGCGGCGATCGCGTCGGCGGCCAACTCGGGGTCGACGTAGCGGTTTCCCGCGTGCACGGTCCGGATGATCTCCGCGAGCCGCTGGGCGCTGACGGTCTTGGGGACGAACCCGCGCACCCCCGCTGCGAGCGCCCGCTTGAGATGCCCCGGTCGCCCGTGCCCGGTCACGATCAGCACCTGGCAGCCGGGCAGCTCCGCCCGCAGGGTTGTGGCGACCTTCACACCGTCCGCGCCGGGCATCTGGAGGTCGAGGACGGCGACGTCGGGGGTGTGCGCCCGCGCCATGGCCAGGGCCTCCGGGCCGGACGCGGCCTCGGCGACCACGAGGAGGTCGTCCTCCAGGGACAGCAGGGCGGCCAGCGCCCCGCGGATCAGATGCTCGTCGTCGGCGAGCAGCAGCCGCACCACACCCGTCACGACGCGACCTCCAGCGCGGGACGCGCGGTCAGCGGGACCTCCGCGACGAGCCGGAACTCGCCGTCCCGGGCTTCCCCGGCGTCCAGCGTGCCGCCCACGGCGGACAGCCGCTCCCGCAGCCCGGCCAGCCCCGTTCCGCCCGTCCGGGCCGACCCGTGCGGGGCGGTGGCCCCGTCGTTGCGCACTGTCAGCACCACACGCCCCTTGGGCCTGAGCACCGTGACGGTGCACTTCTTCGCGTCCCCGTGCCGCAGCACGTTGGTGGTCGCCTCGCGCACCACCCAGCCGAGCGCGGACTGCACCTCGGCGGGCAGTCCGTCGGTCTCGCCGCCGACCTCGCAGTCGATGCCGGCGGCGCGCAGCACGCCGCGGGCGCCGTGCAGTTCGGCCTCCAGGTCGGCCCGGCGGTAGCCGCGCACCACCTCGCGCACCTCCCGCTGCGACTCCTGGGCGATGCGCTGCACCTCGATCATCTGCTCGACCGCCTCGGGCCGTTCGCGTCGGGCGAGCTGGACGGCCAGCTCGCTCTTCAGGGCGATCACGGCGAGGTTCCTGCCCATCACGTCGTGCAGGTCCCGTCCGAACCGCAGCCGCTCCTCGGCGACCGCCAGGCGGGCCCGGGTCTCACGCGCCTCGTCGAGGGCGTAGACGGCGTTGAGCAGCCAGATGGAGAAGAAGGAGGTGGCGGCGAAGAAGCCGCCGGCGGCCGTCACGAACGCGGCCATCGTCAGCGCGGCGAGGGCGGGCATGCCGGTCGCCCAGGCCACCAGACCCGCGCCCGCCCCGAACCCGACGACGAGCCAGACGACGCGCCGCCGCTCCCTCAGCCCGAGGGCCATCATGCCCACGCCGTAGCAGAGCACGGCGCCGAAGACCGAGCCCAGGACGGTGCCGGTGTCCTCCCCGACGGGGCCGTACCGGCCGGGGACGAGGGCGGCGACCGCGAGCAGGGCGGTCGCGGCGCCGAGCGCCCACAGCAGCCGCAGCGGCTGGGGACGCCGCCCGACCGTCCAGTCCAGGGCGCGGGAGGCGGTCACCATGGCCAGCGCGACATGCGCCGCGACCGGTGTCATCACCAGCAGCGCGACCCGCGCGTCCACATGCCCGAAGGCGGTGACGCCGATCACCGTGGGTTCGGACAGGGCGATGAAGTGGAACGACCACCGCGTGTACGTCTCGACCTTGGCGGGCGTGCTCTTGCGCCCCCACCAGCCGCCCGGGCTGCCCATCCGTCGCTCCTGTCCCTGCCGATGTCCGCCGCCGCGCCTTTCGCGCGGCGGGGGCGTCCGTCCCGCCCCTGTTCAGGGCCTCAGCGCCGCGGCTCCCAGCGGAACCGCCGCCGTACAGCAAACACCGCGAGGACGGTCCAGGCCAGGGCGATCGTCACGGCCCCGAGGGACTCCCCGGCCGAGAGGTCGCCGGTCCAGCCGCCGCGCACCAGACTGACGACCGGGGTCAGCGGCAGCAGCTCGCAGACGGACGCCAGCCGGTCCGGGAACAGCTCCAGCGGGACGAACATGCCGGAGCCCAGCATCGACACGATCAGCAGCGGCATGGGCGTGACCTGGGCGCTCTCGCCGGTACGCGTGAAGCTCGCGGTGACGGCGGCGAGCGCCGCGCTCAGCACGAGGCCAAGGAGCAGACCGAGTACGGCCAGGTGGGGCGCGGAGGGCGCGGACAGGTCGAGCAGCACGGCGCAACCGGCGATCAGCAGCAGGCACTGGAGCAGCCCCGTGAGGACGGCCGGCAGCGCGGACCCGGCGAGGATCTCCGCGTCCCGCAGCTCGCCCGTGCGCAGCCGCTTCAGCACCAGCTCCTCGCGCCGGACGACGTAGACGCCGACGAGTGTGGAGTACACGGCGAACAGCAGCGAGAAGCCGACGGCGGCGGGCAGCACGAGCGTGCCCGGGGTGAGCCCGGCTTCCGCGAGGTCCATCTCCTCGGCCGCGGAGCGCACGCTGAGCGGCAGGACCAGCGGCACGAACAGGCCGGCGACCAGGGCGCCCTTGCTGCGTCCCAGCAGCGTGAGTTCGGCGCGGGCCAGGGAGGTCATCCGGCCGGCGGGGGTGGTCGTGGTGCCGGCCGGGGTGGTCGTGGGGGTGGTCGTGGGGGTGCTCATGCCGCGTACTCCTGCGTGGTCGCGACGTTCGGCGCGGTGGCCGAGGCGTCCTTGGCGATGGTGAGGAACGCCTCCTCCAGGGAGGCCGAGCGCACGTCGAGCCGGCGCAGCTCCACGCCGGCGCCGCGCGCCCACACCAGCAGCTCGGTGGCCGAGTGCTGAAGGTCGCGGGTGCGCAGCCGGACGGTGCGGCCGTCCACGGTGTGGTCGCTCACGCCCATCGGGCCGAGCGGCGGGAGATCGCCCAGGTGGTAGCCGTCGGGCAGGTCGAAGGTGATCCGGGACGGCTCGGTCGCGGTGACCTCGGCCGGGGTGCCGGTGACGGCGATCCGCCCCTCGTGCATGATCGCGAGCCGGTCGGCGAGGTTCTCGGCCTCCTCCAGGTAGTGCGTGGTGAGCAGCACGGTGGTGCCGGCGTCGCGTAGGGCGCTCACCAACTCCCAGGTGGCGTGGCGGCCTTCGGCGTCGAGCCCGGTGGTCGGTTCGTCGAGGAACAGCACCTCGGGGTCGCCGAGCAGCGCGAGCGCCAGGTCCAGGCGGCGGCGCTGGCCGCCGGACAGCTGCTTGACCCGGACGTCGCTCCGGGATTCGAGGCCCACCAGCGTCAGCACCTCCCGCTCGGGGCGGGCGCCGGACACGCAGCCCGCCCACATGCGGGCGGTCTCGGCGACGGTCAGCTCGGAGGGGAAGCCCCCTTCCTGGAGCATCACGCCGGTGCGGTGCCGTACGGCGGCGCGCTCCGTGCAGGGGTCGTGGCCCAGCACCCGTACGCGTCCGCCGGCCGGCGAGGCCAGTCCTTCGAGCACTTCGACGGTGGAGGTCTTGCCGGCGCCGTTGGTGCCCAGCAGGGCGAAGATCTCCCCGCGCCGCACGGAGAAGTCGATCCCGCGCACCGCTTCGAACCCGCCCCCGTAGACGCGCCGCAGCCCTGTGACCTCGATCACGTGCTCAAGTCCGTTCGTTTCCATGCCTCGAGCATCGCGTCCGGCGGGAGGGCCGGGCAGTGCGCCGTGTCATCACTGAGCATGACAAATGTCAGACGGCCGCGCGGAGAAGGCGGCCTGAGCCGGGTACACGCGGGGGGAACACGGGGCGGGAACACGCGGTGGGCACACGAAAAGACCCCGGTCCGAGGGACCGGGGTCTTGTTCCCGAGCGGACGACGAGGCTCGAACTCGCGACCTCAACCTTGGCAAGGTTGCGCTCTACCAACTGAGCTACGTCCGCATTGCCTCCGACCGGCTCTCACCGATCGGCGCGGGCACCAGCTTACCTGATCCACAAGCGTGGTCGGTAAGTCGATGCAGAGCGGGTGACAGGAATTGCACACTGCGCCTTCCCCCTGGAAGGGGGATGTTCTACTACTGAACTACACCCGCATGTCCTCGGACCGGGCCTTTCGGCCTCGCCCCTCGGCGTGCTCCAGACTTTAGCTGATCAGCAGGGGGGCTGCGCAAGTCGGTTGCCGGAAGGGCCCGGTGACCGGCCGTCGGCGGGGTCACCCGGCCGGGGCCGGCCCCGCACGCGGGTGCGGTTCCGGACGCGCTCGGCCAGGTGCCGGGTGCCGGGCGCAGAGCCGGATGCCGCCGGGCCGGGTGTCGAGCCGGGTGCGGTTCAGCGGGCCGCGGCGAACGCCTCGTAGACCTTCTTGGGGATACGGCCGCGGGCCGGGACGTCCATCCGGTTCGCCTGCGCCCAGGCGCGCACGGCCGCCGGGTCCGGGGCGACCTCGGTCTGCCGGTAGGCCTTGCCGGAGCGGGCGCGCTTGCGGCCGGCGTCCACGTAGGGCTCGAGCGCCTCGCGCAGTTTCCTGGCATTGGTTTCGTTCAGGTCGATCTCGTACGACGTGCCGTCGATCCCGAAGGCGATCGTTTCCGCCGCTTCCGAACCGTCGATGTCGTCGAAGAGAGTGACCACGACCTTCTGCGCCACGAATATCGGTCCCTTCGTGCGACACCTCTACCGTCCGGCCGTCCGTGATGACGTGCCGGTACGTCGCCGAGATGTCGGCTGTCCGCCTGTAATCGGGCAAAGTATCTGCTAATGACAATTCATTTGTACAGTGCCCGGCAATGCAATGGGAAGCCCGACTAAATCTCCCCGCGTGTCCGGGCGCAATAGCGATGTGCGGGAGAACGCCGATCTTTCCCGGATTTTTTCCCGCAGGTCTCCTCGCGATGCCGAATCGTGACGGCGCTCACGTAGTTTCCTACAACTCTACTCGCGTAGAAATTTTGTGCGGGTAGTCTGAAGGGACCTGCTCAGCACCACACACCGGGAGTGCCAGTGGCACGCGTCGTAGTCGACGTCATGCTCAAGCCGGAGATCCTCGACCCCCAGGGCCAGGCGGTGCAGCGCGCACTGCCGCGACTGGGTTTCGAGGGGATCTCGGACGTCCGTCAGGGAAAGCGATTCGAACTGGAAGTTGACGGGCCGGTCGACGAGGCCGCGCTCGCCCGTATCCATGATCTTGCGGAATCCTTCCTCGCCAACACCGTGATCGAGGACTTCACCGTCCGGGTCGAGGAAGTCGCGGAGGCGGCCAAGTGACCGCTCGTATTGGCGTCGTCACTTTCCCGGGAAGCCTCGACGACCGGGACACCCAGCGCGCGATCCGCGTCGCCGGTGCCGAACCGGTCGCCCTCTGGCACAAGGACAAGGACCTCAAGCAGGTCGACGCCGTGGTGCTCTGCGGCGGTTTCTCCTACGGCGACTATCTGCGCGCAGGCGCCATCGCGCGCTTCTCGCCGGTGATGGACACCGTCATCGACCAGGCCAAGGCGGGCCTCCCCGTCCTGGGCATCTGCAACGGCTTCCAGATCCTCACCGAGGCGCACCTGCTCCCCGGCGGCATGCTGGGCAACGACCACCTGCACTTCATCTGCCGCGACCAGAAGCTGCGGGTGGAGAACGCGGACACCGCCTGGACCACCGACTACACGGCCGGCCAGGAGATCCACATCCCGCTGAAGAACATGGACGGCCGCTACGTCGCCGACCGGCGGACGCTGGACGAGCTGGAGGCCGAGGGCCGCGTCGCCTTCCGCTACATGGACTTCAACCCCAACGGCTCGCTCAACGACATCGCCGGCATCACCAACGCGGCGGGCAACGTCGTCGGCCTGATGCCGCACCCCGAGCACGCCGTCGAGTCGCTGATCGGTACGGGCCGTACCGACGGCCTGCCGTTCTTCACCTCGATCCTCAAGAAGCTGGTCAACGCATGAGCCGGACGCCTCTGGACACGGTCGAGCACGCGACCGCGACCCCCGACGTCGAGCTGCCCTGGGCCGAGCTGGGCCTGAAGAAGGACGAGTACGAAAGGGTCGTCGAGATCCTCGGCCGCCGTCCCACCGGGGCGGAGCTGGCGATGTACTCCGTTATGTGGTCCGAGCACTGCTCGTACAAGAGCAGCAAGGTTCACCTGCGCCAGTTCGGCGAGAAGGCCCCCGAGTCCGACGCCCTCCTCGTCGGCATCGGCGAGAACGCCGGCGTCGTCGACGTCGGCCAGGGCTACGCGGTCACCTTCAAGGTCGAGTCGCACAACCACCCGTCCTACGTCGAGCCCTACCAGGGCGCGGCCACGGGTGTCGGCGGCATCGTCCGCGACATCATCGCGATGGGCGCCCGCCCGGTCGCCGTCGTGGACCCGCTGCGCTTCGGCGCCGCGGACCACCCCGACACCAAGCGCGTCCTGCCGGGCGTCGTCGCCGGCATCGGCGGCTACGGCAACTGCCTGGGCCTGCCCAACATCGGCGGCGAGGTCGTCTTCGACGCCTGCTACCAGGGCAACCCGCTGGTCAACGCCGGCGCCATCGGCGTCATGCGGCACGAGGACATCCACCTCGCCAAGGCGTCCGGCGCCGGCAACAAGGTCATCCTGTACGGGGCCCGCACCGGCGGCGACGGCATCGGCGGCGCGTCGATCCTCGCCTCCGAGACCTTCGACGACGCCAAGCCCTCGAAGCGCCCCGCGGTGCAGGTCGGCGACCCCTTCCAGGAGAAGCTGCTCATCGAGTGCACCCTGGAGGCGTTCCAGGAGAAGCTCGTCGTCGGCATCCAGGACCTGGGAGCGGCGGGCCTGTCCTGCGCGACCAGCGAACTGGCGTCGAACGGTTCCGGCGGCATGCGCGTCACCCTCGACGACGTCCCGCTGCGCGACTCCACGCTCTCGCCCGAGGAGATCCTCATGAGCGAGTCGCAGGAGCGCATGTGCGCGGTCGTCGAGCCGGAGAAGGCCGACCGCTTCCTCGAGATCTGCGACAAGTGGGACGTCATCGCCACCGTCATCGGCGAGGTGACCGACGGCGACCGTCTGGAGATCTTCTGGCACGGCGAGAAGATCGTCGACGTCGACCCGCGCACGGTTGCCCACGAGGGCCCGACCTACGAGCGCCCGTACGCCCGCCCGTCCTGGCAGGACGAGCTCCAGGCGGACGACGCGAACAAGCTGCCGCGCCCGCAGACGTCCGAGGAGCTGAGGGACCAGGTCCTGAAGCTGGTCGGCTCGCCCAACCAGGCGTCCAAGCAGTGGATCACCCAGCAGTACGACCACTTCGTGCAGGGCAACACCGTCCTCGCCCAGCCCGAGGACTCCGGCATGATCCGCATCGACGAGGCGTCCGGCCTCGGCGTCGCGATCGCCACCGACGGCAACGGCCGGTACGCCAAGCTCGACCCGTACACGGGCGCGCAGCTGGCGCTGGCGGAGGCGTACCGCAACGTGGCGACGACCGGCGCCAAGCCCCTCGCCGTCTCCGACTGCCTGAACTTCGGCTCCCCGGAGGACCCGGCGGTGATGTGGCAGTTCGCGGAGGCCGTGCGTGGTCTGGCGGACGGCTGCCGGCAGCTCGGCACGCCGGTGACCGGCGGCAACGTCTCGCTCTACAACCAGACGGGCGAGGCCGCCATCCACCCGACCCCGGTGGTCGCCGTCCTCGGCGTCATCGACGACGTGGCCCGCCGCACTCCGGTCGCCTTCCAGGAGGAGGGCCAGCTGCTGTACCTCCTCGGCGACACCCGCGAGGAGTTCGGCGGCTCGGCCTGGTCCCAGGTGATCCACGACCACCTCGGCGGCCTGCCCCCGAAGGTCGACCTGGAGCGTGAGCGGCTGCTCGGCGAGATCCTGATCTCCGCCTCCCGCGACGGCATGATCGACTCCGCGCACGACCTGTCGGACGGCGGTCTGATCCAGGCCGTGGTCGAGTCGGCGCTGCTCGGCGGCAAGGGCGCGCGTCTCGTGGTGCCCGACGGGCTGGACGCGTTCACCTTCCTGTTCTCCGAGTCGGCCGGCCGCGCGATCGTCGCGGTGCCGCGCTCGGAGGAGGTCCGCTTCAACGACATGTGCGGTGCGCGCGGCCTTCCGGTCACCCGCATCGGCGTCGTCGACGGCGACACGGTCGAGGTCCAGGGCGAGTTCTCCCTGACGCTGGCCGACCTGCGTGAGGCGCACGAGGGGACGATCCCGGCGCTGCTGGCCTGAGCCGCAGGCCTCGCGGCCGCTGGCAACCCTTTACACCCGAAGCCCCCGCCCTTCCGGCGGGGGCTTCGGCGTGTGTCCGGGTGGCCGACGCGGTTGTCCCGCCGCCCGGTTGTCCACAGGTGTGCACGGACCCCCTTGCGCGGGATTACGTAGTTACGTAATCTCGGAATTGTGGAACTGGAAGAACGCATGACGGAGCTGGAGCGTCGCCTGGCGGCGCTCGAGGCGGCGGGTCGATCGGCTCCCCCCATGGGGGAGGGCGACTTCTGGGCCCTGGAAGGGCTCAAGGAGCAGCTCGCCGAGCTGAAGGCCGCCGACGGAGGCGTGCTGTTCACCGGGACGGTGCGCCTGCCGACCGGCGAGCGCTACGACTGGCAGCACGGCGCGCTCGCCTCGGACCTGCTCACCTACGAGTGGCCGGACGCCGCCGAGTCCTTCGCGGCCCTCGGCCACCCGGTCCGGCTGCGGCTGCTCCGCGAGATAACCGGCGGCCGCCGCACCGCCGCCGAACTGGCCGAGCTGGAGGACATCGGCACGACCGGGCAGATCTACCACCACCTGCGCCAGCTGACCGCCGCCGGCTGGCTGCACAGCACCGGCCGGGGCCGCCACGAGGTCCCGGCCGGCCGGGTCGTGCCGCTGCTGGTGGCGCTGGCGGCGGCGCGGCCCTGACGCGCCGACGAGCTGGAGGAGCCCGCACCGTCGAGCTTGAAGAGCCCGCGCTGCCAATCCTGAAGAGCCCGAAGAGCCCGCGCTGCCAAGCCCGAAGAGCCCGCCCGATGAGCCTTGAAGGCCCCGAAAAGCCCGCCCGACGAGCCTTGAAGGCCCAGAAAAGCACCGACGAGCACTGGGGGAAGCATGTCCGCACGCAAAATCGCCTCGACCGCCTACCGTGGGCTCCTGATCGCCTTCTTCGCCCTGGTGATCGCCCATGCGGCGCTGGACCTCGGCCATCCGGTCTGGTGGGACTTCCTGCCGTTGCTGCTGGCCTACGTCGTGCTGGTCGTCGCCCACCGCTGGGGCGGGGCCCCGGACAGTCCCCGTGCCGCCCGGGAGCCCGTCGAGGTCGAGCCCCCGGTCACCGGCCGCTGGACCGCGCTGAACAGCCCGGCGAACCACACGCCGAGCCACCACACCCACGCCTACGGCCAGACCTTCGCCATCGACGTCGTCGCCGAACCCGGGCCCGGCTCCCGTCCCGCGTTCCGCGCGCTGTGGCCCCTGGCCCGCCGCAATGCCGACTTCCCGGCCTTCGGCGCCCCGCTGCACGCGGTGGCCGACGCCACCGTCGTCCGGGCCACCGACCGGGCCCGCGACCACCTCAGCCGTAACTCCCTGCCCGCGCTGGCCTACCTGATGATCCTCGAGGCGAACGTCCGCGACCTGCTCGGCGCCGGAAGGATCCTCGGCAACCACCTCGTCCTCGACCTCGGCGACGGCGTCCACGCCGTCTACGCCCACCTGCGGCGCGGCTCCCTGACCGTCCGCGAAGGCGACCGGGTGCACGCGGGCCAGGTGCTCGCCCAGGTCGGCAACTCGGGCAACTCCACCGAGCCCCACCTGCACTTCCAGCTCATGGACGGCCCCGACGCGGACACCGCGCGCGGCATCCCCTTCACCTGGCGCGGCACCGGCGTCCCCCGCAACAACGAGGTGTTCGACATACCGGCACGGCAGGCCGGCGCCCGCGCATAGGCTTCCGCCATGCCCCCGGCCAGGAAACGCCCCCGCTCCTACGACCCCGCCAAGACCCGCGCCGCCGTCCTGGCGCAGTTCGGAAACGTGCGCGCCGCGGTCTCCGCCCTCACCCCGGAGCAGCTCGCCGCGCCGACCCGGCTCGGCGACTGGACCGTGCGGGAGCTGGTCGCGCACATCGGTGTCGCGCTGCTGGCCGTCGACCGGCTGCTGGACGAGCCGGAGCCCGCCAGGCAGGACGCCCGGCTGACCGACTGGCCCTCCGCGATCGCCGCCGACGCGTCCGCCATCGCCGGCACCGCGCACCGGCTCGCGGCCGGCCACCCCGACCTCGACGCCTACCTGGCGGACGCCGAGCAGCGCTTCACCGCCCGCCTCGACGCCCACCCGAGCGGCAGACTGCTCCCGACCAGCGCGGGCGCCCTGCCCCTCACCGACTACGTCGTCACCCGCGCCGTGGAGCTCGTCGCCCACACCGACGACCTGAACGCCGCCCTCCCCGGACTGGACGTGCCGTACGACCGGCAGGCGCTCGCCACCTGTGTGCGGCTGCTGGCCGACGCGCTCGCCGCGAAGGCGCCCGGCGGCTCCACGGAGGTGCGTGTGCCGCCGTTCGCGGTGGTGCAGTGCGTCGAGGGGCCCCGGCACACGCGCGGCACCCCGCCGAACGTGGTGGAAACCGACCCGCTCACCTGGATCCGGCTGGCCGGCGGGCGGCTGACCTGGGCGGACGCCGTGGCCTCCGCCGAGGTCAGCGCGAGCGGCGAGCGCGCCGACCTCGGGCCGTACCTGCCGCTGCTCGGCTGACTCGGCCGAGGAGAGGGCACCGGCACCGGTGCAACCGGGGGAACCGCCGGCTCCGGCCCTCCGTCGAAGCGGCATGGACCGACAGAAGCACACCGCGCGCAGGACCCTGACGGCCGTCGCCGTGCTCGTCGTCCCGCTCGCCGCGGCCTGCGGCAGCGAGAAGGCGGGCGCCGGCAGCGCCTCCGCCGAGGCGGAGCGGCCGGTCACCGGCGTCCGCTGGACCGTCGACAGCGTCACCGTCGACGGCGCCACCCACCGCGCCCCGGGCGGCGCCCACCTCACCCTCGGCGAGGACGGCCGGGCCACCGGCAGCTACGGCTGCAACCTCTTCGAGGCCCGCGTCCGCACCGACGGCGACCGCGTCCGCCTCACCGACCCGGAGACCACCTTGCGGGCCTGCGACGAGCAGGTCATGGCGGGCGAGAAGGCCGTCGCCCGCGCCCTGGCCGCCGGCGAGCTGCGGGCCGACGTCACCGACGGCCGCCTCACGCTGACCGCCGCGTCCGGCGACACCGTGCGGCTCACCGAGTCCGAGGACAGCCCGCTGCACGGCACCCGCTGGAACGTCACCACCCCCGACGGCGCCGGCCGCGCCCACCTCACCTTCGACAAGGAGCGCGGCGCGGTCTCCGGGAACCTGGGCTGCAACCAGGTCAACGCCGAGGCCACCGTGCGCGACGGCCATATCACCCTCGGCGTCCCCTCCCTGACCCGAATGATGTGCGAAGACTCACTCATGGACGCCGAGAAGGCCCTGACGAAGCTCTTCAACGGCACCGCCCGGTACGCGGTCGACGCCGACACCCTCACGCTGACCAGCGCAAACGGCACCGAGGTGCGGGCCGTCGCGGCCCGCTGACCCGCCCGCGGGGCCACATCCCGCATTCGGACCAGTGGGCGATCTCGCCTACACTCGGAGGCGTGCCACGTGGTGACGGACGACTCAACCACGACCTGCTCCCCGGCGAGAAAGGCCCCCAGGACGCTTGCGGCGTCTTCGGTGTCTGGGCTCCGGGCGAAGAGGTCGCCAAGCTCACGTACTTCGGGCTCTACGCCCTCCAGCATCGGGGCCAGGAATCCGCGGGAATCGCGGTCAGCAACGGCTCCCAGATCCTCGTCTTCAAGGACATGGGCCTGGTGTCCCAGGTCTTCGACGAGACCTCCCTCGGCTCCCTCCAGGGTCACATCGCGGTCGGTCACGCCCGCTACTCGACCACCGGCGCCTCCGTGTGGGAGAACGCCCAGCCGACGTTCCGCGCGACCGCGCACGGATCCATCGCGCTCGGCCACAACGGCAACCTGGTCAACACGGCGCAGCTCGCCGAGATGGTCGCCGAGCTCCCCAAGGAGAACGGCCGCGCGCCCAAGGTGGCCGCGACCAACGACACCGACCTGATCACCGCCCTGCTGGCCGGCCAGCGCGCCGCCGACGGCGAGCCGGTGACCGTGGAGCAGGCCGCGCACGTCGTCCTGCCCAAGGTCAAGGGCGCCTTCAGCCTCGTCTTCATGGACGAGAACACCCTCTACGCGGCCCGTGACCCGCAGGGCATCCGCCCGCTGGTTCTCGGCCGGCTGGAGCGCGGCTGGGTGGTCGCCTCCGAGTCCGCCGCCCTCGACATCTGCGGCGCGAGCTATGTCCGCGAGATCGAGCCGGGCGAGTTCGTCGCCATCGACGAGAACGGACTGCGAACGTCCCGATTCGCGGAAGCGAAGCCCAAGGGATGCGTCTTCGAGTACGTGTACCTGGCCCGCCCCGACACCGACATCGCCGGCCGGAACGTGTACCTCTCGCGCGTCGAGATGGGCCGCCGGCTCGCCCAGGAGGCCCCGGTCGAGGCCGACCTGGTGATACCGACGCCGGAGTCCGGCACCCCCGCCGCCATCGGCTACGCGGAGGCCTCCGGCATCCCCTTCGGCGCCGGCCTGGTCAAGAACGCGTACGTCGGCCGTACGTTCATCCAGCCCTCGCAGACCATCCGGCAGCTCGGCATCCGCCTGAAGCTGAACCCGCTCAAGGAAGTCATCAAGGGCAAGCGCCTGGTCGTCGTCGACGACTCGATCGTGCGCGGCAACACCCAGCGGGCCCTGGTCCGCATGCTCCGTGAGGCGGGCGCCGCCGAGGTCCACATCCGGATCTCCTCGCCGCCCGTGAAGTGGCCCTGCTTCTTCGGCATCGACTTCGCCACCCGCGCCGAGCTGATCGCCAACGGCATGACCATCGAGGAGATCGGCACCTCGCTCGGCGCCGACTCCCTGGCGTACATCTCGCTCGACGGCATGATCGAGGCGACCACCATCGCCAAGCCCAACCTGTGCCGCGCCTGCTTCGACGGCGAGTACCCGATGGAGCTGCCCGACCCGGAGCTCCTCGGTAAGCAGCTGTTGGAGACCGAGCTGGCCGCCGGCACCGCCGCCCCGGCCGCGGTCGACGCGATCCGCCGCCCGTAAGCCCTGACGGACGACACGAAAGCTCTCACAGCCATGTCCCAGAACACTGGTGCCAGCTACGCAGCGGCGGGCGTCGACATCGAAGCGGGCGACCGCGCGGTCGAGCTGATGAAGGAGTGGGTGAAGAAGACGCAGCGCCCCGAGGTCCTCGGCGGCCTCGGCGGATTCGCCGGCCTCTTCGACGCCTCCGCCCTGAAGAAGTACGAGCGCCCGCTGCTCGCCTCCGCCACGGACGGCGTCGGCACCAAGGTCGACATCGCGCGCCAGATGGGCGTCTACGACTCCATCGGGCACGACCTGGTCGCGATGGTCATGGACGACATCGTGGTGTGCGGCGCCGAGCCGCTGTTCATGACCGACTACATCTGCGTCGGCAAGGTCCACCCCGAGCGTGTCGCCGCCATCGTGAAGGGCATCGCGGAGGGCTGTGTGCTGGCCGGATGCGCCCTGGTCGGCGGCGAGACGGCCGAACACCCGGGTCTGCTGGGTCCGGACGACTTCGACGTCGCCGGCGCCGGTACGGGCGTGGTGGAGGCCGACCGGCTGCTCGGCGCGGACCGCATCCGTTCGGGTGACGCGGTGATCGCGATGGCGTCCTCCGGACTTCACTCCAACGGCTACTCACTCGTCCGGCACGTGCTGCTGGAGCGGGCGGGTCTGGCGCTGGACGCCCGGATCGACGAGCTGGGCCGCACCCTCGGCGAGGAGCTGCTGGAGCCCACCAAGATCTACTCGCTGGACTGCCTGGCGCTGATCCACACCACCGAGGTGCACGCGTTCAGCCACGTCACCGGCGGCGGACTGGCGGCCAACCTGGCCCGGGTGATCCCGGACGGGCTGCACGCCACGGTGGACCGCTCCACCTGGACGCCGGCACCGGTGTTCGAGCTGGTCGGCAAGACCGGCGCGGTCGAGCGGCTGGAGCTGGAGAAGACGCTGAACATGGGCGTCGGCATGATCGCGATCGTGCCGCAGGAGTCCGTCGACGTGGCGCTCACCACGCTGGCCGACCGAGGCGTGGACGCCTGGGTGACCGGCGAGATCACCGAGCGCGGAGACCACACCACGGGTGCCGCTCTTGTCGGTGACTACGCGAGCTGAGCACGGCGAAGCTGCCCGCACGGTGAACCGGCGGGCAGCACACCGGCCGTCGGGGCCGGTCCGGGCAGCACTGAACCCGGTGGGTGACCGAGGTCACCGACCGGGCTCATGCACCACGCAAGGTCAAGCGCCGCGACGCTGTTGCGAGGACGGGCCGTCCTCGTCCTCCTCGTCGTCCTCGTAGAGGTCGGCGTACTTTGCGTACAGGTCGTCGTCTTGCTCATCGTCCTCGAAACGGTCACCGTTCGGTGACTGATTCGACGTCGATGCGCCCAGCTCCTCGGCCAGGCGTGAGAGGTCAGTCCCACCGCTGTTGTACTTCAGCTGGCGGGCGACCTTCGTCTGCTTGGCCTTGGCCCGGCCGCGCCCCATGGCTCGACCCCCTCAACGACGGGGCTCGACGGCCCCAGAGTCTTGACACGCGTTCATGGTCCAGAACGGGCTCTCCGTGGAGAGACCGGTCCGTAGGGCTTCCACGGTACCTGAGCCCGCGCCCATACGGTACGTCGCCCGCATGACGTGCCCGCGCCCGGGACCGCCGAGGCGCCCTGTCCTCGCTGGTCAACCGCGATTTTAACCACTTATCGACGGTCGACCCGCCGGGAGAAGTGAGAGTTCTCTCCAAGTGCCTTCCGGCGGGTACCGCTCATGTGTGCGAAACACCCCGATCGGGGGTGCCCCGCACGGACCTCACCGCAGCGGACGCGCCTCCGCCATCCGCTGCTCGGCGATCCGGTCGGCCGCGGCGGCCGGCGGAATACCGTCCTCCTTCGCACGTGCGAATATGGCGAGCGTGGTGTCGAAGATCTTCGACGCCTTCGCCTTGCACCGGTCGAAGTCGAAGCCGTGCAGCTCGTCCGCGACCTGGATCACGCCGCCGGCGTTCACCACGTAGTCCGGCGCGTAGAGGATCCCGCGGTCGGCGAGGTCCTTCTCCACGCCCGGGTGGGCGAGCTGGTTGTTGGCCGCGCCGCAGACCACCTTGGCGGTCAGCACCGGCACGGTGTCGTCGTTCAGGGCGCCGCCGAGCGCGCACGGGGCGTAGATGTCCAGGCCCTCGGTGCGGATCAGCGTCTTCGTGTCGGCCACCGCCGACACGCCCTCGGGGTGCCGGTCGAGGATCCGGCGGACGGCGTCCTCACGCACATCGGTGATCACGACCTCGGCGCCCTCGGCCCGCAGGTGCTCCACCAGGTGGTGCCCGACCTTGCCCACGCCCGCGACGCCGACCTTGCGGTCCCGCAGCGACGGGTCGCCCCACAGGTGCTGGGCGGCGGCCCGCATGCCCTGGTAGACGCCGTAGGAGGTGAGCACCGACGAGTCGCCCGCGCCGCCGTTCTCGGGGGAGCGGCCGGTGGTCCAGCGGCACTCCCGGGCCACGACGTCCATGTCGGCGACATACGTGCCGACGTCGCAGGCGGTGACGTAACGGCCGCCGAGGGAGGCGACGAACCGGCCGTAGGCCAGCAGCAGCTCCTCGGTCTTGATCCGCTCCGGGTCCCCGATGATCACGGCCTTGCCGCCGCCGTGGTCGAGACCGGCCATGGCGTTCTTGTACGACATCCCGCGCGCCAGGTTCAGCGCGTCGGCGACGGCCTCCTCCTCGGAGGCGTACGGGTAGAACCGCGTGCCGCCCAGGGCGGGGCCCAGTGCGGTGGAGTGGATGGCGATGACGGCCTTGAGGCCGCTGGCACGGTCCTGGCAGAGCACGACTTGCTCGTGGCCCCCCTGGTCCGAACGGAACAGGGTGTGCAGGACGCCGTCAGATACGTCGGTCACTGTGGTGACTCCTGAGTAAGTAGCGGCGGTTGGGACGGGCTCCCGTACGGGTGGCGGGGGCTGTGGCACGAGAGTAGATCCTTCCGCGCCCGACGGCGGCACTGTGTCCCGGATCACCTCCGTCCGGAGTACCGCGTGGGACGATTTGCCAGGGTTTCCCACCCGTCCGGAGGCGTGCCGGACAGGTTTTCGCAGCGGCCCGCGGGGGAGGGAGCAGAGCGTGACCAAGGTGTCCTCGGTGATCGTCCCCTACGCCTCCTACCTGCGCGTGTACGAACCGCTGGCCGCCTTCCGGCAGCCCGAGCGCGGCCACTGGGAGCGCTACGCCCGGCGTGACGACCTCCCCTCCTACCAGGAGGAGCTGCGCCGGTCGCTGGCCGACCTGGCGGCCGTCCCGCCGGCGCCGGTCCCGGTGCACGAGAGCGAGGACGCCTTCGTGCTGGAGTCGGACGGCGAGGTCCGCGTCTGCCCGTGGCGCACCCGGCTGCGCGGCTGGCAGGCCCTGGGCGAACTCGCCGAGGAGTACCCGCTGCCGGTGCTGGACGCGTTGCTGCCCCCGGTCGTGCGGCTCGAGGCGACCCAGGACTACGAGCGGTGGCTGGCCGAGCACCCCGACGCGCGGCCGTGGATCCGCACCTCCACCTGGCAGGTGCCGATCAACTGGTTCGTGCTCTTCGACGACGAGGAGCGCGAGTACGGGAAGGGGGCCGCCGGGGAGGTCCCGGTCCTGCGCTACCGCACGCCCATGGTCCAGGCGCGGCGCCGGGTGGCGCGGGGCCTGCGCGCGCTGCGCGACGCCGTGGACGAGAGCCTGCTGATCGACGGCCTGGTGGACGTCGGCCGCTGGCTGGAGGAGTTCCATCCGCGCTCGCTGGTCGAGCTGGACTACGGGGGACTGGTGCACGCCCTGCCGGCCGGGGCCCTGGAGGACGACCACTCGGCCGCCGACGTCGGCGAGGGGATCGCGGCGTTGCGGCGGGGCGACGAAGGGGGCGCGGCGGAGGCGTACGGGCGCCTTGTCGAGCGCTGGCGCGCGGTCCGTGACCTGCGCTCGGCGAACTGACGTTTGACCAAACGCTCTTCTTGGGGTTTTGTCTTCGCCCTGAGGTGGTTGAAGTCGCGTCGATCCGGATGCGACATCGGACGTAGCGGCTGTTCCGGGCGTAAGTCCCAAGCGTGTCAAGCGTGACGGACCGCACGTACAAGGCCCTTGCGTCGCTTGCCCCTCCTCATGCCAAAATAGGACAAGGAGTCCGGGGAGGACTCCTCCGTCCTGCTGTGCTCCACTATGGGCGGAATCTCAGCATTGCACGCTTTGGGGGGTCCGGTGACTCCTGCATGTTGCTGTGACTGATCGTCACAGGGGCGTGACTGTCCGCTATGGCATGGTCCATCGGCTTCCGCGGCTGATGAACACCTGGGAGGGCAATTCCATCGGTTTGGCCGACGTGGCTGGACAGATGGTGTAGTTGTAGTGCCGAGGACAAGCCGTTCGTCCTATAACCGACTCGACTCGCGTCCGCCATTTCGGGCAACGCGGGTCAAGGTGCAGAATTTAGAGGAAAGAACCGAGAAGGTTCGGTTCTCCCGAGGAGGCCGCTCATGACCGCTCGCACCCCTGATGCCGAGCCGCTGCTGACCCCCGCTGAGGTTGCCACCATGTTCCGCGTCGACCCGAAGACGGTCACGCGCTGGGCGAAGGCCGGCAAGCTCACGTCGATCCGCACGCTCGGCGGGCACCGCCGCTACCGCGAGGCCGAGGTCCGCGCACTGCTCGCGGGCATTCCGCAGCAGCGCAGCGAGGCCTGAACAGCACGAACCGGGCAGAACCGGCTGGTCCCCCACCGGCCCTGACGCCCGGCACCTAGCTCCAAGCGACGCGGGGACTGCCCCAACAGCCCCCTCGCCCAACCGAATCAGAGCTTCACGGCCAACTGAACAACGGGTGCGTCGTCGATCGCGCCGGACTCCGCCGAGTCCGGCGCGATCTTTTTTGTGCGCCGGTGGTGGGTCCGTGCGCGGGTCCGGCCCGCCTCAACGGCCTTCTGTGCGCGGGCTTGTCGGAGTCTGAGGACGCCTGTGGGATCGGCCCGGAGGGGCCGGGGCGGAGCGTACGGGGCAGTGCAATTGCACATATTAAATTGACCTGTTGTAGGTGGGGCGTAAGTTCCACCCTTGTGAAAACTCATGCCGTGACACCCGTCACATACCAGTCGGGTTGTTGAGCCGACGGCATATGCGCTAGATGGAACGCGCGTTGGCGGCGGCTTGTTCCTGCGGACCTTCGGCGGGTCCGGACGGCTCGGCGGGTTCGGCGGGCTCGATGGGTTCGACGGGCTCAACAGGCACGTCGCCGTCGAGCGGCGCGGAGTCCAGCGCCAGGCGCTGGAGACGGTGGCAGACCGGGCAGTGACGGGTGAGATGCCGGTACGACGACGCGGCCGCGAGATGCGCCCGGAGCAGCGCCCGTGTCTCGTGCCTGGCCGATGCCGTCATGCGCCACCTCCGGGTCCCCCGCGGACACGTGCCCTGTTCCTGGAGTACCGAGGGACCGCGAGGCCGTCAAGACGGCGCAGCGGTCCGCGAGAAGGGCGCCGGCGGCGTGCAGGGCCCACGGCCTGCCGCGAAGCCTTCCGGGCGCCCCCGGGCAAGCCCGGGCGCCGGCACGGATCCGCACATACGGAAGGCCCGCCATCCGTTGCGGGAGGCAGGCCTTCGGTGGTGGGGGCGTCGCGCGGAGAAGCCCCGCGCGAAAAAGCCCCGCGCCGGTTGTTCGCGGGTGGTCTGGTGGTGGGGGCGTCGCGCGGAGAAGCCCCGCGGGGCGGGGCTTCCTCAACTGCGGTCCTGACGGGATTTGCTGTGTCGGATCGCGGCTGCGCCGCGGGCGCGGCCTCCACCTTGGCAGGGTGGCGGGTGGTTCGGTGGTGGGGGCGTCGCGCGGAGAAGCCCCGCGCCGATTGCTCGGGGCGGGGCTTCCTCAACTGCGGTCCTGACGGGATTTGAACCCGCGGCCTCCACCTTGACAGGGTGGCGAGCACTCCAAACTGCTCCACAGGACCTTGATTCGCGGCGCGTTCCTGCGTTGCGCTGCGAGAAGGACTGTACAGGAGCAGGAGCCCCCTGGTCGAACTCACCCTGCGTGCGGGTGCCGTCACGGCGCCGCCGCGTCGATCGCCTTCACGATCCGCTTGTCCGACACGGGGTACGCCGTGCCCAGCGCGTGGGCGAAGTAGCTGACCCGCAGCTCCTCGATCATCCAGCGGATGTCCCGCACCTGCTGCGGCACCGGACGCCCCTGCGGCATCTGCTCCAGGAGCCAGGCGTACTCGTCCCGCATCTCGTGGACCTTCGCCATGCGCGTGGTGTCCCGCTGCGCGTTCGCCGGCATCTGCTGGAGCCGGCGGTCCGCGGCCACCAGGTACCGCATCAGGTCGGGCAGCCGGCGCAGCCCCGCCTCGGTCACGAAGCCCGGCTTCACCAGGCCGTCCAGCTGCGTGCGGACGTCCTGGAGGTTCGGCAGCAGCGCGGGGCTGCGGACGCCCTTCAGACGCCGCTCACAGGCCTGCCAGGCGGCCAGCACCTGCTGCACCTGCCCGACCGCGCGCACCGTCGTGTCGACGATCTCCGCACGCACCTTGTCGAACAGCTTCCGGTACGACTCCTCGTCCCACACCGGGCCGCCGAAGTCCGCGATCAGCTTGTCCGCCGCCGCCATGGCGCAGTCGTCGAACAGCGCCTGCACCGAGCCGTGCGGATTGGCGGACAGGGCGAGCTTCTGAGGATTGGTCAGCTTTTCGGACGCGAACTTCGCGGGGTTGACCGGGATGCCCAGCAGGATCAGCCGCCGGGTGCCCTTCCACATCGCCTCCGCCTGCTCGGCCTCCGAGTCGAACAGCCGCACCGACACCGAGTCGCCGTCGTCCACCAGCGCGGGGTACGCCTTCACCGGCTGGCCGGCCCGGCGCGTCTCGAACACCCGGGTGAGCGAACCGATCGTCCAGTCCGTCAGCCCCTTGCGCTCCAGCGACTCCCCGCCCTGACGCTGCGCCGTGGCGGCGGCCGCCTGCGACAGCGCCTTGCGCGCCTTGGGCCGCAGCTTCAGCTTGAGCGCCTCCAGGTCCTTGTCCTCGGCGAGCGTGCGGCGCCGCTCGTCCACGATCCGGAACGTCACCTTCAAGTGGTCGGGGACGCGGGACCAGTCGAAGTCGTCCGCCTCGAACGGCACGCCGACCATCCGCTTCAGCTCGCGGGCCATGGTGACGGTCAGCGGCTCCTGGAGCGGCACCGCGCGCTCCAGGAACGCCTTCGCGTAGTTCGGCGCCGGCACGTAGTTCCGGCGGATCGGCTTGGGCAGGGAGCGGATCAGCTCCGTGACGACCTCTTCGCGCAGACCCGGGATCTGCCAGTCGAAGCCCTCGTCCGTGACCTGGTTCAGCACCTGGAGCGGGATGTGGACGGTCACGCCGTCCGCGTCGGCCCCGGGCTCGAACTGGTACGTCACACGGAACTTGAGCGGCCCCTGGCGCCAGCTGTCGGGGTAGTCGGCCTTGGTGACCGCGTCCGCCGACTCACGGATCAGCATCTCCCGCTCGAAGTCGAGGAAGTCCGGCTGCTCGCGCCGCTTGTGCTTCCACCACGAGTCGAAGTGCGCCCCCGACACCACATGGTCGGGGATCCGCCGGTCGTAGAAGTCGAAGAGGGTCTCGTCGTCGACCAGGATGTCCCGGCGCCGCGCCCGGTGCTCCAGCTCCTCGACCTCGGTCAGCAGCTTGCGGTTGTCCGCGAAGAACTTGTGGTGCGTGCGCCAGTCGCCCTCGACCAGGGCGTTGCGGATGAACAGCTCCCGGGACAGCTCCGGGTCGATCCGCCCGTAGTTCACCTTCCGCTGCGCCACGATCGGCACGCCGTACAGCGTGACCTTCTCGTACGCCATCACGGCCGCCTGGTCCTTCTCCCAGTGCGGCTCGCTGTAGGTGCGCTTGAGCAGGTGCTCGGCGAGGGGCTCCACCCACTCCGGCTCGATCTTCGCGTTGACCCGCGCCCACAGCCGGGACGTCTCGACCAGCTCCGCCGACATCACGAACCGCGGCGGCTTCTTGAACAGCGCGGAGCCCGGGAAGATGGCGAACTTGGCGTTGCGCGCCCCGAGGTACTCGTTGCGCCCGCCCTCGCGCCGGCCACCGCCCTGCCCGGAGTCCTTGGACTCCTTCACGTCCTTCATGCCGATGTGCGAGAGCAGACCGGCCAGCAGGGAGACGTGGATGCGGTCGGCGGGGGCGTCCTGGTCGTTGAGGTGGATGCCCATCTGCTTGGCGACGGTCCGCAGCTGGGCGTAGATGTCCTGCCACTCGCGGATGCGCAGGAAGTTCAGGTACTCCTGCTTGCACATCCGGCGGAACGACGACGAGCCGCGCTCCTTCTGCTGCTCGCGGATGTACCGCCACAGGTTGAGGAAGGCGAGGAAGTCGCTGGTCTCGTCGCGGAACCGGGCGTGCTGCTGGTCGGCCTGCGTCTGCTTGTCGGCGGGCCGCTCCCGCGGGTCCTGGATGGACAGGGCGGCCGCGACGACCATGACCTCGCGGACGCAGCCGTTCTTGTCCGCCTCCAGCACCATGCGCGCCAGACGCGGGTCCACCGGCAGCTGGGCCAGCTTCCGCCCGGTCTGGGTGAGGCGCTTGCGCGGGTCCTTCTGCGCCGCGTCGAGCGCGCCGAGCTCCTGGAGCAGCTGGACGCCGTCGCGGATGTTGCGGTGGTCCGGCGGGTCGATGAAGGGGAACTTCTCGATCTCGCCGAGGCCGGCCGCCGTCATCTGGAGGATGACCGAGGCGAGGTTGGTGCGCAGGATCTCCGCGTCGGTGAACTCGGGACGGGAGAGGAAGTCGTCCTCGCTGTAGAGCCGGATGCAGATGCCGTCCGAGGTACGGCCGCAGCGGCCCTTGCGCTGGTTGGCGCTGGCCTGCGAGATCGGCTCGATCGGCAGCCGCTGCACCTTGGTGCGGTGGCTGTAGCGCGAGATACGGGCGAAGCCGGGGTCGATGACGTACTTGATGCCCGGCACGGTCAGGGACGTCTCGGCCACGTTCGTGGCCAGCACGATCCGGCGGCCGCTGTGCTGCTGGAACACCCGGTGCTGCTCGGCGTGCGACAGCCGGGCGTACAGCGGCAGCACCTCGGTCGAGCGGTACCGCTTCTTGTTCAGCGCGTCCGCCGTGTCCCGGATCTCCCGCTCACCGGAGAGGAACACCAGGATGTCGCCGGGTCCCTCCGCCATCAGCTCCTCGACGGCATCGGTGATCGCGGTGATCTGGTCCCGGTCGGCGTCGTCGGAATCCTCCTCCAGCAGCGGCCGGTAGCGCACCTCCACCGGATACGTCCGCCCGCTGACCTCGATGATCGGGGCGTCGCCGAAGTGGCGGGAGAAGCGCTCGGGGTCGATCGTCGCCGAGGTGATGACGACCTTGAGATCGGGGCGCTTCGGCAGCAGCTGCGCGAGATAGCCGAGCAGGAAGTCGATGTTGAGGGACCGCTCGTGCGCCTCGTCGATGATGATCGTGTCGTAGGCGCGCAGCTCGCGGTCGGTCTGGATCTCCGCGAGGAGGATGCCGTCCGTCATCAGCTTGATGAACGTGGCCTCCGGGTCCACCTGGTCGGTGAAGCGGACCTTCCAGCCGACGGCCTCGCCGAGCGGGGTGTCCAGCTCCTCGGCGACACGCTCGGCCACCGTGCGGGCCGCGATCCGCCGGGGCTGGGTGTGCCCGATCATGCCGCGGACGCCCCGGCCCAGTTCCATGCAGATCTTCGGGATCTGCGTGGTCTTGCCGGAGCCCGTCTCACCGGCCACGATCACCACCTGGTGATCGCGGATGGCCTCGGCGATGGCGTCCTTCTTCTGGCTGACGGGCAGCTGCTCGGGGTACCGCACCTCCGGCACCCTGGCCCGGCGCGCCGCCATACGCTCCGCGGCCGCGGCGGCCTCCGCCTCGATCTCACCGAGAACGGCGGCACGGGCCTCCGGCTTACGGATCTTGCGGGCGCCCTCGAGCCGCCGCCCCAGCCGGTGCGCATCGCGCAGCGACAGTTCGGAGAGGCGGGAGGCGAGGGAGCCGAGGGCGGGGGCAGAGTGCGTAGACATACGGACTCCAGGATCTCAGACCGCGTAAAAACGCGGCGAGCCATTTTGCCGGGGCACACGACAAGGCCCCGATCGGAGATCGGGGCCTTGTCTGCGGTGGCTGGGGCCGGGGTCGAACCGGCGACCTTCCGCTTTTCAGGCGGACGCTCGTACCAACTGAGCTACCCAGCCGCGATGTTTCACGTGAAACACCAGCGGTCCTGACGGGATTTGAACCCGCGGCCTCCACCTTGACAGGGTGGCGAGCACTCCAAACTGCTCCACAGGACCAAGCATGTGTCGTACGACAGTGTCGCACAGGGTGGTGCGTGCCCCCAACGGGATTCGAACCCGTGCTACCGCCTTGAAAGGGCGGCGTCCTAGGCCGCTAGACGATGAGGGCTATCGGCCCGCCTGGGCGCTTCTCAGCGCGTCGGGGACGTGAGAAGCATATGGGATGGCGGGATGGTTCGCCAAAACGGTTTAGGGGCGGGGTCGTGACGGCGTGGCGGGGGCGGGTGCGGGGGTGGTTTCCGACGGGCCCCCGGAGGGGGACGCGGAGCCGCTTCCGGAGGGGGACGGGGAGCTGTCCGCGCCCGGCTGGTTCTCCTCGGGCAGGTGCCGGCTGACCTCCGCCGTGGTGAGCCCGAGACCGCCCAGCTCGATGGAGTCCCACGCCTGGAGGCGCTTGGTGTCCCGGTCGAAGTAGAGGATCGACGTCTCGATCGGGTCGGGGTACGTGCCCTCGATCGCGCGCAGCCCGCTGCCGCCGGTGGACCCCTCGATGCGCAGCCGCGTGCCGTACCGCATGACCTCGGTGTCCTCGTGGTGGAGGTGGCCGGAGAGGACCAGCGGCACGGTGCCGTCGACCTCGCGGGCCGCCGAGGGCTCGTGGACGACCGCCACGTCCACGGGGGTGCCGGCCCGCTTCTGGTCCCGCATCGCGGAGGCGAGCCGGGCGCCCGCCAGCTCCTGGGACTGCTCGGCCCCGGTCCTCTGCGTGCGGTCGGGGGTGAACTGCGGGTCGCCGATGCCGGCGAAGCGCAGGCCCGCGACGGTCCTCGCCCGGCCGTCGTCGAGGACGTGCACGTTCCTCATCCGGTCGAGGTAGCGCTGGGTGACGAGCGAGTCGTGGTTGCCGCGCACCCATACGTACGGGGCGCCCAGGTCCTCGATCGGGTCCAGGAAGCCGTTCTCGGCGGCCGTGCCGTGGTCCATCGTGTCGCCGGAGTCGACGATCACGTCCACCTGGTACTGCTCCACCAGCGAGGCGATGATCTTCCAGCTCGCGGGGTTGAGATGGATGTCGGAGACGTGCAGGACGCGGATGGTGGTCGGGTCCGGCTGGTAGACCGGCAGCGTGGACGTGGCGTCGTAGAGCTTGGTCACGTTGGTGACCAGCCGGGCCAACTCCTTCTGGTAGACGTCGAACTCGGTCACGATGCTGCGCGCGTCGCCGACCAGCGAGGGCGCGGAGGACAGCAGGCCGGAGAACTTCGGCTCGAGCACCGAGTCCGGGTTGAAGGTCGCGTACGCCGTGCCGCCGGACGCGGCCAGCAGGCCGAGGGCGAGCCCTCCGGCGGCCAGTGCGCGGCGCGGGCGGCGGTAGACGAGGAGCCCGAGCGTGGCGGCGCCGGTGACGACGGCGACGCAGGAGCGCACGGCGAGGTCCGCGGTGCCGCGCGCGATGTCCTCGGCGACCTCGTCCTGGAGCCCCGAGAGACGCTCCGGGTGGTCGACCAGGGCACGGGAGCGCTCGGGGTCGAGCTGGTCGACGTTGACGTCGAGGCGCACCGGGGCGATGTGGCTGTCGAGCTGGAGCGCGCCCAGGGGCGAGATGTTGATCTTCGTGCCGCCGGTGAAGGACGGGCGCAGGGTCATGGTCGTGTTCATCGGGCCGACCGGCACCCGGACGTTGCCGACGACGAGCAGACCCAGCCACGCGCCGAGCAGGACCACCGCGACCAGCCCGAGGGCGCGCACCCAAGGGCGCGGACGGGCGCCGGGGGTGAGGGAGAGGGCCGGTGCGGCCGGGGGCCGGCCGCCGGAGCGGTGGCGGCGGGTCGGGGCCTGCGGGAGCCGTGGGAAGCGGTGGATCAGGTTCATGACGGCAGTCGGGACGCGGGCCATTGATCCCCTATGCCCGTGCGGGCGGCCGGATATGCGAGCGCCGCCCGCATCTCGTACCGACCGATCGTCCCCGACAATGGCTTCGTGCTGGAGATGACGCGCGAGGAGTTCGAGGAGCTGGTCGCCGAGGCGCTGGACCGGATCCCCCCGGAGCTGATGCGGCTCATGGACAACGTCGCGGTGTTCGTGGAGGACGAGCCGCCGGCGGACGACCCGGAGCTGCTCGGGCTGTACGAGGGGACGCCGCTGACCGAGCGGGGGGAGTGGTACGCCGGGGTGCTGCCCGACCGGATCACGATCTACCGGGGGCCGACGCTGCGGATGTGCGAGTCCCGGGAGGACGTGGTCGCGGAGACCGAGATCACGGTGGTGCACGAGATCGCGCACCACTTCGGGATCGACGACGCCCGGCTGCACGCCCTCGGCTACGGATAGGCCGTTCGCGTGTCCTCTTGCGGGTGACGGGAGTTGGGGTTGTCGACCCTGTACTCCACCCGGAGGTGGCCCCGTGCGCCGCTTGTACGTACCCGTCCGCCTGGCCGCCGCCGTCGTGGCCGTCGCCGCTGCCGCCGGATGCGTGAGCGTCGGTGACGACGACGCCGGCGGGAAGGCCGGGCCGTCCCACTCCGCGGGCCGCGCGGGCGGCGAGGCCCCGGACGGCGGCACCGACGGGGTGGGCGGCAAGGCCGGCCACGGAGCGGCCGGGGCCGACGGCGGGCACGGCGAGGAGCACGACCGCGACAAGGGCGGCAAGGACGAGAAGAAGAAGCGGAAGGGCAAGCGCCCCTCCCCGTCCGGCGACCGGCCGTCCGACGAGGCCAGCCGCCCCGCGCCGGACGACGACGGTCCCGGCGAGCCCGCGCGCCCGACCCCCGACGACCGCCCCGACCAGCCCGAGCCCAGCCGGACGCCCGATCCGGGGCCCTCCGACCCGCCGCAGGACCCGGGCCCCTCGCCCGAGCCGACCCAGGCCGAGCCGTCCTCGTCCGCGCACCAGCCGCCCGACACGCAGCTCGGTGAGCGGGAGCCGGCGCCGGCGGCGGGGGCGCCGGCTTGACCGTCACCGCGGCCCCGTCGCACCCGTCTCACCTGCTGATTTGCATCCGAGGGTCTGGGGTGCGTATGGTGAGAGATCGTTTGATCCTATTTGCCCGGCGCCACAACAGAGCGCGCCGTGTGGCGCGTACTCTCTCCCTTGCCGTGGTGGACCGCATTGAGGCGGTCGTAATTGCGAACTGCGAATCACGGAGTTGACGGGCGCGTGCCGAAGAGACTCCGGAAGGTTTCGCATTCGTATGCCCATCGCCAGTACTGATCACGTCGTCGTGCCCGAGAACACCGAGGACACCGACACCACCGCCGTCACCGAGACGGCGGCCCCCGAGATCACCTTCGCCTCCCTCGGCCTGCCCGAGGGCGTCGTGCGCAAGCTCGCGCAGAACGGCGTGACCACCCCCTTCCCGATCCAGGCGGCGACCATCCCGGACGCCCTGGCCGGCAAGGACATCCTCGGCCGCGGCCGCACCGGCTCCGGCAAGACCCTCTCCTTCGGTCTGCCGACCCTGGCGCAGCTCGCCGGCGGCCGCACCGAGAAGCACAAGCCGCGCGCCGTCATCCTGACGCCGACCCGCGAGCTGGCCATGCAGGTGGCCGACGCCCTCCAGCCCTACGGCGACGTCCTCGGCCTGAAGATGAAGGTCGTCTGCGGCGGCACCTCGATGGGCAACCAGATCTACGCCCTCGAGCGCGGTGTCGACGTCCTCGTCGCCACCCCCGGCCGGCTGCGCGACATCATCAACCGCGGCGCCTGCTCCCTCGAGAACGTGGAGATCGCGGTCCTCGACGAGGCCGACCAGATGTCCGACCTCGGCTTCATGCCCGAGGTGACGGAGCTGCTGGACCAGGTCCCCGCCGGCGGCCAGCGCATGCTCTTCTCCGCCACCATGGAGAACGAGATCAAGACCCTCGTCGACCGCTACCTCGCCTCCCCGGTGTCGCACGAGGTGGACGCGGCGCAGGGCGCGGTGACGACCATGTCGCACCACATCCTCGTCGTGAAGCCCAAGGACAAGGCGCCGGTCACCGCGGCCATCGCCTCCCGCAAGGGCCGCACCATCATCTTCGTGCGCACCCAGCTCGGCGCCGACCGCGTCGCCGAGCAGCTGCGCGACTCCGGTGTGAAGGCCGAGGCGCTGCACGGCGGCATGACCCAGGGCGCGCGGACCCGCACCCTCGCCGACTTCAAGGACGGCTACGTCAACGTCCTGGTCGCCACCGACGTCGCCGCCCGCGGCATCCACGTCGACGGCATCGACCTGGTGCTGAACGTCGACCCGGCCGGCGACCACAAGGACTACCTGCACCGCGCCGGCCGCACCGCGCGCGCCGGCCGCACCGGCACGGTCGTCTCCCTGTCGCTGCCGCACCAGCGGCGCCAGATCTTCCGCCTGATGGAGGACGCGGGCGTCGACGCCACGCGCCACATCATCCAGGGCGGCGCGGCCTTCGACCCGGAGGTCGCCGAGATCACCGGCGCCCGGTCCATGACCGAGGTGCAGGCCGAGTCCGCCGGCAACGCCGCGCAGCAGGCCGAGCGCGAGGTCGCCCAGCTCACCAAGGAGCTGGAGCGCGCCCAGCGCCGCGCCACCGAGCTGCGCGAGGAGGCCGACCGGCTGCTGGCCCGCGCCGCGCGCGAGCGGGGCGACGACCCGCAGGCCGTGATCGCCGAGGCGGCCGCCGTGGTCGCCGAGGCCGAGGTGGCGCTGCCGGAGCAGCCGACCGCGCGGGACGTCGAGCGGACCGAGCGCGTCGAGCGCCCGGCGGCCTCGGCGCCGTACGAGCGGCGTGAGCGGCGGGACGACCGCGGCGACCGTGGCGGCTTCCGTCGCGACGACCGCCGTGACGACCGTGGCGGCCGTTCCTTCGAGCGTCGTGACGACCGTGGCGACCGCGGTGGCTTCAACCGCGACCGTGACCGTGGCGGCTTCCGCCGTGACGACCGCCGTGACGACCGTGGCGGCCGTTCCTTCGAGCGCCGTGACGGCGGCGAGCGCGGCGGCTTCCGCCGTGACGACCGTGACGACCGCGGTGGGCGTTCCTTCGAGCGTCGTGACGACCGGGGCGACCGTGGTGGCTTCAACCGCGACCGTGACCGTGGCGGCTTCCGTCGCGACGACCGCCGTGACGACCGTGGCGGCCGTTCCTTCGAGCGCCGTGACGACCGGGGCGACCGTGGTGACCGCGGTGGCTTCAACCGTGACCGCGACCGTGGCGACCGTGGCGGCTTCCGCCGTGACGACCGTCCCGGCCACCGGGGCAGCGACCGCCCCTTCAACCGCGACCGTCAGGGCGACCGCCCGGGCTTCCGCTCCGGCAGCCACGACCGCCCGTACGGCCGTCGTGACGACCACCGCGGCGGCGGCTCCTTCGGTCGCCGCGAGGACAAGCCGCGCTGGAAGCGCAACGGCTGACACCGCCTCACCGCACTGACCGCCGAGGGCCCGCGCGACACCCGTCGCGCGGGCCCTCGCGCATGTGTGCCCCCTCCAGCCGCAACGCGCCTCCCCGATACCCGATCGGCACCCCGCCCGCGTCCGGCTATGCTCGGGGAGGCAACATCGCCAGGGGCCCTTAGCTCAATTGGCAGAGCAGTGGACTTTTAATCCATTGGTTGTGGGTTCGAGTCCCACAGGGCCTACCTCTCGCGGGAGGGCAAGCCCCCGACGCGCGGAACGGCGCTCGCACCGGCCAGACCGGTACGAGCGCCGTTCGCGTGTGCGCGGGAAGCAGCCGGCGTCACCCGCCCGACGCCCCGCCGGAGTCACCCTCGTCCGGGCGGCCGTACGGGTCCAGGAGCTGTACCCCTATGCCGCTGGTCACCAGGCCCGCCGCGATCAGCAGGCCGTCGGGGGCGACGATGCCCGCGGTCAGCATGGCCAGCCCGGCGATCAGTACCCACCAGGCGCCGGTGCGCCGGTACTCGCGGGGGCGGGTCGGGCGGCCGGTGGTGAGGGAGCGGGCGAAGCGGGGGTCCTCGTGCTCGAGTCGGGCCGCGAGGTCGACCAGGCGATCGTCGTCGGACTGGGGCACGGCTCCTCCTTTCCAGGGGGTGGCCGCCCGGTCACACCGCCGGCGGCCGTCGCTCCGGGCACCGGGACGTGCGCGGACCGTCGGCGTGCCGCGAACTCGGGCCGCATGTCCAGGAGTTTGCCCGTGCGCAGAGGTCGTCACCCGCCCGGTACGGTGCCTCCAGGGTCGCCCGGGGCGCACGGCCGGAGCCATCCGTCGCGCCCCCCAACCTCAGGGGGGACCGGTACGCAGGAGACCGCGGGCACGGGGCCGTCCGCGCCGGGAAAATGGGGACTGTCACCGATGGCGCCGCCCCCCTCCGGGGCGGAGGCTGGACGGTGACGGCCCGCGCCGCGCCCCCGGCCGCGGGCCGTCGGTGTCCTCGGCACACCGACGGCGAGGAGGCGGAACCGGGCCTGAAGGACCGGCTGGAGCTCACCCGCTACGCCATCCGGGTCGGCCTGATCGAGCCCTGACCGCACGCCCGGACGCCCGGCGACACGGGGCGTCGAACCCGGACCCCGCACCCCCGGCGGCCGAGGCATCGAGCCCGACCCCCCCCGCCCGGCGGCCGGGGCACGGACGGCTCCCGCCGCACGGGTTGCCAGACTGGAGCCGGACCGCGCAGCGGTCCCGCCGCCGCCCGCACCCGGGAGAGCCCGCCGATGCCGCACCCGTACGTCCTGCTGTCCGCCGCCGTCTCCCTCGACGGCTACCTGGACGACACCGGCCCGGAGCGGCTGCTGCTGTCGAGCCCGGCCGACTTCGACCGGGTCGACGAGGTGCGGGCGTCCGTGGACGCCATCCTGGTCGGCGCCGGCACGATCCGCGCCGACAACCCCCGGCTGCTGGTCAACTCGCCCGAGCGCCGCGCCGCCCGGGTCGCCGACGGACGCCCGGAGTACCCGCTGAAGGTCACGGTGAGCGGCTCCGGCGACCTGGATCCCGCGGCCCGCTTCTGGCACACCGGCGGCGACAAGGTCCTCTACACCACCGGCAAGGGCGCCGAACGGGCCCGCGCGCTCGGCATCGCCGCCGACGTCGTCCCGCTCGGCGACGCCCTGGACTGGCGGCGGCTGCTGGAGCACCTGCACGACGTGCGCGGGGTGCGGCGGCTGATGGTGGAGGGCGGCGGCCGGATCCACACCCAGCTGATGACCCAGGGCCTCGCCGACGAGGTCCAGCTGGTCCTCGCCCCGCTGTTCGTCGGCGACCCGGACGCCCCCCGCCTGTTCGGGCCCGGCTCCTACCAGGGCGGACGGCTTCGCCTGGTCGAGACCCGGCCCGTCGGCGACGTCGTCCTCATGCGCTACGAGCCCACCGCGCCCGGCGCCGGCGCGCCGGCGTCCGCGGCCGACCGGCACTGGCTCGCCCTCGCCTGCGAGCTGGCCGCGCAGTGCCCGCCCTCCGAGACCGCGTTCAGCGTCGGCGCCGTCGTGGTCGCCGCCGACGGCACCGAGCTGGCGCGGGGCCACTCCCGGGAGGGCGGCGACCCCGTGGTGCACGCGGAGGAGGCCGCGCTCGCCAAGGCCGACCCCACCGACCCGCGGCTGGCCGGCGCCACCGTGTACTCCAGCCTGGAGCCGTGCGCCCGCCGCGCGTCCCGGCCGGCGCCCTGCGCGCGGCTCATCCTGGACGCGGGGGTGCGCCGGGTGGTCACGGCCTGGCGGGAGCCGGACACCTTCGTGACGGACGCCGACGGCAGCGCGGTGCTGGCGGAGGGGGGCGCCACGGTGCTGGTCCTGCCGGAGTACGAGCAGCGCGCGAAGGCGCCGAACGCGCACCTGCTGGGCGGCTGAACGCCCCCGGAGGAAAGGGATGTGCGGGGGACTCCGCGGATGCCGTACACTGGTGTTTACCGACGCGGGGTGGAGCAGCTCGGTAGCTCGCTGGGCTCATAACCCAGAGGTCGCAGGTTCAAATCCTGTCCCCGCTACTGAAGGCCGAGGGCCGGAATCCGAGAGGATTCCGGCCCTCGGTGTTTTTCCGTGCCGCCACTCGCACCCCCTTACCCTTCACGCACAGTGAGCGAACGGCCTCGGATCGCATAACAACTGACGTACCGTCAAATCTGACCGGCCGTCCGAGGCGCGGTCAACTCGCCCGTTTTCACCCGCTCATGGCGCTTACGTCCGTGCGGAAATCGTTAACGATCAAGAGGAACGGCTTGGAATCCGGCCCCCGCGTCTATTAACGTTCGATAACGCAGCGCGGTCGTCCCAGCCGTCACAGAAGTCGGCTCCGTGCGCACGCGCCGAATCCCGCGAGGGAACCGGGGAACCACCTCAATGGGGTGAATCGGGCGGACATCGCCGTGGAAACACGGTCGTGGACGCGCGTAGGAGACCTTCCTGCTCCGAACCCGTCAGCTAACCCGGTAGGCGAGAAGGAAGGAAAGGAGCGCGCCCACGTGGCGTCCAACCCGCCTGCCCCCGAGGCCCCGTTCAAGCCGAGCGACACCTTCGCCTACGGCGCCCCCGGCGCCGACGAGGGGCCCTTCGAGGAGTGGAACCCCACCGCGGAGTCCGTGCGCCCCGTGCGCGGCCGGCACCGCGTCGCCAAGCAGCGCGGAGGCGGACTCGCCCGCAGCTCCACCGTCCTGGGCGTCGGCGTCATAGCCGCCGTCGGCGCCGGCGGCATGGCCAGCGCCCAGACCGGCAAGCCGCCCGTCTCCATCTCCATGCCCGACCTGCCCAACGTGGGTTCCCTCATCTCCGACGAGGAAACACCGAAGGGCTCCAGCACCCCCCTCAGCGACATCGGCATGACCACCGCCGACACCGACGAGGGCGCCGCCGACGCCGGTGAGGCGCTGCGCGCCCGCATCATGGCGCAGGTCGAGCAGCAGCAGGGCCAGGCGCAGAGCAAGGCGCAGGCCGCCGCCCTCGCCGCCGCCGAGAAGGAGGCCGCCGAGGCCGCCGCCAAGGCGGAGCAGGAGGCCAAGGAGAAGGCCGAGGCCGCGAAGAAGAAGGCGGAGGAGGAGGCCGCGAAGAAGGCCGAGGCCGAGCGCCTCGCCGAGCTGGCCAAGCAGTACGCCCTGCCGACCTCCTCGTACACCATCACCTCGACCTTCGGTCAGGCCGGCGCCTACTGGTCCTCCGGCTACCACACCGGACTCGACTTCGCCGCCCCCACCGGCACCCTGATCAAGGCCGTCCACACCGGCACGATCACCTCCGCCGGCTGGGACGGCAGCTACGGCTACAAGACCGTGCTCACCCTCGACGACGGCACCGAGATCTGGTACGCCCACCAGTCGTCGATCAACGTCAGCGTCGGCCAGAAGGTCAACACCGGCGACGTGATCGGCCGCGTCGGGGCCACCGGCAACGTGACCGGCGCCCACCTCCACCTCGAGGTCCACACCGCAGGCTCCGGCGGCATCGACCCGGCCGCCTGGCTGGCCGGCAAGGGCCTCAGCATCTGAACCACCCCGGCGGCCGCGTCCCGGCCGCCGTCGCCGTGAACGCCGGCAGTCCCGACGACGACCCCCCGACGTCAGGGCTGCCGGTTCCGCATGTCCGGGGCCTTCTCAGCGGCGGTAGGGGTTCTCCCCGTACGCCGGATACGGCGGCTGCCCCGGCGCCGGCCACGGTGCGGACACCGGCCCGTACGCCCATCCCGCGCCGTACGGCACCGGGGGCGCCGTGAGCCGGGCCGCGTGCTCCAGCGCCGGGCGGGCCGCCGCGCGCCGGTGCCACAGCTCCAGCAGCAGCTCCCGCTCCCGGGTCACGAAGTCCGCCCCCGCCTTCCCCGCGCGGCCCCGGTGTCGCAGGAACGCCAGCGACGTCGCGTACGCCTCGTACTGGGCGACCGCCCGCGCCGCCGGCCTGCCTCCGTGCTCGCGGGCGAACTTCCGGGCGAGCCGCCGGGCCCGCATCGAACCCAGCGCGAACGGCTCCGCCGGACGCAGCCAGCCGGCCACCGCGTACGCGGGCAGCTCCTTGCGCACGGTGCGCAGCTCCCGCTGCCGCGTCCACACCACCAGCCAGGTCAGCAGCCCGAACGTCGGCACCATGAACGCCCCGTACACGGCGATGAAGCCGAACTGGCCCAGCGTCGCGGAGCCGTTCCACAGGGCGTGCATGCCCATCGCGAGCAGCAGCCCGGCCAGCGGGAACAGCACGCGCCGAACCCGCTGCCGGTCGGCGGACAGCGCGGCCGCGCCGAAGCCGATGCCGGTGAGCACGGTGAACAGGGGGTGCGCGAAGGGCGACATGACGATGCGGACGAAGAAGGTCGCCGCGGTGACCGAGGCGACGCCGCTGCCGCCGGTGACCTGGTCGGTGCCGAAGGCGTTGCCGAGGTAGAGGACGTTCTCCGTGAACGCGAACCCGGTCGCGGTGAACCCGGCCGCCACCACGCCGTCGAGAATTCCGCCGAAGTCCCGTCTGCGGAACAGGAACAGCAGCAGCACCGCCGCCGCCTTCGCGGTCTCCTCCACGACCGGCGCGATGACGGTCGCGCCGAGGGTGTCGGCGCCGGCCGGGTCGGCGGTGGTCGTCGCTATCCACCGGGTGGCGAAGCTGTTCGCCACGATCGCGATCAGCGCCGCCGCGCACGCGCCCCAGGCGAAGGCGAACAGCAGGTTCCGCCAGGGGCCCGGCTCCACCCGGCCCAGCCAGCGGAAGGCCGCCAGCAGCAGCGGCACGGGCAGCACGGCCAGCCCCAGACCGACCAGGAAGCCCTGCGTGCCCGTCTGCTCCCGCACCAGCGCGAGGATCACCAGACCGGACAGCGCCAGCAGCGTGACCACCGCTCCGTAGCGCACCGCCGGGCGCTGCCACCAGTGCGGATGCCGCAGCGTGCTGCCGGGAGCTGGGCCGGGGTGCGGCGGGTACGGAGGGCTGCTGGCCACGGATTCGACCCTAACGAGAAAGGGGCAGGGCTGCGTGCCGGCTCAGGGAGACCGGGGAGGTCAGGCGGGGTCCCCGGCCCGGTGCCCGGCGCGGTCGTCGTGCGGTACGCGGCGGAAGAGCAGGTCGTTCACCACATGACCCTTGTCCAGCCCCTGCCGCTCGAAACGGGTCAGCGGCCGGAACCCGGGACGCGGCGCGAAACCGCCGTCCCCCTGGGTGTTCTCGAAGTCCGGGTGCGCGGTGAGCACCTCGAGCATCTGCTCCGCGTACGGCTCCCAGTCGGTGGCGCAGTGCAGGACGGCGCCCGGCGCGAGGCGGGACGCGGCCAGGGTCAGGAACTCGGGCTGGATCAGCCGCCGCTTGTGGTGCCGCTTCTTCGGCCACGGGTCGGGGAAGAAGACACGCAGCCCGCTCAGCGCGTCCGGGGCGAGCATCTCGCGCAGCAGGATGATCGCGTCCCCGTTCGCCACCCGTACGTTGGCCAGGCCGCGCTCCTCGGCGAGGTGCAGCAGATGTCCCTGCCCGGGGGTGTGGACGTCCACGGCGAGGACGTTCGTGGCCGGGTCGGCGGCGGCCATCTGCGCCGTCGCCTCGCCCATGCCGAAGCCGATCTCCAGGACGACCGGCCGGCCGTTCCCGAACAGCTCCGCCAGGTCGAGCCGGCGGCTGCCGTCGACGTCGAGCCCCCACACCGGCCACAGCCGCTGCAAGGCGTCCGCCTGACCCGCGGTGACGCGGCTGCGGCGGGGCTGGAAGGAGCGGATCCGGCGCTCGAAGTGCGACCCGGCGGGGTCGGCCTTCGGGCCGTCGGGGAACCGCGGCTCCCCCTTCGCGCGGGCGCGGGGGACCGGCTCGCCGGCGGGCCGCTCGGCGTGCGGTGCTTCGGGGGTGCTCATCACGGATTCAGACACAGTGCCCTCGATTTTACGGGGACGGCGCGCACGGCGGCCCGGCCGCGCGGACCGGCGGCCCGAGCCCCGCCACGACGACCCGCCGGCGCCCCGCTCTCACCGCTCGCTCTCGGCGAGGCCGGCCAGCGCACGGCGGGCGATCTCCCGGCCGATCGGCAGCGACGCGGTCGCGGCGGGCGAGGGGGCGTTCAGCACGTGCACCGCGTGGGGCGCCTCCCGGATCAGGAAGTCGTCGACCAGCGTGCCGTCGCGCAGCACCGCCTGCGCCCGCACCCCGGCCGCCGTCGGCACCAGGTCCTCGTCCCGCACGGCGGGCAGCAGCCGGCGCACGGCCCGCGCGAAGGCGGGCCTGGACAGCGAGCGGTGCAGCTCTCCGGCGCCGTACCGCCAGTGGCGGCGGGCCAGCTGCCAGGAGCCCGGCCAGGCCAGGGTCGCCCCCAGCTCGCGCGGGCGCACCGTCCGCCAGTCGTACCCCTCGCGGGCCAGCGCCGGGACCGCGTTCGGCCCCACGTGCACGCCCTGGTCCGTGCCCCGGGTGAGGTGGACGCCGAGGAACGGGAACGCCGGGTCCGGCACCGGGTAGACCAGGCCCCGCACCAGCTCGGGGCGGGCCAGCTCGTAGTACTCCCCGCGGAACGGCACGATACGGGCGCCGGGCTCGTCGCCCGTGAGCAGCGCGATCCGGTCGCAGTGCAGCCCCGCGCAGTTCACCAGCATGCGGGCGCGCACGATGTCGCCGGCCGCCGTCAGCACGGCCACGCCCCGGCCGGGGCGGCGGTCGACGCGGACCACCTCCGCGCCGTGGCGCAGGTCGGCGCCGGACGCCTCCGCGAGCCTGCGGGCCACCGCCTTGTAGTCGCAGATGCCGGTGGTGCCCACGTGGATCGCGGCGAGGCCCTCGACCTCCGGCTCGTACTCCGCGATCTGCGCGCCGCACAGCTCGCGCACCGTGAGGCCGTTCTCCCGGCCGCGCTGCACCAGGGCGTGCAGCCGGGGCAGCTCCTCGCGCTCCGTGGCGACGATCAGCTTGCCCGTCACCGCGTGCGGGATGTCGTACTCGGCGCAGAACTTGACCATCTCGGCCGCGCCCGACACCGCGTACCGCGCCTTGAGCGAGCCGGGGCGGTAGTAGATGCCGCTGTGGATCACGCCGCTGTTGCGGCCCGTCTGGTGCCGGGCCGGGCCCGCCTCCTTCTCCAGCACGGTCACCCGCGTGCCCGGAGCCGCCCGCCCCAGGGCGTACGCCGTCGACAGACCGACGATCCCGCCGCCGATCACCACCACGTCACAGTCGAACGACCCCGCCGCCACCTGCGCCACCTCCCGCGTCGATAGTGCACTGCGCCACTGACAACGGCTTCAAACCAAGGGCGGGGCGGGACGGGTCAGGCCGTGGTCATCAGCAGCGGGCGGGCGCGCTCGCGCAGCTCGACCACGCGCGGCTCGTCGCCGTACGGCTCCAGCCGGTGCAGCAGGTCCTTGACGTACTCCGTGGTGCGCGCGGAGGAGATGCGGCCCGCCACCTCCACGGCCCGCACGCCCTGCTCGCAGGCCGCGTCCAGGTTCCCGGACTCCAGTTCGGCGACCGCGGAGACCACCAGGCGCAGGCCGTGCGAGCGCACGAACTCCTCGGTGGGCTTCGACAGGGCCTGCTCGGTGAAGCGGCGCACCTGGCGGGGCGCCTTCAGATCGCGGTAGCACTCGGCCGCGTCGGCGGCGAACCGGTCGTAGGAGTAGAAGCCGAGCCAGGTCGGGTCGCTGTCGCCGGGCCGGGACCGCTCCAGCCAGCTCTCCGCCGACTTCAGCGCGGCGCCGGCCGCCTGCGCGTCCCCGGCGCGCGCGTGCGCGCGTGCCTCGACGAGGCGGAAGAAGCTCAGGGTGCGGGCGGTGGCCAGGCCGCGGTTGCGCTCCAGCGCCGCCTGGGCGAGGTCCACGCCCTCGTCTCCGAAGCCGCGGTACGTCGCCTGCAGCGACATCGACGCCAGGACGTAGCCGCCGAGGGGCACGTCGGCCGCCGCGCGGGCCAGGCGCAGGGCCTGGATGTAGTAGCGCTGTGCCGCCTCCTGCTGGCCGGTGTCGAACGCCATCCAGCCCGCGAGACGGGTGAGTTCGGCCGCCGCGCCGAAGAGGGAGCGGCCCACGTCGTCGGAGTAGGAGCCGAGCAGCAGCGGGGCCGCCTCGACCCGCAGGCACTCGGGGACCATCGACGAACGCCAGTCGCCGCCGCCGTACTTGGAGTCCCAGCGCCGGGCGTCCTCCGCGGCCTCCCGCAGTTTGCGTACATCGCTGTGGCCGACTTTGAGCGGTGCGCCGGAGCCGTCGGACGGGCTCACCTCGCGCGCGACCGAGCTGTCGGCCGGGGTTATCAGCCACCGTGAGGCGGGCGTGGCGTACGCGCTCACCGCGAACGACCCGGCGAGCGACTGCCAGATGCCGCCGGAGCCGGCCCGGCGGCCGGCCAGGTCCAGCCGGTACAGCTCCGTCGCGGACTTCACCGCCTGGCCGACGTCGCGCGGGAAGGCGAGACCCACCTCGGGCGCGGGATCGGCGTCCGCCAGCCCGATCTCGTGCAGCGGCACGGGGCGGCCCAGCTTCTGCCCGATGGCCGCGGCGATCAGGTGCGGGGCGGCGCCCTGCGGCACCATGCCCTTCGACACCCAGCGCGCCACCGACGTCTTGTCGTAGCGCAGCGTCAGGCCGCGCTGGGCGCCGAGGTCGTTGACGCGCCGCGCGAGGCCGGCGTTGCTGATTCCCGCGAGGGCGAGAACGGCGCCGAGTTTTTCGTTCGGCCCGCGTTGCTCCCTGGACATGCGCCACCCCTCGACACAGACGGCTGCCGCTCTGGCATAACCACGCGGCATTCGTAAACCCAGCGTAGTTCGCCGCATCCCAAGCGTTAAGGGGCATTCTTCCGGATGGCGGGATTGTGGTCCGTACTGAAGTGCGGGTCCGATACGCGCAGTTGCGGCGTGCTCCCGGTGTGTGGCCGTGCGCCCGTCCGTGCGCTCTTCTCCGGCCATCGCGGGAGCGATTCCATGGTCCGTGCGTGGGTCGGCCCGCTGTACTGGATCCAGCGGGCTGGGGGAACACCGCCGCCTTCATCCCCGCGGGCGGCGGAACGGTCCGGGAGGCGCGCTCCGCCTCCCGGACCGTACGCACCACGGCGATGCGCAAAGCCTGTACGGAGCGTGTTCGAGTGTGATCTCGCCGCTCCGATTTGGCCGAAAATCGACGCCACTCGTTTCGGTGTATCCGGGCTTCTATCCAGGTAGTTGAGGGCGCGTAAGGGGTTTTAGGGGCGCGCTACGGGGGCGCATTCGCGTCGAACTGGCCTGGTGGGCGGCGGCAGCCCGGACGTCGATCTCCACGGCTCGTGCGGGTGTTCGGGGGCGTGCGAGGTCAACGCCCGCGGAGGGTGGGTGTATCCGCCGGGGCGCATTCGACGGAGCACACACCGCTCCGGCGGCGTTACCGCGCGCCTCCTTCATGGCAGCATGGGGAACCGGTTCGTACGGTGCACTGGTTGTCCACAGCTTGTGGAGGCGGCGATGCGGTGGTTGGTGGGATGGAGCAGCACCGCCGCGGCGGCCGGAGGATACGGCCCCGTCGGCCCCGTCGGCTCTGCCGGCTCCGTAGGCTCGACCGGTGTCGACGGTGAGACCCTGCAACCCGTGGGCGCCCACCCGCTGTGGAACGACCCCGACCCGCTGTGGGCCGTCGGCGACTGGCGCCCCGACGAGGTGCGGGTCGTCTCCGCCGACGAACAGACCCGCATCGCCGTCCTCGGCACCTGCGGCGCCTCCGACGAACAGCTGCGCGTCGCCCTGTTCGCCGCCCGCGGCGGCGCCCTGCGCCACCTGACCGCCTGGCCCGGCAGCTACACCGCCGTCGTCCAGGTCGGACGCCGCATCACGGTGTGCGGGGACCTCGCCGGCGCCCGCCCCGTCTTCCACACCACCTTCGAACGGGGCGTCGCCTACGCCACCGCCGCCCTGCCGCTCGCCGACCTCGTCGAGGCCAACCTCGACTTCGGACACCTCGCCGCGCTGCTCGCGGCGCCCGACGTGCCCGCCGCGCTCCAGGACTCCACCCCGTACGAGGGCGTGAAGCGCGTTCCGCCGGGGCACGCGCTGATCCTGCGCGCCGGGGCCCGGGAGATCGCCGGGTACGAACCCGTCGCCTCACTGGCCGTCGCCGCCCCGCCCGCCGACCCCGACCATGCGGTGGACGCCGTGCGCGACGCGCTCGTGGAGGCCGTGCGGACCCGGCTGGCCGCGCCCCGCCACGTCCCCGGCGCGGACATGGACCCCGGCCCGGTGCCGGGCATGGGCCCCGCGGAACGGCGTGCCGCGCGGGGGACGCCCGTGGCGGGCATCGGGGCCGATCTCTCCGGCGGGCCGGCGTCGGGGGCTCTGGCGTTGCTGGCCGCCGGGCTGCCCGGAAGACCCGGCACCGTGCTGGGACACGGCACCGGCGCGGGGGAGCGGCTGCTCGCCGTCACCTTCAACGACCTCGCCGCCGGCGGGGCAGGGGGGCGCGACGAGGGCGAACTGGAGCGGGCGGGAGCGCTCGCCGCCAATCCCCGGCTGCACCACGTGGTGGTCGCCGGTGAGGAGCCGACCCTCCCGTACGTCGACCTGGACGTGCCGCTGACGGACGAGCCGGGCCCGTCGCTGGTCGCGGCGGCGCGGCACCGGGCACGGCTGGCGGCGGGCAGCGCGGACCACTTCACCGGGTACGGCGCGAGGCAGGTGCTGGACGCCCATCCGGCGCGGCTGGCCGACCTGTTGATGGACCGCAAGCGGCGGCATCTCGTGCGGCCGGTCGCCGCCCTGGCGAAGGCCGACGGGTCCGTGATGGTGCCCGCGCGGGTCTACGCGGCGGCCCGGAGGCTGGCGCGGACGCCGTACCGGACGGGGCTGGAGTCCCTCGCCCAGCGGCTGCTGCACCGCAAGCTGGACGACGACGGCCCTGGCGGGGCCGCCGACGCCTCGCTGGCCGCGCTGACATGGGGGCGGCCGGGGCCCGCGGCGCGGTGGCTGACCGGAGAGGCGCTGGCTGAAGTATCGGTTCGCCTCCAGGCGTCGACCTGGCGCTCGGAGGTCGGGCCGGGACAGCGGCCGGGGGACTTCCGGGCGCGGGCGGCGCTGGCGCGGTACGCGGCGGACGTGCGGGTGCTGGAACAGGCGGCGGAGATCCGCTCCCAGCGGCTGCACGCGCCGTTCCTCGACAACCAGGTGGTGCGGGCGTGCCGGGCCCTGCCGGAGGCGCTGCGGGTACGGCCGGGGGCGCGGGCGGCGATCCTGCGGTCCGTGCTGGAGGGCGCGGGGGTGCGGGAGCTGCCGGCGGGGTGGGGCGCGCAGGGCGCGCCGGCCTCGGCGGCCGCGGCCGCGGCGCGGACGGGGCTGCGGGTGGCGGCGGGGTCGCTGATCGCGCTGTTCGACACGCCGCTGCTGGCGGAGGCGGGGCTGGTGGAGGCGCGGGTCGTGCGGAAGGCGCTGCGGGGGGCGGCGGAGGGGGAGCCG
This sequence comes from Streptomyces lusitanus, assembly GCF_042647945.1. Taxonomy (NCBI): domain Bacteria; kingdom Bacillati; phylum Actinomycetota; class Actinomycetes; order Kitasatosporales; family Streptomycetaceae; genus Streptomyces; species Streptomyces lusitanus. The sequence continues at coordinate 470,974 of NZ_JBHRWL010000033.1, forward strand.
CTGCCGCTGGACGGGCTGGCGGATCTGGTGGCGCTGGAGGTGTGGCTGCGGAGGCTGCTGGCGCGGCGGGGGACGTGCTGGACGGGGACGCCTGCGCGGCAGCGGGCGGTACCGGCGGGGATCGCGCCGCAGCGGGGGGCGCTGGGGGCGGGGGCAGCGGGGGCGGCGGGGGCGGCGGGGTCGCGCTGAGGTTGGACGCCTGCGGGCGAATGGGGGTTGCGGTCGGACGCCTGCGGCGCAGGGTTGCGGTCCGGTGGGGGCGGGCGTAGCGCCTACGGCCGGTGGGTGGTGCGGGGCCGCGGCGGGGGTGGACGTCCTCGGTCTGGCGCGATTGACCTTGTTTGCAGGGGGAGGGCGCGGACGCGCCAGCCGCTGCGGGCGCCCACCCCCACCCCGCCCCCTCCCCGCCGCGGGCGACATCCGTTAGCCGCGGGCAGTCGTGCCGCTGGGGCGGCACGGGTGGGCGCGGCGGCACCTCGTTGGCGCCGAGTTGCGCCGAGTCCCCCCGCCCAGCACCAACGCCGGTGCCTGCTGTCCCGCCAACCGCGGTCGGTCGTACCGCTGGGGCGATGGGGAGCGCCGACACCCCCGGCCCGCACCGACGCCGGGCGGGTTGCAGGGCACCAGGAGTGCAATTCCCGCGCGGACGCGTACGTGCACCGGGGTGTGCAACACCCGTACCCCCCCCCGCACGGGAAAGACCGGCACCCCCGTGCTGTACGGGGACGCCGGCCTCGCCGGTGGAATATGGGGTGCGGGGTCAGGAGGGCCGGCTGCGGAGGCCCTCCAGGAGGATGTCCAGAAGGCGAGCCGAAGCCGCCGCCTGCTGGGCAGCATCCGGCAGGGAAGGAGCCGCCGTCGCTATGACAAGCAGCACGTCCGACACGGACACATCCGCCCGCAACTCCCCCGCCGCCCGAGCCCGCTCCACCAACTGCCCCACGACATCCAGCAGCTCCGCCGCCCCGCCGTCGTCCTCCACCCGCTCCTCGGACACGAGCCGCAGCTCACCCGCCGGCTGCGTCCGCTGCTGCGGCAGCCGCGCGTGCTCCGGCAGCGCCCGCTCCTCCGCGACGCCCACCCGCAGCACCTGCGGCGGCAGCAGCCGCCCCGCGCCGGAAGCGACCGACGTGCGCAGGAAGCGCGACAGCGCCGACCACGGCTCGTCCTCCTGCCCCAGAGCGGCACGCGCCTGCTCGGTCAGCCGTGACGTCTCCTCCTCGGCGATCCGCCGTACGAGGACGTCCTTGCTCGGGAACCGCCGGTACACCGTGCCGACGCCGACCCGTGCCCGGCGCGCCACGTCCTCCATCGGCGCGCCGTACCCCAGCTCGCCGAAGACCTCACGCGCGGCACGCAGCACGTGCTCCAGGTTGCGCTGGGCGTCGACGCGCAGCGGTGTGGTGCGTGTGCCGTCCGGGCGCCCGCCGGAGGCGGCGCTCATCGTCGCGCCAGAGGCGACAGCGGACGACCATCGAGAGTCCTGAACATGCATGTGTATCCCCCGGTAATGACGTCTCCCCCCGGAGACTCTCCCCGCCATTGACGTCCGGGGCGTGGAAACGGGACCGGCCTGTCGGTCCCGCCCGTCGCGGACCCGATGAGCACATCCCCCTGCACCCCGTCGACACATGAACATAGTTGAGCCCGGGTCAATTCAGAAGGGGCACGTTCCGCACGGAGCGCCCCTCGATCGGACCACGAGTCGTATACGTCCCGAATGTTCCGTTGGATGGGGGGCGATCACGGGGTGTGACCTGGGGCGATCGGGGTTGGGTCGGCAATTCGGCCAACCACGGGCTCCGCCTTCCTACGGTCACACAATTGGTCGGGGCTGTGGACAAACGCAAGCGACGGGTGCGTCATGGGATGGTGAAGGAACGTGCGCGCATTCTCGTTGTCGGCGGCGGCTACGTCGGGATGTACACGGCCCTGCGCCTGCAACGGAGGCTGAAACGGGAGCTCGTACGGGGCGAGGCCGAGATCACGGTCGTCACGCCCGACCCGTACATGACGTACCAGCCGTTCCTGCCCGAAGCGGCCGCCGGCGCCATTTCCCCTCGTCATGTCGTCGTACCGCTGCGTCGTGTCCTCGACCGGTGCCGCGTCGTCATCGGGGAGGCCACCGCCGTCGACCACGCCGCCCGCACGGCCACCGTCCGCACCCCGGCCACCGAGGAGGAGGGGACGGACGGCATTCCGATCGAGTACGACGAGCTGGTCCTCGCCCCCGGGTCCGTCGCCCGCACCCTGCCCATCCCGGGCCTCGCCGACCACGCGATCGGGTTCAAGACCGTGGAGGAGGCCATCGGGCTGCGCAACCACGTGCTGGAGCAGATGGACATCGCCTCCTCCACCCGTGATCCGGCGGTGCGGGACGCCGCCCTGACGTTCGTCTTCGTCGGCGGCGGCTACGCGGGCGTGGAGGCGCTCGGCGAGCTGGAGGACATGGCCCGGTACGCCACGCGGTACTACCACAACGTCCGCCCCGAGGACATGAAGTGGATCCTGGTGGAGGCGTCGGACCGGATCCTGCCCGAGGTCGGCGAGGAGATGGGCCGCTACACGGTCACCGAGCTGCGGCGGCGGAACATCGACGTACGGCTCGAGACGCGGCTGGAGTCCTGCGCCGACCGTGTGGCCGTGTTGAGCGACGGGTCGCGTTTCCCGACGCGGACCGTCGTGTGGACCGCCGGAGTGAAACCGCATCCCGTGCTGGCTGCCACCGACCTTCCCCTGAACGAGCGCGGCCGGCTGCGCTGCACCGCCGAACTGGCCGTCGAGGGCGTCCCGCACGCCTGGGCCGCCGGTGACGCCGCCGCCGTACCCGACGTCACCGCGCGCGAGGAGGGCCGCGAGTGCGCCCCCAACGCGCAGCACGCCCTGCGCCAGGCCCGGGTGCTCGGCGACAACGTCGTCCACTCCCTGCGCGGCGAACCCCTGGAGACGTATGCCCACAAGTACGCCGGTTCCGTGGCCTCCCTGGGGCTGCACAAGGGGGTCGCCCAGATCTACGGGCGCAAGCTGAAGGGCTACCCCGCCTGGTTCATGCACCGGACGTACCACCTCAGCCGGGTGCCGACCTTCAACCGCAAGGCCCGGGTGGCCGCGGAGTGGACGCTCGCGGGACTCTTCAAGCGGGAGATCGTCTCGCTCGGATCACTCGAACATCCTCGGGCGGAGTTCGAACTGGCGGCCGGTGGAAAGCCTTCCCAGGACCCACCGCACAACCCGAAGGGGTCGTCCTGACCGGACCCAGGAACTCCTGGGGCCGGACCGGCGTCTAGCGGATGTCGGCCCGGCCGGACCCTGCCACACTGGTCCACCACCGTGGGCGGGAGGGCCCGCCCCGGTGCGGCCTCCGGGCCCCGGCCGGTTCCGGTGTCCGGCCGCCGACAACGACACGAGGCAAGGATTCGTGAACTTCACGCGCTGGAGCGCCCGGCTCCCCGGAACGCAGCGCCGCGCCGCAGCGCGGACCGAGCAGACGGCATCCCCGGACCGGCGGGGAGAGGGCTCCGTGCCCGCGGCCCGCGTCGAGCGGCCCACCGACGGGGACCGGCCGGTGCCGCCCGTCGACGAGCTCGGGGTGCGCGAGGTCCTGGACCGCGTCCCCTGCCTCGTCGCCCTGGTGCACGGCCCCGACCACCGCATCGCCTACCTCAACGACGCCTACACCGCGGCCTTCGGGCTGCGCCCCGTCGGCGCGCCCGCCCGGGGAGCGCTCCCGGAGCTCGACGAGCTGGGCCTGCTGCCCCTCCTCGACCAGGTCCTGCGCAGCGGCAAGCCCCGTACGGTCAAGTCGCGCAAGGCGCCTGACGGCCGCTGGTACACGTTCACCTGCACGCCCGCTGGGGAGGGCGGCAGCCGCGGGGTGCTGGTCTTCGCCACCGACGTCACCGACCACGCCGAGGCCGCCGAGCGGCTGCGCGCCAGCGAGCGCCGGCAGCGCGAGACCGCCGTCACCCTCCAGCGCTCCCTGCTCCCGCAGGAGCTGGAGGAGCCCGACGACCTGCGCGTCGCCGCCACCTACCACCCCGGCGGCACCGAGGCGGCGGTCGGCGGCGACTGGTACGACGTCATCACCCTCGGCGGCGGACGCACCGCCCTGGTCATCGGCGACGTCATGGGACGAGGGGTGCGCGCGGCGGCGGTCATGGGCCAGCTCCGCACGGCCGTACGCGCGTACGCGCGCCTGGACCTCCCGCCGCACGAGGTGCTCCAGCTGCTCGACGGCCTCGCCATGGAGATCGACGCCAACCAGATCGCCACCTGCGTCTACGCCATCCACGACCCCAACGAGGGCCGCCTGGTGTACGCGTCCGCCGGGCACCTGCCGATCCTGGTGCGCGACGAGAGCGGTACGGTGCGGCGCGCCGACGAGCCGACCGGCCCCCCGCTCGGCACCGGCGGCTGGATGCACGCGTCGGGCCACGTGCCGCTCGGCCCCGGCTCCACCGCCGTCCTCTACACCGACGGCCTGGTCGAGCGCCGCGACGCGGACCTGGACGAGGGCATCGCCGCACTGGAGCGCGCCCTGGCCGGAGCCACCGGCGGCCCCCAGGTCGTCTGCGACCGCCTGGTCCGCTCGGCCGGCGTCACCCCGGATCACGACGACGACGTCGCCGTCCTGGTCCTCCAGCACCCCGCGCGCCCGGGCCCGGAGAGCGAGCTGTTCCGCAACGCCGCGCTGGAGCTGCTCGGCGGGGTCGAGGCGGCGCCACGCGCGCGTGCCTTCGCGTCGGGCGTCCTGACCAGCTGGCGCTTCCCCGCCGAGCTGCACGACCTGGGCGTCCTGGCGACCAGCGAACTGGTCGCCAACTCCCTCCAGCACGGCACGCCCCCCATGCGGCTGCGCCTGCGCCGCACCGACCGCCGTCTGATCATCGAGGTCACCGACGGCGACGACCATCTGCCCAGGCGTCGCCGCGCGGAGCCCGGCGACGAGTCCGGACGGGGCATCGCGATCGTCGCGACGATCGCCTCCTCCTGGGGCAGCAGGCGCACACCGGGCGGCGGCAAGGCCGTCTGGTGCGAGTTCCTGCTGCCGAAGACCGCCGGCGTCGGCGTGTGACGCGCGCGGTCAGGCGCGCGCCGGGGCCTGCTCCGCGCCGCTCTGCGCCACGACCCGGCTGCCCGCGACGGACGGCTGGTCCTGCACGGCGGTGAGCTGCCGCCCGAGCCGCAGGGCCAGCACGGTGATCCCCAGCGAGAACAGCAGGAACACCACGATGTACGGCGCGTGCAGGGACGCCGCCAGCGGCCCGCCCACCGCCGGGCCCACGGCCAGCGCGAGCTGCTTCACCAGGGCGAAGGCCGAGTTGTACTGACCGGCCATCCCGGCCGGCGCGAGGTCCGCGACCAGCGGCGCCAGCGTCGGCGACAGCATCGCCTCCCCCAGCCCGAACAGCGCGTAGGTCGAGACGAACGCGGCCGTCGCCATCTCCTGGCTCGCACCGCCGAGCCCCGCGTACCCGGCCACGGCCCATGCCACGGCCCAGATCAGCCCCACGGACGCGATCACGCGCGACCGCTTGCGCCGCTCCACGAAGCGGAGCACCGCGAACTGCGCGACGACGATCATCAGGGTGTTCGCCGCCAGCGCCGTCCCCAGCGTGGAGGTGGAGATGCCTGCCGCCTCGACGCCGTACGCGCTCAGGCCCGACTCGAACTGGCCGTAGCAGGCGAAGAACAGCACGAAGCCCAGCACGCACAGCTGCACCATGGCGCGGTTGCCCAGCAGCTGCTTCCAGCTGCCCTTGGCCGACTGCCCGGGTGCGCCGTCGATCCGCGGCGAGCGCGGCATCCGCACCGTCGACATCACCACGACCAGCAGCAGGAACATCGCCGCTTCGATGGAGAAGAGGAGGGTGAACGAGCCGGCCTTCGTCGGGTCCACGAGGTGACCGCCGATGAGGCCGCCGACGCCGAGCCCGAGGTTCTGCAGGAAGAACTGCGTGGCGAAGGCCCGCGACCGGGTCTCCGGACCGGAGCAGTCCACGATCATCGTGGCCAGGGCCGGCTGCATGACCGCCTGTCCGGCGCCGAGCGCCGCCGCCGACAGCAGCACGGTCGCCGCGCTCGCCGACAGCCCCAGGCCGAGCGAGCCGACGGCGGCGGTGAGCAGGGCGGCGAGCAGCACCGGAAGGGGGCCGCGCCGGACGATCGCCCGTCCGGCGAGCGGCAGCACGATCAGCGCGGCCACGGCGAAGACGGCGAGGACCATCCCCGCCGTCACTGGCCCCAGCCCGCGCACCTGCGCCACGTAGACGTACAGGTACGGGACCGTGAAGCCCAGCCCGAAAGCGCTGAGTGCGTTGCCCACGTGGATCCGGCGCATCGCTGCGCCCATCGCCCTGGTCACGTTCACCTCTCTCACTAGTTAGGAGTGAAGACTTAGAAGCTAAAGTTCGAAGCTAAAGAGTACACAGCGAAGGACTTCAAGGCAAAGAAGGGGCGTGCCATACTGCGGGCATGGGCGACACCCCCGGCCTGGAAGAGCCGACCCTCGAAGAGCAGATCGCCGCGTACCAGCGCGAGTTCCAGGACCTCGACCCGCAGGTCGAGAAGATCGTCAACGCGCTGTCCCGGCTCAACCGCCGCATGAACGTCGCCTACGGCCGCCAGACCGCCGAGCTCGGCATCACCAACGCCGACTGGGAGGTCCTCAAGGCGCTCGTCCTCTCCGGCGCCCCCTATTGGATGGGCCCCAGCGACCTCGCCAAGCGCCTGGGCCTGACCCCGGCCGCCATGACCCACCGCATCGACCGGATGGTCGCCGAGGGCCTGGTCACCCGGGAGCGGGACGAGAACAACCGGGTCCGCGTCATCGTGGAGCTCACCCCGGCCGGCCGGGAGAAGTGGCAGGAGGCCATGCGGATGGCCACCGTCTTCGAGGCGGACCTCCTCCAGGACCTCAGCGCGGACGAGCGGACCGCCCTCGGTGAGGTCCTCACCCGCCTGCTGCGCCGGGTTGAGGACGCCCAGCCGGACGCCGGCGGACGCCTCACCGACCTGGACTGAAAGATCTTGGCTGCGGCCACTTGACGCGGCCCCGGGCGATCCGTAAGGTTCTTCGGGTTGCCACGGGGCCGTAATGGTTCTCCGGCAGCACTTCCGCCGCGAAAGCGGCAACCAAACCTCAGTACGACCTCCCAGTGGGAACGACTTCGGCATGCCCGCATGCCTGAATTCAATTCCACACTCCCGATTTGGGAAACACGGAGAGAGTCCGCTAAGGTTTGAGACGTCGGAACGGGCCGCAAGGGCCGGAAAGACAAACCCCGCTGACCGGGGGTCAGGTCGAGAAAAAGATCTGATAGAGTCGGAAACGCAAGACCAAAGGGAAGCGCCCGGAGGAAAGCCCGAGAGGGTGAGTACAAAGGAAGCGTCCGTTCCTTGAGAACT
>NZ_JBHRWL010000034.1:0-809 GCF_042647945.1 Streptomyces lusitanus
TCGTGGAGGACCGAACCCACCAGGGTTGAAAACCTGGGGGATGACCTGTGGTTAGGGGTGAAAGGCCAATCAAACTCCGTGATAGCTGGTTCTCCCCGAAATGCATTTAGGTGCAGCGTCGTGTGTTTCTTGCCGGAGGTAGAGCACTGGATAGGCGATGGGCCCTACCGGGTTACTGACCTTAGCCAAACTCCGAATGCCGGTAAGTGAGAGCGCGGCAGTGAGACTGTGGGGGATAAGCTCCATGGTCGAGAGGGAAACAGCCCAGAGCATCGACTAAGGCCCCTAAGCGTACGCTAAGTGGGAAAGGATGTGGAGTCGCACAGACAACCAGGAGGTTGGCTTAGAAGCAGCCACCCTTGAAAGAGTGCGTAATAGCTCACTGGTCTAGTGATTCCGCGCCGACAATGTAGCGGGGCTCAAGCGTACCGCCGAAGTCGTGTCATTGCGATATGTACCCCCAACGGGGATCGTGATGGGTAGGGGAGCGTCGTCTGCCGGGTGAAGCAGCCGCGTAAGCGAGTTGTGGACGGTTGACGAGTGAGAATGCAGGCATGAGTAGCGATTCACACGTGAGAAACGTGTGCGCCGATTGACTAAGGGTTCCTGGGTCAAGCTGATCTGCCCAGGGTAAGTCGGGACCTAAGGCGAGGCCGACAGGCGTAGTCGATGGATAACCGGTTGATATTCCGGTACCCGCTGTGAAGCGTCAAACATCGAATCCAGTGATGCTAAGCCCGTGAAGCCGCCGGCTGAGTCTTCGGACGAGGTCGGAGTGGTGGAGCCGGTGACCCGAGCTGGTAGTAGGT
>NZ_JBHRWL010000035.1:0-15847 GCF_042647945.1 Streptomyces lusitanus
AGATCGAGACGGACCGGCCGGTCGTGCTCACTGTCGAGCAGGTGAGGCTTTACCGCTGGCAGGTGGAGAGGGTGATGGGTGAGATCCGTGCCGGTGCGGGGGGTATCGCGCGCAGCGGTCTCGTTTTGAAGCTGCTCACCGGGTTGAAGCAGATCTGCAACCACCCGGCGCAGTTCCTCAAGGAGGAGGGCGCCCCGCTCACCGGACGCTCCGGGAAGCTGGAACTGCTCGACGAACTCCTGGGCGGCATCACCGCCGAGGGCGGTGCCGTGCTGGTCTTCACCCAGTACGTCACCATGGCCCGTCTGCTGGAACGTCATCTGCGTGACCGTGGCACTCCCGCCGCGCTGCTGCACGGCGGTGTCCCGGTGGCCCGGCGTGAGGAACTCGTACGGCGTTTCCAGGGTGGCGAGTTCCCTGTTTTCCTGCTGTCGCTGAAGGCGGCCGGCACCGGTCTGAACCTCACCCGCGCCGATCATGTCGTGCACTACGACCGTTGGTGGAACCCGGCCGTCGAGGCGCAGGCCACCGACCGCGCGCACCGCATCGGCCGGACCCGGCCCGTTCAGGTGCACCGGCTGATCGCCGAGGGCACCGTCGAGGACCGTATCGCGGCCCTGCTTCAGGCGAAGAAGGAACTGGCCGACGCCGTCCTGGGCTCCGGCGGGCAGGCCCTGACCGAGCTGACCACCGACGAGCTGGCGAACCTGGTGGAACTGAGGAGCGTGGCATGAGCGGGGCACGGGGCAGCGGGGCACGGGGCAGCGGCGCGCGGGGTTTTGCCGCTTTCGCGGCACGCCGGGGCGGCCGGGTCCGGGGTCGGTCCTTCTGGGCCGCGCAGTGGGCCGACGCGGTGGAGGACGTCTGGCCGGAGGGTGGCCTCCTGAAGAAGGGGCGTTCTTTCGCCCGTACCGGCCGTATCGGCCCGATCACGGTCAGTCCCGGCCGGGTGGCCGCGGAGGTGTACGGCGGGGAGGAGACGTATCGCACGCGGCTGACGCTGACCGTGCTGGACGACGACGAGTGGGACCTGCTCTGGGAGCGGACCGCCGAGCGTCCGGCCGAGACGGAGGCGCTGCTGGCCGGCGACCTCCCGGAGGACCTGCTGGAGGCCGTGGAGGATGCCCGGGTGCGCATGCTGCCGGGCTACGGCGACCTCGACGCCGGCTGCGGCTGTGACGCCCTCGACCACCCCTGCGGCCACGCCACCGCCCTCGCCTACCAGGTGTCCTGGCTGCTGGACACCGACCCCTGGCTGCTGCTGCTGATCCGCGGCCGCGACGCCCGGGAGGCGGTGGAGGAGCTCACGTCGGCGCTGCTGATGCGGGCGTTGGCCGGCGACGACGAGAAGGACGAGGCGTACGGCGCGGGGGCCGGGGACGAGACCGTGAGCGGGCCGGCGCAAGCCCCCGACGACAGCCTCCAGCGTGCCGCCTACGCCCGCCCCGCCACCCCCCTGCCCGCCCTGCCGCCGCTGCCGGACGTGCCCGCCGCGCCCGAGGAGCCGCTGACCGGCATCGAGGCCGACCCGCTGGACCGGCTCGCCGCGGACGCGGCCCTGCGCGCCCGTGAACTCCTCGCGTATGTGCACGGGTTCGGCACCGCACCACCCGGACCGCTCGACGTCTGGCAGGACACGGTCCGTCTGGCGGCCGCCCACCCCGGCCCCCGCGTGGCTCAGCGGCTCCGTGCCGGCTGCGGCCGCCTGGCCGAGGACCTGGACCGTGCCGCCGCCGCGTGGCGCACCGGCGGCCGGGCCGCCCTGGACGTCCTGGAACACCCCTGGACCCCGCCCGCGCAGCGGACCGCGCGCGCCCGCACCGCGCTGGCCGCGGCCTGGGAGACGGAGGAACTCCCCCCGGTCGACGTCGACGGCAACCACTGGACGCTCACCGGCCGCGGCCTCCAGCTCCGCCTGGGCCGCGACGGCCGCTGGTACCCCTACCGCCGCCGCGGCGGCCTGTGGTGGCCCGCCGGCTCCCCGTCCGCCGACCCGGCCGAGACCCTCGCCGGCCTGATGGGCCTGGCGGACGACATGTGAGGCGACCCGCCCGGCCAGGGCCCGGTGGGCCCGCGCGTCACGCGCGGGCCCACCGGGCCTTTCGTCGTGCGAGGGCGGGTGCGGTGCGGCTCCGGCCGGCCTCCGGCCCGGCCCCGCACCCGCACCCGCCCGCACCCCCGCGTTGCACCGCGGCGAACTCACGCCGCCCGCAGCCCCCTTGCACAATGGTCAAGAAACGTTGACCATTGTTGGTATGCCTTCCGACGACCTGCCCGACACCTTCCACGTCACCACCGGCGAGCAGCTGCGCGCCGTCTCCAGCCTCACGCGCCACCGGATCATGGCCGTGCTCCGCTTCGAGCCGGCGACGATCACGCAGATCGCCGAGCGGGTGGGCCTGGCCAAGGGGAGTTCCAGCTATCACGTGCGGCTGCTGGAGCGGGCCGGCCTGGTGAAGGTGGTCCGGATGCGGAAGGTGCGCGGGGTCACCGAGCGCTATTACGCGATGGCCGCGCGGTCGATCGTGCTGCCCGATCCCGGCGAGGGAGGCCCGGACGTCCTCATGCGGCATGCCGTGGCGGACCTCGAGGCGTCCCCGGCGGGCAGTGAACGGCACGTACGCATGGCGCATCTGCGGCTCACCGACGAGCAGTTCACCCAGCTGGGCGCGCGGCTGGAGGCGCTGGCGGACGAATACCGGGAACTGTCCGACCCGTCACTGCCGGACACCTCACTCGTCTTCGCCCTCTTCCGTCCGGCACCGCACCGGCAGGCCGGAGGAGACACCGAATGACCCTCGACACCGGGACGTTACCGGCAGGGTTCGGGCGGCTGTGGACCGCGCAGACGGTCTCCTCCCTCGGCGACGGGGTGACCCATGCCGCGCTGCCGCTGCTCGCGCTGACGCTGACGCGGGACCCGATGGCGCTCGCCGCCGTCACGGCCGCCGGCACACTGCCCTGGCTGTTCTTCGGCGTGCTCGGCGGAGCGCTGGTGGACCGCTGGGACCGCCGCCGCACCATGCAGTTCGCTGACACCGCCCGCGCGCTCCTGCTCGCGATACCCGCGGCGGCAGCCGTCCTCGACGTCCTGAGCATCCCGCTGCTCGCGGCCGTCGCTTTCCTGCTCGGCCTGGGCCAGCTGTTCTTCGACACCGCCGCCACCGCCTACCTCCCGGACCTCCTCCACCGCGACCCCGCACTCCTGGAGCGCGCCAACTCCCGCCTGCGCGGAGCCCAGACCGCCATGTCCGGCTTCGCCGGACCCCCCGCGGGCAGCGCCCTCCTCACCCTCGGGCGGGCGGTCCCGCTGCTCGCCGACGCGGTGTCCTTCGCGCTGTCCGCGCTGCTCGTACGCACGCTGCCCGCCACGCCCCGGCCCGCCCCGGAGGAGACCCGCGAGCCGCTGCTGCGGCAGGCGCGGGCCGGCGCCTCGTACGTGGTCCGGGACCGGCTGCTGCTCGGCCTGGCGCTGCGCCCGGCGGTCGGGAATGTCGCTTTCCTCGCCGTGGAGACCGTCCTGGCTCTGTTCGCGCATGACCGCCTCGGTATCGGCGCTCACGGTTTCGGTCTGCTTCTCACGGCGGAGGCCGCCGGGGGCCTGCTCGGTGCGGGTATCGCCTCCCGCCTTGCCCGGCGCCTCGGTACCGGCACCGCGCTGACCTGCACGGCCGCGGTGGAAGGGCTTGCCGTTCTGGGATTGGCCGCCGCCCCGGACCCGTACGCGGCCGGGGTGGCACTCGCCGTCTGCGGGGCTGCCATGGGCGCGACGATGGTGCTCGCGCCGTCCCTGAGGCAGGCGATCGTCCCGGCCGGCCTCATGGGCCGGGTCGCCTCCACTTCCCGCATGCTCGCCATGTGCGCGGCCCCCGCAGGTGCCTTCCTCGGCGGCTGGCTGGCCACCGCCTGCGGCATCCGCGCCCCTCTCTACGCCGCCGCCGGCCTCCTTTTGGCGATGACGGCCGTCACGGCGTCGATGACGAGCGACCGCCGGGTCGAAGCGGCGCTGCGGGCCGCAGCCCGGGCCGGCGTCCCGGATCAGCCGGCTCCCGGGGAACCCGCCGAGGAGGAGGCATCCGGGGTGGTGTGACGCCTGCTGCGACGGCTTGCCGCACCACGCCGGGTACCAGGCCCGCGCAGGGGGCGGGCAGCGAGCGGCGGGACCGTCTGCCCGCCCGGCCGGGGGGCCGGGGGGGGGACACTCGTCCGCCCGGTCCCGCCACCGTGGCCCCGCCGGTCCCGGTCCCGCCACCGTGGCCCCGCCGGTCCCGGTCCCGCCACCGTGGCCCCGCCGGTCCCGGTCCCGCCGCACGCCCGGTCCCGGCCCCGCACGCCCGGACCGGCCCCGCACGCCCGGACCGGACCGGACTCGCACGCCCGCCCGAACCTGAACGCCCGCATCACCGACCGGAGTTCGCACCACCCACGGAGTCCAAACCCCCGGCCGGAGTCCAAACCCCCGGCCGGTGTTCAGTCCCCGGCCGGTGTTCAGACCACGAACCGGTGGGTCCCGGACCCCACCCGGAACACCTGGCACCCGTCCTCGTATCCCACCGGCACCACCCCCACCCCCGTGCCCGTACCTGCCCCCGCACCGGCGCCCGTGCCCGCACCGGCACCGGCGCCCGTGCCCGCACCGGCACCGGCACCCGCGCCCGCACCGGCACCGGCACCGGCACCCGCGCCCGCACCGGCACCGGCACCCGCGCCCGCACCGGCACCCGTGCCCGTCTCCCCACCTGTGCTGGTGTGCTGGACGTGGTCCGTCGCCGACGCTGGTATCCATACGCGGGCGGTGGTGTTGACGGGTATGGAGCATGTCAGCTGGAAGCGTCCGTTCTGTTGCTTCCACCGGGTGGAGATGGGTCCTCGTACCGAGGTGAGTGTCGCGCGTGCCTGTTGGATGCCGCCGCCGGGACGGGGCCGGACGGTGATTTCGCGGTATCCGGGCCGTCCTGGGGCGATGCCTGCGATGTGGGCGTACATCCATGCGCCCACCGATCCGTAGGCGTAGTGGTTGAAGGAGTTCATGCCCGGGTCCTGGTAGGTGCCGTCGGGTTTGAGGGAGTCCCAGCGTTCCCACATGGTCGTCGCGCCGCGGTCGATCTGGTAGCCCCAGCTGGGGTAGGTGCGCTGGGTGAGGAGCCGGTAGGCGACGTCGGTGTGCCCGGTGTCGGTGAGGACGGGCAGCAGCCTGGGCGTGCCGAGGAAACCGGTCGACAGGTGTCCGCCGCGCGCTTCGATGAGCGTCACGAGCCGGCCGGCCGCCGCGTCCCGCAGCGGCTCGGGCATGAGCCGCATGGACAGGGCGAGGACGTACGCGGTCTGGGTGTCGCCCTTGACCCGCCCGGCCGCGTCGACGTACGCCCCGACGAAGGCGTCCCGCACCCGCCCGAACAGGTCCTCGTAGGGGGCGGGGTCCCGGCCGAGCTCACGCGCCATCCGCGCGGTGAGGTCCGCGGCGTGGGCGAAGTAGGCGGTGGCGATGACGTCCTTGGGGGTCTCGTCGTCGACGTTCAGCCAGTCGCCGAACCCCTCCGCCGGCCGCAGCAGACGCTCGCTGTGCCTCTCCAGGTAGCCCAGCCAGGCCGTCACCGACGGCCACGCGTCCTGAAGGACCCGCACGTCCCCGTACGCCTGGTACAGCGCCCAGGGCACGGTGACCCCCGCATCGCCCCAGCCGGCCGCGCCGTCACCGAGCCGCCCGACGTCGGGCGCCACGTGTGTGAAGGAGCCCTGCGCCGTCTGTGCGTCCCGCAGGTCGGTGAGCCACTTCGCCAGGAAACGCGCCGACTCCATCGTGTACGCGGCGGTGGGCGCGAAGACGTTGATGTCGCCGGTCCATCCCAGGCGTTCGTCGCGGGCCGGGGTGTCGGTCGGGACGGACAGGAAGTTCCCCCGCTGTCCCCAGGTGATGTTGCTGTGCAGCTGGTTGAGCATCGGCGAGTCGGTGGCGAAGGTGAGTGTGGCCGGCGCGTCGGTGTGCATGACCCGCCCGGTCACCGCCCGCACGGTGGGTCTGCCGGGGAACCCGGTGACCTCGACGTAGCGGAAGCCGTGGAAGGTGAAGCGCGGCTCCCACGTCTCGGTCCCGTCTCCCTTGAGGACGTATGTGTCGGTCGCTCTCGCGGTCCGCAGATTCGCCGTGTACACGGTGCCGTCCGCCTGGAGCACCTCGGCGTGCCGCAGCCGCACCACCGTGCCCGCCGCACCCCTCACCCGCAGCCGTACCGAACCGACCATGTTCCGGCCCAGGTCGAAGACGAACACCCCCGGCCGCGGTTCACCGACCCCGACCGGCGTCAGCTCCTCAACGACCCGCACCGGCGCGTCCACCTGCGCCACCACCCGCTCGGGCAGCACTCCGTCCGCTTCGCCCGCGCGCAGCCAGCCGGCGTCGTCGAACCCCGGCAGGGCCCATCCGGGAGTCTCCCTGCGGGCGTCGTAGGTCTCCCCGTCCAGCAGATCCGCCGCGACCACCGGCCCCCTGGAGGCGGACCAGCCGGTGTCGGACACCACCCGCTGCGCCGTCCCGTCGCCGTACTCGACCTCCAGCTGCGCCAGCAGCGCGGGGCGCCGGCCGTACTGGTGCGGCCCGAACATGCCGACGTTGCCCGCGTACCAGCCCGGCGCGAGATGCACCCCGAGAGCGTTCCCGCCCGACCGCACCAGCTCCGTGACGTCGTGCGTCCGGTACTGCACCCGTGTGCGGTAGTCCGTCCACCCGGGCGCCAGCTGGTCACGCCCCACCCGCACACCGTTGAGATGCGCCTCGTACAGCCCGAGCGCGGTCACATACAGCCGCGCCCGCCGTACCTTCGTCCGCCGCAGGGAGAACTCGCGGCGCAGCAGCGTCACCGCGTGCAGGGCGGGCGTGACCGCCCCCCACGGCCCCGCCCCCCACGGCGCCGCCTCCCGCGCCGCCGCCCACCCCGTGTCGTCGAACCCGGCGCCCCGCCAGTCCCCGGCGGGTTCCTGGCCGGTGGTCCTCCAGCCGGAGTCCGTCACGATCCGCCGCTCACCGGCGTCCGTGCGCACGACGAGAACGGCGAGCAGACCGGCCGGCCCCTCGGTGCCGTTGACCGCTTCGACCGCGATGACGTTGTTCCCGGACGTCACCTGGCGAGAGACGTCCACGACGGCGGGCCGCTGCCAGTCCTGGTTGTCCGTGGCCAGGTCGGTGCGGGCCACCTCGCGGCCGTTGACGGACGCGGAGTAGGCGTTGTCCGCGGTGATCACCAAGGTGGCCGAGGTGATGTCCCCGGGCAGGTCCACGCTGCGCCGGAACCAGCGGGCCGCGGCCGGGACGCTGCTCGCCGGGTCGCCTTCGGGAAACCAGATCCAGCTGGCGCCCTCGAAGGACGGCGCGTCGGTCAGTTCCGCGGGGGCGGAGATCCACCGCGCGGACCACTGCCCGGTACTCATCAGGCCGGTCTCCCACCAGGCCGGCTCGCTCCACCCCGAGACCCTGCCCTGCCCGTCCCAGACCCGCACGCTCCAGAAGTACCGGGTCCGCGGGCGCAGTTCGGGCCCCGCGTACGGGACGAGGACCGACTCCTCCGACACCACCCGGCCGCTGTCCCAGACGTCGGGACGCGCCAGCGCGGACACGCCGGTGGCCACCCGCAGCTGGTAGGCGCTCTGCCGCACGCCCGGCTCGTGCGACGCCATGGGCCAGCTGAACCGCGGGCGGGGCTCGTCGAGGCCCAGCGGATGCCGGGCGTACTCGACGGTGGGGCCGGTGATCCTCACAGGCGCGGCCCGCCCGCCCGCCGGTGCGGCGGCAAAGGGCACGGGCACGGCCTGCGCCGCCCCGGCCCCGACGGCCGAGGCGGCGACCGCGGCCGCGGTGCTCGCCAGGACGTTCCTACGACTGATCACTACGCCACCTCGCAGGTAGATTTGAATCGTTTCAAACCGTGTGGGCGTGGCCACCGTAGAGGCGAAGACGCAGGGGGTCAATGAGGCGTGCGAGCCGAAATCGGCACGGCGAGGCCTGTAAGCGCTTGCTGCGTAGGGGTGTTGACCTCGCCGGCCTGTCCGCGCCCGTGGGCGGGGGAAGCCGGCGGCCGGTCCCGCGGCAGGCGGGAGGGCCGGAGCGGGAGACTTTCATTGAACGGTTTCAATGAGCGGCGCGTGCGGCCGCCGACTGCCGTTGCGGCCCCCTTTTTCTTCCGTTCGCCGGGTCTGCTTGCCGGGGGAGCGGTTCCGTACGCGGCGGTTGCGGGGTCCTGCAGGCGGGCTGGGGTTCCGCGTGCGATGTGCCGGGCGTTGGCGCCGGCCTTGCGGGCGATGGTGGTGCGGCACTCATCAGGGGGTGCGGATCGGGTCCTGGACCCGGTGCCGGCGGGCATCGAGGAGCCGCAGCCGTTCCGCCTTCTCGCCCGGGCCCTGCCGGACCGGTGCGGCAGGACGGTTCCGGCTCGGCGAGGGGCGGGCATCCCGGACTTCCGCAGTCGCACGCGGTTCCCCAGCCGCTCGACGCCGGCGGGACTGCGGGGGCGGCGTGCGCCGGCGGTGCGGGGGGCGGGGCCGGTCAGCAGTCCCTCGCGCTCGTGGAAGCGCGGCGTGGGGACGCTGCGATGGGTGCGGTCGGCCGCCTCGCCGGTGCCGGGCGGTGCGGGAAGGGGTTCGGCCGTCGCCGCGCGGGTCACCCTGGGGCCTGGCCGTGCGGGTCACCCTGGGGCTTGGCCGTGCGGGTCACCTTGGGGCTTGGCCGTGCGGGTCACCTTGGGGTTTGGCTGTGCGGGTCACGCCAGGATCTGGCCGTGCGGGATGCCGCGGGGCTTGCTCTGGACCTCCCGTCGGCTCTCGGCGTGCCGGGCATGGGCACGCGAACCGCTGCCGGACAGCACCCGGTCACCTCCCCTTTCTCCGCTGCGTCCGCGGCCGTGCAGGTCGTGGCGGGCGCCGACCCCGGGTCGGCTCCGGGCGGACTGCCGTCGGCACGGACCGCCGTCGGCACGGACCGCCGTCGGCACGGGACCGCCGTCGGCACGGGACCGCCGGCGTCACGGGACCGCCGGCGTCACGGGACCGCCGGCGTCACGGGACCGCCGGCGTCACGGGCGGCAGTTGCCGGACTCGGCCTGGCGGCCACGCGGGGGCCCTGGAGACCATGCGGGGCCCTGGAGGCCGCGCGGGGGCGCTGGCGGTTGCCGGGTGCGGGTCATCGTTCATCGTTCCCGCGTGTCGGTGTGAACGGTCCTGCGAGGTGCTCGCGGCGGTTTTCGCCCCTCGTGCGGCATCGTCCCTGTGGATCGTGCCGGCCTCGGCGGCGTCTGTGCCGCCGCCGCGTGTGTCCGGGAGCCGGCCGGCCGGACCGGCCTCGTCTTGGCGGGCGGGGCGCGCCGCGCCTTGGGTGTGGCCGGGGGCTGTTGCGGGGGTGGTGGCCGCGTCGGAGCGGCGTGTGGGATCCGGCTGGGAGTGCCGGCCGGCCGTCGGTCACTGCGGGCATGTCATGTTGGCGGGCGAGCTGTGTCCGCTCCTGCGCGAGCGTTTGGGGGGCCTGTGTCGTCGTCGTGCGGCTCGGCCGTTCACGGCACGGCGGCGCGCTGCACGAGGAAGTCGGTGAGCGGGCCGGGGGCGGCGTGCCCGGCGGTGTTTGCCGGTGCGATCCGTGTTTGCGTGCCGGTGGCGGCCGCTGGCAGTCGTAGGGTCGGTCCGCGACCGCCGGCGTGCCGTTCGTCGTTCATCTGGACGCCCTGGGGCGTGAGGACGGCCTCCGGGCGTTCGCCGGGCACCCGGGGAGCATCTTCACCCGTCTCCAGCAGGATCCGGCACGCCGTGAGCGGGTGGGTGTGGGCCGGCTGGACAGCCGGGGGATCGGTGATCGGCAGGGGTTCCAAGAGCCCGTCCCGGGGGTGCCGCGAGGCGGCCTGTGGGCGGCGCCTGTGCGCTTGTGGCCGGATGGTGGCGGGCTGTGCCCGGGGGTGCGGGGTGGCGCGGGTCCCCGGCGGGTGAGGGCCGGTGCGGCGGTCCGGCCCACCACCGCAGCATGCTGTGGGCGGTGGCCCGGCCGCATGCCTGTGGGAGCTGTCCGTCGCGGCGGCCGGTACCGGGCCGTTCGGCCGGCCCGCTCGCGGCGGCCGGGCCGGGCCCGGCGTGATGCGGTGGGCCGGGTGTCGGTGAGGACGGGCGGCAGCCTGGGCGTGCCCGCCGGCAGCGCCGGACGTTCACCGTGCTGTTGCGGCCGAACATGCCGGCACGGCCCGCCTGCCACTCCCCGTCCCGGTGCGAGACACACACCGGGGTCCCGCCGGAACGGCGGGGCCTTGATGCCCTCTGCGGAGGATCTTCCGGGCGGGAGTCACCGGGGGCCGGCGGCGGCGAAGTCGGGCAGTTCGGTGGAGACCAGGTCGTGGACGGCGCCGTCGAGGAGCCGGGAGGTTTCGGCGGAGCGGGGGAGCATGGTGTCCTCGTACGCGCGGACGGCCTGGCCGACGGTGTCGTGGCGGGCGAGGGCGAGGGCGAGTTCGCAGGCGTCGAGCAGGGCGAGGTTGACGCCGACGCCGAGCGGCGGCATGAGGTGGGCGGCGTCCCCGAGGAGGGTGACGGAGGGGCTGTGCCGCCAGGTGTGGCCGGGGGGCAGGGCGTGGATCGGGCGGTCGGTGTAGGGGCCGTCGTTGTCGCCGATCAGCCGGCGCATACGCGGTGACCAGTCACGGAAGCGTTCCAGCAGCACGGCGCGGACGCGGCCGGTGTCCCGCGGGTCGAGGCCGGCGGCGGTGATCCAGTCGGCGGCGGCGCGCTGGATGACGTAGACGCGGATGTGGTCGCCGCCGTTGCGCTGCGCGAACAGGCCGCGCTCGCCGTCGGCGGCCGCGGCGCTGCCCTGCCCGACGAGTCCGGCGATGCCGGGGTGGCGTGCGGTGACGTCGTGGAACCACGCTTCCAGGAAGCTGATGCCGGTGTAGCGGGGTGTGGCGTGGGAGACGGCGCGGCGGACGGCGGACCAGGCGCCGTCGGCGCCGATGACGAGGTCGCATTCCACGGTGGTGCCGTCGGCGAAGTGCAGCTGCCGGGGGCCGTCGGCGGGCCCGGTGACGGCACGCAGGGTGTGGCCCCAGCGCACGGTGCCGGGCGGCAGTGACGCAAGGAGCAGGTCGCGCAGCCGGCGGCGGTCGATCTCCGGCTTGAACCGCTCGTCCGGCTCGGGCACATGGTGGAACAGGACCCGGCCGGACGGATCGAGCTGCCGCATCTCCTGCCCTTCGGGGCGGGCCAGCTGGAAGAACTCCTCCAGCAGTCCGGCCTCGCGCAGGGCGATCTGGCCGTTGTCGGCGTGCAGGTCGAGGGTGCCGCCCTGGTCCCGGGCACCGGGCCCGGCGTCGCGGTCGTGGACGGTAGCGGTGATGCCGTGCCGGGCCAGGATGCGGGCGCAGGCCAGACCGCCGGGACCGGCGCCGACGACGGCGATGCGGGGCGGGGGAGTGGTGGTCATGTCGGGCTCCGTTCGTGGGCGGGACGGCGGCCGGGGTCGGTGTCTCACGGCCACCGCACCCACAAAAACACAACAACTAAACAAGTGCAACAACTCAACTTTTAAACCCGGTCAACCGGGCGGGTAGGATGCCGCCATGCCCCAAACCACCCCCACCCCCGCACCGGACACGCCCCCCGCCCCCCTGGGACGCCGCGAACGCAAGAAAGCCGCCACACGCCAGGCCATCGCCGACGCAGCCCTGCGCCTGTTCCTGGAACGCGGCTACGACGCGGTCGGCATCCGCGAGATCGCCGACGCCGCCGACGTCTCCACCACGACACTCTTCAAGCACTTCCCGGTCAAGGAGGCCCTCGTCTTCGACGAGGACGACGACCAGGAAGAACGCCTGCTCACCGCCGTCCGTGAACGCCCCGTCAGCCAGAGCATCCCGGCCGCCCTGCGCGCCCACGCCCTGGCCTCGCGCCTGATCACCCCCGACGGCGACGACCGCCTCGCCGCCTTCCGCCACCTGGTGATCTCCACCCCCGCCCTGCGCGACTACGGCCAGAACATGTGGCTGCGTCACACCACCGCCCTCGCCCGCGTCATCGCCGAGGAAAGCGGCCGCCCCGCCGACGACCCCGCCTGCCTGGCCCTGGCCCACTTCGCCCTCGAAGCCCCCCGCGCCGCATACGGCCACACCGACCCCCGCAAGGCGCTCATCAGCGCCTTCACCCTGCTGGAACACGGCTGGGTGGCCCTCACCAGGAAGGACACCTGAGCGTGCCGCTCGGAAACGCCTAGCTGATCAAAGGCGCCTCCGTACCCGTCCTCAGCAACCCGGACAGCCAGCCGGACGCAGGCCCTCGGCCGGGCCGCCGCCTCCCACGCCGCACAGCACCCGGTGACCCCCGTGACCGACGACCGGGACCCAGATGACGCTGTGGCGAGGCCGGCCGCACGACCCACGCCGAGAGAAGCCCCGAGCGGACCGCGGCGAAGGAGAGCCGCACGCTCGTGGAAGGCGGGACACCCGGGCCGCCTGCACCCCGGAAGGCGCCGGGCCGCACAAGGAACCGGACACTCATCACGCGCTCGGGCAGCGACGGCGAACTGCACGGGGCGCCGACGCAGCACGCCGAGCCCCGGCACGGCCCCCGGCTCGGCACGGCCCCGAGCACGAACGGCACCACCGGCCCCAGCCGCTCACCCGCCCGCCACCCAGCGCCTCCACCCACCACCCAGCGCCTCCGCCCACCACGCCGCGACGCCGAAGCCGGCACGCGGCGGCCAACCCGCCCACCAGCGCCGACACGCACTGGCCCCGCGTCCTCGTCACACCCCGCAATCCCCCGCGCCGAGGTCACTGCTGCGCCTTCCCCGGCGAGCGCACTGCCGCACCCTCCCCGGCGAGCGGCACCGCCGCACCCTCCGTACCCGCGACCTTCACACCCCTGTCACACGCCCCTTCCAAGGCGTTCGGTGTCCCTGAAACACTCCTTCCGCCCAGCTACCGTCACCCTCCAGCCGCCCGCACCCCAGGATGAGAGGCTGTCCCACATGCCCGACGTCAACCGGCGCCGCTTTCTCCAACTCGCGGGCGCCACCACGGCCTTCAGCGCCCTGACCGCCAGCATCCAGCGCGCCGCCGCCCTCCCGGCGAACCACCGCACCAGGTCGATCGAGGACGTCGAGCACATCGTCGTCCTCATGCAGGAGAACCGCTCCTTCGACCACTACTTCGGCACCCTCAGAGGCGTCCGCGGCTTCGGCGACCCCCGCCCGGTCACCCTGCCCAACGGCAAACCAATCTGGCACCAGCCCAAGGACGGCACGGAACTTCTGCCCTTCCACCCGGACGCCGACGACCTCGGCATGCAGTTCCTGGAAGGCCTGCCGCACTCCTGGCCCGACGGCCAGCACGCCTACAACGCAGGCACCTACGACCGGTGGGTGCCCGCCAAAGGCACCACCACCATGGCCTACCTGACCCGCGAAGACATCCCCTTCCACTTCGCCCTCGCCGACGCCTTCACCATCTGCGACGCCTACCACTGCTCGTTCATCGGCTCCACCGACCCCAACCGCTACTACATGTGGTCCGGCTACACAGGCAACGACGGCAGCGGCGGCGGCCCAGTCCTGGACAACGCCGAACTCGGCTACGGCTGGACCACCTACCCCGAACGCCTCGAGCAGGCCGGCATCTCCTGGAAGATCTACCAGGACATCGGCGACGGCCTCGACGCAGCCGGCTCCTGGGGCTGGATCCAAGACGCCTACCGAGGCAACTACGGCGACAACTCCCTGCTCTACTTCGACACATACCGCAACGCCCAGCCCGGCGACCCCTGGTACGACAAAGCCCGCACCGGCACCGACGTCAAGAACGGCGACGGCTACTTCGACCACCTGCGCGCCGACGTCCAGGCCGGAAAACTACCCCAGATCTCCTGGATCGCCGCCCCCGAAGCCTTCTCCGAACACTCCAACTGGCCCTCCAACTACGGCGCCTGGTACATCGCCCAAGTCCTGGACGCCCTCACCTCCAACCCCGACGTCTGGTCGAAGACCGCCCTGCTCATCACCTACGACGAGAACGACGGCTTCTTCGACCACATCGTGCCGCCACTGCCGCCCAAGGACGCCTCCCGCGGCCTGTCCACCGTCGACGTCACCCCCGACCTCTTCCCCGGCGACAGCCGCACCACGCCCGGCCCCTACGGGCTGGGCCCACGCGTACCGATGCTCGTCGTCTCACCCTGGAGCAAAGGCGGCTACGTCTGCTCCGAAACCCTCGACCACACCTCGATCCTGCAATTCATGGAACGCCGCTTCGGCGTACGCGAAACCAACATCTCACCCTGGCGCCGGGCGATCTGCGGTGACCTGACAACCGCCTTCGACTTCTCCCGCACGGACACACGCCCCACCCCGCTGCCCGCCACCGACACCTACGAGCCGCAAGACCGCGAACGCCACCCCGACTACAGGCCCACCCCGCCCGCCGACCCCCGCATGCCCCGGCAGGAACGCGGACTGCGCCGCACCCGCCCGCTGAAATACGCCCCGCACGTCGACGCCGTCGTCGACACGGCCGCCGGGACACTCACCCTCACCTTCGCCTCCGGACCGAAAGCCGGCGGCGCCTTCCACGTCACCTCCACCAACCGCACCGACGGCCCCTGGACCTACACCACCGAAGCGGGCAGAACCCTGAAGGACACCTGGAACACGGCCTACTCCGCCGGCTCCTACGACCTGACCGTGCACGGCCCCAACGGCTTCATGCGCGTCTTCAAAGGCTCGAACACCACAGCCGGCTGCGAGGTCACCGCCCGCCACCGAGGCGACCACCTCCAACTCACCCTCACCCACACAGGCACCCGCACCACCCGACTGCGGATCACCGACGCCTACGGCGGCAAACCCTCCACCGTCACCATCCGCCCGGGCACGACCGTACGACGAACCGTCGACCTCACCAAAAACCGCCGCTGGTACGACCTGACCGTCACCGCCGACAACGACAACACCTTCCTGCGCCGGTTCGCGGGCCACGTCGAAAACGGACAACCGGGCGTAAGCGACCCAGCGATCATCACCGCATAACCCAGGCGAGCCCCCCCGCACCGTGCGCCCGGAGCACCCACACCGGCCCACCCGCGGCCAACACCGGCCCCAGCACACGGACACGTCACGGGCCCCGGAAACCAGACACCCGGGGCCCAACTCGGGCCAATACAGTTACCTTCGAGTTGCAAGGACCGTTGCCCCACGTGTGACGGGGCGCGGGCCAGCGCGTGCGGATCGCAATCCTGACGAAGGTGCTCACCGCTGAGCCAGTGGACGCACCGATAGCCAAGCACGACCGGGCCGAGCGACGGCCTCTCCACCACCGGCGGTGTCACCTTTGCAATCCCACAGGTCAGGGGCGGTGGTCCTCGCCGACCGCGGCTGCTGGTCGGTCGAGTTCGCTCACGTCGTCACCGCGGCGGGCGCGGATCTGCTGGTCAGGCTCCAGTCCAACCACCTCGGCACCGCTCAGGAAGACCTTCCGGACGGTTCGTATCTGTCGATGGCGCGACCGGGCAAGGACGTTCGGCTCCGAGCTGCGAGGGAAGGCCGAACACTGCCTCGGCGTGTGATCCACCGGGTCATCACCTCGCCAAGGGTGACAAGTGCGGCGCTGTAAGGCGGTAGCTGCTCCATCCGGAGTCCAGGACGGCGTTGCGGGCGCGAGCGTGGCCGGATAGTGCCTCGCGCAGGGCGTAGGTGGAGCGCCAGGTGTCATTGGCCCGTGCTGACGTGTTGCCACTTTGTGTGTCTCACTGTCTGGACGGCAGTCAGCCGTTAGGATCCGCCAGTTCGCATGGAGGGACCGCCCGCCTCATCTGACCCGCCGTCTTGCTCTTGGGCAGC